>MFMS01000008.1:15444-23114 GCA_001783525.1 Candidatus Kaiserbacteria bacterium RIFOXYB1_FULL_46_14 | reverse complement strand
GGATAAAAAACAGTATATTTCAGTGACTGAACTTGCAAAGAAATTCAACGTCAGCAAATCGTTATTGTTTTATTATTTGAAAATGGGACTTATTAGTGTGGATATATCTTTTGGGAGTATGTACCTTTTTAATCGAAAGAAAGCGGTTGGCAATCTTAAATCAATTTTCAAATATAGAAACAAGGGATTGTCTTTGCGAGAAATAAAAAATAAAATTTCGACAAAATAAAATAATGCAAATTAGGTCTGAGGGCATGCAATATAAGCAGTTAAATTTTCAATATGTCTTTGAATTTGATTTTAGTTTTGCTGTCGTTGAATTTTGTCGATATTTAAGGGAAAAATATGGCAGTCGAAGACTTTTCTTTCTTAATAAGGGTTGGCATTTTAATGACGGCCAAATTATAGAAGAAATAGTAAGTAGATATCCTGATATTAATATAGATAATAATGCTAAACAAGAATTGGCAATATTTAAAAAGAGCCAAGAAAAAAAAATTGAAAGAATTAACAATTCTTCAGCCATCAAGCAACTAAAGAAATCAACAATCGATATTAAAGGATTAAAAGGAAATCCTTATGAATATCAAAAGATAGGCATTGAATTTTTAATCAACAATAATGGTTATCTTGCCATCAAGAATACCCAAAATTCGTTCTTCCAAGGTAACTTAGTCGCGGTAGACAAAGAGAGTGGGGTAAGTTTCCCATCCTTTGAAGATGTGGCTAAAACCTTCAAGCTTGCCTACTTCGAAATGAAGGATCACTCTAATGTGAGGGCGATAATAGATCAGGCTTTAGAGCACCCCGGTCCGGTATTGTGTGAAATTAGGATGTCTCCGAATCAGCCGCTCTTGCCAAAGGTATATTCAGAGAAGTTGGCAGACGGTACTATGGTCAGTAAGCCACTTGAGGATATGTTTCCGTTCTTGGATCGGGAAGAATTCGATCAAAACATGTTGTAATTTTAACCTAATAAATACTTATGGAGTCAAAGAAGAGAGTAGTGATAATAACCGCCGAAGCCTTTGAAGACGAGGAGGTAATGTATCCGATCATGAGGCTTCATGAAGAAGGTTTTGAGGTGAATATTGCTACTAAAGATGCCAAGCTGGTGGTCGGCAGGTTGAACTTTCCGCTTGAGTTGCTGGTGAGGTATTACGGTAAGTTGGTAGACGCCAAGAACTTGAAGACTGACGATTATGACATGGTGCTAATACCGGGTGGTTTTGAGGCCCCTGACCGCGTCCGTCAAATTAAAGAGGTTCTAGATTTCGTGAGAAAGATGTACGAAGAGAAAAAATTGGTAGCCGCTTTCTGTCACGGTCCATGGGTGCTAATCTCGGCCGGGCTTTTGAATGATAAAAAGGCTACCGGTTACGTCGGAATTAAAGACGATATAACTAATGCCGGAGCTACTTATATAGATGAGCCGGTAGTAGAAGATGGAAACATCATAACTTCCAGGCATCCGAAGGATATCGGTGTCTTTATGAAGGCGTTATTGGCTCGTTTTTGATTGCTACCTTGAAGCAGATAATAATTTTTGATTTTGACGGGGTCTTGGTGGATTCGCTGGATAATCTTTACCAGATAAATTCCGCCGCTGCCATTGCTTTAGATAGATCCCTAACCAAAGATCAATATCTTTCGGCGTTTGCAGGTCCTCTCAATCAAAAACTGGGTGAAATCTTAAGTTTAAATGAGGCGGAGCTTGAGAAATTCATAAACCATAAGAGACAAATATTTGCGAATCATTATAACGGCACCAGTGTGCAACCGTTTCCTTTTGCTCTTGATCTCATAAAACAAGCTTCTGATCTGGGTACACTTTGGATACTCAGTACCGCCCCTCTGGAACATATCAGAGTTGTTCTTGAAGAACATAACTTGCTTAATTATTTTGCCCGAATCATCGGCCAAAGCCAGCAACCCAAGAGTGTCTTTTTAAATGAAGCGGTCAGTGAGAGCGAGAGGACTTTTTTTCTAACCGATACAGTTGGTGACCTTAAGGAGGCTGGCAAGGTTGATGGCGTCATTTCGATCGGAGTCACCTGGGGTTTCCACCAGGCAGATGTTTTGAAGACTGGTAACCCGTCATTTGTGGCTCATAACCCTAAAGATGTTATAAGCTTCATAAGGGATTGATATGACCGACATTTTAAAAACTAAAATAGCCATACTCGGAACGACAGGGTATATCGGTCGCGCACTATTCTATGAACTTCAAAAGGACTCTGATGTTGAAGTTGTTGGGTATTCGCGGGATGTCGAAGCGGCGCGGAGGACTTTGAATACATACAAGGTTGCCTTTGGCGATATCAAAAACTACGACGAACTTGTTGATCATAAGTATGACGTCGTCATCAATGCTACCGGCATAGGCAGTCCAAGGAAACTCAACGAGGATCCCACTGCGGTATTTAAAGTGACTGAGGCCATGGACCATATGGTCTTTCAGTACCTTGATAAATATCCACAAACCAGGGTGTTCAGTCTTTCTTCCGGCGCGGTTTATGGTCAGTCGGCTGGGGATTATGTAAATCCTGATACGGAGGCGTCTTTTAGGGTTAATGCTCTTAGTGTGAAGGATGGATACGCTCTTGCCAAGCTCCACAGTGAGGCCAGGCATCGGTCTTTGAAAGACGCTGCTATTATCGACCTCCGAGTATTCGCATTTATTAGTTGCTTCCTGGATCCTGAGGATTCCTTTTTGGTTTCGGAAATAGCGAAATGTCTTAAAACTAAAGCGGTGTTTAAAACCAAACCAGATGACCTGGTTCGTGATTTCACCACCGCGGCTGATATCGTTGATATCATTAAATTTTTGATGGCGCGTCCTCCGACCAATGACGTTTTTGACTTAAAGAGCCAAGCGGCGACGGGCAAATTTGAACTTTTAAATAAACTGAAAGAGGAATACGGACTTTTGTTTGAAGTGGGGGAGATTCTTGAGAATAGCCCGACAGGGTCCAAGAACATCTATGCTCCTTCTTTGAGTCGCTTAGAGACGCTAGGTTATTCTCCTCAAAAAACTTCTCTGGAGAACGTGGTCAGTGAGCTTAAGGCGTTCTTGGTGTTAAACGAATTATGAGTATAAAAGGCATAGCCAAGACGGCATATGAATCCTACCCGCTACAGTTTTTTGTAAGACATATATATTTGATTCTTTGGGTGGCCACAGCCTTATGTGTTGGTGTCGTCTTTGTGTTTGACCCTTACCACACAGCCCATTCACTTATCGTAGGAGACCTCACTTTTGGCGGGGATTACCGGACGTATTATACGGGTGGACTAGATATCATGAAGGGGGGCGCTCATCTATATGATCGACACTTATGGTCTCCGTTGTTTAATTCCTATATCGGGGGATTCGTGTACCCGCCCCTCATGGCGCTCTATTTTGTACCGTTTTCACTTCTGCCTTTCGCTCTTTCCTACATTATCCACTCTATTCTCTCGATCGGACTCTTGATAGCTTCGTGCGTCTTGCTTTCTCGATTACTAACTTCTCCGAAACTATTTTGTGTCATTGCTCTCCCTTCGTTTTTCTTGTCACCAATCTTTGTCCTTCATCTGGACCGAGGTCAAACTGACATAATGGTCTCTTTTCTTCTTGTGGCGGCCCTCTACCAGCTCCACTTCCATCGTTCGCTTTCCTCGGGGTTCTTCCTTGGTATCGCTGCGGCACTCAAGGTCACTCCAATTATTTTCCTCGCCTATCTCCTCTGGAGAGACCGTAAAGCATTTTTTGTTGCAACAGGGACAATTATTGCTTCTATTGTCATTTTTCCAATAAACCTGTACGGGACGTTCTTGCGTGAATTGAGTGCTTTTGCCAGCGGTACTTCATCTGGGCATTTAAGTAACAGTATTCAAGGAGTTTTCTTTTATCAGACTATACCTGAATTTTTCCCTCTGCTCGCTCTCATCTCAGTCTTTTTAATCGTAAGTGTCGTGGCACTCTTTCTTTTTCTTTCAAAACCTAAACACACTGACCCTATCATCTTACTAATGATATCGGGTATTCTAGTCACTTTCATGATGATTGCCCCTTCGACTGCGTGGGCTTATAACGGGGTTCATTCGCTGATTCTTTTTGCAGCGTACTGGGAGATACGGACAAGGAAGCTTATTAGCAATGGCCTGGTCTTTGTTTTTGATATCCTGGCTTTTTGCGCCCTCTCCGCGCCCCTCCTTCTTGAGGTGGTGAGAAGTTCCCCTCTCCGCGCCCCTTTCGTCTTTCGACCCCTCGTTTTTTTTGCCTTTCTGATACTCTTTGCATATGTGCTACTTCGGCAGAAAATGCCACTGTACAAAAAAGCCCACCATTCAACCACCCCACATTAGATAGAAGAATTTGGCTTTATGACAAAGCGAACCGCGCTTCAAAATGTCGCCTCTAAACTCACTGTGTATGAAGAGATTTGGGGGGATTATTTTCCTGACCCTGTAGGCGAACAATTAGTATAAAAGGTAGAGCCAAGATGGCGTACGAGATAAAGGTTGACCACGCGGCTCCAACTATTCCAAATCTTGGTATTAAATAGAAGTTGAGAAGAACATTTAGGGCGGCTGTTAAAAATGAGGTAGTGAAAATAAGTACACGACGGTTTTCAGCTATAAGAAAGTATCGCGTCACAATGTCCAGTGATGCCCAAACACCCGCCCATACGTATACAGCGAATACCGTGGCACTGGCGGCAAAGGCGGGACCATAAAGTAATACCATTAGAGGTTCAGCGAATAGTGACAGCGGCAGGGCTATGGCCACCCCTATCGACACCATGAACATCGCGAGTAGTATTAGTCTCTTTTTGTATTCATTCTGCCCAATAGCTTTGGCGTTGACAATCGCTGGAAAAAGAGATGACGCTATGATGGCCGGAACAAAAAGCCAAACTTCGGCAATACGCACGGCTGCATCGTACAGTCCAACTGCTGAACTATCTACAAGAGGTTTTAACATCACTTGATCAATACGCACATATATTGTAGTGAAAGCGGCAATGAATATGAACGGCCACGAGTCTCTAAGAAGCTCGACAGCGATCTTTTTGTCAAAATACCACGCTAACATACTGCCGTAATGTTGTATGCGTATATAAATAAGCAGCACAGCGTATAGCACAGCTTCGAAGAGTAATATTATACCGATGTACAATATGCCTCCACCGAGGAAAATCACCATTAACTTTAAGACGTTAAGGACGATAACAACTATAAAAGTGATGACTGATATATACTTTTGCGCGACATTAGCCTGAAATTCATAACTAACAACATTAAAAGCATTAAAAATGAAAGTGCCAGAGAGCATCAAGATTATTAGTTGGGAAACGTCATCCTGAGAAAATATAAATGCTATTGCGATCGTTAAGGCGGCGGCGATTGAACCAGCCCATAATTTTATTATTAAGGCTGACCCGAGGTAAGCATTACGTTTTTCTGGAAACCTGATCAGGTCACGGTAGAGAATATTATCAATTCCTAATGTGGATATGATAGAAAATAGGCCCACGAAAGAAACGGCGTAACTCAATTGACCGTAATTTTCCGGTCCCAGATATCGGACTAGATAAATGGTGACAAAAAAGGCGACGACGATGCTTAAGACACGGGAAAACAATGCCCATGATGTATTAGCTGTATAGCGCTTGAAGCCGTCAGAATTCCACCGCCCAATTAGCCGGTGATACATCCATGACGGTAAATATTTTGAAGCAAGGTTGTTTATTCCTGAGTACATTGGAAGTATTTATGATAACCGAGGTCACCTTAAGAAGGTTTCTCGTAATGTCCCTTTTTCATCAAGTTAGATATCAGTCTTTGTGTGTCGGCGGGGGATGTCACTAGATGGGTTACGGCTTCTGTATCAGACATCACTATGTGGTCGTTACCGCCTTCGTTAAGGTCGTCGCCAACATATAGTATGTCTTCAATATTAACGCCGATATGTTCAGCGAACTTTTCCATAGCGTAAGCTTTATTGATGCCTTTCGGAATAATATCAATTGAAGTTGTCCCTCCCAATACCACATCATAGTCTGGTAGGCGCGGCATCATCATATCTCGTAATTTGAGACGTTTCTGTTTGTCTTTGTCCCAAACTATTTTGGCGTCATAAGGAGCTTTTTGTCCCAGACCAGAGAAGGTAACTTGGCTGCCGCGCCACTCAACTCGTGGGCCCCAGACTTGTGCGTCTTCGCACAAGCCGCTGGTGTTTGCGCACTCCTCTATGATTTTAGTAATGTGATTGGCTGACGCTTCGCTCATTTCATGTTGATAAATAGGAGTCCAAACAGAGCCGTCATAAACGAACATCGCCGCTCCACCAGTTGGAAAGACATATATGTTATTTAAATGACCGGCTGGTAGTAAGTCCAGCACTTGCCACTTTATTTGCGCCAATGATGCTCCAGAGGTTATTGCAACTGGTAATTGCTTCACCAAGTTGGCAAAAACCGATACCATCGAAGCATCCATCTGACTTTTGGCTGGCGTCAGGGTTCCATCCAGATCGAAAGCTACGCCTTTGGGTTCCATAATGGTTAAGTATAACCTTTTTTGGCTATCTAGATTCTCTGTGGCGAGCCGTGGTATATTTCTGCCATAATTCCTTATTCATACTATATATGAAAGACCTTCTGAAATGGGTGGTGTACAGCTCGATCTTTGCCGTGCCGTTCGTGTTGCTTATTGTGTCAGAGTCCCTTTTCTTCCCGTACATTACGGGTAAAAACTTTACCTTTAGGATTTTGGTAGAGATCGGTTTTGCAGCGTGGCTATTGCTCGCCCTCTATGACCGTGTCTATCGGCCTCGCTTCTCATGGATTTTGGCCGCTATTGTTGGTCTAGTCGGCGTAATGTTTTTTGCTAACCTTTTCGGAGAACATGCGCCAAAAAGCTTTTGGAGCAATTATGAACGTATGGAAGGCTGGGTTACACTCCTTCACTTTTTCCTCTATTTTCTGATGCTCGGCACGATGCTCCATACTGAAAAATTGTGGAATCGTTTTTGGAACGTAGCACTGGTGGCGGCTGGCATTATGTCGTTTTATGCACTGGGTCAGATTGGTGGCTTGGTAGAAATAAGTCAGGGAAGTGCTTGGCGCGTTGATGGTCGCTTAGGCAACTCCAGTTATTTGGGCGTTTATATGCTTTTCCAGATGTTTATAGCGGCGTGGCTATTCATCCGAACTAAAAGCGCGGGACTACGAGGGCTTTACGGGGGACTAATTCTTCTCTTTGCTTTCATCTTATTCCATACCGGTACACGCGGCACAATGCTCGGATTGATTGGTGGTTCAGGTTTGGCCTTCGTTTACTTGGCCTTAATGGCTGAACGAGGCGCAGCTATCAAGAAATGGGCACTTGGGGGCTTCTTGGCGGTGCTTGTAATAGTCGGCGGTCTATTCATGCTGAGAGGCCACGCTTTTATTAAAGAAAGCCCGATTTTTAGCCGCTTGACCAACATATCTTTGGCCGAGGGAAGTATCCGTTTTACGGTCTGGGGTGTTGCTTTGGAGGGTGTGAAGGAACATCCGATTCTAGGCTGGGGACAGGAAAACTTTAATTATGTCTTCAACAAATACTACGATCCGGCGCTTTATGCGGCTGAGCCATGGTACGACCGCACACACAACATCTTCTTCGATTGGTTGATCACC
>MFMS01000008.1:2448-15386 GCA_001783525.1 Candidatus Kaiserbacteria bacterium RIFOXYB1_FULL_46_14 | reverse complement strand
GTGTATTTAAACCACTGTGGAATCGTATAAGAACCGGCGTATCAAATGTAACTACCTTCAAGGTTGAAGAGCAAGCGCTGATCCTCGGATTGCTCGCTGGTTATATGTTCCACAATCTTTTTGTTTTCGATAACTTGGCAAGTTGGATATTTTACGCCGTTGTCTTGGCGCTGATACATCAGAGAGTGTCGCGACCGGTTGCCTTTGTAGAGAATTACCAGATCAATAACGACATTCTAGAAAGGATTGTAGTACCGGCGATGGTGGTGATTGCTTCGGCTGCAATTTACTTCGTGAATGTGCCGAGTATCCGTGCGGCTGGTGATATCATCGATGCCTATCGAGCACAAACCTTAGATGGAAAGATAGCCAAATTTGAGACGGCACTAAGCAGAGGATCATTTGCCGATCAGGAGATTTCTGAACAATTTGCTCAGGCTATGGGGCCTGTGGTCAGTAATCCGGCACTTGCTGCCGATAAGAAACTTGAGTTGATCGGATCGGTGAGTGCTGCCCTAGAAAAATTGAAAAACGAAAAGCCGGGTGACGCTCGTGTCTATCTGGTCCATAGCAATTTCTACCGAATGGCAGGGGAACAATCATTGGCACTAGCTGAACTAAATCGCTCCTTGGAACTAGCCCCGCAAAAATCAGACATCTTAGAAGAACAAGGTCTGATGTATGTGATTATTGGCGACAAGGTAGCTGCTGTTGAGGTGTTGCGACACGCCTACGAGTTAGACAAGCGTAATAATATAGCTCGGGTTCGTTTTGCTGCGGCGCTTCTAAATAATGGTCAGACTGAGGAGGCTGACGCTTTACTTGATCCTGCTGAGACAATACCAGGAAGTGACTTGTGGTATGCATTTGCTTCCGACAGCATGATTATCTCCATTGCACATCAAGAAAAAAGACAAGATCTATTGCTTCGAATTATGATAGCGAGGAAAGAGATTGAACCAACTCGCATCGATTATCGAACCAACTTAGCGGCGGTTTATTATGAGATGGGTGAGCTCGATAAGGCGATAGCTGTTCTTGAAGAAGCTATCAGAGATATACCAACATTCAAATCAGAAGGTCAAACGTTGATCAAAAAGATTAAGAGCGAACAACAACGATGATTAGTGGCATTTGGAAGGAAGATGTATCACTTGCGCCCTACACCACGCTGAAGGTGGGAGGGAAGGCGAAGTATTTTGCAGTGGTCAAAAACGAGGAGGAGTTGAAAGAAGTGTGCTCTGAAGCCCGTCGCCTCGATCTGCCGGTGCTAGTACTCGGCGGGGGCTCTAACTTATTGATAAGCGATGAAGGTATTGATGCCGTTGTTATCAAAAACGAAATCGAAGGCATTCTGTACCAAGAATTAGACGATGAAGTCCTCGTTACTGCTGGAGGTGGGGAAGTTTGGGATGACTTAGTGTCTGACATAGTCGGTCGCAATTTGTGGGGACTTGAAAATCTTTCTGCTATTCCTGGTACGGTCGGGGCTACACCGATCCAAAATGTTGGTGCTTACGGGGTGGAAGCAGGCGAGTTGATTGAATCAGTGCGTGTCTATGATATAGATAAAGATGACTTCATCACGTTGTCTGTTGCCGACTGTCACTTCGCATATCGTGATTCATTTTTTAAGACCGCTGGCGGCCGGCGTAATATTATTGTGTCAGTCACTTACCGTCTATCTAAAAAGCCACGACCACGACTTTTATACAAAGATCTAGCAGAATATTTTAAAGCGATTGCAAACCCGTCATTGCAAGAAGTTAGACAAGCGATTATCAATACTCGCGCCGGAAAATTTCCAGACTGGACAAAAGTTGGCACTGCCGGCTCGTTTTTTAAAAACCCGATTATTAGTAGTGAGGAGGCGGCTGAATTAGTGAAGGAATATCCAACGTTGCCAGTGTTTGTACAAGAAGACGGAAGGGCGAAGATTTCTCTCGGTTACATACTCGATAAAATTTGCGGCTTACGCGGATTACGTGAAGGTGATGTTGGACTCTACGAGAAACAGGCGCTAATACTCGTTAACTATGGTGGTGCTTCTGCACTGGAGATAAAAGAATTTGTACAAAAAATTTCAGATGCAGTTTTTGAAAAGACAAAAATAAAAATAGAACAAGAAGTAAATTGTTGGTAACGATAATAAAAAATATTTTTAAATTATTTTTTTAAAATAAAATTATCCACAGTAAAAAAAATATTTCGCTGTTAAAAAAAAAATTCTGCGTGATAATTAAACACAAGCAGATATTTTTTAAAAAAGATTTTAAAAAGTATCGCGGTCGAATTTTTTTATAAACACAATCTCTCACCCTAATCATGGCAATGAAGAAAAAGGCTCGTAAGGTAGCAAAGAAGGCTGCCAAGAAGACCACTAAGAAGAAGACTGCAAAAAAGGCAACCAAGAAGGCTGCCAAGAAGACCGTAAAGCGCAAGAAGAAATAATCTTCGTACGCCGATCAAAGCAAAGCGCCGCATTTCGTGCGGCGCTTTGCTTTGTGTGGTATGCTGACACCGCTTAAATAACCACTGATATGTCGTTTTTAGACCGTTTTTTCGGGCCATCTTACGCCAAGGAGCTGAAACAAATACGTCCCAAGGTGAGCGCTATTAATGCCCTTGAACCGCAGATGTTGCCGTTGTCTGACGCTGACTTAAAAGAGCGCTTCGCTAGTTTGCGTGAGCGCCGCAAGTCTGGCGAATCTCTAGACGCACTTTTACCCGAAGTTTTTGCATTAGTGCGCGAGGCTGGTCGTCGCACCATGGGTCTGCGCCATTTCGACGTGCAGTTGATTGGCGGCATTTTGCTTCATAAGGGACGCATTACCGAGATGCGTACTGGTGAGGGTAAGACGCTGGTGGGTACATTACCCGCTTCGCTCAACGCTCTTGATGGCGGTGGTGTGCATGTTGTTACTGTAAATGATTATCTCTCACGACGAGATGCGGTCTGGATGGGTCAGATTTACGCTGCGTTAGGATTGTCCGTCGGTGTCATTAGTCACGATGCTTCATATCTATATGACGACAGTCACACTAAAAAGGCTGACGATAGCGAGCGTGACCAAGAAGGTTCTTACAAGGTTCACTATGAATTTTTGCGTCCAGTAGAAAGAAAGGCCGCTTATTCAGCAGACATCACCTACGGTACCAATAGTGAGTTTGGTTTTGATTACCTTCGCGACAATATTGAATTTGATGCAGATAAACTTAGACAGCGCGGCCACTCTTACGCGATCATCGACGAGATAGACTCTATCTTGATAGACGAGGCACGCACACCGTTGATTATTTCTGCACCCGCTCCAATGGGTGAAAATCTATATCTCACCTTTGCCCGAGTTGCCTCTACCTTACGTTCAGTTGAACATTATTTGGTTGACGAAAAACTAAACAGCGCGACTTTGACTGACGCTGGTATAGAGGCCGCAGAAAAAGCACTTGGTATAGACAATATCTACACTGACAAGGGCATCAAGTATGTACACCACTTAGAGACCGCTGTCCGAGCCAAGGCGCTGTATCGTCGTGACAAAGAATACGTAGTGCGAGATGGTGAAGTGGTGATAGTGGATGAATTTACTGGTCGCTTGCAACCAGGCCGCCGTTGGTCTGATGGACTTCATCAGGCAGTAGAAGCCAAGGAGGGTGTGACAATACAAAAAGAGTCGCGTACTTATGCATCTGTCACGTATCAGAATTATTTCCGCATGTACGAGAAGTTGTCTGGTATGACAGGTACGGCACTGACCTCGGCAGAGGAGTTTTATACCGTTTACGGATTGGAAGTTGTGCCAGTGCCTACTCATCGCTCAGTCTCACGTATCGATGGTAATGATCTTATTTTCCAAACAGAGCAAGGCAAATTTGAAGCGGTTACTCATAAGATAAAGGAAATAAGTGCCACTGGCCAACCGATCCTGGTAGGTTCCGCTTCGATTGAGAAAAACGAGCTTTTGTCAGTAGCGCTAACAACTGCTGGCATTAAGCATGAGGTTTTAAACGCCAAGAACCACGAAAGAGAAGGAGAGATAATCGCTGAAGCTGGCCGAAAGGGGGCAGTGACTCTAGCTACCAACATGGCCGGTCGCGGTGTCGATATTAAATTGGGTGGCGCGTCCGCAACTCCAGAAGAGACAGAGGAAGTACGTCAGCTGGGCGGTCTCTTCGTGCTTGGTACAGAGCGTCACGAAGCACGTCGTATCGACAATCAGCTTCGCGGTCGTTCCGGTCGTCAGGGAGATCCTGGCGGTACTCAATTCTTCGTTTCGATGGAGGATACGTTAATGCGTGTCTTCGGTGGCGAGCGGATCAAAAGTCTGATGGGCACTTTCGGTATTCCTGAGGATCAACCGATCGAAAACCGAATGCTAAACCGTCAATTGGAAGCGGCACAGACCAGAATCGAAGGTTTCCACTTCGACGCTCGTAAGCAGGTCCTGGCCTACGATGACGTCATTAACAAACAGCGCCAAGCTGTTTACAAAAGACGTCAGCGATTGCTTCTTGGAGACAAGACAGAAGTTGAGTCAATTTTGTCCGAAATAGTAGAAAAAACCCCCTCAGTCCAAGAGGTGATAGACAAGAAGAGATCGGAATTTGGCGAAGAGGAATGGCTTGAGACTATGCGCAAGCTTTGTTTGCAAATCACTGACATTCTTTGGGTTGAGCATTTGGAGGTAATGAATTACACGCGAAGTAGTGTCACGTTGCGTGCCTATGGTCAGCGTGATCCGTTGATAGAATACCGAAAGGAGGCTGCTCGCTTATTTAGAGAGATGCAAGAGAGTACATTGCATCGCATCGTTGAGCTTCTACCAAATCTAAAAACAGAGGCTGTCTTGCGCGAGGAGGCAAGGATGCGTGAAGAAGCAAAGCAGGCTCAGATAGTTGGCGGTGAGGCGGTAGTAAGTAGCTCTGTTCCAAGAACTAGTAACAACTCTATTGGCCGTAATGAAATGGTAAAGATTACGAACGGTACCGAAATTAAGGAAATGAAATATAAGAAGGCCGAGGCCCTTCTCCAAAGTGGTGAGTGGAAGTTGGTGTAATCAACCAGCGGTATGTATAAAAAAGTGCCGCCCGCTTCGAAGCGGGCGGCACTTTTTATTGTGTACAGGTTGACGTCCCCCGCAAACCTTATAAGCTTATAAGATGATACAAATCATTGTACGCGTCCTCGTAGTTGCGCTAGCTCTTTTGCTCGCCGCCGAAATCATACCAGGGGTGGAGATAACAGGCTTATATACAGCGATCTTGGCCGCTGTCGTACTAGGTATTATTAACCTAATCATACGACCAGTTTTATTTATTCTTACACTCCCACTCACTATCATTACCTTTGGATTATTTGCCTTGGTTTTGAATGCGGTGATGGTATTGTTGGCAACGTTGTTTGTGGATAGTTTCAATGTAGATGGCTTTATTCCAGCGCTGCTCTGCTCATTCTTTGTTGCTATCGCTAGTGCTTTAAGTAACAAAATTTTATCTGACTAGACTGACTGAGTCTGTGACAAATTGACCGATCAATTCGATATCAGTATCGAAGTTAATTTGCGTGACCCAATCAAGATTTACTAATGGTGAATAACTTCACGGTATTAAAGTTTGTAGGTGTGTTATAAAGCTTAAATGTTAAGACCTAATAGGTTTACGGATAATCGAGGCTTCACGCTAATAGAATTACTCGTTGTTATTGCTATTATCGGCATATTAGCCAGTGTTGTAATAGCCAACTTAAGTACTGCTCGTACCAAAGCTGCCGACGCGGCACATAAAACAGAAGTCAAACAGCTAAAGACAGCGATCGAATCATATTATCTAGACAATGGTACTTACCCGCCATATTTGTCAGCCAATGTTGGATACCGCGTAGATACGGCGCTTACTCCCTACTTGGTCAGCACCTACATATCGCAAATATCAGCACAATTAGTAATTGATAATGATCAGTACGTATACGCTACGGGTGGCAGTGGCTATGCCATACGCGTTACTTTGAGCGACGGAAGTCAGTGCAAAACAGGTAGTAATGTCAGTATGGGTTGGTGGGGTGCTGGAGTACCTTTGTGTGGCTTTTAGTTACATCTCCTGTTGAACAATGAGTTTTGTCCCATTGGTTCACCGTTATTCTATGAATACAGACAAAACAATCAAATTGTGGTATAAGTAGCCCCTTATGTTTGTTGATGAGATACGTATTAAAGCCAAGGCAGGCAATGGCGGAGACGGTGTAGTCCGTTGGCGCCAGGAAAAATTTAAACCCTTAAGCGGTCCTGCCGGAGGCAACGGCGGTAGGGGTGGTGACGTATATGTACGCGCAGTACGTGATTTGTCGCTGCTTTCTAAATATACCGGCTCAAAGGAATTTAAGGCTAAGGACGGAGAGCAGGGCCGCAGCCTAAGTCAACACGGAAAAGCCTCCCTAGATCTATATATCGACGTACCGGTCGGATCTCGGGTAACCGATATCAACAGAGAGCGCACTATCGAACTTACAGCGGAAGATCAGGTTGAAAGGATCTTGCAGGGTGGGCGAGGTGGTCTGGGCAACGAGTACTTTAAGTCATCAGTAAATCGCTCACCGGAGCAATCAACCAAAGGTCGCAAAGGCGAAGAGGGAGAATTCTTAATTGAGCTATCCTTGGTCGTTGATGTCGGTCTAATAGGGCTCCCGAATGCCGGCAAATCAACACTTTTAAATACGCTGACTAACGCCTCATCCGCAGTGGCTGATTATCCGTTTACTACTCTGGAACCTCACCTCGGAGCACTCTATGGTTATGCTCTAGCGGACATTCCAGGCCTAATTGAAGGGGCTAGTACTGGCAAAGGTTTAGGACATAAATTCTTACGTCACATAACTAAGACCAAGATGCTCCTCCACTTGGTTTCTTTAGACCAAGATGACCCAAAAAATGCGTATTACACCATTTTGAAGGAGCTATCTGATTTTGATAAATCTCTTACAGAAAGGGAAGAATGGATTATCTTTACTAAAAAAGACCTTGTTTCTCAAGCTAAAATAGACGAGGTAATTACGAGTATTGACATAAACAATAAGCGTGTGTTTGTAATATCAGCAAAAACCCGAGAAGGGGTAAAAGAGCTACAAGATCAGCTTGTACAACACTTAAGAGAGGGGTAGTATAAGAGAAATTACACATATAAATGAGCACTTATACCCCCACCATCGGCATCGAAGTTCACGCTGAACTCAAGACAAAGAGCAAAATGTTTTGCTCATGCAAAAATGATCCGCATGCGAGTCATCCAAACACAAACATTTGTCCAGTTTGTTTGGCTCATCCGGGAACATTGCCAGTTGTAAATAATGAAGCGGTCAAAAAGGTACTTTTGGTGGGTCGAGCGATCAGCGGTGAGATAGCGTCTTACAGTGAGTTTGATCGTAAAAATTATTTTTACCCCGATATACCGAAAGCCTACCAGTTGAGTCAGTATCAGTTTCCATTTGTAAAAGGAGGGGAACTTGCCGGAGTATCTATTACACGAGTTCACCTAGAAGAAGATACTGCCCGAAGTCAGCATCAGGGAGAGATAAGCCTGGTTGATTTTAACCGAGCGGGAGTTCCTTTGATGGAATTAGTCACAGAGCCGGTAATACACTCAGCCGCAGAGGCTGCTCGTTTTGCAAAAGAGTTGCAATTACTCCTAAGAGCACTAGGTGTATCGGATGCCAATATGGAGAAGGGAGAGATGAGAGTGGAGGCCAATATATCTATAAGTGACAGTGAAAAGCTCGGCACTAAAGTAGAGGTTAAGAACCTCAACTCCTTTAAAGCAGTAGAAGACGCCATAAACTACGAAATTGAGCGCCAAAAAACGGCTTTACAGAGCCATAAAATAATTACACAGGAAACTCGTGGCTGGAATACGGCTCAAAATAAGACTTTTTTGCAGAGAAGCAAGGAAACCGCCGAAGATTATCGTTACTTCCCTGACCCCGATATTCCTAAGTATGATCTATCTACTATCGAGGAATTTAACAATTCTCGTCTAGACGAGGATCTATCCGAGATACCAAGTAAAACAAGGGTTTTTTTGCAAGATCTCGGCATAGAATCACAGCAGGCAGAGGCTCTGGTTAATGATCAGCTCGCGTTAGCTTTCTTCAAGAAGGTTGTCGTCTTGCTTCAAGAATCAGGGAAGGATAAGACAGTGATAAAGATTGCTGCCAATTACATTACTTCGGATCTCGCTGGGTTACGTCAGGATCACCCAGAACACGTGCTAGATAGCACGAATGCTATGAGCTTCGCGACCCTAATACAGATGGTGTCTGAAGGAGAGATTACCTCTAGAGTTGCTAAAGACCTTTTATTTGCAATAGTGTTTGAGGGCGCTGATCCTAAAGAAATGGCTAAAGAAAAGGGTTTGTTAGCCGATAACTCGGTCGAAACACTAACTGCAATAGTAGATGAGATAATCTCTTTGAACCCTACAGTGGTGACTGAGTACAAAAATGGCAAGACAGCCTCACTGCAGTTTTTACTAGGTCAGGGTATGAAAGCAACCAGAGGGGCGGCTAATCCGAAGCTGTTAACCGAATTATTCGAAAAGAAACTCCTCGGATAACACCCTAACCCTTAAGAAGTTGTACACAAGCACCAGCCAGTCACGGCTGGTGCTTTTGTATCTAGCGACTTATACTGGTGTTGTCATGGACACTATCTCGTTTAAGGGAGAAACTTATATAAAAGGCTCTAAAATAGCCGAAGAGCTGGGCTATACAGCCGATTATGTTGGCCAACTTTGTCGCAGTCGTCAGGTGGAAGGAACACTTGTTGGGCGCAGTTGGTACGTGTCAGAAAAATCTATTCGAGCACATAAAAAGAATCGCTATCGTAGTAACCAAACAAAATCAGTCGATGCCGTGCGTCAGATGATGGGAGTCAGAACACAACCCAAACCGCTGTTATTTGAAGATAGATTTTCTACTCCAGTCTATGAGGCTGATGATCAGCCGCTTATTCCTTCGATTAAAAAGCATTTTGAGACGACACCTCCGCAGGTAGCAGTAGCCCAAGATGAGGAGCTTGAAGGGAGTGCGGTGTATCTGAAGCGGGTTACGATGTCTGAACCTGCAAGGGTGAATGAAGTAAGACACAGCGAAGCTCCTAAAGACTATCCAGCACGTCCTGCTGTTCGCTATATGACCGGAGAGGCGCCAGTCTCAAGGATGGATGACGTGAGGGTCGCACATAGGCCAATCATAGAACAGGAAGTTTATATCGTAGAAACGCCAGCGAATGGGTCACGTATATATATAAAGGCCGTTTCTAGCGCCATTATAGCGGCAGGATTCCTGCTACTCGTGAGCTTTATTAGCTTTGAACAGCAAACCTTTGCATCTCGAGTAATGCCCTTAGACACAGAGTACTATTTTGATTTCTCAGGCGGACTACAAGCAACCGTAAACCTCTGGTCTGCTAAGTAAGCACTGTTGATCTTCGTCTCTGCGCACCTACATATCCACAGATTTAATTGTTTTACCGCAATTTTTAGTTAACATCACTATATTATATTAGTGATGTTAGACAGTGACAGAAATTGGCTCACCACCAAGGAAGCATCTCAAATAAGCGGTTATACGCCCGCTCATATAATCCGCTTGGCGCAAAAAGGGAACATACTAGCGCACAAAAAAGGCCACGTTTGGTACACTGACTACACATCCTTAAAGCAGTTCTTAGTAGAGGCTGAGAGTAATGCTCTTTTGCGGCGTTCAAAACTAAGACTGAAGCGTTTAGAGGAGCTTGGCAGTACACGTCATCATGATATGTCTTTAAACACAGTAGCGTTTAACTTAAAGGCTTTTTTAGCCACAGGGACCCTCTTTATGCTTGGTGGCTTATGTGGATTTATTTTGCTCCAAGCCCTGGAGGTTAAGCTTAAACCAACTGACCTTATGGCTGGGGTAGGATACATTACGGATGAGTTAAACGAAGCGGTCCAGTTGGGGGATATGGCCAAGTGGCTACTAACTATGGGTAAATAATATATTTTATGGACCTTAGAAATGTCAGTAAGGTAAAAAAAGCGGCTTACATAGTTACCGCCGTGTTAATTAGCACTTTTCTAATCAGGTATTTCATCCTAGATTCGTTTCTGGTCATTGGTAATTCAATGGCGCCCACCTTAACGAATGGCGACTATATTTTTGTGAATAAAATGGCTTATGATTGGCACAAACCGTCACGTCTCGACATAGTGGTGGTAAATTTTCGCGAAATGGCTGACAAAAAGGCAATAAAGCGCATCGTTGGCCTGCCTGGCGAGTGGATTTATATAGAAAAGGGTATTGTCTATGTCGCAAACCAGCGAGATGGAGAAAAAACTGAGGTAGGGAAGCTAGATACAGAGGATTTTACCAGCACTACTTCTGCTGATTACAATTATCGCCTTGATCCTCACGAATACTTCCTCTTAGGTGACAACGGACTTACTAGCACCGATTCTCGTGAGCTTGGTCCTGTCGATATATACAAAATAGACGGCAAGGTCATTCATAGCGTAGATTTAAAATAATTCTCGTTTAAACGAGATAAGCTTATTTAAAGCCAAATCTCGGCATATAGTTAACTTATGTCACTTGAGATCTGTGTTTAATAAATTTGGTTGTTCCCATCGAGTTTGTTTGTAGGTTTGTACACTTTCACGGCGCCACTAAACTAGGCGTCTAATTTTTTTGATACGAGTCCGGAATAAATTGAGGTGCAAAACGATAGCCCACACGCGTATGTTTGTATTTTTAAGCCTGTATTCAGCAAATCTATAAGCGCTGACAGCTGATCGGTTTACTTGAAATGACAAATTACAAAATCTCATTTTCAAATGCATTAATTACCAAATTTAATCGGTAATTATTTAAAAGTTTTTAATTTTAGTTTATCCACAAAATTGATTTTGTATTTAATTAATTTTAAAGACCAGCACGTTACAATAATGGTTAAGAAGCCTGCCGATACAATGTATCGGCGCTAAAGTTAGCCACATTTTGAACATTCAAAAGTACAATCAAAATGAAAATGAAATGAATTGGATTCCGCTTGCAGAAGCGGCACAGTTCACTCCGTACTCCGCTGAGTACTTGAGCTTGCTTGCGCGCAAGGGTCGGTTGGTAGCTAAAAAAGTGAACGGCGTTTGGCACACGACGCGCGCTGTTGTAAATGCTTATCTTGCAGATCAAGCAAGACGAGCAGAAGTTTTGAATCGTGACCCTAACGCATATCGTCCGTTCATCTCCGAGCCACACAAGGGTACTAAGATCGAAGGTGAGCCAGTCGAAGATTTGCTGCCACATCAAGTGCGCTTCCAGCGAACTTTTAGTGATGATGTAATGCGGGTACGAGGGGTTACTCCTTTTGTTAAGCCTGCCGAGGCGCAGAATATTTCTTCAGGGGTCAACAATGTACCAGTGCATTTACCTCAGCAAAGTGAAATAAAAACGATTGCACAAACTTTGCCAGCGGTAGATAAAATTGTCGATCAGCCAGTCGTCACTCAAATTCCAGCTGCACCAGTAGCGCTTGTGGCGCAGAAAACGGTAGTGGGAACATCTCTCTTTGCACCAGAGGCTGTTAAGCCAGCAGTCAAAGGAGATGCTTTGTTTGAGGAATTTATGCGCAAATTTAATGCGCATATAGACGAGCGGGTGGATAGTGAACACGGCATGCTCTTTAAGATCGGTCGATTTATTCGTCGTTCATACAAAAGCGTATTTTCCTCACCGAGCATGATGGCGGTGTTCGTCGTTACTCTAGTTATCATGGTCGTTTTGCCATTTCGGTTTGTTTCCGGTTTTGCTGAAAGATTTCTAGACGGAGCTATGAGTGCTGTAAAAGATGCACAGACTGTAATGGGTTTTCGTCCTGGCACTCATGCAAATGAGATTTTGCTTCTTGGGCCGAAGGGTGAAATTTCTATTTTTGGAAGTGTTGAGACCGACGGGCAGTTTCGTTCTTTTATTGAGGATGGTATAGCACCGATAACTGTAAATTCGACCACTAAGGTAGAAAACCTAAACGCCGACTATTTAGATGGTACATCGGCTCACGAATTCACCCTCGCTTTTGTTACCAAGAACGGGAATGTTACTTACGAGCCGGTTTTTCTTGAGGGTAATGTGGAGGTCGGAAGCACATTGTTGGTAAAGGGGGCTACTAAACTTTTGAATCATGTTTCAGTCGGTGGTGACCTTGCAGTTTTTGGTGATGCGACATTTCAAAAATCACTTACAGTTAACGGCCCAGCAATTTTTAAGGCGTTACTAACAGCACCAGAAGCTATTTTTGAGAGTCTTACAGTCAAGGGCAAAAGTAACTTTGGCGGCGAAGCCAACTTTGATGAAGATGTAAATTTTGACAACGATATTGATGTGGCAGGAAGTGTTACGGCTGGTTCGGGTAAGATCTCCGGTTCTTTCCGAGTCGAGGAAGGTTTCCATGCAATGCAAAATGTAACGTTGGGTAGCGAATTCTACACAGTACAAATCACTTCAGATGAATGGAGTGTCGATGATGAAGGTAACGCAGCATTTAACGACATAACCGGTCAGGCAGCATCATTTTCTTCACTTTCCGTAGTTGATAATTTGTCCGCCGGTAGTTTCAGTGCGACAGATGCTGGTGCTACATCTACTTTCGCCGGCGGTGTGACGCTGTCTGGTGCGCTAGCAGATGCCGCAGGATCGATCGGTAGCAGTAGCTATATTCTACAATCGACCGGCACTTCTACTCGCTGGGTCGCGACTTCTACATTGGGGTTTGCTGGAGGTGCAAGTATCACTTCACTCAATGGCCTTTCTAGTTCAACCCAAACTTTTGCAACTTCAAGTGACACCAACATTGGTCTCGAAATTGTTTCGAGTGGTGCTACTCACACTTTTACCCCGACTTGGAGTGGAGTGTTGT
>MFMS01000008.1:0-2435 GCA_001783525.1 Candidatus Kaiserbacteria bacterium RIFOXYB1_FULL_46_14 | reverse complement strand
TGGCACAATTTCTACACTGACCTCAATCGATATTTCAGATAATACAAACCTCTCCGTTACAGCAATCGGCCTTTCACTTTCTGGCGACTCAATCTCTCTCACTTCCGGCTACTCCATCCCGCTCATAGCCTCCACTACCGAATGGT
Source organism: Candidatus Kaiserbacteria bacterium RIFOXYB1_FULL_46_14 (assembly GCA_001783525.1). Taxonomy (GTDB): domain Bacteria; phylum Patescibacteriota; class Minisyncoccia; order Phycocordibacterales; family UBA918; genus OLB19. The sequence continues at coordinate 2,289 of MFMS01000008.1, read as the reverse complement.
CTAATTTTTATAATAATCCTTCGACTAGTATCACAGCAGGAAATGGCCTAGCTTGGACTGGTAATTCTCTCGGCATAGCTGGTCCGGTTAGTGTAGGGAACGGCGGCACCGGCGCCACCACCCTCACTGGCCTCCTCCTTGGTAACGGCACCGGCGCCTTCACTGCTACCACCACACTCTCTGCTTCATATATAGAAGACGCTTACGTTCGCAACACAGGAGACTCTATCTCTGGCAACCTCACATTCTCTGGTTCTACCGCCAACATCGCGCTCGGTTCTAATTATCTTTCTGGTGATGGAGATGATGAGGGAATATTTGTTGGTGCACTTGGATTTGTAGGTATCGGTACTTCGAGTCCAGCTTATGTTCTTGATATCGTACAGGGAAGTAATACCTACGGAGTCCGCACTAGCAATGGTACGACAGAAGCCGTAATCGGTATTTCATCAACTGATACAGCGCTCTTTGGAACACGCAGCGCACATAGTATGCAGCTTGTAACTGACAATTCGGTACGTGTTACCCTAACAAGCGACGGCAGCTTTGGTATTGGTGACACTAGCCCAGCAGCACTTCTTACAGTTGGTGCAGGTGACGCTTTTCAAGTTACTGCCACTGGTACAGTCGCATCCGGTGTTTGGTCTGGTACCGATATTGATATTAGCGACTACACGAATCTTTCTGATGGTAATGGTATTACTTTGACTGGGGATGTGTTGACTGTTACAGCTGCGGGTGGCTTGGCACAGACTACCGGTGGCCTTACTACAACAGGTGTACTTGAAGACCTAAATACTCTAGGTCCAGCGGCCGCTGATGGGGAATTCATTGTCGCGACTGGTGTTGGTACTTTTGCTTATGAAAGTGGTGCTACCGCTCGTGCATCGCTTGGTCTAGGTTCATTGGCCACTCTCAACACCATAAATAATGACAACTGGTCCGGTACCGCTTTGGCCGTAGGGAACGGCGGCACCGGCGCCACCACCCTCACTGGCCTCCTCCTTGGTAACGGTACTTCTGCTTTCACCGCCACTACCACGCTGGCACAAGGATATGGTGGCACCGGGTTCTCCACTTATACTTCTGGAGATATTCTCTACGCTAATACCGGCGGTGTATTAACCAAATTACCAATTGGATCTTCTGGACAAGTCCTAAAAGTTTCAGCAGGACTACCGTCTTGGGGAGCCGATCAGACTTCTGGTGGAGGTGGTGGTGATGGTGTATGGGCGACATCCACGGGATTTATCTATCCGCAAAATACATCCGACTCAGTACTTGTGGGCAATAGCGCTACGGCTACTGTTAACAGCATTTTTGAAGTTACAGGTAACTCTTACTTTTCAAGCAATGTAGGTATTGGTGACACTAGCCCAGCAGCACTTCTTACAGTCGGTGCAGATGATGCTTTCCAAATTAATTCTGTTGGTGTTGTTGCTTCAGGTACTTGGAATGGTAACGACATAGATATAAGTGATTATACAAACCTCTCGGTTACAGCAACTGGTTTAGCACTTTCTGGCGATACCATCGTACTAAGTGCTGGTTACAACATCCCTCTCACGGCCTCTACTACGCAGTGGTCTGATTTCTACAACACTCCTTCAACAAAGATAACGGCGGGCGATGGTCTGTCTTGGAGTAGTAATACACTTAACCTCGATGTTAATGAATTAACCGAAGAAGGCGGATTTACCTCGGGTGACTTCTTGGCTTTCTATGACGCTACCGCTGGTGCTGTGCGCAAAGTCAGTTACGACAATCTACCAGGGGCAGGCGGTGGAATGACATCACTCAATGGTTTGACCATTGCAGTACAAAACTTTGCTACTACAAGCAGTAACGGTTTGACTCTAACGATAACCTCGACTAGTTCAATACATACTTTTTCTCCAGGTTTGGCTGCCGGCTACACCATTCCTCTCACCGCATCCTCGACCGAGTGGTCTGATTTCTACAACACTCCTTCAACAAAGATAACGGCGGGCGATGGTCTGTCTTGGAGTACCACTACGCTCAATCTAGATATCAATGAACTATCTACTGAGGCAGTCTTTGAGTCTGGTGACTTCTTGGCTTTCTATGACGCTACCGCCGGCGGGGTACGCAAAGTTTCTTATGATAGCCTTCCTGGCGCTGGCGGTAGTCTGACTTCTCTTAATGGTATTACGTCTGCCACGCAATCCTTCGCAACTTCTAGCGATACCAATATCGGGCTCAATATTATTTCTTCAGGATCGACACACACCTTTACACCAACTTGGTCTGGAACACTAGCTGTGGCTC
>MFMS01000007.1:23538-27518 GCA_001783525.1 Candidatus Kaiserbacteria bacterium RIFOXYB1_FULL_46_14 | reverse complement strand
CCAGTCATAATTATGTCACCTTCTTTTAGCGCGTCAGACAGGACATCTGTAAAATAATAGGAATTCACAAAACCCTTTTCTTCTTTATATGAAGGTAAGACTACGGGATATTTTTTCTTCCAACCTATACCTCTGGCTATCCACTCTGAAATATCTTGTTTTGGCTTTGCCACCTTGAGCAAAGCCTCAATAAATGTCTTGGCGTCACAGTTTATGGCAATATCTGGTATCACCGTCTTCTTTTTTAGCTCGTTCTTATCGATATCGATTACGACCTTCTTGGCATTTTTGGCAAATTCTTTGTAGTTATATCCGATGTTCCAAAGGTGATGCCTGGCGCCAATACTGATGAGTAGGTCAGCGTTTTGGATAGCAAAGTTTCCGGCTCGATCACCAAACACCCCTGGCCGTCCCACAAACAACGGATGGTCAGTAGGGATCAGATCATGTGCCGACATCGAAGTCAGTATGGGCACGTTCAACTTTTCAACCAGTTTCAAAAACTCCTGATCGGCTCCGGCCAAACGTATGCCATGTCCAGCAAATATCACCGGCTTCTTAGCATTTTTCAACAGTGTCAAAAGTTCCGTGATCTGCGACTCCAACTCTGATGGGACTTCAATTGTTAAACCTTCATCTTCAGGATTAAAGGTTCGAATAGAATCCAAATCCACTTCTGCGGTTTGTACATCCGAAGGAATATCTAAAAGCACCGGCCCCGGTCTGCCGGTCTTGGCCAAGTAAAGCGCCTTTTCTAAATGGTACTTGATATCATTTGGGTCACTTACAATCTCGCAATACTTTGTGATAGGTCGAGCAATATCAACAATATTAATCTCCTGCACTCCCATTTGACGCAAGCCATCAGTCATCATAACTTCCCGCTTAACCTGCCCGCATAGATAGAGCGTGGCGATCGAATCAGTCCAGGCACCCATTATTCCAGTAACGGCATTGGTGGCCGCAGGACCGACAGTGGTCACGCACACGCCGATATTTCCTCCTACCCTGCCGTAAGCTTCGGCCGCCATCGCCGCCGCTTGCTCATGGTGGTTGCAAACATGTTTCAAATCTTGGTGTTTGGATATGGAGTCAACCATGCTGACATTAGCGCCACCTGGTATCAAAAACACGTGCTTCACTCCGAGGGAAGCAATGTAATCTGCTATGTAATCGGCGACTTTAACTTTGTTCATAGTTTTAATGAATGGTTAGAACCGTGAAGACATCGCCCGCCGGTTTCAACTTCTCGTATTCTTTCAAAAACCACTCCCCTTCGCAAACGTCCCCGACCGATAAAACGATTTCTCCAACGTCACTCAAAAGATCCGTGTCTAAAAAACTGATGGTACAAAAATGCTTTTGCTTGACCTCATCATAAAAACTCTGCCAATCCTCCCTATTGTGAAGTACAACATTACTATTCTTGATCACTTTTTGTATCACTTTCCTCTCATCATACTTATCGTTATGAAAATCATGGTACTCGTAACCATTGGTATCTGTAGATAATTCCTTTCCTGCTTCATACCCCTTATTCTCACGCCCATACTCGTCTTTTAAGCGGACTAGATCGGTCTTTTCCGGAGGAGTCTCTATCTCCATTATAAATGCCCCTTCCTCACAATCGGAAGCAGTTGAATGAAACGTGGCTTTATCAATCATTACACAATCTCTACAAGTAAGGTCGTGACTATCATAAAGCGATGATGTCTTAACCGCGCCATCTAGAACAAACAATGAAGTTTTCTTCTTCGGGTGACAATGCATGGATGTTTTCGCCCCACTCTTGAGACACAACACCCAAATAGCGACCGAGTCATTCTCATACAACAAATACTCATAGCCCCAAGGCTTATTGACCACGATGCCTCTGTAGTCAAATTTTTCAGCCGGAGGCAACTCGCTTGGCTGCCTCAGAGATAATTCATCCGAATCTGTTTGAGTTTGAGATATTTTTCTGATCATTGATTTGGCAATTATTATACATTAAATGAACTATCTGGTTTCCCTACTGCCAAAGTTTCCAAGGAGCTTCCCCAGAAGACCAGAGGCCTTCAAGTTTGTTCTTATCACTCAATGTGTCCATTGGATGCCAAAAACCGTCGTGGGGGTGTGAAAGTAGCTGACCTTCGTGAGCCAGTGTTTTTAGGGGGTCTTGTTCCAACACCGTAGCGTCTCCGTCTTTCAAATAATTAAACACTTGAGGTTCAAAGACGAAGAACCCGGCATTCACGCGCTTTTGGTTGTCTGTTTTTTCACTAAAGGCCAAGACGCTATTACTCTCATCTGTCTCAACAACTCCGAATCTACCTCCAGGAATGACGCTGGTTAATGTAGCCAACTTGCCACTATCTTCATGATGTTTAACAAGTTCAGAGATATTTACATTTCCTACACCATCACCGTAAGTAAGCATGAACCTTTCATTGCCGATCAATTCTTTTAGTCTAAGTAAACGCCCTCCGGTCATAGACTGCGCTCCAGTATCTACTAAAGTAACTTTCCATGGTTCACGGGTCTGTGAATGGAACTTGGTCGCACCAGTCAAAAAGTCGAAAGTGACATCACTTTGTCGGAGATGATAGTTTTTAAACCACTCTTTGATAACCTCACCTTTATAACCAAGACAAATGACAAACTCATTGAATCCATAATGAGAGTAGATTTTCATTATGTGCCACAAGATTGGCATTCCACCAATCTCCACCATTGGTTTTGGTTTGACGGTGGTTTCTTCAGCAAGACGTGTACCGAGACCACCAGCTAAAATTACTACTTTCATAATTATTTATTTAAACCAAAATAAGATGCGATTTGTGCCTGTGTAATTGCTAGAGCTTTTGTTTTATCGGTATTGACGGTCTTGTACCAGCGCACCGTTTCGTTCAGCGTACGATTTATATCAAATTGTGGCTTCCAACCAAGTATCCTCTGTGCCTTGGTAGTGTCGAGAGTCAACATATTGGATTCATGAAAACTTGGCTGGCTACTGATGTTGATATCGCCTGTTCCCAACAGCTCCATCACTTTCCTTGTCACGTCACCCACCGAGAGCCACGATTCAGAACCTGGTCCGAAGTTCCACGCGCCCGCGAACTCTCTTTCTCCCGCACCCAGTCGCGCTCCTAACATTAAATACCCACGAAGCGGCTCTAGCACATGTTCCCAAGGACGTACGGAACCTGGGTTTCGGAGTATAACGGGCGCACCGCCTTCCGCCGCGCGCATAATATCCGGTACCAATCTATCTACTCCCCAGTCACCACCACCGATTACATTTCCGGCGCGTGCCACAGCAATCAAAGTGTGGTGTTTTTCTCCATAGTCATTTTCGTTGAAAAAAGATCTACGATAAGAGTCGGTCACGATATCGGCCGCTGCCTTACTGGCGCTGTAAGGATCATATCCACCTAACGGATCGGTTTCTCGGTAACCATAAATCCACTCTTTATTTTCGTAAACTTTGTCGGTAGTGATGACAACCGCTGCCTTGACCGAGCCCGAAAGACGAATCGCTTCTAGCACATTAACTGTTCCCATTATATTGGTGGACATTGTAGTCTCAGGCTCAGCGTAACTTTGTCTAACCAACGGTTGAGCCGCTAGATGAAAAACAATATCTGGCTTCTCTGCGGAAATAAGAGCGATCAATCTTTCAGCATTTCTAATATCAAATTCATGATGAGACACTGCGGATTGCAATCCGGTCGTTACGAAGATGTCACGATCAGACACTGGTGGTAGAGATACACCAATTACTTTTGCACCAAAAGAGAGGAGGATGTGTGTTAGCCACGAACCTTTAAAACCGGTATGCCCAGTTATCAGCACGGTTTTACCACGGTAAAAATCTCGTAATCGTTCTGTCTCCATATAGTCGGCTATTCAACAGTATTTATAACTATGCGTCAATCATTTTTAGTGACTTGAAGTAACGTAATTTTTGTGTTACGGTTCGCGCTGTCTAAAAACTGAGC
>MFMS01000007.1:484-23507 GCA_001783525.1 Candidatus Kaiserbacteria bacterium RIFOXYB1_FULL_46_14 | reverse complement strand
CCGTCTGGGGTACCACCGCCAAGGGCAACCAAGGCCGCTGGGGACCAATTTTTGTTCCCCTCATGTCCAAAATGGTTCCCGCCTCCATCGAGCTTGTAATTGTGCGAGGGAACAAAGTCCTTCTGACCCACCGCGCAGATGATCATTTCACGGGCTGGCATACCCCCGGAGCCTATCTCGACCCCTCGGATACCTGGCAGTCGGCCGCGACTCGCTGCGCCAAGAAAGAGTTGGCTTGTGAAGTAAAGGTAGATCGGTATCTGACCTCATTTTTCAACACGAAGGAGGAAAATCGGCGTTTTTCCGATGTCTCGAATCTGGTGTTGTGTCACCCAGTAAGTGAGCCCAGTAACGGGGAGTGGTTCACCGAAATGCCAAAGACACTACTGGCTCATCACCAGAAATTTTGGCCGATCATCGAGTCTGCACTGTGTAACTAGCTCTCCACAACACCAACACAACACCAACCCCGGCACGCTTGCGCGCCGGGGTTACTTTTTTACTTGCTATCTAGTTACAGATAATATACGCTAGCCGCAATTACGAATTAGCCATAATCCCAGATATGAAAGTACCATACGCTCAGTCAGTCCACGGCGATGCCGAAATCAACGCCGTCGTCTCTGTCCTTAAAGGCAATACCGCTCTCGGCCCCAAGGCTGATGAGTTTGAGAAGAAAATCTCCGGACTGTTCGGTAAGCCATATGGCATCATGGTGAACTCCGGTTCCTCAGCAAACCTCTTGGCTTTTGAGATCATGGATCTTAAGCCTGGTGACGAAGTGATCACTCCCCTCTTAACTTTCGGTACCGTCGTAGCCCCTATTATTCAAAAGGGCCTGGTGCCAGTTTTTATTGACGTTGAACCAGACACCTACATTGTTAGTCCAGAGTCAGTCGAAAAGGCAATCGGACCAAAGACCAAAGTTTTAATGATCCCGTCGCTTCTTGGCAACATTCCAAACTTAGAAGCTCTTAAAGAAATTGCCTACAAGCATCGTCTCTGGTTGGTTGAAGACTCTTGCGACACTCTAGGAGGCCTTTATAAAGGCAAGCCGAGCGGTGACTACTCTCATATCACGACGACGAGCTTCTATGGCTCTCATATCATCAATGGTGCCGGTGGTGGTGGAATGGTGATGGTACATGACCAAGCTCTAGCAGAGCGCCTAGTTATCTTACGCGGCTGGGGACGACGATCCTCTCTATATGGAGAGAACGCCGCTTCCGAGCTACTCGAAAATCGTTTTAACGTGGAATTAGACGGTGTTGAATACGACAATAAATTTATCTTTAGTGAAATTGGCTACAACTTCCTACCCTTGGAGCTTCAAGCGGCCTTCGCTCTCGTACAGTTAGAGAAACTACCGGAATTTGGTGCCGCAAGAAAGGACAACTACGCCGAGCTTCTTGAATTCTTCAAACGCTACGAAAAATATTTTATCCTTCCGCGTCAGACTGAAAATACTGAGACGAACTGGCTAGCTTTCCCGGTCATCATCCGCGACGACGCGCCTTTCAATCGCAAACAGCTGGCCACATTCCTTGAGAACAAAGGTATTCAAACCCGACCCGTATTTACAGGCAACGTCTTGAAGCAACCTGCCTTTAAAAACATCCCACACCGCTTGGCCGAAAAGTCATACGAAAACACTGACCAAGTGATGCGCGGCGGCATGGTCTTCGGCTGCCACCAAGGCCTCACTCGCGAACAACGCGAGTTCGTGAAGGAATCCATCAACGAGTTTATAGCGTCGAAATAAGTAAAACGTCGATTTATACGATCCTTGCCGCAAGCCGACGAGTGATGCCGGACGACTAGTTAAAAGGCGGGTCATTGACCCGCCTTTTAACTTAGCTAACATTCCTAACCTTTTTTCACCTCAGTGTGAGGGGTAAATACAAAAAGATGAGCGCCGAAGTAATTTGCAAACATGCCAGCGCCTACGCCAACTGTCTGGGCGATGAATGGTATAACACCAAAGTTCGCAATCAACACTTCAAGAATAACTAAGTTAACCAACAACCCGAGCAAATTAACCAAGACGTAAGTGACAAACGCGATCGGTAACCCCCTACTGGTCGCTCTATGGGAAAAGGACCACCCACGATTGAGGAAAAAGTTCTGGGTGACCGCCACAGAGAAAGCGATAATTGCTGCGACTATATGTTGTTCTAAAAACATATAGACAACGGTAAACACAGCAAGGTTGACTACAAAGCCGAGGGCTCCGACCACCGCGAAGCGTGAAAATGCTTTTTGATGTTCTTTTATATCAATTACACTAAGGCGTAGGCGAACGAGCGTCCAAATATACGTGAGCATAAACAAAAAGAGGTTCCTCTTTGTCTCACCAAACATTCGTTTCTTGAAGGTATAAGCTAATTCACGAATGCGTAGCTTCGGATTGGCCCGCCTGAGTTTAAAAAGGATCTCCTCAACGATATCGAAATTTTGACACTGCAAATGCAGTTGCTTGAGGTCGGTTGCACGGTACAACTTGAAACTGTTTGAAACGTCCTTGCAAGGCAGATTAAGTACGAAAGAGTATATCCAATTAACAATGAGACTCATCAACACCAGATGCTTAGCGTTGTCGGTTTCTCCGCCCGCAACATACCGAGACGCGATGACTACATCGGCGTCAGTCCGGGCGGCGAAAAGTTGCGGGATAAATTCCGGTGTGTGTGAGCCATCAGCATCCATAAAAATGACGTACGGAGATAGAGTATCCTCAATCCCGGTTCGTACCGCATCACCATAACGATTACCGCCTCGTCGATTGATATAGCGAGTATTATTTATTCGGCACACCTCCTTAGTATCATCCATGGGCTCCACGGTATCGATAACAAGCACCTCAAAAGCCACACCTAGCCCATCAGCTACCTTATTAATCCGCGGCAATATAACCCTAAGATTTTCCGCTTCACGATACGACGGTATGAGAATACTGAGTCCTTTATTATTTGTTTCCATAATTTTTTTCAACCCAATCAAGCATCCGACCAACACCAGTCTCAGGATCAACCTTTGGCTGCCATCCAGTTAGTTTAAAAATCGCTTCTATGTCCGCTACGAATACCTTCTGATCACTTTTTCGCCACGGGAGTTTCTCATAGCGCAAAGTGATATTCAGCTTTTTCTCTAACAGTGCAAACAATTCAAGTAGCGATAACGAAAATTTCATGCCACCACCGATGTTAAAGACCTTCCCCGCAAGGATATCCATGTGTTCCGCTACCGTGAAATACAAGGCTGTCATATCGTCAGCATGGAGAAGGTCTCGTACTTGCTTACCGTCACCAGAGATTGTGAATACTCCTCCCTGTTCATTCTTTTCCTCAACCGCCTTTTCACAAAACCAACCTATCCAGCCCTGATCGAAGGTTGCAAACTGGCGACCACCATACATCGAAGAATGTCTAAAGACCACCGTTTTTAGACCAAAGACCTTATGGTAGTCCTGCATATACTGGTCTGCGGATCCTTTGGAACAACCATAGGGAGATGAGAACTGGAGCGGAACGGATTCCGGAAATCCATTAGGGTATAAAGCGGCCACGTATCGCGTCTCCTCTTCCTTGTACTCCACCCACTCCAAATCTCCATACACCTTGTTGGTCGATGAATAAAGTATCGACGCCTCAGGCGCATATTGACGCACCGCCTCCAAGACATTCAGTGTTCCGAGTGCATTAATTTCAAAATCTCGTCGAGGGTTCTCAATGGAGGTCGTCATGGCCACTTGTCCCGCTAGATGAAAGATAACATCAGGTAAGTGGGTGCTGACCACTTCTTTAACGGCGGCAAAATCACTGATGTCCTCTTGTATAAATGTAAAATCTCCAAGCGTCCGTAGCCAGGTCAAGTTTTGCTCTGAGCCCATTCGCGACAAATTATCAAACACAATGAGTTCGTCACCACGACGCAAGACCTCACTAGCGAGATTAGATCCAAGAAAGCCACAACCACCGGTAACAAGAAATTTCACGTTAGTTTTCAATTAAATGTGTAAGTCCTTCTTTGAGGCCGCACTCGGCTCGCCAACCAAGAGCGGCTAGTGCGGTATTATCCCCTTGTTCATCCATCACTTCAAACTCCCTATATGGCAACGCGCCAAAATCAAGAATAGTGCTGGTGTTTCCCATCATTTCTTTAAGCAGGGTCACCATTTCTCGAATTGAAGCACGTGCTCCACCACACACCTGAAACTCATACGAGCCTGGAGAATGAGTATGTATTGCTCCGAGTACTGTCATAAAGGCTTCGACCACGTCGTCGATATACACAAAGTCACGTATCTGCTCACCTTTAGTGAGTGGTATGCTCGGTACTTTTTTCTCTAGCTGTTGTTTGATGAATGAAACGAATTTGGTAGAATCGTCGCCAGGGCCATAAAAGTGACTAAGGACCATATTAATAAGTACCATATTCTTTTCATATCCGGTCATCCATTCTCGAAATTGCTTTTTGGAAAGCGAATAGTGGCTAACTCTCTTGTCGAGCATCGTGTCCGTATTTATAAAAACTGGAACGTTGTTGCGATGTGCCAGTTCCAACAACTGCAACGGCAGTATCAAGTTGGCTTCGATAATCTGCAATGGATTTACCTCTTTGCGTCCGTAATCCGTGGCACAGTGCAGAATAATATCGGCCGCGTGTCGCGCAAAAACATCAGTCAATGGTACTTCGTCCATGTTATACCACTGTATTTGAGAAGCGATGTTCTCGAGTCGATGGGTATTCGAGAAAGAACGTTTTAGTACAACGACATCGTAGCCACCTTCCTTGACCAGCCTTTGCGTCAAATTGCTTCCCAGATAACCAGTCGCGCCAGTGATAACTACTGTTTTTGAGGGCAAAGAGGTGGCCATTAGTTAGGTAATGGTACCACAAAGACTCCGGCCGCAGAAAGAGGGACCACCTCATGAAAGTGATACACTGATGCGAAATATATACACCTATGCGCTACCCCCTTAAAAACTCATTTAATAAGAGAGATATAGTCTCTTTAACCTGCATCTCAATCATTGGCGCAATTGCGATCGTGACGGGCAGCATGTTTGAAACCATCGGAAGTCGTGAGATAGCAGAACCTATAATAATAGAGGCGTCAACTATCGATGGCCAGACTCTCAATTCAGCGCATGTATTTTTTCGACTAGCTCGTGCCGGCACACTAGGTGAGTTGACGAGGACAAAAACAGAAGATCATCGCTGGCATTATGAAAATGTTTTCGTTGAAAATCTTTTTATTAGCGCTTCGGCCGAAGACCTATCAAACATTAAAGAGATCGGCATTAGTATTGGAGATAAACATCTATCCTTCTCCGGATCCGACATTATGAGTGGATGGACGGAGAACGATAAATCATTGGTGAGCCATTTTTTGTCGGCGAACGAACTGGAAACCACTAGACTTTTAGAAGCTCCCGCTCACGTTAAAAGACCAACCTCCCATTTACCACTCCCTATCTTTAAGAGAATTATAAACTGGGGTGGTGACATCGAGTTTTTTGCCAGCCCAGCCAAGAAATCCCTCATTCCGACTGCAACTTTTTTGATTGTTCTTTTAACAATTGCTGCAATCATCAAACGAGATGGTACCGCGAATTTCACGCCGATAGAAGACATCCGAGGATATTTGCAGATGGTGTACACAGTAGTTTCAGCGATAGTTATGGCCATTATCGGGGCAATACTCATCTCTCTCGTACATGAGCCTCATACGACGGCTCTTTATCAAACGATTAATGAGACCTTCATTAAAAGCGCGATCGGTAGCTTTGCTCCGGAATCACTTGAGCAACTACTGGTCGTGATCCTCATACCGCTGTCGGCTCCGATCATTCTCTTGTTGTATCTTTTTTGGAGAAACACACTTCAAAGACTACATCCCGGCGCGCTTGAGTGGCTATATTCAGCAACCACAACACTTGTACCGGCCGTCTTGTTTGCGCTTGTCTATGTAGGGTTAGCTCTGGCTAATTTTATCTATCTCAGTGGAAATATTTTAAATGACAGTATAGGTAAGTACGCATTTATCATCGTGCTTTTTCCTATTCTCTTTTACTTGTTCTACATTAGACCGGAAATCTTAAAGGCGTGGGATTATCATATTCGTTTCGCTGGCAACACCCTGCTCGCTATCATTTTCATCGTCATATTTACCACCGCGCTTCAATCTATACACGCACCCATTGATGCTTTTCATTTAAACCCAATACTCTATCCCCTAAGTCAGCTGATGGCCGGGAAGTTCTTACTTGTCGATGTCCCGAGCATATATGGTCTCTATCCAATATTTATCGTGCCAATAATAAAACTTTTTGGCTTTAGCCTTCTCACAATCTCTGCCATATTCGCTACACTCATCGGTATTTCATATATTTCTCTCTTTCTATTTATGAGAAGGGCCATCGCGAACACCCTTTTGCTTTATAGCGGCTTCTTGGCGGTGTTGCTGTACTCTTATTTCGCTATCACTGTCCATCTCGGAGATTTCCCCTACTATCAGTACTGGCCGATCCGTCTACTCTTTCCTGCGCTATTCTTAGCACTTATAGCTAAATTTCTGGACGACGAGAAGCTATCCTCATATATCGCGCTACTGGCCACTGTATCCATCGGGCTTTTGTGGAACTTGGACTCCGGCGTTATTGTCCTCATTTCACTTATTGCCATCTTGACCTACCATGAGTTCACTAAAGCCACCTCATTAGGTGAACGTGCGCGCAAGATAGGCACTAATATATTAATTATCGCTGGAACAACCGCACTGTCCTTGGTTTTTTTCTCTATATATACGTACATCCAGTCGGGAGTGATGCCAGCACTCTCAGTACTGGCGCAATACCAAGTAATGTTCGCTTCGGGTTACTTTATGATACCAATGCCACCTCCTCTACATATTTGGGCCAGTATTATTTTGGTATATATTATAGGACTTACTTTCTCCATCCGCGCTCTGGTTTTGAAAAACGTGACCTACCAAGATAAACTGATCACTGCCATTTCTATTTTAGGACTCGGTCTTTTTACCTACTACACAGGTAGATCACACGACTACTCCCTTTTTGGACCATCATTCCCCGCTCTCGTACTTTTGGCTATATTTGGGGACATGCTCTTCTCTCGAATAAAGAAGTCATCATTACCAACACTCGGTGACGGCTTGCTCTTTGCTTTCGTATTTTTCATTCCAATTGCAGCACTCGTCAGCATCCTGTTGAATGTCCCAATGTATGCGGAAGAAGCGAGATCGGGCGCTTCGCGCATGTTTAGCACAGTCACGACTGACCATAGCCAAAACGTTGAGTTTATCCGCGACAATACCACACCCGGCGAATCTGTATTTATCCTGGCCCAGAATGCCGATGGTCTCTATTATGGTGAGAGTAGAGTACGGGCGGCAATTGACCTTCCATCGACAACGGATCTATTCCTGCTTAGCGAAGTAGAGGTTATCGTAGATTTCTTAAGAGACAACACAATAGTTCCGGTATTTATGTCTGGATCTCGATCCTGGCTCGATAACCTTGATCCACGTATCAACTCTCTCATTGACAACAACTACAGTGCCGTTACCTCTAGCGAGAATGGATTCACCATGTTCATTCCTAAAGACGTGGCCAATCAATAGCTATGAAAACGCCTATTCTTTCGATCTGCATCCCCACCTATAATCGTGCTCACCATCTTGCGAACGCGCTTGAGAGCATCCTTTGTCAGCTAGAGGACAGCCACGAGCTTTCACCCTTAGTCGAGGTTGTAGTATCGGATAATGCCAGCCTGGACGATACAAGGTCGGTCGTTCTGCACTACCAGTCGTTAATACCGAATCTTATTTATTCTCGGAACGAGGAAAATATTGGCTTCGACTACAATACCCTCCGTGCCGTACAAAGCGCCACCGGCACCTATTGTTGGTATCTTGGGGACGACGACATAATCATCAACGGTGCACTCAACGTCGTCGTTGGAATATGCAGAGATCTGACATTTGACATTGGCGGTACGAACATCGAACTGCTTACGAAAGAGAGCGATTGGAAAAAACGGCGTATCTATACTCCAGATGACACAGTTGTAATGCATGACCCAAATAAATATTATTTCAATGGATACTGCCAGGGCACTCTTAGTGCACTTATATTTCGTCGCGATTCTTGGCTTGAAGTTGTCCCAAAGGACAACTTCATTGAAGGCTGGCTCTACTACGAAACCGTACTATGTTTGCTCGGCCGAAGCCAAAAACAATTTTTTATATCAAAACCCATGATTATGGCGGGAGATGATTGCCGCTGGGCAGAAAATGGCGGAGAACTATTTACCTACATCAATTCAAACGCCGTTCGCAGACGCATGCTAGATTGGGGTTTTGATATTTCTCGTATGAAAGAAGAACTGCGGCGTAATGAAAAGCAACTCCCCTTGTTCCTCTTGCGAGCCAAAGGACACGGACTTCCGATTACCTTAAAGAATTTGCGTTTTATCTGGATAAATATGCACCACGTCGGCCTTGTTTATCTTATTTGGGCGTCACTGATATTCTTCATACCCAATCCCATTATCCGCCTCATACGTGACGCGCGTAAACATGTAAGTTCAACATTATGAAACCAATTACTTTCATCCTCTTTTCCTACAACGAAGAGAAACGTATTGCCCACGCGATACGATGCTTCCGTGACTTTGGACCGGTAGTGTTGATGGATGGCGGCAGTACCGATCGCACGAGGGAAATAGCCGAAGAGCTTGGCGCGACATTTCTCTCCCGTCCAGCCAGCGCAAATCCTTCTGTGGAGACGCAGGTCAATTTTGAATTTATCAAAGCACACACAACGACACCATGGATCTACTGGGGCTATGTCGATAATATAGCCCCTCGTTCCTTAGTTGAAAAATTAGTGAGTGTTGCTAAAGACAACACGTACAAGCGCGTATTTGTGCCGCTCTATACTTACCTCTGGGGTAACACCAACCACTACGCGCAGAAGTCTTATATACCTGCTACCTTCCACCGAGACTTTATGGATTTCAGGAACAATACTATTCACGGCATGGGTAAATTTATAGGTCAACCAGGCGAAGAACTTCGATTGCCAGACAACGAAGAGTTTGCTCTTAGACATTTCAGTACCTACAACGAAAACAAATTTGTCACTGGTTATATGCGTTATGCTGAAGAAGAAGCCAGGGTAAAGTTTGAAAAAGGCGAACGTTTTAGTACCTTAAAAATGATCTCCGCGATGTTGCGTTATATGTGGATTTATCGTCGCAGTCTAAAATCACCACGCCTTGGCTTGCTCATTATGCTAAACATGGCCTTTGGGCGGCTAATGACCTATACTCGTCTTTACGAACTTGAGAACGATATTACTCTTGAAACAATCGAAAATAACTATTCGAGAAAGAAAGAGAAGATATCCGATCAGATAACTAATTGAGTATTTCAAGACACGTCAGCTATCTGTATGCGAACTATAAAAATTAAAGTCTGTGGTCATAACGGAGAAGATGAATTCTCATATGGTTACCCTTTTATCCGCGCTTTGCAAAGACATTACCATGTCGAGTTCTCTGATGATCCTGACTATCTGTTCACAAATGACTCGAGTATAGAATATCTGGACTATAACTGCGTAAAAATCTTCTACACGGGCGAAAACGAGCATCCAAACTTCAACCTTTTTGACTATGCGATTAGCTTTGACCACATGGAGTTTGGTGATCGTCACTTTCGTTTCCCAGTACATCAGATGGCGGTCTTTTATAATCCAAACGATGTCCAGAATGCTGGTGATCTGGACTTCAAGACACCCCATGAATTTACCAAATCTGACCTAGTAAAAAAAACCGAGTTTTGTAGTTTTGTTTACTCTAATTACCTCACCGATAATGCCCGCGACGACTTCTTCAAACAACTATCTCAGTACAAACTAGTAAATTCTGGCGGCCGCTACAAAAATAATGTAGGCGGACCTGTTGTCAGCAAACTTGAATTTGAAAAGAAGCATAAATTTTCCATCGCTTTTGAAAACTCCTCACGTGAGGGATATACAACCGAAAAAATATTTTGTTCACTAGCCGCAGACACCATTCCAATCTACTTTGGCGACCCGCTAATTGGCGAGACCTTCAACGAAGGACGTTTTATCAACGCGATGAAATACCCAAACTTCGAAGCGGTAGTAGACCGTGTAAAGGAGATAGATCAAAATGACGAACTCTATCTTGCGATTATGAAAGAACATGTCCTAAATACCGGTATCGACTTCGCCAAAGATCGCGAGGATTTTACATCTTTTCTCAGACACATCATTGACCAACCCTTAAATGAAGCTCGTCGTGTTCATATCAATCCCGCTCGTCTTAAAGTATTCGAGGAAAATGAGCGCATCATTATGAGTATCCGTTTGCGCAAACATAATTTCCGCATGTTTCTTGCCTTTCTTTACCGGCCGTTTAAAAAGATTCAAAAACTAGAGGAAATTAAAATTGCTCTATTTCGTAAAATGAAACTGTAAGAAGTCCCCATCATGCTCAATATCATCACACGACCACCAAAAATATTTTTCAAAGGGGCTTTAAAGTACTATGCTTCACGAGTAGCTATTATCTTTGGTCGTGTCCGCGGACCAGCTAGTGTATTAGCCAGCATGAAGCAAGGGCTGGTAGAGATATCATATCCATTCATAATAAATGATTATGTGCGCCCTGATCAGATAGTGCACGTCGTGAGCAACATCGAAGCACTCAAATATGCTATTGATGCGAAAAGAACAGGAAAAATAAAGAGGCTAGTTGCTGGACCAAACTTGGTCGTATTGCCCACGGACCATAAAAAAATTGCTGAGTCCTCTGAAATAGATGCCTTCCTAGTTCCTTCAGTGTGGGTAAGAGATATGTACGTTCGACTATCGCCGGTTTTGAGTAAAAAGATACACATCTGGCCGGCGGGCGTGGCCATGCCAGAGCAGTATAAAAAAATTAGTACCACTCCACAGAACTGTCTCCTCTTCAGAAAGCATGCACCCGACGATGTTTACCAACATGCTTTAGACAGTTTGTCTAAAAAAAACATAGGCGTGCAGGAATTGCATTACGGTAACTTCTCACAGAAAAAGTATTTTGCTGCTTTAGAGAAAGCCGATTTTATGATTTATCTCCAAGAAATCGAGAGTCAAGGCTTGGCACTTCAAGAAGCGTGGGCTAGAAATCTGCCCACGCTGGTTTGGAATAAAGGTACCTTCACTTTTAAAGAGGGGGTTACCGTAGAGGGTAACCTATCGGCACCACTTTTGACCGAAGCGGTCGGTATGTTATTTAGCGGGACGTACGATTTTGAGGAAAAACTTGACCTTTTCCTTAGTCAATTTGGCCATTACCGACCAAGAAGCTACTGTGAACAAGAACTGTCAAATAAAGCCTCAGCGACTAAATATGTTAAACTCCTAAGGAAAATTTATACGGATCATAATGAATGATAAAGAACGAGCAGAACTCAAGGCTAAGATCATTAAGCGTTATGGTCTGTTTAAGCTGCAACATAGCCGTCTTAAACGACTACTGAAAGACCCCTTCCGAACTCTTCCCGCTTACATATTACAGGCCATAGCCTATCACCACCCTTTTAAGATAAAGAAAAAGACACTTTGGGGTGTTCCTATGACCTACTACTTACCAGAAGGTTACGCCATCTACTACTATGGCTTTTTTGAGGCAAACCTGACTAACTTTTTTATAAACTTCCTTAAAAAAGGCGACGTGTTTTTCGATATTGGTGCACATGTAGGTTATTACACAATGCTGGCTCGAGAGCTGGTTGGAGAAACCGGGTCAGTTCACAGCTTTGAACCCACACCGCGCACTTTTAGTAGTTTGCTGGAAAACATCAAAGACTTCAAAAACGTGACCGCAAATAATGCTGCGGTCTTTAATGAAGAAACTGAGATTGAATTTGTAGATTACGGACCTAAATATAGTGCTTTTAATTCTTACAAGAAGAGGAATGGTGAGGATATGGAATTTCTGGGAGAGCCGGAAGTAGTATTGGCCAAAACAATCTCTTTGGATAACTATTGCAGAGAGGGATCTATTCGACCAACCTTAGTGAAGATTGATGCGGAGGGTGCTGAATATATGATTCTGCAAGCAATGACAGACATCATCGCTAACGTAAGACCAATAATTACAATTGAGGTTGCGGGTGATGAAGAATGGAAAGATAATTGTGTAAAATCAATTAAATTACTGCAATCTAATGGGTATGAGTGTTTTGAATCTACGCTCGAGGGGCAACTAAAAACACATCGCCCACAAGCAACGTACACTTACGAAAATCTGATTTTTGTGCACAAGGATAAACTTTCACACATTCAATCACTGAGGTTGGACTAAAAATTTTAATGATCACAGTAAATCTTAAAGGTGGCTTGGGAAACCAGATGTTTCAATACGCTTGCGGTCGAGCCCTGGCCCTTAAAAATGCCACTGGACTTTCTTTAGTTCGAAGCCAGCACAGCCGCGATGTTTCAAGACCGTTTTCGCTCACCCACTTCAATTTAAAAGCCGAGATCATTAGCGGTCGAAAATCTCCTTTCTTTTTAAAATTAAAAGAAAGGTTGAAGCAAAAGATTACCGGTGATTTTCATGTTGGTTTCGATCCAAAGGTGTTACAACTTGGTACTACTGCTTATCTAGACGGGTATTTTCAGTCTGAACTGTACTTCAAGGATTACGAAGAATCTATACGCGAAGACTTCACTTTGAAAGAACCACTCTCGGGCAACAAAACAGTAATCGCTGATATTATCAGAAACGACCCGAACGCTGTTTCTGTTCACGTGCGCCGTAATGACTACTTGACCCACCCCGATTTTGGCGGAGTAGCTACCCGCGAGTATTACAACCGTGCCATCGCACGGCTCCAAGAGAATATCCCGACCGCGAGATTCTACGTTTTTTCCGACGATATTGTCTGGTGTCAGACCGAGCTAACCTCACTTAAAGACGCCACTTTTGTCTCCAATCCAGAGTTAAAAGATTTTGAGGAAATGTTTCTAATGACACTCACGAAGCACCACATCATAGCTAATTCCTCCTTTTCCTGGTGGGGCGCCTGGCTCGGCCAAAACCCCACTAAGATCGTTATAGCGCCAGAACGTTGGTCTAACCTTAACGAAGACTGGTATCGTGATATCATTCCCGAAAAATGGATAAGAGTATGACGAACACCCCATTGGTCTCAATAATGATGACCACCTACAACCGTGGTGAGTACATCACTGCCGCTATCGATAGCGTTCGCGGGCAGACCTATCAGAACTGGGAATTGCTGATTTTGGATGATGCGTCCACGGACGATACCAAGGCTTTGCTGGCCAACTATGCTGATGATCAGCGAATTATTTATCTTCCGACAGGAAGCAACTTGGGTATAACCAAAAATCGTAACCGCGGCTTTGCGATTGCTAAAGGCAAATACATTGCTGTTTTAGACAGTGATGATTTGTGGCTCGACACCAGCAAGCTTGAGAAGCAGGTGCAGTTTTTAGAGGAACAACCTGAATACGTGGCGGTTGGTACCAACGTGAAGGTTATCGATGGTGACGGAAAAGAAACTGGTAGTTTTATCTACGCTCTCCATGATCATGCTATTCGGCGACACTTATTGCTCCGAAATCAATTCACTCACTCTAGTTTACTTTTGCGCTCTGGCGCACTCGATAAGGCAACGCCGTATGACGAGAACGTCTTGATCTGGGAAGATTATGACCTTATCCTACGTCTAGGTACTAAGGGCAAGTTGGCAAACTTGCCCGAAAAGATGACGGCCTATCGCAAACATTCAACCAACATCTCAAAAACAACTAGACAAAATCGAGCCTTGGTTCACCTGTCTATTATTAAAAAATATCGAGGGAGTTACCCCAACTATTATTTAGCGTTATTTAAGAGTTATTTGCGTTTTTTGACCAACCTCGCCTAACCGCCTATGTCTTTTAAGATTTCGCCAGCGTGAGTAGCTGGATCAACATCGGGATACGAACGAATAATGACTCCATTAGGGGAAACTAGATACGAAATACGCTTAGTGTGAGTACTGTGTTCCGTGCCCTCACCTTCTTCATTTGCTTCATAGTCCTTGATGGTCTGACGTTCGGGGTCGGACAGGAGTGTAAACGGCAAATGATACTTTAGAGCAAAACGTTTGTGTGAAGCGACGTCATCGGCACTGATACCAAATACTTTCACTCCGTTTTTTTCAAAATCATCATACATCTCGGCAATCGTACAAGCTTCCTTGGTACAACCAGGAGTATCGTCCATGGGATAGAAGTAGATCAAAACAACTTGCCCACGATAGTTGGTCAGATTATGTATCTCGCCATCTTGATCAGGTAGCGAAAAGTCTGGGGCGGTTTTTCCTGTTTCTAACATATTTTGTATCTTTTATCCGCAAAGAAATTATCTAGTTGCGATGGTGCTGTGATTATAACACCGATTCTATTGAGGAAGCGATCGATTGGTAATGGGCGTTTGGATCTTCATGTAAGCGACTTTCTGCCACAAAACGGGCAGCGTATGTAAGCTGTTGACGAAGCGCCGCTACGTTTATAAGCCGACCAAGTTTCTGACCAATCCCTACCAAATCTCGATTGGCACA
The DNA here is from genome assembly GCA_001783525.1 of Candidatus Kaiserbacteria bacterium RIFOXYB1_FULL_46_14. Classification (GTDB taxonomy): domain Bacteria; phylum Patescibacteriota; class Minisyncoccia; order Phycocordibacterales; family UBA918; genus OLB19. The sequence goes on along the minus strand of MFMS01000007.1, from coordinate 8,833 downwards.
AAGCAAAGCCGATTCGCCATCCTTAAAAAGATCTGTCCTAAGCGGTGTCTCGGTTGCAATTATAGGCAGTTCGGCCGCCGCTGCTTGCAACACCCGAACTTCGCTTTCTTCATCGGTCCCAAGCTCAATAAGGGCGTCCGCAGTTTTTAGATAAGAAGTAAGATCATCTGCAGATTTTTGAAACACAACACTTTTTTCAATACCAAGCAATTGTATTTTGCTTTGAAACAACTCCTTGGCTGGCCCATCGCCGATCACGATCAAGCCGATGCGCGGATTGCGTAAAAGTTGATGGACGGCAGAAAAGGTATCGTGCAATTGGCTAGTCGCTGTGAGAGGACCAAAAGCCAGTACGATAAAAGCAAAGTTTGGATATTTTTCTTTGAGTGAAAATGTCGGAGTTGCCGACAATAAACCGGTGAAGTTGTAGAACCGAGGCAAGACAACAATATCTGCTATGCGACGAAACTTTTTAACAATCAGTTCCTTAAGAACGCCGGTATCAGTACGCACCGAAGAAACCCGTCGCAGTACAAAGTTCGCAACTTTGATTCGCCAGTTGTTATCAGGTGCAGCCTCTTTATAATCTGGCCCGTAAGGATTAGTGTACAAATGTAGTTGCCACGGTCTTTTATTCTTTTTGGCAATCAAGTAAGCAGCGAGGCCAGCTTCAAATGGATCCGCCCCAACGACAATATCCGGCCTAAAACCCCCTCCAAAGGTCAGATTTTCGATTGCAGCGCGTTTTCCAGCGCTTGGCAGACTCCACCAGTATTTGGCTCTAACTGGGTATATCCAGAGGTTATTTCCGCCACGGATTGGGTCTTCACTGCCGCGGCGCGGAATCAAACAAATCACGTGCACCTCATCAAAATGAGGTGCCAGATTGAAGTAGTATTGGCGTATCCCACTATTATCTAATAATACCTCCTCGCGAGTCGTCACAAACAACACACGAGACCTCGCTCGATTGGTGACACTCTCTAGTATTGGTTTCTCTTCCAAGGCCTCCTCCACTGATACCTTGGCTTCTTCCGGAGCAGAAACACTGTTGTCTTCTCCTTTTAAGATTTGATTTAAGACCGCCTCAGCACGTACGCTGGGGTCATACTTTGTTTCATCTAGTGAAGTTGTATCATCGTCAGCCATAAAGTTTCAAAAACCTATTGCACAAATGTTGGTCTATTATAACTCTAACGTGTCATTAAAACCGTCTAGGGCGTGAAGTATGTTTAAGATTTTTTTTACAAACGTGCATTTCCTTTCCATACCGCAAACAGTCCGAGGGAAACAACGGCCATTAATCCAAGATAAGGCCAAGACTTGGCTGGTATATTAGCGTCAGATAAATTGGCGGTCTGAGTGGGTTTAGTAGGTTCCAAGACACTTACATTACTTCCTATTTCCCCATCCGTTACTGAAGGAGTCGGGCTCTGATCTATTACTTGTGCTGAAACATTGGTACTAACCGCACTAATACGAGGAGCCGGAGCATAAGCCACCGACTTTGATTTTGTCGCTACTTTCTCACTATCAGAAACCGCTAATACTCGACCATCGGCACCAAGCAAGCGAACGACCAAGGCATCTTTCACTACTGAAGAATCGATGGCCAAAGAAGCATCTGGTAAAAGAATACTGTATTTAGGAAAACTCCAATTAACCACCCCACTTAAAGTCATTCCGAAAAGATCTATCTCATGATCACTTTTATTTGTAATAACAAATGAACCTTGGTCACTACGGACGGAAAGTTGTGGAGATAGAATCGTTATCTCGTGCCGCGTAATATGTGTTTTCTTTAGATAGTAACTCTCCACCACAACAACATACGTGCCCGGATGGCGATATTGATGTGTTGCCACCTTAGAGTCAGCGGTGTACCCGTCTCCGAAATTCCACCAATAACGAACCAGTCGGCCTTGATCACCGTCTGATGGTACCGCCTCAAAATTGACCACTTGACCAACAAACGAGTAATCGGGCGCGTTTATTACCAGGCCCGATACTGGTTTTTGAACCTTGATGTCGTCTTCGTCTTTTGCGGTAGCGGACTTGCTTACTAAAGAGTCCGATGAATCATCAGTCTCAGACACAGTCGCGCCCTCGACCGTAATCAACCCAATAATGTCTTCGTAGGTTTTTGTGCCAGGACCACCAATTCCCTGCACATTTTGTATCTCACTGGTCGATTCGAAAGGTCTGGCGTCGGTAATCTTCTGTGCAGTCACCGCCCCAACCCCAGGAAGAGTGTCTAACTCATCCAAAGTAGCGGTGTTTATATTGACAAGGGCTAAAGCTGGCAAAGGTATTAGTGACAACAGGAGACCTAAGACTACACGCTTCATATATTTATTTACCTAAGGGGTGTGCGATCATCAGTTTTGACACGCATCATCCGCTCGAGCTTCTTGGGATCAAGGGTATCGTCATCCTCACTTCCCTCTTCTGTCGCTGATGGTGATGGTGATGGTGGTTTGGATTCCAAAACCTTTTCATTGGCTGCTGCCATTACTGAAGAAAGTGCTGATTTCAAATCATTTGGCTGAGCTTCAAGGGGAGTTTCCTTGGCCGGCTCTTGGTCATCTTTCGATAAGTTCTTTAAGACCGCTCGTAACTCGTCTAAGTTTTTTGTTTTGTCAAAAGCAGGGCGAACCTCACGGACACTACTCTGCTTAGTTGGAACGTGACTACTTTCTTGCCGTTCTGTTCGAGGTGTAAAAGTCTTAGGCGGTGTATTTACCGGTGGTGCAGGTGGCACAATTGACATAGCGGGTTTACGCTCCACTACCGGTCGTGGTTTGTCGCCTTCCTTAGGGTGTCTTTTGTCACTAGACTCATCTGGTAAAGGCGCGTGCCATTCATTAATAGCTTGTTCGATCACTGCCCTTGGCTTTGCAAACTGGATCCTACTTTGTTCAATTATAGCGTCCCTTTGTGAACCCTCCGGTCGCAATAACGGAGACAACGTAGTGGCTGAAAAAGGTGACGAACCAATACCATCTATCATTAGGGTCAGATAGACTTGAGCAAATCCTAAGTTTACCAAGTCAACCGCCATAAACTTTGGAGCGAAGACAGTTTCCAAAATTTCCGCATCAAAAGGACCGACGCGAAAAGCGATAGTGGTACCGACGTTACCAAATACCGCATTTCGTACATCTTCCTCCATTTGTTCAATGTATTGGTGAGCAATCGTTAGGTTCAGTTTGTACTTACGCGCCTCAGATAAAATGTTGGCAAAAGTAGAATTGGCAAAAGACTGAAACTCGTCCACATAGAAGTAGAAATTTGGCATCTTCTGTATAAGATCAACCGGCATATCGGCGCGACTCATTGCGGCCAAATAAATGCGCGTCGTCAACATTGATCCAAGCAAATTGGCGTTAGTCTCTCCGATCAAACCCTTAGAAAGGTTCATGATCAGAATCTTTCGCTCATCCATTATTTGACGAATATCAAAAGAGGATTTCGGTTGACCAATAATGTTGCGGATCAATGGATTAGCTGTGAACTGACCGATCTTGTTCTTGATCGCGTCGCCAGCCTCCTGCATATAACGTTCGTTATACTTAGCAAATTCGTCCATCCAAAATGATTTAACCGATGGGTCAGTGATGTTATCGACTACCTTTTTTCGGTAATTTTTATCAGACAACATTCGGTTCACCCCAAGTAGTGTCGCCCCTGGATATTCAAGCAAGGCCATCAAGGTATTTTGCAGAATGTAAGCCATGCGAGCACTCCAAGCATCCACCCAGATTTTCTCAAAAACACTCATCAGGCCGGAGACGACCAAGTGGCGTTTGTCTGCCCCGACATCTTCCATCACATTAAAGGAAACCGGATGCTCCATATCGTGCGGCGCAAAGTAGAGGACGTCTTTCATGCGCTCGGGTGGAATGTAGTCAAGGAGCGTCTCGGCCGTCTGACCGTGCGGATCAATAAAGGCCAAGCCTTCTCCGTTTCTTATATCCTGCACCGCCATGTTCTCGAGCAGGGTTGATTTACCCATTCCTGTCTTACCGATAACGTAAACGTGCCGCGAACGGTCTTTGGCCTTAATACCAAACGGCACGTTCTTTCCGCGAGCGTCTGTCTTGGCAAAAAAAGTTATTCGTTCCGGATCGTATGACATCTAAAAATTATAACAGATGACTACTCGGTACTTTCTAAAGCGCCGCGAGTGTAGATGTTGGAAGGTGCCCAAATCATAAATGATTTTACTCCAGCGTCGCGACTAGCCTTGATCTGGGCTTTCACTTCGGCGACGTCGTAATTACCGCCATAGTCGAAATCTTGTATCCAAGTACGTAATTTGTCACCAGTGTAAGTCGGCTTTTGATAAACCGGTGGAGTCGAAGTGCCGACCCTAGTGTGAGCAAAACCCTGAAGAGGGGTGGTCGAAGAGACCATTCGGCTAACACCAGTCTTCATGGCGTAATAAACAATCTCGTACGGATGCTGGTTTGGATTGCCGTAACCAAAAGCGTCTTTTGGATAATGCGACGGATAGACCATCGGCGCAATGAAGTCGAAGTACGGAGCGGCACGTTCCTGAACTTGCCCGATCGACAAGTCATCATAGTTAGTGGTCGTCATTCCGAAGAGATCCACTGAAGTCCAAGGTGTAGCAGAATCACGGCCGTGTCCTACGTGTTTATACTTTCCAAATAATGTCTCGTCATCTAGTTTGGAATTTAGATATTTAAAAAACTCCTCTAAGTTGGCCTGCATGGTGTCATCTCCAGCATATGACTTCGAATGAGTAAACGCGATGTCTTTCATTGGCCCATCAGAAGGATAACGCACATAATCAAAATTTAGCTCGTCGAAACCGAGGTTATAAACTTCCTTAGAAAGATCAACTATATGATCCCAGTATTCACGTGCCCCAACATCTATAAAAGATAACCCTTTATGATCCTTCCATACCGTGACACCGTCACTCTTCTTTACAGCCAAATCTGGTCGCTTTGCAGTGTAGAAGGGATCTTGAAAAACCGCGACGCGCGCGATGACAAAGATTCCTTTGTCATGTAGCAGAGCAACAAACTCCTTCATATCCCGCGTACCACATTTCGCACTTTCCCAAGCCGGTCGCCAAGCATCACTTTCTGGAGAAAACGATAACGTGCCAGAATAATCCTTCACGTCGATTATGACGCTGTTGATCTCTGTCTCCTCAATTAACTCCACGAGCTTAGAACGGAAAGAAGGCGTACCAACTACACAAGACGTCATGTAAATTGCTTGAACCGGTTGTGGCAAAGCTTGATGTTGTATCACCGGGCGCTCATCGTTCGCACCCTCTGTTTCCGAGGGTTTAAATTGCGCATTACCAGGAATCTCCGAGGCCGCCCCGCGGTCATAGGAAACAGAACGCATTTCTGGCAAAGCAAGGGTAAATCCGGATAAAATAGCCACCGCGCCAACTGTAATTGCTCCGGTTCTGAACATAACCATCAAGAGTTTCCGTCAAGCAAAGAGGGCTGACTTTCTACAAAAGAATCAGTTCCTCGCTCACCATCACCTCGGTCTATCTTCCGCCAGTAAGCGCTACGGCGCATAGAATAACCAATAAAAATAAGTAGGATGCCTACTGCTACGAGAGCATACTGTTTCCAAGAGAGTGGAAAACCAGAAAAAGGAATGAGTAGGACAATAAAGCCAAGCAAAAGCACCAATGATTCTCGTGACATACAGGCCAATTGTAACACGGCTACTTTAGTTGCTTCCACCGGCCTTTGCCTCAGTCATACACTGCCCAAACTCAGTATTTTCTGTCCATCCGCACTGGCCAGTGGCCTGTCGTTCACAGCGTGTTTTTTGGTAACAAGCATATTCTTCAAGCCACTCACAAGTAGTAACCGTCCCCTCTACCTCACCCTCTTCGCCACAGATTTGTCCGCTACATCCTCCTACGACGCAGCCCGGACCAGCGGCAGGAGATGACGAAGAAGCAACTGGCTCTTCTGTGCCATCCTGTGCTTCTCCATCCATTTCCTCCTGAAAGACTGGTTCACCACGCAAACAAGCCGCCATAAATTCATCGGCCGCTTCGCCATTTGGAAACAACGCCACGGCTAAAAATTGCTCACAAGCGATTCGTCGGTCTTCTTCTTCCGCTGATTCCACTGCGCGCTTTTCTACTGAACCCATACTCTGCCAATAAAAACCCCCTACTAGAATTGCAGTGAGTAACACGCCGACAAAAATATATGTTTTCATAATTTATTTTAAAATTAGTAACGTATGTAAAAGCTCTTGAAAGTCCTAATATTTTACACTAAGTGTGGTGCAAGTTGCTAAATTAATAATCTCTACCATTAAATTTCTCTGGCGAAAGGAGCTCAGTATCAACACCATCAATACAGCGCACGTTAATAGCAATCGTCGGTTTTCCATCTTGATCTACACCACGACTGAAGGACTGAACGCCACAAACGTTACAAAAAAGGTGGTGTATAACCTTACGATTAAATTGATAATCAGTAAGATGGTCTTCTCCCGACTGAAGGTTGAAAGATTCGGCCGGCACAAAAGAGAGGATTGAGCCTAGCATGGAACAACGCGAACAATTGCAAACCACTGCATTGTTGACATCTAAACCACTAACTTGATAACGCACTGCCTTACAATGACAACCGCCAAAAAAAGTATTATCTTGCATACTTTGTCAGTGTACCATAATCACAAACTCACCTTTTTGGTGATCTCGTCTATCTGTAAAGTAAGTTAACATTTCTTCTGGTGTGCCTGAGATAAACTCTTCAAAAAATTTAGTTAGTTCCCTTCCGACTGATACCTTTCGTTCCACTGACGGATTTTGTAGAGCCTCTAGAGTCTTTAAGATACGGTGTGTAGATTCAAAAAACATCACCGGAATGTCGTAATCTACCAATGATTTAAAAAATGTCTCTCTGCCCTTTTTCTGTGGAGCAAAGCCTAGAAAGACAAACTGGTTACCGACAAGGCCGGCGATCGAGAAGGCTGCTGTGATTGCAGAAGGGCCAGGAATCGCTTCGATTTTAGCGCCCGCGGTGCGAGCTCTTTGTACCAATAAAACACCGGGGTCAGATACGCCAGGCGTACCCGCATCAGACACCAGCGCAATCCGCTTCCCTGCTTCTAGATCAGCCAAAACTCGCTCATGTGTAGATTCGCTCGTATGCGCGTCATAACGTTTAAGCGGAGCTTTGATCTCGTAATGTTTCAACAGCTTTCCTGTCACACGAGTATCTTCACAAAGAATGTAATCCGCTTCCTTGAGCACACGTAGAGCGCGCAGAGTAATATCCTCAAGGTTACCAATCGGTGTGGCTACAATACTTAAAATTCCAATTTTCATAAAAATTTTGGGCGGGAAGATATCCCGCCCATAAATTAGTGAATTCTTAGGGGAACATTCCCGGGTCCAGATCACAACGGCCGGCATCGACCAGTTTAATAACTGGCCCAAACTTTGCGAACTGTTTGACTGCTTCTATTTTATCACCACCTTTATTTCTGAGAATCATCTCCCAAAGCGGGTGAGCCCTCAGTAAATTTATATCTAGAGGCGAGAGTGACTCCCCTCTTTTTTGTATTGAAAGAAGCCCCCACAGGTGTACAGAATATACTTGTGCCACATCTTCGTATCTGCATGAGATGTAGTACTCCTCACGATTGGCAATCACTCCTGCGAGGAAGTAATTGTAGATCGCATTATGAGGACTCCGACCGAAGCGGTCCAACCGCTCTCGTACGTGGCCTGTTACTGTATGTCGGATAAGTTGAAGAATTGCTCTTGCAATCCTTACCCTAGCCAACTTGTATGCACAATCCCCAACAAGGAACACAAATCGTGTCCCTCCCCAAAGGATTTTTATCTGCACCATCGTGACCTCCTCTTCACTAACTCTTTTTATTATTACACTCTCTAGAGATTTGTCAAATCAGCCGCTATCTTAGTTACGTCTCCTGCGCCCATTATTAAGACGACGTCATCTGCGGTCACGTTTGATTTAAGATCAGCCACAGTATCATCAAAAGATTCTATGTATGCCGCTCTATTATTTTTTATCTTTACTGACTCCACTAGTTCGACCCCGGTAACACCAGCCTTGCCGGTGTTTCGTGCGTCATAGACACGAGTGACGATGGGACGATCCGCAATAGAAAGAGCGCCGACAAAATCATCAAACAATTCCGCTGTACGCGAGTAAAGATGTGGCTGAAAGACAACCACTAGATTCTTGTTGGGATAGAGCTCACGAGCACCAGCAATAGTGGCTTTGATTTCGGTTGGGTGATGGGCGTAATCTTCATAGATAGGCGCGCCATTTAATGTGCCCTTATATTCGAAAC
>MFMS01000007.1:0-436 GCA_001783525.1 Candidatus Kaiserbacteria bacterium RIFOXYB1_FULL_46_14 | reverse complement strand
ATATTAATTTTGTATTCTAATTTTTATTTTTTCTTGCTTTTGCGGCCCGGGCTTTGAATTTTTCAACGCGGCCGGCTGTGTCAATCAATTTTTTTTTACCGGTAAAAAACGGATGGCATTTGCTGCAAATCTCAACTTCAATTTCTTTTTTAGTCGCGCCAACGGCGAAACTATTGCCGCATCCGCATTTGACGGTTGCTTTGGGATAATATGCCGGATGAATATCTTTTTTCATAACGATAAAGATACCAGTTTTTTGGATTGGAGTCAAACTTTGGCGCGACGCCGGTTGCCTTATTTTTTATTTTTGCTACACTTAATTTCATGATTAAATCGGATAAAACGAAAAAAATTGCCGAAGAAAAAGAAAATAAGAGCGAGACATTGTTTCGGGGCAGGCTGTCGCGGCCGCGTCCTCTAATTCTCGCCAAGATAT
>MFMS01000006.1:100287-128334 GCA_001783525.1 Candidatus Kaiserbacteria bacterium RIFOXYB1_FULL_46_14 | reverse complement strand
CTGAGCATATATTTTGGGACCTTAACTGGCGATCTGGGCTGTTTCCCTTTCGACCAATGGAGCTTCTCCCCCATAGTCTAACTGCCGTGCTGTGGCCACATGGTATTCGGAGTTTGATAGAGACAACGAGATTTCTCCCTGTTTGTCTCTTCCAGTGCTCTACCCCCAGTGGAAACACACGACGCCAACCCTAAAGCTGTTTCGGAGAGAACCAGCTATTACGGAATTCGATAAGCTTTTCACTCCTTACCACAAGTCATCCGATGATTTTGTACGGTCAACCGGTTCGGGCCTCCACGAAGTTTTACCTTCGCTTCACCCTGCTCATGGCAAGCTCATCCCGCTTCGGGTCGTATACCTACGCTATATTCGCGCTATTCACGCTCGCTTTCACTGTGCCTCCGTGGGTTTACCACTTAGACAAAGCATAGATATACACTCGCCGGCTCATTCTTCAATAGGCACGCCGCAACCCCTAAAGGCCGCGACTCCTTGTAAGTGTATGGTTTCAGATCTATTTCACTCCCCTCTCCGGGGTTCTTTTCACCTTTCCCTCACGGTACTTGTTCACTATCGGTCTTTACAAATATTTAGCCTTACCAGTTAGTACTGGCGGATTCATCCGAGCTATTCATGTCTCGGACTACTCAGGAACAAGACCAACAGAGACATATGCATTTCAAATACGGGACTATTACCCTCTAGGGTCGAGCTTCCCAGCTCGTTCTTCTATACATATATTTTATAACTCTGCGCAACTAAATGCTGATCTTGCCCTACAACCCCTTATGTATTGCTACGTAAGGTTTGGGCTATTCCCGTTTCGCTCGCCGCTATTCAGGGAATCGCAAGAACCTTCTTCCTGATTACAATGGCGCAACCTTGCGGTTGCAATAATCAGAAAGAAAGTTCTATATATTGCTTTCTATTCCTCTAGGTACTGAGATGTTTCACTTCCCTAGGTGCGCATCCTCATACAAGGATCATCAGCGTAACTGATGGGGTTTCCCCATTCGGAAATCTCCGGATCGAAGGTTAATTGCCACCTCCCCGAAGCTTATCGCAGACATTTCGCGTCCTTCATCGCTTTGTAAAGCCAAGGCATCCACCATACACCCTTACATTCCTGCAAGGAATGCTGTACACCGCTGTACAATTTTGAGTGTCGCACGCGCACTTACGCGCGTGCTTAATTTGTGTTTGTCTGTCGGGAGACGAAAAGACCTCCTTGCGGATTTCTTTAACCCAACAGACATACCTGCCAAGCGAATTTAGCAAAGCCAAATTCGCTCGTGCCACCGACTGTCGAAGGTCGGTGGACTTAAGAAGATATGTAGTTGTATGGCCATCGCCATACAACCATCATTTACTAGATCGTACTTTCGCACGATCTTCGCTCATGATGATTGTCAAATACCCTTATCTTCGTTGTTGAATTTGAGCCTAAAAAAACCGCGTTATCGCGGCATAAATCGCGTGACGCGATGTCGTGCCGCTACGATTTCTTTAGGTAATTCAACATAGATAATGAGCGACATATTATACTAGTCCCCAGATAATTGCAAGCCCTTGGTCTGGATATATGGCAAAAGCGGGCGGAGGCTTTGCCTCCGCCCGCTTTTGCCATATTTCCTACCCCCGAAGCCCATGTAATTCGTCCCTAATACCGAGCTTATCGACAATGATCTGGTGCTTGTAATCAAAGACATCTCGAGTCAATTTGTCATACAGTCCAACCCGATATTTAAGCTCCTCTGAAGTAAAGGCGGCATAGCGTATCTCAATACCAAGCTCTGCTTCTAGCGACCGGATGGCATTTTCTATCTTGGTCTGCGACAACTTCTTCATGGCCACCATCACATCTAGTCGATGTTCAAACTCGCGCAAGAAAACGCCCGAGATACAGACGAAGTCGATCGGACCAGCTTTGCGCAAATGTGTAAGAAGAGTCTTTCCGTTGATGGGCGCGGTCTCAAAAAGAAAAGTTTGCAAAGCTTGCAGCTCGCCAAACTCTTTATTGATAGTGTAGGCATGTACACGGGTTCTACTAGTGCGCCCTTCAAGCTGTTGGTAGATTTGTTTTTTCTTAATGATGTCCGCTCGTTCAAGCGCGTTCATTTCAGTGCGAGCGGTACGACGTACCAACCGAGCGCGGCGGCTTATCTCATCAAAGGTAAATTCCTTTGATGGGTTAAAGAGGAAAAAGCGAAGTAGTTTTACTCTGGCTATACTCCCAAACAGAATTGCAAGCGAATCAGTGGCCATAATCAGGGTATCGGTGTCCGCGATTATAGCACAAAGGAAAAGCGGGCGGAGCTTACGCTCCGCCCGCTTTTCCTTTAGAACCGAGATTACTTAAGGGTAACCTTAGCACCTGCTTCCTCAAGCTTCTTCTTAAGCTCTTCGGCAGCCTCTTTCTTAAGACCATCCTTAACGACAGAAGGAGCGGCATCAACCATATCCTTAGCCTCCTTGAGACCTAGGCTGAGAACCTCCTTAACTACCTTAATGACAGCGATCTTCTGTGCACCAGCTTCAGTGAGCTCAACAGTGAACTCATCCTTCTCCTCAGCGGCGGCGGCAGCAGGGCCGGCAACGGCAACAGCCTGTGCAGAAACACCAAAGTGCTTCTCAAGTACCTTTACAAGAGCATGTAGCTCAAGCACGCTCATCTTCTCAACCTTCTCAACTAGTTCCTTGAACTCAGCTGGAACTTCAGCTTTTACTTCTTCAGCCGGAGCTGCAGTGGTCTCCTCAACCACCTCGTTATTTATTTCTTCAGACATGATAATCAATTAAATTTAAAATCTAAACGGACTTCTTTTCTGCTAGTGCGTTAAGTACCACTGCCAAGCCCTGGATCGGACTGTTGATGACGTTAACGAACATTCCACGGAGTACCTGAAGTGATGGTATCGAAGCGATTTCAGTCATCTCTTCGCGGTTCTTGTAAACTCCCTGAAACACTCCACCGACGATGGCGAGGTTGTCCTTATACTTCGAAGAAAACTCCTTGATGTTCTGGGCTGGAGCGATAGCATCAGCGCTGTACGCAACAGCGATCTCACCATCAAGTACCGGCATTTCACCAGCGAAGGCGCCGTCAAAAGCGCGCTTCATCAAAGTCTTCTTGGCTACGAAGTAACCAACACCCTTCTCGCGCAATTCTGCACGCATCGCGGTTGCCTCATTTACTGGCAGGCCTTTGAAAGACACGAAAACGATAGAATCGGAATCGTTCTTTACACCCTCAAGCTTGGATAAAATATCCTGCTTCTTTGCTTTTGTAATTGCCATTTGTATTTTTTGGAATAAATTCCGACAGGCCGTTTAAGGACGGCTCGACCACGTATCCAAATGTTCTAGGAGTACGGCCTAGGCCGGCGAACCAAGTGGTTCTTCAATCGATGCCCTTTTCGACACCGAACCGACTGTCTCTGAACCTGTCACGGACTAATCTACCAGAGAATATGAAAAAATCAACCGAGGTCTGCCTGATGACATCAGACCATGAAGGTTATCGTGTCCATTGTATGCACAATGACTATCCCGTGGCGCCGACCACGAGGACGAGGAATAAAGAGAGCACGATTACAAATAAAAAGCTCAGGAGAAATTTATAGAAAGTTTTGTTGAACATAGTAAAATTTTAGCATAACAAAACCGCCGCTTGGCAAAGCCAAGCGGCGGTTTTGTCTATACTTCGATCAGGCACGCAAAAAGCCCCTTGCGGGGCTTTTTGCTTCACTCATCACACAATCAAACTGTGCGTAAGATCAAGTCAGACTAGTTCGCGATGAAAGCGTAGTCGGTCTTGAAGTTAGCAGCAAGGTTTGCAGTGAAGGTAGTGAAGGTAGCGCTGTTATCAGTGTTGAAGCCGATACCAGTGAGTACTGCACGTACGTATGCGCCGTCGAATGTGCTAGTAGCAGCATTCTGTACGGTTACTACGAGTGTGAAGGTCTCAGTTGTATCCTCGAGTACTTTGAAGCCGTTGCCCTCGTCAACACCCGTTGATGAGAAAGCGAAGGTAGTCGAAGCATCAGAGATGTAAGTACTAGCAGCAGAAGATAGGTTTACACCGAATGCTGTACCGTCGGTGGAAGTACCAGCCTCAGATGCAGAATCGTCGATGTACATAGTGTCACCGAAGGCAGTAACATCAAACTTGATTGTAAGTTTAACGTAGTCGTCGTCAGCGCTGTCGCCAGCAACTATTTCTTCGTCAACACTGTTCAAAGATACCTGGATACCGTCAGCGTAGAACGCGTGGGCATCTGTGGTAGCAGAACCAGTCTTGTCAGCAGCAGCAACGTTATCACCTTCCTCGTCCTCGATGTCCCAAGCGGCATCATCAGGGTTTACGTTGAGGTAGATAGTGTCGCCAGCTGTGAAGCCACCGTCAAGGTCGTTAACATCAGCACGTACGATAACCTCTACGGTCTCGCCGGCCTTAAGTTCCCAACCTAGGTTGTCGAAAGTAGTCTCGATACCAGTGTCAGATGAAGATGAAACGTTCTCAGAACCAATCACATCACCATCAACAACTAGCTCGAATGAATTAACGATCTCACCAACACCTGCGCCGGTTGAAGTCGCACGAACTACGAGGTCATCGATAGTAACATCAGAGTTACCTTCGATCTCGACTTCGAATGACATCAATTCAACAGAATCAGTGTTGTTAGAGTCGCTGATAGAGATAGAACGAGCATCGTTGATCTCATCATCACCAGCACTAACCTTTACTTCAAGGTCAGAAGCGGTAGCGAATGATTCGAATGTGAACGCTACGTTGTTCTCAGTAACAGTCTCAGTGATAGTTGAACCCTGAGCGTCGCGGAAGCGAACCTGCTCAAAGTCAACATCCCATGAGTCACCAGCGCTAGCAGCGTCAAGATTGCTGATACCAGAAATGGCTACAGTAATCTCGTCGATTTCGCCAGCTTTGATAATTACACCCTCATCGAGAGAAACGGTCTTGCCGTAGGTGTTGTCATCGTTGAACTCATCAGCATCAACGCGAGCAACTTCCTCGCCGCCAAACCAGATAGATACTTCAGAAGCATACTCATCTAGGTCGTCGTCGTTGTTGGCAGTACCTTCATCATCGAAGTCAAGCTTGATAGCTGTGATCTCGATATCAGAACCGTTGTCAGCCTCGATTTCGAGAGCAGCAACTTCAACATCTTCGTCGTTCTCACCAACTTCTTCGTTGGCAAGGCCAGCTACGATGTCTGTTGACTCAATAGAGCCAGCACCGCCTTCTAGTTCACCGGTTGAAGTACCAGGACCAGTTGGAGTAGTGCCACCATCGCAAAGTGCGTTGGCCTTAGCCATTGAAGATGGGCCGAAGTAACCAGTTGGGCTTGTTAGACCAGATGGTACTAGGATTGAAGCGCTGTACTTAGTCTGGAACTTAGATACTGCAGTTGCAGTCAAAGCACCATAGTAAGAAGTCTCCATTCCTGGAGAACCAGCACCTGATAGTGAAACTACCAAGTCAGGATCGGAGTTAAGGAACTTTTGCAAGTTCATAACATCAGCACCAGTAGTGCCCTGTGAAAGGGAACGAGTGAAGGTGTACGAACATGTGCTAGAAGAAGTTGCAGAACCGCTCGAAAGCTGTGCCTGTAACTGATTAACTAGCGCAATGAGCTGTTCAAGGCTCATTGTTGAGACGTCGGCGGCCTTAGCTGCCGGAGCAACCAAAGTGAACGCCATTGCTACTGCAACGAAAGCCACAGCGGCTTTAGCGGCAATATTGTGGGTTAAAGTCATAATTGAACTTTATAAAGTTACGGGACAAGTCCCGGGATTAACTTAGCTTGTAATATGAATTAATTCATATTTTCGATCCGATTGATTAATCGGATCAATAATATGCCAGTCGCACATCGCGATGCGCGTCCGGCGGCAAAGCCAGCCCTTCATAGGAAGGGCTGGCCTAATCGCCAAACACGATCGCACGGCCATCGACGGCCAATGTGCAATCCGGTAACAGATTGAAGGGAATATCAGAGTCACAGAGAATGTCCTACATATATATGTAGAACGGAATAAACAGAAAGTCGGTAGAATATTAAGTTTTCAAACAACACATACCCTATTGGCTTCCCTCTTAAGAAAAAAGCGTGCTAGAGCACATCGCGTACATTATAGCCTTAGCTACATAGCCATACGCTTAGTTTACTGTGGACAACCTACCTAATAAGGTTGTCTAGTAAATCTTGGCAAGATTACGTTAAAATACCCCTTCGGTCAATGTAATTCGGTACAAAACGCCTTGCCTACTGGTATATATGACGACCACCTAATGCGCGTCTTACCCGAGTAAATTATTAGAAAACGTTACAAGCCAGTAGTAAAGGGCGTTGTAAAATAAGCGTTTTTACAACTTCCCCACTTAAATCAAACTGTCTTTAATAACGACTCATTGTCTTTAATACTTTTAAAGACCTGTCGAATCAAACCTGCGTTCTAATACGTATTAAACAAGGGAATATTTCGACCAACGTCGTTCACCCTGTCTCTTAACAACACTGTCCTCTATCATGGAGTTTAGTTCTCGCTGAATAGTCTTGGTGCTCACATCGGTAATGATGTCTGATATGTCCTTTATGGTCGCTTCGCCTTTGGCAGAGAGCACGACCTTGATCCGCTCACGACGATCAACTTCCGACTTGTTAGACTCCGCCCTTTCCGACACATTGTTTTCCTTACTATCCTCTCCGCTCCCCCTTGGCCTAGAATTCTCACGTGCCGGTGCACTACTTGGCATCACTTTATAATCTAGGTCGTCAAAAGCTGTCGTACGAATAAGATATTTATTGAGGCCTCGCAAAACACCATCGATCTCAGAAGTAATAACATGAAGCACTTCTGGAGCGATGACACTACTGGCGGCGGCGACGTTTAATTTACTATCAAGTTTAATGAGGGAGTGGGCGGCGGCACGAATCGATTCTTCCGCCAAATGAGCGCGCGCTTCAAGAGTGCGCAAGATTGCATTATGTACTTCTCTCGCTGTCTCTAATATATCCTCAAGTTGTACTTCTGTCCGTTTGTCCTTTTCAAGAGTACTAGCGACATAAAAGACCACAGAGACAATTCTCTCTGTCTTTTTGAAAATATATTTATAATACGACTCATCTTGTACGAGTCGCTTGGTTGATTCTGTGGCCTTTATAATGTCTCTTGTATCCATAATGATGTCTTTTGTCTGTCCTATACGATTTATAAGACAACTGTTAAGGACAGTATATTCCTTTAGAGTGTCTCGTCAACGTCCTTGGCTCGAGTGACTCACGTTATACACAAGGAGAGTCCCCTTGCATGCTAAAATTGGCTATGACCGTTATGAATTTGTTTGCGCTTTTTATCTATGGCTAGAAGGAAGAAACCAGCACCAAGACAGCAACTAAGAACACGAGTCGCTTCAGGATCATTTTTTGACGACCTCTCACCGCATACCAAGCAAGCGATCGGGGCTGTTGTTTTTGTCGTGCTAGCAATCTTTTTTACCCTTGCTCTATTAGAGACTGCCGGAGTCGCTGGCAGCTGGACTAAGTGGGGCTTGGAGAAAGTCTTTGGCAGTGGTGCCTACCTTGCACCACTAACCTGTCTTTTTTATGTGTACGCAATGATGCGGCCGCGTGAAGACGAGCGGGTCAGTATTTCTAAAGTAATTGGAATAACTTTTATTTTTATTTCCGCACTCGGTGCCCTCAGCTTATATGAGGAGGAGCTCGGCGGCTTTGCAGGCACCCTAATCGAAAGCCCCCTTTCACTTTTGTTTGGAAACATTACCTCTGGTGTCATACTCGGCGCCTTCACTTTGGTTGGTTTGTTTCTCACCTTCGACATCGGATTCCGCTTACCTACCTTCTTGCGTCGTGCTGAAACGATTGGCGATGAAGACGAGATTGACGTTCCAATAATGAACAACAACCAGCCCTTGTCACAAGACGATCAAGGTTCGGAGGCAACGACACAGGAAGAGAAAAAACCAGAAGACAAATTGAAAATCAGCGAGAGACTCGGCCTTTCCAATAACGGTGCCAATTTCACAGTTTCTGCTTTTGAAGGTCTCTATAACCCACCGCCGCTTTCCCTACTCTCTAAAGACAAGGGCAAATCGCAAAGTGGCGACGTAAAGGCAAATGCCAACATCATTAAGCGCACTCTCAAAAACTTCAACATAGAAGTAGAAATGGACGAGGTGTCGATCGGACCATCGGTCACTCGTTTTGCCCTCAAGCCAGCTGAAGGTGTGCGTATCTCAAAGATCGTCGGACTACAAAACAACCTCGAGTTGGCTTTGGCGGCCTCACCAATACGTATCGAAGCACCTATTCCTGGTAAGTCTCTGGTTGGTATCGAAGTGCCGAATACACAAAAAACAACCGTTGGTCTCGCCAGCCTACTTGGTAGTGCCGAATATGCAGATAGCCCTAAGCCGCTTTTGGTGGCACTCGGTCGGGATATCACTGGCGTACCGCATTTCGCCAACCTAGCCAAGATGCCGCACTGTCTCATTGCTGGTACGACCGGCTCTGGTAAGTCCGTAACCATTCATGCACTTATTGCCTCACTTCTCTTCCGCAACAGTCCAGAACAGCTTAGATTCATAATGATTGACCCGAAGCGAGTTGAGCTCACTCTATATAATGGTATTCCTCACCTCTTAACTAGTGTCATAACCGAGACTAAGAAAGCCATCCTTTCCCTAAAATGGGCAATCAAGGAAATGGAACGACGCTACGATATCTTGCAGGCAGAACGCGTGCGTGACGTCGGTAGCTATCACGAGAAGATCTACAAGCCAGCCAAGGCGAAGCTATCTAAGAACGCCACTGAGGCAGAACGTTCAGCGATGCCGGAACCAATGCCATACATCGTTATCTTCATCGATGAACTAGCTGACCTAATGAGCGCTTATCCGCGCGAGCTAGAAGCTTGTATCGTGCGCCTAGCACAGATGTCGCGTGCTGTTGGTATTCACCTCGTACTCTCAACCCAGCGCCCATCCGTCAACGTCATCACGGGTCTCATTAAGGCCAACGTACCTTCTCGTATCGCACTTCAAGTAGCTTCACAAATCGACTCACGCACCATTCTCGATCAGATCGGTGCCGAGAAACTTCTTGGTGCCGGAGACTTACTCTTCCTTTCTGGTGATCTCGCCAAGCCAATCCGTCTTCAGTCAGCTTATGTTACAGAAGAAGAACTACATGGTGTAGTCGATTACTTGAAGAGCCAGTCCGGAGATCATGACCTCGACTCAATAGACCTCGATAATGTCGGTGGCAATGGTGGCGAAGCGGCCTTTGGCTCAATGGGTAGTGGAGACGATGACGATCTCTTTGAAGAAGCCAAACAAGCGGTAAAAGAAGCCGGTAAAGCCTCTACCTCATACCTGCAACGAAAACTGCGCATAGGCTACTCGCGCGCCGCCAGACTGATGGATATCTTGGAGGAACGCGGTGTTATCGGACCACAAGATGGTTCGAAGCCACGTGATGTACTCGGCGCTGACGGTGACTCTAATAACGATGTCGAAATCTAATATGTCACCGATTAGCTACAAACCACTTTTGCTTCCTAGACTGATTAAGATCGGTGCTATCGGCACGTTTTTATTAATGAGTATCTGGTACGTTGGTTTTCAAGCACGCTTCATAATAGAAGGGCCGCAAGTGACCCTCTTGCCCGAACCAGCGGTGGTCTCTAGTGATCGGGTGGTGGTATTAAACGGCTTGGCTCGTAATGTCACTGCCCTATCTATTAATGGCCGTCCGATCGCTACCGACCCTGAAGGCAACTTCAATGAACCGGTGGTATTGGAAAATGGCTATACTATAATGAGCATCGACGCCCGCGATCGCTATGGTCGGGCTGTACACATTGAGCGGCCACTGGTCTATGTACCTAGTGATGCGTCCACGACCGGCGCGCTTTCATTGTCAAAATAACAACAGTAACATCGCATTATGGCTAAAAAGATAGGTTCGAAGAAGACAACGGAGCCTAAAACACTGGAGAAAAAAGATGGTGGAAAAGATATTTCAGAAACTCTGCGCAGTATAAAGACGAAATTTGGCGAAGAGGCCATCATGACCTTCGGCGAAGCACAACGAGTGGACATCGATGCTGTTTCAACTGGCTCAATCGGTCTTGATGATGCGCTTGGCATTGGCGGTTTACCACGCGGCCGCATTATTGAAATTTTTGGCCCAGAATCTTCTGGTAAGACTACCCTTTCTCTACACGTGGTCGCAGAGGCTCAGAAAGAAGGTGGCATCTGCGCCTTTATTGATGCTGAGCACGCTCTCGATCCGGAATACGCCAAAAAATTGGGTGTGAAGCTAGAAGAACTTCTTATCTCACAACCAGACAACGGCGAACAGGCGTTGGAGATTGTTGAGTCACTAGTTAGAAGTGGCAAGATAGACGTGATCGTTATTGACTCGGTGGCCGCACTTACCCCGCGCGATGAAATCGAGGGTGAAATGGGTGCAATGCATGTCGGTAAACAAGCCCGCCTGATGAGCCAAGCGCTTCGTAAGCTCACTGCCATTGTCGCCAAATCAAACACTGTTGTTATTTTCATCAACCAGATCCGTATGCAGATCGGTGTGATGTTTGGCAATCCGGAGACTACTCCAGGTGGTAAGGCACTCAAATTCTATACTTCTGTACGCTTGGACATTCGACGTATTGCTCAGATCAAAAAGGGCGAAGAAGTGGTTGGCGGCAGACACCGCGTAAAGGTGGTCAAGAACAAAGTGGCCGCGCCTTTCCGCTCGACCGAATTCGACCTTATCTACAATGAAGGCATTAGCCGTGAAGGTGAGATGCTAGCGCTCGGAGAGAAATATAAGTTTGTGGAGAAATCAGGGGCGAGTTACACCTACACTCCACCTGGTGGTGACAGCTCGACTGAAGTAAAGCTTGGTCGCGGTTATGATGCGGCTCGTACCCATCTTCGCGAAAACCCTAAGGTTGCTACCGACCTACTGAAGCACATTAGAAAAGCGATGAAGGAAGAGACGAGTTAGAGAGACAAAAAACGGGCGGGGCCTTCGGCCCCGCCCGTTTTTTTAATTCACCCTAAACATCAATTCATCCATCTCATAGCTCTTTATGCGCCACGGCAGCGAGAGCGCCATGAGCATTATCACACCGACCAGTACTAGGGTCATTGTTCCCGTATTTAAAAACGCATTAATCCAAAAGTTGGCTAATTCCCCCACCCTAACTTCAAGCATATTGGCAAACACATCCGGTATCGAGACGACTCGCGACAAGACCAAAAGACAAACCGCTACAACAGCGCTGTGGACAGAAAGCGGATGCTTTAGATGTCGCAAGGTGTAGATGTAGTACACTCGTCTCATTATTTTGTGATGAATATTCGTCATACGGTGTGTATATTGCTTTTAACTATGGAGGCGGCCGCTAGGTTACGGTGGCCAACAGGCGACGAAACTGCTCCTTTGCCCTATATACGCGTGCTTTGACTGCCCCGACACTCTCCCCACTCTGCTCCGCTATGTCCTCTTGGCTCCAGCGCTCCATATAGTGGAGACGAAGAACGGTAGCAAAATGGCCTGGCATACGCGCCAAGATACGTTCAACTAGGTCGCGATCCTCCTCAAACCCACTATGTAGAGAACGCTCTCCAACCAGACGCTCAAATTCTGGATCAAGATTTACAAAACGTTGACCTTCCTTCACTCTTTTTTGATAAAGCGTAAAAGCGGTATTGAGGAGGATGCGGTAAGCCCACGAAGAAAACTGTGCACCTTCCTGAGGTGTAAAACGATCGGCGTTTAGGTATA
This sequence comes from Candidatus Kaiserbacteria bacterium RIFOXYB1_FULL_46_14, assembly GCA_001783525.1. GTDB lineage: Bacteria > Patescibacteriota > Minisyncoccia > Phycocordibacterales > UBA918 > OLB19. Next base: position 116,491 of record MFMS01000006.1, on the reverse strand, counting down.
TCTTAGTAAAAGCATCCTGCACAATCTCCTCAGCATCTTCAGGCGACCGCACGATAGTGCGGACCTTGCGTAAAAAAGCCTCTTGGTAACGTTCTAACAAAATCGCAAAGAGCCACGGTTCGCGCCGTGCGCGCACCAAAATCTCCTCATCGGAGAGATTGTTTGTCTGGTCGGTGGTTGAAAAACCTAACATATTGAAGTATGCTTCTCGCCTATGTCTGTACTATCTTATAACGAAATTCTCCCGAAAAAAGTGATACTTTGGAACGATGAGCCATATCTCGTTGTTTCTAGCCACGTTTTCCGCAAACAACAGCGCAAACCAGTCAATGTGACCAAACTTAAGAGCCTAAAAGGTGGCCGCGTGGTCGAAAACTCCTTTCACCAGAATGAAACCGTCGAAGAAGCCGAGCTTGAGAAAAAGACCATCACTTTCATCTATGAGAGCAAGGGCGAGTATTGGTTCCACGACACAAAAGACAAGAGCCAGCGCTTTGCACTTGCACCAGATACCATCGGTTCTGGCGCCAAATTTATGAAGGCTAACTCAGAAGTTGAAGCCTTGGTTTTTGATGAAGAAATCATCGGTGTAACCATCCCAATCAAAGTAGAATTGAAAGTAAAGGAGGCTATGCCCGCGGTAAAGGGCAACACTTCGTCCGGCGCTCTTAAGGAGGTTACTTTAGAAACCGGTGCTACCTTGATGGTACCGATGTTTATTGGTGAAGGCGATATTATTTCGATAAATACAGAAACCGCTACCTACTCCGAGCGAATGGAGAAGGCCTAGATTAAGGTATAAAAAACACCGCGGGCCGAAGGCTCGCGGTGTTTTTGTTTTCGTCTAGCCTAACTAAACGAAATTAGTGCGCTACGTATGGCAATAGAGCCATGAAACGTGCTCGCTTGATAGCACGGGCAAGATCACGCTGGGCGCTAGCCTTGAGGCCAGTGCGCTTGCGAGAAAGGATACGTGCGTGTGGGTTGGTTTGTGCACGAAGGCTCGTAATGTCCTTGTAATCAATATGATTTAGATTGTCTTTTTTTTCTTTTTCCATTTTCAAGAATTTAGTAAGTATTAAAACTTTCAAAATCGGATGAAATCCGACGAGTTGGAGGAATTTTATCGACCAAGACGTATGAGCAATTCATACAAGCTTCGTTCGCTCGGTCATGTGAAAACAAGTTTTCTCACGACGCTCGCTCACTTACTTGTAGATAGGACTACGGCGTGGGAGATAAAATTCCGAAACTCTAGGATTTCGCCAATTTTGGGAGTTTTAGAATGGGATGTCTTCAGGGTTAATTTCTTCTTCAGGATAATCAGGCAATTTCGATCCTGCTGGCGCGGAATCGCTGTGAGTTGGAGCTGGAGCAGAATCGCCACCAGCCGTACCTCGTCCGGCGTCGGCTCCGAATTGGAAGGTATCAGCGACTACTTCCGTACGATAACGCTTTACGCCGTCTTGTTCCCAAGAACGTGTTTGCAAACGACCTTCTAGATAGACTGGTCGGCCTTTCTTCAACCACTGACCCATCACGTCAGCTAGTTTGCCGAAAGCAACGATGTCGTGATATTCAGTCTGCTCCTGCTTCTTGCCGTCCTTATCTGTATAAGTGCGGTTAGTAGCAATAGCAAATGAACAAACTGCCTGACCGCTCGGAAGAGCTCGCTTCTCTGGGTCGCGAGTCAGATTACCGTAGAGCATCACTTTGTTAATGTACATAGAAGAGGTAATTAGCCGTTATAATCTGCAATTATACCTCCTTTTCCTCCAAGGTCTTGTCGAGAACTTCCCCGCCCTCTACTGGAGCCAAGGCTCCTTCCTCCTCAGAAACAACGGCGAGATCTGGGATTATCTCAGAATCCTCAATCGTAGTAACTGTTTTTTGGTCGCGGATTGCATCGTGGAAACGGAAAGGATTTTCAGCTTCTACACGAGTCAATTTGAGAAGCAGGTGACGTAGGACTGAAGTATTCCAGTCCATATCCTTACCGATTGCCACAGCGTTTTCTGGAGTTGCCTCCAAACGAACCCAAGCAAAGTAAGCGGTCTTGAACTTACGATTTTTACCTTCAAGGTGCTTCTCTACCTCGTAAGCTAAGTCAAAACGTTCAGGTGCTTCTTCGTTGGTAACTTCGCCGCCCTTCTTCACAACCATCGCTTTGATGGCCTCGAACACGGCGGGAACTTCCTCTTCAACGACCGTTGGAAGTATGTGGAAAGCGAGTTCGTAGCTTTGGCGCTCTTTCGCGTCCGCGGCTTCGTCCTCTACTTCGATCGTTGGCATTATTTCTTCAGACATTTGATATCTAACAACTATTAATGGGTGCTACCGTACCACGTTTTTGCACAAAATTCAACATCTCCCTTCCCATCCTTCCTACCATGTTAAAATCAACAGACTATGAAGTGGAATAGGCAAGCTTATCTAACTACTACACTTATCGCTCTGGTCTTAGCGAGCCAAGGCTATTTTTGGTGGGAGCGAACAGAGATGGAGAAAGGCCAAAACACCCTGATCGCCGATCTTGAGCAAAGGGACGAAGAATTGTCTCTCAAACATGCTGTTATTAAGGAGCTGTCCGGAAAACTTGCCATGACAGCCGAAGAGCTAACTGGGACTGAAGACCGCCTACGTGGTGAAAAAGAGCGCAACGACGCGATGGAGGAACAAATCGACGACCTCGCTGGGACTGTTTCTGATCTCGACAAACTTTCAAAGACCGACAAGGAACTTCTGCAAAAATATTCCAAAGTCTATTTCCTAAATGAGCACTATGTGCCAGAGTCCTTAAAAGATATCGAAGCGAAGTGGAAATATTCTGAGGATAAAGAACTCAAGATTCATAGCAAGGTCAATAGTTTCTTTGAAGACATGTTAGAAGACGCCCTTGATGACGAGGTAGAACTCTGGGTCGTTTCATCTTATCGGTCTTTCTATGAGCAAGCGTCCTTGAAAGGCGCTTACACCGTCACCTACGGCAGTGGAGCCAACACCTTCTCCGCCGACCAAGGCTTTTCCGAACACCAACTCGGCACCACCATCGACTTCACTACCAAAGGATTAAATGGTGGACTAGCAGGATTTGCCTCAACCCCAGCTTATACGTGGATGATAGAAAACGCGCATAAATACGGTTTCACTCTTTCCTACCCCGATGGCAATGCTTACTATGTGTATGAGCCGTGGCACTGGCGATTTGTTGGTGTTGACCTAGCCTCTGATCTGCACCGCGATGACAAACACTTCTACGATCTCTCCCAGCGCGATATCGATCAATATCTTCTTCACATCTTTGATTAAAGATAAAACGGCGAGGGCCAAAGGCCCGCGCCGTTTTATAATCCTGTTTATCTAAATATCTCATAAGATATTTAGATGTGATAGAGATTCTTAGCATTCATTACCAACTGTTCTCTCACCTTCTCCTCATCTTCCCTACGGATTTCCGCGATCTTTTTATACACCTCTTTAACCATCCAGGGTTCGCAGCGCTGGCCACGATACGGTACTGGCGCCACATACGGGCAGTCTGTTTCGCCATGGATCATATCAAGTGGAACATTACGCACCACCTCTTCATAATCTTTAGCAAAGGTAATCACGCCAGTGAAGGAAACTGAAAACCCAATATCTAAAAATCTTTTAGCCTGTTCATATGAACCGGCATAAAAATGTATGTTGCCGCGCACCTTAGCGTGGGATTTTAATATTTCGTAAGTATCGTCATAAACATTCCCCACTCCTGCATCGGCCTTAGCTGAAGCACTGTTGCCTTTGGCATCACGAGTGTGAATCATCAGTGGTAGATCAAGCTCGTTGGCCAACTCTATCTGTTCAATAAAAGCTTTCTCCTGTACCGGCTTGGTATCTTTCTCGAGACGGTAATAATCAAGGCCACATTCACCTATCGCAACTACCTTTTTATTCTTAGCTAAGTCGCGATAGTAATCCGCATCAAACTCCTCCCCGCGTGAGGTAAAGGCTTTCATATTTTCACCGAGCTCCTGCTCATCGTGATACGAAGAAGAGGTGTGAACCGGATGCAGGCCAATAATTGCGAAGCAATTATTGGCCTCGGAGGCAATCTCCACTGCTCGCTTGCTCGTATCAGCTTGTGTCCCGACATTTATCACAGCCACGCTTTCGTCCTCGCAACGCGAAAGCACCGCCTCAACATCGTCCTTAAAGGCGTTGATATTCAAATGCGCGTGCGTGTCGATATAGCGATAACTCATTGATCCAAACGACTAAATAGATTCTCGGGTTTCTTATTCGCCAAAACTGCGTCTTTAATAATGCGAGAAGTATTTGGCATAAGTGGCTCCAGATGAACAGCGATTGCCTGCAATCGCTCTACGCTTTTGGCAATTATTTCTACCGCCGCGCTCTTGTCAGTCTTCACAAGCTTGAAAGGTTCGGTCTTAGTGATCTCAGCATCTAAGTCTCCAATTTCACGCCAAATAAAATCCGCCGCCGCCTGCAAGTTGAAGGCGTCTATGGCAACCTTGTATTCCTCGGATAAAGCTACTTCACCTACTTCTACTGGCGCCAGCAGATGTGTCTCAGCCATTTTCATTACTCGCGCTACCAAGTTACCCAGACCATTTACCAAGTTGGCCGTGTACCACTCATCAAGTCGTTCCCAAGTAATATCAGAGTCATCAAATGGATGCACATGACGAAGAAGTAAGTAACGAGTCGCCTCGAGGCCGTATTTATCTACAACATCGAAAGGACTGATCACATTACCTAACGACTTACTCATCTTGTGACCGCCACTATTAATGAATCCGTGATAGAAAATAACATCGGTCGCCTTCACTCCAGCGCTCTTAAGCATCGCCTGCCACATTATCGACTGAAAGCGCACCTGGTCTTTACCTGCCAACTGCAAGGTTATGCCATCCTTCCAAAATTTTTCAAACTTACTTTCATCATTACTTCCCCAGCCGAGCGTGGAGATGTAATTGGTGAGTGCATCAAACCAAACATACATTACATGTTCCTCATCATCTGGTACTGATATCCCCCAATCCATTCGAGATTTTTGGCGTGAAATAGAAAAGTCTTCTAGTCCATTCTGGACAAATTTCAGCGCTTCCTCGCGGCGCCACTCTGGCACAATAACACCAGGTTTTGAAAGATACTCTGTTAAATAATTTTGGTAGTTGGAAAGCTTGAAGAAATAATTTTCTTCTGCCACTTCTTCAACTGGCTTCTTGTGAATCAAACAGCACTTGTTTTCATCCAGCTCGGACTCTTTGTAATAGACTTCGCAGCCAACACAATAAAGGCCAGTGTATTGCCGCTTTTCTATATCACCCTTTTCCTTGCATCTGCGCCACATTTCTTGCGCCGCCTTCATATGACCAGGATCGGTTGTTCGAATAAAGGCATCGTGCGATAAACCAAAAACATCTTTGTTGAGTTTTTCAAAACGTTCAGCGTAATGATCTACATACGCCTTCACATCTTGGCCGCTTTCCTTGGCTTTGTTGGCGATCTTTTGTCCATGCTCGTCGGTACCAGTATTGAAAAAAACATCATATCCCAAAAGTCTCCAGTAGCGCGCAATAGTATCCGCTTGGATAAATTCCAAAGCGTGCCCAAGGTGGGGGTCATCATTGACGTACGGTAGCGTGGTGGTGAGATAGCGCGCTTTCTTTTCTGCCATAATGAGCAAGGATAACACCGATTTTAGGCAAAAAAAAGCGGCGCCGATGGCACCACTTTCAAAATATTGGACTAAAGCCAACTAAGGCGTAGGGTATTTGTTCGCCTGATCTGATCAATGAAGAATGGTCTCATGTAGCGATACATCAGACTATTTTTCGGCGAGCGACAGTGAATTTCCAAATCCTTACTGAAAGCATACCTGATGATATCCCGAGCATAAACCGAAGACCCACTTCCGCCGACCCATAATGACAATATGTGGTCGAGAGTGCCATTGAAGAAGTCCTTGTGAACACGCTTAAACATCTCATCCGCACTTAGTCCAGAAGATTGGTATTCTTCCTCAAAGGAAGGTGACGTGACCATTGGAATAGGCTTCCACTCTTCCTTAAATGCTTCACAACACAAATCAAAGAGGCTGGCTTCTACCATCCAGTCTCCATCCTTTGACGGAACATAAAGCACGTAAACCGGCATGATTAACATGGCCGTTCTCCTTTCCTTATGTGTGCCTCTGGACGAAAATATACTACTATCGCAAAGCCGCGACAAGCTCGGAGATAGCTACCCGAGTCTGCTCTCCAGTATCACGATCACGGATGGTGACAGTATCTAGAAGCGCTGGAGTCTCTCCCAGAGTATCGAAGTCGATCACTACACAGTACGGCGTGCCGATTTCATCCTGGCGGCGGTAGCGCTTACCAATGTTGCCATTATCGTCCCAAGCAATATTTCCAAATTCTTTCTTAAGCATCAAGAATACTTCCCTCGCCCTCTCTACCAACTCCGGCTTATTCTTAAGAAGTGGAGAGACTGCGACACGGTATGGAGCAAGATGAACCGGCAACTTCAAATAAGTTCGTACATCACCGCTCATTTCATCTTCTGTATAAGCTTCAGAAAAAACGGCTGTGATAGCGCGACCAAGACCAAAAGATGGTTCTAGCACATGTGGGATGAAGCGTGTACCATCCGGCTCAATGTATTCAAGAGAAGCACCACTTGCTTCCTGATGACTCTTGAGATCATGATCGGTACGATAGGCAAAGCCAGAGAGTTCATCGAAACCTTTGCCCGGATAATTATATTCGAAGTCCGTGGTGCGCTTAGAGTAGTGTGCTAAATCATTTTCTGGCACTTCAAATTCGCGAATGTTCTCGCGTGATAGGCCAAGTCGATCAAACCACTTCCAGATGTATTCTCGCCATGCTTCAAATTGCTGCTCCCACTCGCCTTCTTTCACGAAGTACTCAATCTCCATTTGTTCAAACTCTCGCACACGGAAAAGAAAATCCCGGGGCGCGATTTCATTGCGAAAGGCCTTACCGACTTGCGCAATACCAAAAGGTATCTTCGGGCTCATTGTATCTACGACATTTTTAAAATTCACAAAGATACCCTGTGCTGTCTCTGGTCGAAGGTAGGATTTTATAGTACCCTCAGCTCCCACCTTCGTTTCAAACATAAGATTGAAGTTTCGTACCTCTCCAAGCGCACCCCCACAATCCGGACAAGTAGTCGCGTCACTAAGATGGTCGGCCCGAAAACGATGGTGGCATTTGGTGCACTCCGTTATTGGATCAGAAAAACCAGCGCCAGTGTGTCCACTAGCTTCCCAAACCTTTTCATTCATCAAAATCGAGGCGTTGATGCCGTACATATCTTCGCGGTCAGTCACAAACATCTTCCACCACTCACGCAAGATATTGTCACGAAGCATCACGCCAAGCGGACCATAGTCCCAAGTACCAGCCAAGCCTCCGTATATTTCACTGCCTTGAAATATGAAACCGCGGCGCTTACAAAGTGACACTATCTTCTCCATCTTGTTATCTATATCTGCCATGCTGATGTTTGTGATTTTTAATTGGCTTGTACCACTCCACTCCTTCTCTCGTCGCCGATTTCGCTGGTAACTGCGCCAGACGTGGACCGGAGTACCGTGCCGGTAAAGCTATCATCAGCGCTTAGATACGAGTCACCAATGATATCGGGAGTTCTATCAATTTGCGAGGCACTTGGCAAGAAGGACACCTGGAATGTACCATCGATGTCTTGCCCCGACTGGATAGACCCTGCCTTCCACTCAACGATACGACTAGTTGGATTATAGTTCCATTGTCCAGAACCGCTAGTCACTCCAGTCCACGTGATATAAGCCGGCAGGCTAGTTGTCAGGGTGACGTTAGATAGGTTATTGGCAGAACCCTGAGCCTTCCATGCGATCGTATAATTGGTTGATTGACCAACCACTGGTGGCACTGGACCTCCGTCACTACTAGAGCGAGTGGCGGCTACCAGTATCGATGGCCTGCTTTCCACCTTAATCGTGCGACTGATCGTGCCAGAGATCTCCTCACGAGCACCACTTTCTGATACACGCCGACCTGTGACTTTCACAGCAAAAGTGACGTTTGGTGTTTGCAAACCATCTGTCTGTGGAAATAAAGTAAAATTCAAACGAACATTTCCATCAGGACCAATTTCGGTCAAAGCATCGTCCGTACTACTTTCCCAACGAATAGTATGTCTGGAGGAATCGTAATATCCCCCGACTGGCCTAACTTCTGTATCGGATAGCGCGTTGCCAGACAAAGCGACTTCGACGACTGTATCATAAACGGAATTTTCAAGCGTGTTCTTGAGATCGAGAGCAACGTTTGTTTGCATTCCAGGAGGAACACTGACTGTCTTCTCTCTTTTTCCATCCACAGTTACATCGACTGCCAAGAAAGGCTGCTCTAATACAAACTCCGTTTGGGCAACAGCAAGGATAGAGGCCAAAGTGTTGGCGTCACGAGTACCGGCAACACCGGCGGCAAATTTAATGACTCGTTTCTCTGACTCGGTACCAATGACTATACCCGTGAGTTTAATTGTGGCTTTACCTTCTGGTGGTAGATCACTAATTTTCCAAATGTTTCGACCACTATACGGCGCGGGATCAGAACGAGAATAGTCAAAACCAGAAGGATATTCTGCTTTAATTAACAGGTCCTTAAGTGGCATCGGTGAGTTTGAAACCACTTCTATTGTAATGGTCGTCTCCTGTCCTGACGATATTGTTTTTTCAGCGTCTATATTTAGAACTACTGGAGCACTACCTATTTTAAATTTAAAAGGAGCGGCCTCTTTGAAGAAAGTAGCGTTACTACCTTTCATTCGATATTCGATGGAGGCGTGAATCTCAGACTCTTGGTTTTCTTCACCAAAAGCGCGTACCTGAAATGTTTGATTGAGAACTTCACCTGGAGCCATAATCGGCAGAGGAAAACGCTCAGAAAAGAGCTCTTTACTCTCGTCATCGGCAGAACGGGTACCTGGTGGATATTCCAATATCAAAGTGGCTGATTCTACCGGCACGTTATTTCGATTGGCAATGCCGAGCTGAAGAGACAATACTTCGCCGCCTCCCACCGTGAACGGCCCAGTGACTGAAAGTTCTATGTTTTCACCACTTACATTATTACGACCCAGTAGAAGATAAACACTTGAAGCAATAAGAGATATTACAAAAAATCCTAGAGCAAGGAGCAATAGACGCACACGCCAACGACGTGAAACCGGTGGCGTAATTAATGAAGAGGAATCAGACTTAATAGGTGTCCTCTTGGCGGTAGCTAGAGGGGCTCCGTGTGGTGGAGGTATGTCAAATTCTTGGACAACGCCAATGGCATTTGTCCGATCAGAGTCTAGCTTTACGCGTGGACTAGCTTTCTGTTCTTCGCCACGAGCGTAAAGACGCTCGCGAAGAGCGTCTAATTTTTCACTGGAACGCTTGTCCGACATCAGATCATTATAACATCACAAGTGACTAGCTTGTTTTGCTTTTTCAATGGCTAGACCGGCTGTTTTTGGCAAAGTCGGCAGAGTCCACCACTCTTTGGTGGTGATGTAGTTTTCTAACTCAGGAGTAACCGCGATGTAACCAAGTGTATGAAGTAATCGAAGGCTGAAAATTTCTACCAAATCAGATTGATTAGCCGACTCTTCTTTTGCTCTTTTTAGTGCCGCTTTGGTGTCTTCAAAGAGAGTCCCGTGAACTATTTCACCGTGCAAAAATTGACGCAAGAGACGCACGATTGCAGCGACGGCGGCACGTGCTAAGCGCGTGCCGCTTTGCGTGTCATCGAAGTAGTTGAGTTCGCCTTCCGCACTTCCGATACGCCAACCACCTTTGCCGCGCACCAAAGAAACTCTAATAAGGGAAAAATCCTGCAAAGCGTAACGCTGACGCGACCTCTCCTCGCGCACACTGCGTGCAGTCGCCCACAACATTCCCGCATCTCTGGTAAAGAGCAGGAAAGATTTGTCCGAGGTATTATTCGCCCGCGAGCCGCAGACAATCGCTTCGGTAGTGTAGATCTTGTGAGACACCCCTGAAGTTTAAAGTGGAAAGCCAAATGTGGAAAGGGGCGCAGCCTTCGGCCGCGCCCCTTTCCACAAACCCTCCTGCGCCCCTAACGTTTGATCTCCACAATAAAGGAGTATTCACCCGCTTTTATTTCCTCACCTCCAGCTTCGCCAAAGGAAACGGCATCAGCGCCAGTCACGCGCTTAATCTCGCTTTCGAAGGTTCGCAATATTGTCTCCCCTCCCTCTGATGTCTTCACAACTAGAGCAATACGATCGCTCGGCTCCAAACCTTGCGTCTTGCGCATCTCCTGCACGGCACGAATGAAGTCACGAGCATCCCCTTCCATCTTTAATTCTGGAGTGATCTCTGTATCAAGAATTGCGCGTTCAGAAATACTCGCATCCCCTACTACTTCTTTTACATTCACTTCGTCGGCAACAATGCTGGCGTACTCCGGCTCCAGCTCAATGTTGATGGTTAGTTTCGGTAATGGCTGGCGCACTTTTACACCGGCACGAGTACGCGCTTCAAGTGCCAAGGTTACAAACTCCCGCACCAAACTCATTTCACCTATCACTACGGGATCAACCGCCACGACTTCTGGCCAGCGCGACAAATGCACACTTTCTTCATCTTTGTCTTCTTTCACTCTACCCCAAAGATAATCGGCATAGAAAGGCATAGAAGGAGCCATTACTTGCGCCAGAGTTTTGAGCACGAAGCGTAAGGTCGCCAGTGCGAGTTTTTTATCGGCCGCATCTTCGCCCTTCAGGCGATCTCTACTTCGACGCAAGTACCAGACCGACAAGTCGTCGATAAAGTCAGTGACGGGACGTGTAGCCTTATCCAACTCATAGTTTTTAAAACCCTCCGTCGCTTCGCCGATGAGTTGATTTAATCTGGAGATAATCCAACGATCCAGTACGTTACTTGATTCTCCGTTAGATTGCGTACCATCAGCAAACATTTCGTACATCGAAAGTACGTTATGGAGACGTCCAAGATTTTTGCGCACTTGCTCAGTGACTTCTTTCTCTGAAAAGTTTAGGTCTTCTGCGCGCATTATCGACGCTGATAGTAAGTAATAACGCACAGCATCAGCACCCACTCTGTCCACCAACTCCATTGGATCTGGGTAATTGCGAAGAGATTTGGACATCTTGCGACCATCCTCTGCCAAGACCAATCCGTTTACTATTACGTTCTTGTAAGGAGAACGTCCGAACAACGCCGTACCAAGCACTATAAGTGAATAAAACCAGCCTCGGGTTTGATCAAGTCCTTCGGCAATAAAATCTGCCGGGAACAACTGCTTGAAATTATCACTATTTTCAAAAGGATAATGATGTTGACCATACGGCATGGAGCCGCTTTCAAACCAACAATCAAACACGTCCTTCACTCGCTCAAGCTTCGTACCATCTTCATCATAGACTTCGAAGTCGTCTATATATGGCCTATGGTAATCGAGTTGATAGAAATCATTGTGTGGCAACGGAGTAAACGGTAGCTTGATATATTCGGCATTCCCCAAATAACCTTCCTTCCGAACCGCGATCGCACGCTTCATATCCGCCCCCTCCGATGCTGAGCGCAGTGCAAAAGTTGAAGCGGCATGTCCGACAATTAATATGTTTTTGCCCTGATATTTTTTGTCGATTTCATAGAGAAATTCACCGACTCGCTTTTGTACATCAAAGCGATTTTCAACACCATCGATGTGTTTGGTGAACTTCTCTTCATAAGTGGCGTAAAGAGCCTCGTATTCATCCCAAGTCTTGCCCTCTAATTCTTCACCGGTCTGAATCTCCACCAAACGTTCGTCTAGAACGACATTCTCTTGGCCAATTCCCAGTGCTTCAGCTAGAAGCAGCGCCGTATCACGAGTACGTTCCATTCCTGAGTGGAATATGACGTCGATCTTTTCAGCACGAAGCTTCTCTGCTACTTCTTTGCACTGCTCTCTACCCTTTTCTGTTAGTGGGTTCGTGCCTTTTTCTATGGAGTTAATAAAACCGCCTTGATTACTCTTTGCCTCCCCGTGTCGCATCAAAAAGTAAGCGTTGTTGCTCTTCTTAGAATGTTCAGTTAATTCTGCTAGTGAACCAAAGACCTTGTATTCTTTCGTTTCTTTATTACGCCAAATCGGTAACGGCGCTCCCCAATAACGCTGACGGCTGATCGCCCAGTCGCGCGCTCCTTCAAGCCACTTACCAAAACGATTATCGCCCACGTGTGATGGCACCCAATGGACTTTATTATTTTCTTCTACCAACTTATCTTTGATGTCAGTCACCCGCACAAACCAAGAATTAGTAGCGTAGTTTAGAAGTGGTGTATCACAACGCCAACAGTGCGGATAGCTGTGAGTGATGTTTTCCTTCTTGAATAGCACTCCTTTCGTAGAGAGCGCGCGCACCACTTCAATATCAGCATCAAGATGTGTGATCTCAGCCGCTTCATCATCTTTTGGTTTTACTAAACGACACTCAAAGTCGGTAACAAAATCCATAAAGTGACCACTCTCATCGACGTGATGCGCAATTGGAATATTGTGCTCCTTGGCGAGATTCATATCTTCCTCACCGTAAGCGGGAGCAAGGTGTACCGCACCAGTGCCTTCACTACCTACTTCCACATAATCGGCGTGATATATCTTCCAGGCATTTTCCTTCCCTGCCACTTCTTTTTTTTGCCAAAAATCAAAAGGTGGATTGTATGATCTGCCGACAAGTTTCTCACCTTTAAATTCTTCCACTATCTCGTACTCTTCTGTACCGAGCTGAGACAATCTCTCTTTCGCCAAAACGACAAATTCATCACCAATTTTAACCTTGGCATAAACCACATCTTTATGGACGGCCGCGGCGAAGTTGCCTGGTAGTGTCCACGGCGTAGTAGTCCAGACCAGTAGCGAAGTATTTTCTTCGTCGAGGAGACGGAGCTTAACGGTAACTGCGATGTCCTTAATATCTTTGTAACCTTGATTGACCTCGAAGTTGGATAGCGTAGTGCCACAACGAGGACAAAGATGCATTGATTTAAATCCTTCGTAAACCAAGCCTTTGTTGTTGAGCTCGCTGAATACCCACCAAACGCTCTCCGTGTAAGTAGAGTCCATGGTGCGATAATCATTCTCCATATCAGCGAAGCGACCGAGGCGCGGAATGATTCGCTTCCAATCATCACGATATTCGAGCACGGCTTCACGAGCCGCTTCATTGAAGTTCTTTACACCATAATCTTCAATGTCTCGCTTAGTAGCAAGACCGAGCTTCTTTTCGATCAGGTTTTCAAGTGGTAAACCGTGACAGTCCCAACCCCACTTGCGTGGTACACGATAACCGTTCATTGTCCAAAAGCGTGGAATGGCGTCTTTGATAGTACCGGCCAAAATATGTCCGTAGTGTGGTAAACCGGTTGCAAATGGTGGACCGTCGTAAAAAACATAGTCTCCATTAGGAGCGTCTTTCCCCAGCGTTTTGTTAAAAATATCGCGCTCGTTCCAGAAGGCTAGAATTTCCTCCTCCCTTTCCGCGATTTCGCTTTTTTGTTGGACAGCCTCCGGCTGTCCAACAGCCCTATTTTTATTCAAATCTTCTTTTTTCATAATTGTCTTGGTAAATCAGACCAATAAATGCAGCGTATCAGGCCGCATTTGCCATACTATCATTTCCCTCGATTTTGCAAAGAAAAACCATGACAAGAATTATTTGCCATGGCCTAAATCTCCCTCTTTGGAGGGTCTGAATTCCTCCGCTACTGGAGGAGTTGATTTTGTTGACCAAGGGTCTTCGAAGACCCTGTTGTCAAAAGAACTTTTGTTTGAACGAGCGTTGAACGGGTCGTAAAATTCCGTCTCGCTCGACACCTTTTTTACTTCCTTGGGTTCGTCCATCATAAGAACTCCTGCGTTGTCTTCGTTTTGCAACTTCGCTTACAGAGGAAAAGTTGCGGACAGGTACTTTAGCAGATATAAAAATTAAGACAACGACACCCCTTCTTTAATCAATAAGCTCTTCTTACTCTTACCTCGCAAACCGTTGTATCCACCAAGACCACTCCTCGCGACTACGCGATGACAAGGAACACGTTTATCTTTATTTTGTTTCATTAAGGCACCAACGGCGCGGGCGGCCTGCGGGCTGCCCGCCGCTTTTGCAACCTCACCATAAGTCATCGTCTGTCCTTTCGGGATTGACTTCACTACCGCCAAAACTTTGGCCTTAAAAATTTCCTTCAAGACCGGGCAATTCTTGTCGTGTGGCGCCGGTAAGTACCCAATACTCTGCAAAAACTCTTTCATTATTTCTCCACCAACAAATTTGAAACCCTGTTTCTTAAAAAACTTCACCCACTCTTTTTCATTCTCTAGTCCAATCGATTGGACCACTAGCCAGTTGGCAAAAGAAGTGTGCGCCTTTTGAATTTCTTTGATGACCTTAGCGTTATTGATTACCGCCTCGATCTTGAGTCGGTTGCGCACAATCCCTTCGTCTTTCAAAAGACGTTCGATGTCTCTTTTGCTAAACCGTGCTACTTTTTCTATATCAAAGTTTCCAAAGGCTTTATTAAAGCCCTCTCTTTTCTTAAGCATCAGATCCCACGATAATCCAGCCTGATTAATTTCAAGCGCCAATCTTTCCAAAAGGAGGTTATCGTCACTTACCGGAAAACCGTACTCATCATCGTGGTAGTGCTGGTGTAGTTTATTTGTCTTCGAGAATTCGCAATACGACATGAAATCACATCTTTTCCGGAGCCTTGATGGCTAGGAGCCACAAACCATTCTTAATCGTCTGTTTTACCGAAGAAGCGACGAGGGCCTTATACGGAGCATACTGATCAGTCGCATCAGCAATACGTTCGTTGGCATAAAAAGTATTGAAGGCTGAAGCCAACTCAATAAGGAAAGTGGCAACACGATGTGGTTCACGTTCTTCAAAAGCCTCTTCAACCACCTCCTGGAAACGATAGAGGATTTTTTCTACTTCGTAAGGAGTGTCGGGGATTGCATCTCCGTGCAATCCTGCTACCACACCAGCGTCTGCCGCTTTCGCCAACACTGACGTGATGCGTGCATGGGTGTATTGAAGATACGGACCAGAAGCACCCTCAAAAGATAGCGCCTGCTCTTTATTAAAAATACTGTCCTGATAAATACTACTCTTGAGCGTCGCATATTTAATAGCCCCAATTGCTATATCGCGAGACAAATCTCGATTGCTTTCAGTAACACCCGATTCTTTCATTTTTTCTTCGGCAGCATCAGTGATCTCATCAATGAAGTCAGCTGCGGAAATAACATCCCCAGTACGTGAAGACATTTTTCCTGTCGAGAGACGTATCATTCCGTGTCCGATATGTTCGGTCTTTTCTGCTAATTCTGGGTAAACAAAAGACATTGCTTTGAGTAGCACTTTGAAGTATTCGTTTATTTCCTTAGCAGTGGAAATAACCGAGTGATCATAAGAAATGTAATCTTCCTTGAGTTTAGCGAGAGCCAGCTCTTTCGCTTCGTAGGTCGGCAAACCTTCAGAGTTTAGAAACACACGGGAATGCAGACCGTAGTCTTCTCCTTTAAAAATCCGTGCTCCATCGCTTTCTTTAAAGACTTCCGGATTATTCACCACCAGTTCTTTGCCCTTCGGTGCCGCCTCACTTTCAAAGAAGTAATGATCAAACTTAGTGTCCACCATTTTGTAAATAGTCTCAAAATAATCCAGTGAAATTTGGCGGCCACGATCGTAAAGCGCGTTGATTTCTTCATCGCTTCTTTCGTACACCGCTTTGTTGATGGATTTGATTTCCGCCGCCGCCGCTTCGTCTTCTTTATTAGCAGTAGCGCCAAGTGCGTAAGCGCGACCTAAATCCTTAGAAGTAAAATCAGTGTCAGCAGTCAAGCCGAGTTGCTTCATTCCGTAAATGGCACACGCGACATGCAATCCGACATCGCCCTGATAATTCACCCGTTTAACGTCCGCACCCTGTGCCATAAAAAGCCGCGCGATTGACTCACCGACGGCGTTGGTGAAAAGATGTCCAATATGAAATTCTTTGAATGGATTAGGGTCGGTATATTCAACTAATACGGTCTTGCCTTGCCAATGATCGTTGTTCCCCCAACTATCGCCGAGAGACACCGCGCGGGCCACTTCCTGC
>MFMS01000006.1:4251-100128 GCA_001783525.1 Candidatus Kaiserbacteria bacterium RIFOXYB1_FULL_46_14 | reverse complement strand
ACCATCGCTACGTTAGTGGCATAGTCGCCATGCGCCAATTCGCTCGGATGCTCCACAGCAAAAGCCGCTGGGGGCAACCCCATTTCCTGCAAAGCTTCCTCAATAGCTGCCCTGATCACATCCTGCATAGCCACCACTATACCAGAATCAATCGACCCGCGTCACCAGCCCTGCTGGAGAGGTCGAGGTGTCTATGTTGAACTTCTCGCGGCCAAGTATTTGTCCTCTGGCTGTCTCCACAGTACAGCGCCATTCCCCCTCTTTAAAATTGCCGACCTGCGTATAACCGCGCCAGCCATCAGACCGCCCACCATGAATAGGATAGTTTACCCGAGCGTGCGTTACCCATTCACCCTTCGTCTCATCGTAATATTCCCAGCGGTGATAAATATCGGTAGAGAGACGGGTTGGTGCAAAGACGCGCGCAAAGCAAAACACATTACCACCAGATTCCGGATGGAACACCGTGTCGGAACGTTTCCACGGCTGCCACCACTCACCTTCCTCGTATTTCAATTGATACTCGCCATTCTCAAACCGGACGACCGAGTGATAAATGCCTATTTCTTGAATCGAAAGCGGGATCGGCGGAATAATATTTAAGAAGTAAAGAAAATTCAAAACAGCAAAAATCGTACCGACCGAAAAGACAATAACGCGCATCTGCATTGCCAAAAAATTAGGGATGATCAAACGGAGCAATCCCAAAAATAAGTACATGATGATCAGGGCCAACAAACCGCTTAGGACAAAGATCCATGCCCCCATCCGACCAAGCAATACCGGCACAACCAGTACAACGTATGAAAAAAGCCCAACAAAAAACATTGAAAGGGTCAACACTAAACGACCGGAGCGATCACGCACCGTTTCGTTGAGATAGATAATGGTGGCGATAATAAGTAGGAATGGCCAACTGTCTATCAGCGAAGCACTTCGACCATAGAAGATAAGCATTCCAGAGAGCAAGCCACCGAAGGCGTACTGCATCGCGACCGGTGCATAAGTACGCAAAGGTCGATTGGAGTCTTCTGGCAACTTGCCGGCCGTAGAAGCATAAAGAAGCAGAATACTAATCATCGCCAGTGTCACATAAAAAAGCAGGACGAGATTATCGACGAGATTATCGACTTGGTTTAAAAGTAGAAAGTCGGTAACGAAACCGCCCACGAACGCGATGGTGAGCCAGTGTCGCCGCAAGTGATGCGCGGTGCGAGAATTTTGCAACGTCTTAAGACTATTGTTCATAAATGGATTGTAACATCTGGAAATACTAAGAGGCGCATCCTTTGGATGCGCCTCATGCAAATTCACCCTGCTCTTTCCTTAGCTTTTTGGTCGAGCTTGGCTAACTCGATCCTTTCGGCCGTAGCGACAATCCCTTGAGACGCTTCATCACCCTTCCGAGCCTGTTCTCGGTGATAGGTAAGGAATTCATCCAGATTCTTAAAGCCCGGATAAACATACTGTGTTTGCATCTTTCATGCTCCCTTGTTACTGCGGCAAATACTAATGACTAGAGCGACCGATGTCAACCCTTTAGACAAAACTATCTGGAATCGGAAACTTCTCACACATTGTCCGCACCTCCTCACGAAGTGTCTGTTTCTTAGAAACATCATCCTTGTTGCGTAAGGTCTCGATCATTATTTCAGCCAGTCTGGTCGCTTCCACTTCTTTCATTTTGCGAGTCGTCATGGCCGGTGTGCCAAAGCGAATACCAGATGGATCCATCGCCGTGCGCGGCTCATCGGCGATCATATTCTTATTAAGTGTGACACCCACCTCATCAAGCACTGTCTCCGCTTCTTTACCGGTCACGCCCAAGCTACCGAAGACATCTGCCAAGATAAGATGGTTTGATGTTCCGCCACCGAGCATACGTACACCCTCACGATGAAAGACCGCTTCCATTGCTTTTGCATTCTTCAAAATCTGCTGCGCATAGTCTTGAAACGCAGGTGTGAGCGCTTCACCAAAACACACAGCCTTGGCAGCCACCACATTCATATGCGGACCGCCTTGAAGACCTGGAAATACTGCTTTGTTTATTTTGGTCGCGATCTCCTCACTGGCACGAGTGAGGATCATACCGCCGCGCGGGCCGCGCAGTGTTTTGTGAGTTGTTGTGGTAATCACATCAAAACCATCATCAAAAGGATTGCGCGCTGCTTTGCCGGCAATCAGTCCCGCGATGTGCGCCATGTCAGCGACAGTGTATGCACCCACTTCCTTAGCGATCTCAACAAATTTGGCGTAGTCGAGCTCGCGACTATAAGCAGAGAACCCGGCCAAAATAATCTTTGGCTTGTGTTCAAGCGCAACCCGACGCAATTCATCATAATCAATCTCGCCAGTGTCCGGATCTTTCATCTTGTATCGAACAAAGTTGAAAACTTTGTTGATCGAAGTGGTCGGATGACCATGTGTTAAGTGTCCGCCATGACCCAAGTCCATACCGAGCACCGTGTCGCCCGGCTCCATTAGAGCAAAGTACATCGCAACGTTAGCCGGAGCACCAGAGAGCGACTGCACGTTGGCAAACTGACAATTAAAAAGTTGCTTGGCACGCTCGATCGCGATCGTCTCTACCACGTCAGTAAATTCCTGTCCGCCATAGTAGCGCTTGCCAGGATAGCCTTCTGAATATTTATTGGTGAAGCAGGAGCCGTTCGCTTCACGAACTGCTCGCGACACATAGTTCTCACTTGGAATTAGTTCAATCCCACTTGCCTCTCGCTTCTCCTCTCCTTCAATCGCGTTAAAAATTTCTTCGTCCTGCTTCTTGATGTAGTCGTACATAGTTAAAAATCATTACTTTCTGATAACTCCTGTTTTTTAACTACGTCAGATCATATCGGTTAATTATACCCCCGTGATAATAATTACGAATGCAGGTCTTTGTTATACCCTCCGGCCACAGTGAGCTCCGCCTTTATGGCGTCGTGTGACTGGTAGTCGATCAACTCTACGTGTGCTGGGCGAAAGTTATCGAGCGAGGTCGCCTCATCACTAATCTTCACCTGCGGGAACGGCAATGGCTCGCGAGTAAGTTGCTCTTTGGCTTGCTCGATATGGTTTTCGTAAATATGCACATCACCGAAAGTATGGATGAATTCGCCTGGTTCACGGCCGAGGATCTTGGCGATCACCATTGTAAGCAAAGCATAGCTACCGATATTGAACGGCACGCCGAGAAAAATATCGGCCGAACGCTGGTAGAGATGAAGACACACTTTGCCGTGCTTAATATTGACCTGATACATATTGTGACAAATCGGAAAACGCGCGGCCGCTCCTGGTGCCGCCATTGCGTACATATATTCCGGATTCCAACTATTTACTAGCGTGTTGTGCGCATCAGGATCCTTGGTAAGCTCACTAATCACCCAGCCGAGCTGATCTACTTCCCTGCCATCACGAGCTTGCCAACGGCGCCAATGCTCTCCATAAATATGTGGCAACTCGCCGTGTGCTTTTGCAAATTCTTCATCACTTCCAATCTTTGCGATAAATTCCTCTTTCGTTAGCGCAGGCATTTCACCCTTCTCTACTTTCTCATTGTAAATCTTGTATGGATAGTCGTCCCAAATGTGCACATTGTTATCTACCAAATATTTGATATTGCTCTGGCCAGACATAAACCAGTAAAGCTCTTGGAGCACACCTTTCCAATAAACCTTCTTGGTGGTTAGAAGCGGCAATCCGGCAGAGAGGTCAAAACGCATCTGCTCACCGAACAAACTATAAGTAACAACGCCCGTCCCTTTATCGACTTGCTTGTCGCCAGAGTCGATCAACTTCTGCATCAATTTTAGATATTGATATTCGGGGTGATTGTTGTTATTCATATTATTTCTTTTTAGTTTTTGGCTTCTTTCTCGCTAGTGGGCCGGTCTTTGGTGGTAAGTAAGAAGCGAAGTTGTTGTGATTGTAACGTCCGGTCTGCTGATAGCTTTTCTTGGTATGAGAAGAAAGTGTAGAGAAAGTAAGCTGGGCGATCTCCATTCCAGGACGCAGCACTATCGGCACATTGTTTAGATTACAAAGCTCGAGTGCGATATTGAGAAAGTGACCCGGATTCACGATACTGGCAGAGTTGTGCACAATAAGACCAATTCTCGCCAAACTCGACTTACCATTCACTTCGATCAAATATTGCTCGCTACCAAACTTCTCTTTAGAATAACCCAGAATAGAAACTCCGGGGTGAAGCACAAACTCTTCTCCGTCCGCCACCTCGACATTCTGTGTCTTCGGATAAATGCCCTTGACCGGATCAATCGCCTTTGTGGAATGAGCGTCGTTAACAATGAAGGTGTTGCCAAGACGAATATCGTAAGTTGCCGGCTGCAATTGTTTCGGATTAAAAGGCTCGAGCGTTATTTCGCCTTTTTTCACTGCCGCGTGGATGTCTGTATCGGAGAGAAACATAAACTTTTTTATTCAATTACAAAAACTTTGTCTGTGCCGTAGTAGTCTGGCCAATTTTGGTTGTAGTGGGAAAACATTCGCTCCAGTCGATCCTGTGGCAACTCATCAACACCAAGTTCTTTCATAATAGTGTCGATTTCGGCGCGAGCAGAAGCGAGCGCCGACTCGTCACCTACCTGCGCCGAGGCTTCAACAGGCAGGTCTATCACCTTCTCAAATTCAGCCAAATAACCATAGCCAGCATTCTTATCGAGACAAACTGTCATACCTTTGTATTTGTACTCATCGCGCGCACGCGACCACTTGGCTTGGCATTTGAAACCAGCGCTTTTTACCAATTCATCGAGTGCATCAAGAGACGGCTCTACTCTTTCTTCAAACTCCAATCTAGAAACTGTATTGGCACTCGTACCTTCATCGACGGATGCTTTAACAACCAACAACACCTCTTCGTTCTTCTGTCTGGTACGAACGGAAAAATCTTTTCCTGTATCAATAATATGTTTCAACTTTTCAAGTTGTTCCGGCTTCAAGTGTGTAGAAACATTCTCGACCAACTTATTTATATCCCCGTCCTCAAAATAGTGATTGAGCTGACGATTAGTGCTAGTCTTTTTGAAATCAGGATCGCCTGCCGCCATTTTGTCGAGCAATTCTTTTGCTTTATTCTCTTCTCCGAGAAGGCTCTTAACCTCTATTTCGAAAGTATTCATCAAGAGAATTATACCCCAGCGAGTTTTTTAGTATAGAATTGACCGAAATGAGTTATAGAGGCATTAGAGTGGTAATAGTGGCTGGTATTGGTCTGCGCACCCGCGCCATCGGCAAGGATAACCAGATACTTTTCCATGTCAGCGACGACCTTAAGCGCTTTAAGGAGCTTTCTATGGGTCATCCGGTCATAATGGGCCGCAAGACCTTTGAGTCGATTGTGGTGGCGATCGGAAAGCCCCTACCGGGTCGTACCAATATAGTGGTCACTCGTGATACCAGCTACACCCACGAAGGTGCTTCCGTCGCCCATTCTCTCGAAGAAGCGTTTGAATTAGCGGCCGGAGAAAACCCTAAAGAAATTCATATCGGCGGCGGTGCAGAAATGTATAAAATGTCCCTACCCTATGTGGACAGGTTGCACCTAACACTGTTTGATGACGATCGTACAGGAGACACCGTATTCCCAGAATACGAAAATGATTTCAAGGAAGTCGCTCGCCACGGACGCCGCGACCACAATGGCCTTCAATACGAGTGGGTGGATTTTGAACGGACAAAATAAAACCACTATCGAGTAGATAGTGGTAGGTAGATCTGCCGGCGGGTATCCTCCCGCCGGCTAAGAACAATAGGTCAGGCGACGGCCTGCATCCTGTCAGTACCCAACAGCCGATCTGGATCATTTTCCAGAATGGATTTCCGGATCATGTAGTTGTTGCCGGCTTTCTTTCGAAGTGCCGACATGACCTCCTTGAACATCCGACCCTTCTCCTCTGACATGCAACCGGTCAGATATTCGAGGGCGTCGAAGTGGTACCAATTGGCTTTTGCCAAAGGAACCCTCGGCCTCAGATCGTAGCCGGCCGAATAAGCGGTCACCCAATTGTACCGATAAAACCGATACTGCTTGGATCTAGGATGACCTTTCGGCAATTGACGCTGACTGTTCCCGAGATATACGACCGGGCCACACATGTCCACGCCGAGCTCATCCTGGAGTTCGCGACTCGCCGCGTTCCAGATTGATTCAGTCTCCCCTATGTCACCTTGTGGTGGCGAGAGATTGAGTCGGCCATCCTCCCTGGCCGCTTCCTTCATGGTCAAGCACAAACGCTTGCCGTCCGGTGCCAACAGGATTATTGCCACAACCTGGCGGGTCTTCCCGCAGATCATTTGCTCGGCTGTCACGCGGCTATCCGCGAAAGTCGAGGTATTTTCGTCAAAGAACTTTAAAGGCATTAAGCCCCTCCTTTTTTTATCAGGCCGGAATTGACCAGAAGGCTGGTATTTTAACACAGAAAACAGGAAAAGCAAAGGGGCGGGCCTTCGGCCCGCCCCTTTGCTTTTCCTGTTTAAAACAAGGTTTAGTCCACCACAGTCACTCCCATACTGCGACAAGTACCCTCAATGGTCTTCATTGCAGCCTCGATTGAAGCGGCATTGAGATCAACCATCTTCTTTTCAGCCACTTCTCGTACCTGTGCGCGAGTGATAGTACCAGCCTTGGCAGTAAGATTCTTTCCAGAACCCTTGTCCTTCCCTATCGCCTTAAGAATAAGACGAGAAGCTGGAGAGGTCTTCAGAATGAAGGTGAATGATCGGTCATCAAAGACACTGATCACGGCTGGGACGATCTCGCCCATCTGATCGCGAGTCTGCTCATTGAATTGGTTTACGAACTCACCGATGTTGATACCGGCCTGTCCGAGAACCGGACCAAGAGGTGGAGCTGGAGTAGCCTTGCCACCCGGAGCCTGAACCTTGATTTGTTTTACTAATTTCTTTGCCATAAATGTTGTTTAGAAGCGCAACAGCGGGAGCACTATATCTTAAATCTTCTTAATCTGCAAAAAATCGAGTTCTACCGGAGTCTCGCGGCCGAACATTGAGACGAGTACTTTAACCTTGCCTCGCTCTTCGTCGGTCTCGGCTACCTTACCCTCAAGCTCCTTAAATGGCCCATCAGTGATAACAACGATGTCATCAACAGAAAGATCAACCTTGTGCTTTGGTGTGTCGTCTGTCATTCGTCCCATCAGAGCCTTGAGCTCTGTTTCAGAAAGAGGAACCGGCTGAGTGCCGCTACCTACGAAGCCCGTCACACGTGGTGTGTTACGTACCACATACCAAGATTCGTCGTTCACGACCATCTCCACGAGCACATAGCCCGGATAGATGCGCTCCTCTTCGGTTACACGCTTGCCGCCTTTAACACGGATTTTCTTTTCGGTCGGCACGATCACATTGAAGATCTGGTCATGCATGTTGAGCGAATCAATACGCTGCTTCAAGTTACGAGACACCGCATTTTCGTAGCCGGAGTAGGTATGGATCGCATACCAACGACGCTCGCCGGTTGAATGTTGTTTAGCCATAATTTTTAGTTCTAGGTTCTAGTGAGATAACCTTAAACGGCAATCTGCAACAAATTAGTAAAGAGATAGTCAAAGCCAGAGAGTGTCAAAGCTACTACAACAGAAATCACGACAACGAGCAGCGTGTAAACTGCCGCTTGATTGGTGGTAGGCCACTTCACGTGCTTCATCTCGGCGATTGTGTCACGAAGGTATTTAGAAAATCTTTCCATATTGCGAATAATATAACATTAAATCAAATTAAAACGCCCTTACGGGCGGTTTGTTTACCCACTAAAATACCACTTTGTAGCAAAAACGCAAGGGGCGGGCTTTCGGCCCGCCCCTTGCGTTTTTGGTCTGTTTTACCTCCCCTACTTACGCTTCAACTTCGTCTTTCTTCAAAGGCAGACCAATGTGTCGAAGGAAGGCCTCGGCTTCTGGCTTAGTCTTAGCAGTCGTAACGACAGTAATCGCTAGTGAGAATACGTCGCGAATATCTTCGTCAGATGTTTCTGGGAAAATTGTGTGCTCCTTGATACCAAGCGTGATGTTACCCATCTCGTCGATAGCGGTAGCCTTAAGACCGCGGAAGTCACGAGTCTGTGGCAACGCAATGTGAATCAACTTATCCAAGAAGTCATGCATTCGAGCACCACGTAGAGTCACTTGGTAACCGACGATGTCGCCCTGACGAAGCTTGAAAGAAGCAATTGATTGCTTCGCTGGACGTGGAGATGGCTTCTGGCCAGTGATACGAGCAAGACGTTCAGCGATCTTTTCACGCTTCGCCTTATCCTCAATCTTACCGATGCCCACCGATACCACCACCTTCTCAAGTCGAGGCGCCTGCATCACGTTTTTATATCCAAAGGAACCTTTCAGTGTATCGAAGGATTTAGCGAGTTTTGTCTTGAGATTTTCCATAATAAATAAAGTGGGTTAGGGGCAACGAATTAAATTGACTTGCCGCTCTTACGAGAAACGCGTGCCTTCTTCTCTCCTTCCTGCTTATAACCAACACGCACCGGCTTTCCACCCTCGCTTAGAGCGACGTTAGAAATATGAATCGGCGCAGGCTTCTTCACCACCTGACCTTGTGAGGTAGCGCGGCGATTCTTCTGGTGTTTGGTGATCACGTTGACACCCTCGACCAAAACCATGTCGGTCTTAGTGAAGACTTTCTCCACCTTTCCGGTTTTGCCGCGGTCTTTGCCGGCGATCACTATCACGTTGTCTCCTTTCTTGATTTTCATATGCCTATACTACTTCAGGTGCCAAAGACACGATCTTCTGATAACCAGCCTCGGAAAGCTCGCGCGGAATCGGACCAAACACGCGGTTAGCTTTCGGCTCCTTCTTCTCCTTATCTACCAAGACGACAGCGTTGTCATCAAAGCTCACGTACGATCCATCAGCACGACGGAAAGGCTTCTTCTGGCGTACTACTACACCGTAAACAATATCCTTCTTCTTCACTAGTTTACGTGGCTCAGCAGTCTGCACCGAAAGCACCACCATCTCACCGAGTTCGGCATAACGCTTCTTAGAACCGCCTAGTACTTTGAAAACTCTGCCGATCTTACCGCCGGAGTTATCTGTGATCTTTACTAAAGTTTGTGGTTGGATCATAAGCCTTTATTTGCTTAGTAGAGTGAAGCGCTTGCGACGACTCATTGGCTTTGTCTCAATAATTTCGACCTTACCACCTACTGTCGCGGTATTACCTTTGTCGTGTACCAAATACTTTTTGGTTGAACGAACGAATTTCTTGTACTTCTTGTGCTTTGTGTAGCGCTCGACGGCAACCGTAATGGTGTCCTGCATCTTAGAAGCCACCACCGTACCCTTAAGTACGCGTCCTTTGCCGTTTTCCTGTAATAAAATTTCTGTTGACATAAGACAATGTTAGGCCTCTACTGGCTTACCCTGGAGTTTGCGGACTGTTAATTCGGTTAGCGCACGAGCAATTTCTTTCTTCGCTGATCGCTTAGCTCGCACATCGCGACCACCGGTACCAAAACGGAAACCGCGCACTGTCTCGCGCTTTTCCGAAAGGAGCGTATTCAGCTCACTTTCATTCATTTTTCGAATGTCGTTCATTTTAGTCATAAGCGATGTTTAAGCTTGCGTATCTTCACGAGTAACGAAGCGACCCTTAACCGGAAGCTTGGCAGTAGCCTTACGCATTGCTTCACGAGCTACGGCCTCAGTAACGCCGTCAACCTCGAAGAGAACACGTCCTGGAGAAACTTCGAAGACGAAGTGGTCTGGATCACCCTTACCCTTACCCATCGGAGTTTCAGCCGCTTTTTTGGTCATCGGTCGATCAGGGAAAATACGAATCCAAACACGACCAGTTTTGCCAAGGGTGCGAGAAATCACACGACGAGCGGCCTCGATCTGACTAGAACGCACACGTGCCGGCGAAGTAGCCTTTAGGCCATAAGCTCCGAAAGCAACAGTGATGCCCCGGGTATCCGGACGCTTAAGTTGCTCCTCGCTCTTTCGATCGACTTGCCACTTGCGGTGTTTTACTTTTTTAGGAAACAACATACGAATTAGGAATTACGACCACGTGGGGCGGCTGTGCGACGCGGTGTACGTGCTGAAGTATTCTCTTCAGCACCCTCTCGCTGACGCGGAGCGGCACTGGCGCCAGCCGCGCCGGCACGTCGATCTACGAACACCTCACCACGATAAATCCAAACCTTGATACCAATCACACCGTACGGCAAGTTGGCGCGTACGCGGGCGAAGTCGATATCAGCACGCAAAGTCTGAAGTGGGATACGTCCCTTCTTAAGCTCTTCAACGCGAGACATATCAGCACCACCAAGACGACCAGACATCATAATGCGCACACCTTGTACGTCACGATTTGCCATCACCTTCTCAATAGTCTGCTTGAGGACACGACGGAATTGCATACGCTTTTCAAGTCCTTCGGCTACCATCTGACCAACCAACTGAGCGGAGAGTTCCGGTGAACGGATCTCTTCGATATCGATCTTGATCTCTGGCTTTTCGGAAAGCTTGAGGGTACGAAGCAACTGATCAACGTCCTTCTTGAGCTTGACTGCTCCCTCACCACTCCGACCGATCACAAGACCAGGACGAGCACTCTTCACAATGATGCGAATAGCCTTTTCGTCACGCTCAATCTCAACTACATCGACAGACATCCCCTTAAGACGCTTAGCAAGCAAGCGGCGGACAGCAGCATCAACACGAAGATATTCGCAGAAACGCTTCTTGTCAGTGGCAAACCAGCGGCTACGCCAATCTCGGTTGATACCAATGCGCTGAACGAATGGATGGGCAACGTGAGTCATATTATTTCAATTCAACGGTTATGTGGCTCGATCGGCGATTGATCGGTGAAGCCGATCCGCGCGCTCGCGGCATAAAACGAGTAATAGTCGTACCCTTATCAACAGCGACCTTGGCGATCGTTAGAGATTCTGGTGAACGACCGACGCTCTTGGCGTTCGCCACTGCAGAGTTGATCACCTTAGCGAAAGGTGCAGCCGAACGCTTGTTGACGAAACTAAGCTGACGCAAAGCCTCAGTAACCTTCTTGCCGCGCACCAAATCAGCGATAAGGCGAACCTTACGTGGTGACTGGCGGTAGTTTTTTAAAATTGCTTTCATGAGAAATTAACTACTTCTTAGCGGCTGGGGTGGCCTTGGCTGCCTTGGCGGCAGTGATCTCAGCGTCCTTCTTCTTCTGCTCAAGCTCCTTCTGCATCTTACCGCCGTGACGGATGAACTTAGTGGTCGGGGAGAATTCTCCCAACTTGTGACCAACCATTTCTTCAGTCGCCATCACTTCGATATGACTCTTGCCGTTATGAACACCGAAAGTGAATCCCACCATTTCAGGTGAAATTACAGCATCACGCGACCAGGTCTTAATGACACCAGCGTTGCTTGGCTTCTTGTCGGCAATTTTCTTAAGCAGACGTTCGTCCACATAAGGGCCTTTATATACTGATCGTGACATATAGATAAAACGCTAGGGTATAGCCTGAAATAAGAGAGTTTGCTTAAAATCAAAGTTGCAAGGCCGATAAGGAAAATAAGGCGAGGTGAACTATGACGTTCATTGAGCTTTATTTTTCGATGTCCAACGCAGCAAATCGTGATTTAAGGAAACTCTAAGTCAGGGCCCCGTGTTGAAGAAGGTAACGGCCTACCCAACACGAGTTCCCGACTAGAGAGTAGTCCGCGCCGAACGCCTAGATAGGGCGCCTTCCGGCACGAGTTCGGAACGGGGCAATATTACGGGAATGGGTGAAAAATGTCAACTGGCGGGGTAACAAAAAGCCGCGGGCCAAAGGCCCGCGGCTTTTTTGATTTGAGTTTGGACGAATTACTTCTTCGAAGTCATTCGCGGGCCGAGCTTGCGGCGAGAAATGATCATCTTGTTTGAGTACTTCTTTGGACGGCGGCTCTTCTGACCCTTACCGGTCGGACGACCCTGTGCCGTACGAGCACGCTTGTGACCACGAGGCTGAACACCTTCACCACCTCCGTATGGGTGATCGACGGCATTCTTCGCGGTACCACGAGTCTTCGGACGAAGACCCATATGACGAGCGCGACCGGCCTTACCAATTGAGACAAGGCGGTTTTCTTCGTTAGAAACTTCGCCAATTGAAGCCCAAGA
Organism: Candidatus Kaiserbacteria bacterium RIFOXYB1_FULL_46_14; assembly: GCA_001783525.1. GTDB lineage: Bacteria > Patescibacteriota > Minisyncoccia > Phycocordibacterales > UBA918 > OLB19. Next base: position 87,954 of record MFMS01000006.1, on the reverse strand, counting down.
TGTAGCAATCACTTTACGGATTTCAGTTGAAGGCAGGCGAACCTGAGTATAACCAGCGTCCTGCGCTACTACTTCAGCGTAGTTACCAGCGGCACGAGCGATACGAGCGCCAGCACCAGGCTTCAATTCCACTGCGTACACGAATGTACCTACTGGAATTTTACCGAGCGGCAAACGGTTTCCCGTCTTGATCTTAGCCTTTTCAGAAACAACGAAGGTGTCTCCTACTGCCATATTCTGCGGCACTAGGATGTAACGACGTTCACCATCTTGATAGAGAGCAAGCGCGATAAAGCCAGTGCGGAAAGGATCGTATTCGAGTGATTCAATCTTGGCAGGAATATCTTTCTTATCGAAACGAAAATCAATCGCACGATACTTACGCTTGTTGCCGGCGCCACGGTACCACATCGTGGTACGACCCTGACTGTTGCGGCCGCCAGTTGCAGCCTTACCTTTCACTAGCGCCTTATGTGGACGACTGCTAGTCGAAGAAAGTTTCTTCTTGTACTCGATGACGGTCATCCCGCGACGACCGGCCGAGGTTGGTTTATATTTTTTCATAATTAGTGATTACTTTGCGGGTCACAAGGTGACCCATACGTGTAATTAATTGTTCTCTCAAAGAGACCTCGATCTAAACGAGTGAGATACTATCTCCCTCCTTCAGATAAACGTAAGCCTTCTTCATTCCGTGCTCGAGAGCCATTCGGCCGCGGGCGCGTGATTTGTACTGACGAGGTGTCTTGTTAACGATGTTAACTTTGACTGGAATGACTCCAAAAAGACGATTGACTGCCTCTTTGACAGCGCGCTTGTCGGCCTTTGGTGCAACTTCGAAAACGTAAACGTTTTTCTCAGATCCTCGCATTGCCTTCTCGGTAACACGTGGGGCGAGCAATGTCGCAGACAAATCACGGATAGTTGAAGGTACGGTTGAAACCTTAGCCTTTGATGAAGCCTTCTTGGCTTTTGTTGTTCGATTAAATAATGCCATATGTTTTAGTTGGTGACCCGCTTATCCCAGATCTCCAAAGAGCCCTTGGGGTCGGATACGATGACATACTTATAAGTAAGGAGATCAACCGGACTCACATCCTTGGCGTTCACTACTGCAAAGTTACCGAAGTTGCGGAAACTCTTCTCAGCAGCACCATCGCGTGTACTAAGCACAATGAGTCCTGTGTTTTTACGCTTGGTAGCGAGTGATGTCTCACCAGAAGCGGTAGCGAGTGCCTTGATGACACCCTTAGCCTCGGTAGTCTTTGGAGCAGCGAATGAAATCGCTTCAACAAAGATCACTTCACCATCAGCATACTTCTTTGAGAGAGTGACAGCGAAAGCCTTAGCACGCACCTTCTTGTTGATCTTGCGGCTGTAATCTTTTTCGGAGATAGGACCGTGTGCAACACCACCTCCTGTCCAAATCGGTGAACGACGACTACCGTGACGAGCGCGACCAGTTCCCTTTTGCTTCCATGGCTTTCTACCACCACCGCGAACTTCGCCGCGGTCTTTGGTATCGGCGATAGTAACGCGAGCGTTACCGGTCATTGCAGTCACCACTTCGTGAACTAGGTCAGCGTTCCACTTCTGTCCAAATAGTTTTTCGGACAATGTGATCTCACCTCCTTTGCCTCCATCCTGTTTATATACTTGAGTTTTCATATTTCAGAAATTATGGCTTAGGCGGTGATGCCGCGTACTTCTACTAAAGTCCCCTTGCGACCAGGGATAGCTCCCTTTATGAGGATTATGTTTTCTTCATTGTTTACCTGAACGATAGTGAGGTTCTTAACGGTGATGCGATCGCCGCCCATTCGTCCGCCCATTCGCATACCTTTAATAACGCGACCACCATCACGTCCGCCGCCGCCGATAGAACCTGGCGCACGAGCTGAGTGCTTGCGTCCGTGTGAAGCCATGTCTCCAGCAAAGCCGTGACGCTTCACAACACCCTGGAAGCCCTTACCTTTTGAAATAGCCGCTACGGTCACAGTGTCACCAACGCCAAAAGTTGACGCGTCGATCTTCTGACCGATTTCAATACCGTCTAGCTTCTCACCCTGAGAAGGACGAGCACGGAATTCTTTTACATAGCGAGCGGCACCACCCTGGTGACCCAACTCAGCTTTAGAGAGACGTGTCTCCTTTTGTTTACCGGCAGCTACCTGCACAGCATCATAGCCATCCTTTTCGACAGCTTTGATAGCAGTTACAGTGAGCGGCTCGATTCGGAGCACGGTCACAGGAAAGCATTTTCCCTTTTCATCGAAGACCTGAGTCATTCGATCTTTGGTTCCTAGTATGAACTTCATTCAAATAGGATTATCTTATAAATGTCTTAGACCAAAGGGTATGAGAAAGGCCGCGTAAAGCGGGCTGAAGCCCGCTTTACGCGGCCGAACGCCCATTGGTTCTCCGAAGGGCAAGCCCTTCATCAGCGAACATAGGTCTTAAAGACTGACGCACTATACCTTTTCCCCACTAAAAAGCAAGACGGCTGGTAAAAATCTAAACCCGTGCTATCCTTAGTGCAAGTTATTTGCAATAAGATAAATTACCGTTAAATATGTTGTTTGAAGCGATATTGGCAGCCGGTGCAGTGGCTCTTTGTTCTTTGGTTGGTGTAGTGTTTTTTGGCAATAGCCGAAAACTTGAAGGGATTGAGCGCTACATTATTCCTGCCGCAGTCGGTGTATTTCTTTCACTAGTATTATTTGAGCTTATTCCAGAAACTCTGGAAGCCAATGCAGAATGGGGCGGTATAGCGGTTGCCGCCGGTTTCATTTTATTTTATCTACTCTCCTACGAACTACACCGTTACTTTCATGCTCGCGAAGCGGATGACAAAAACTGCGGCCGCAAAGGTGCCGCTACCCTACTCCTTATTGGTGACGCCATTCACAATCTCGCCGACGGCGTTATCTTAGGTAGCGCTTTCTTAATTGATCCAACTCTCGGTATCGCGGTCGCGGTCGGTCTTGCTCTCCATGAGATACCGCAAGAAATAGTTGAGTTCGGTGTTTTGATTCGCGGTGGATACAGTCGCTTCGAGGCCGCTTGGCGAAACCTTTTATCTGCCTCTTCGATAATTGTCGGTACGGTGATCACCATTCTCCTCGCCGCCACCTTAGAGGAATATATCTGGATAATCACCGGTCTCGCCGCTGGCAACCTTCTTTACATCGCCGCTACCGACCTCTTACCTCGTGTACATGGCAACCTAAAAAATTATCAAAGTTTTTGGTACACGTTTAGTTCTATTGTTATGGGGTTCGTGGTGATGACGGGAGTGCTGATCTACACACATGAAACATTTGGCCACGGCCAGTTAGAGACAGATCAACACCAAGCTGGAGAGACTAGTTAGAAATCGATTCTAAAAAAATAGTCGCGACAAATAAAATCCGACTGCCGCCCCGAAGACGAATAGAATCACTATTACTAATTTGCGTCCTTCATCATCCATATTGCCATGATTATACTAGACTATTCCGTCAAAAACAGTTATAAATCATGCCACATGGCGACTATAGTTTAGTGGTAAAACTCAGGTTTGTGGATCCTGTGTCGAGAGTTCGATTCTCTCTAGTCGCCCAAATGAAAACTCCCTTCGGGGAGTTTTTGCGTTCTGGGCGACAAGAGCAAGCAAAACGTCATTTTCACTATCCCCCTTGTACCACAGGGAAATAACGAGTCCGACATATAATTGACTCAATGGAAAGTTCCCAAACCACACCCCGCTACTCGCTCATCATTCCCTGGATCGCAGACCAGGCTATTTTAGATAATCAGATCAAATCACTAAGTGCGATATTTGATGATGAGACAAACGCACTTTACGAAATAGTGGCAGTTGACCGTTCCCACATCAAGGAGGTGGCCGAAGACTTAGATCGCATCAAAGGTGATGTGCTTATCATTATCGATGGCGAGTTAAAAGAACCGCCTGGCTTACTCAAAGAGATGATCGACTCATTTGAAAAAGGGGCTGACCTAGCATTGGCTGGACACTATTCAGACAATCAAAACGACGCGAAAGAACCAGCTCTCGTCTGCTTTGGTATAAGACGCACTGCTTTGCCCCGTATCAAAGAATCCCCAGAAGGATTTGGTCTCGCGCTCAATATTCTAGGGCCAGAGGCAATCAAACGCATGAGCGGCCACTACGACACCCCTGGAGGGCATCTCACAACCTATCTCAAGCACCTCATCGAGGTTGATAAATAAAAAAATCGCGGCTCTCGGCCGCGATTTTTTATTTGTTTTTTGGGGTCAAGTTGCTAAGTATAATTGTTCACTTCGCTCCAATTCTACTAAGCACTTTCTCCCCGACCTCGATTGTTTTTGTTTCTAGTAAAAGAAACGAAAACATGTCTCCGGTTCACAAAACTAGAAAACAGTGCGCAGGCACTGTTTTCTTTAACGTTTTGTGCCCAGGACTGGACTTGAACCAGCACGCCTTTCGGCACTACCACCTCAAGGTAGCTTGTCTACCAATTTCAACACCTGGGCATTCGCGGATGCGACCCGCCGATTGTACGCAACATTCTTAGTATTTTCAAGCAAAGGAAAACAAAGAGCGGCGCCTTTGGCGCCGCTCTTTGTTTTCCGTAAGTAAAAATTTACTCCTTCTTCTCCCCTTCTTCTGCAACTGGAGTCTCCTCAGCTGGTGCCTCCTCTACGACAACTTCCTTCAATGCTTCCTCTTCTGCTTTCTTGGCGGCTTCTTCTGCGGCCTTAGCTTCTTGTTCAGCGCGCGCCGATGCTTCCATTTCGGACTCAGTACCAAAAGCAACGATGGTCATGCGACGCATCTGACGCTTGATCTCGCGGGCTACCTTATCGCGGATGAAGTAGAGCTTAGCGCGACGTACCTTAGAACGCTTAACAATCTCGATCTTGTCGATCAAAGGAGAATAAAGTGGGTAAATCTTCTCAACTCCCACACCTGAAGCAACCTTGCGTACGGTGAAAGTGGCACCTGGCTCGTCACCATGCTTTCGTGCCAATACCACACCTTCGAATATCTGGAGGCGAGTCTTGCCCTTTTCTTCGATCTTCTGGTGAACACGCACGGTATCACCGGCACGAATACCTAGTGCCTTACGATCGGTCATGTTGACCGGTGAAATAGAAATGCCTGCCAAAGTAGAATTCATAAATACTGTCTTAAAAAGTGGGCGTACTCTAACACTATTAACCGAGAAGTTCAATAGCGCCCGAAAGCTCCGGTGGCAACGGTGTTTCAAATGATTTATCTTCACCAGAAGGTAGCGCTATCGTCAAAGAAAAGGCATGCAGGGCCAATCTTTTAAGACCGAGGTCATCACCCGTCCCCAACTGGTTGCCAGCATAGAGTTGATCGCCCACGATCGGGCGACCAATTGCCTTTAGATGGACTCTTAGCTGGTGCATGCGACCAGTCTTCGGTCGAAGCTTTACATAAGAAAAGGCTAGCTCCTGATACTGTCCGATCTGTAAGCATTCCCATTCCGTCACCGCCTCGCGCAAGTGCCCGCGCGCTCCCCGATCAGCCGAACGAAGCTTCCAGTCTTTGGTACTGCGGCCAATTGATCGATTTATTGTTCCCCAACGCTCCTTCATCGCCCCGTACACCAATGCGCGATACTCTTTCTTAACTCGTCTCTCCAAAAACTCACCCTTCAGATGATCAAAGGATGCCTGTGTCTTGACTAAGATCATTACACCTGAAGTGTCGCGATCAAGACGATGCACGATACCGCTGCGCTCAATCTCTTTACCATCTTTACCAACGCGTGGTTCTCCGACGCCGCGTGCCGCAGGCACGCGGCGTAAAAACCATTCCACCACCGTGCCGGCAGGATCAGCTCCTTCTCCGTGCGCAGCCAAACCAATTGGCTTGTCTATTACCAACACGTCGTCGTTTTCAAAAATTATTTTTGGTTCTTCCATGTCTCTAAGTATGCTTTATTGAGAAATCATCCAATTCTTTTTTAGCCGTGTGCCATTCTACCGCAACCCCCTCAACCACGGCCAACAATGATCCTTCGTGAAGATGCTCAACAAACTCTTTTAAGATTGTTGGATCGCCTTGTGCAACAACCTCCACCGTGCCGTCAGGCAAATTGCGCGCATAACCAGTTAGATTAAGAGCCGTGGCCGAATCCTGCACATAGGTACGATATGCAACACCCTGTACCTTACCATTAATTAAGCACTGTATCTCCAACATAGCGATTCGCCTAAATACTATACGAGTTTCCTTCATTATTGAAATAATTCAAAAAACTTGTACTATGTAGCGGTCCAGGACGGGCGATTAGCTCAGTTGGTAGAGCAGCGCTTTTACACAGCGAAGGTCGGGGGTTCAAATCCCTCATCGCCCACAAATAAAAACCGCACACGTACGTGTGCGGTTTTTATTTGTGGGCGATGAGCACGTACCCCGCCGCACGTGCGTAGGGATTTGAAAACCTTTTGAGATATTTTATGAGTAACAACGAAATAAAATATACAAAAGGTGTACTGATCCTGTAAGTATAGCTTTCTTTCCTCATTCGCTTGGAAATGAACAAGAGCATTTGTTCATTTCGCTCGCTCATTTGAAAGTAAGGATCAAATCCCTCATGAAACCCCCTCCCCTATTCAAAAAATAAAAGGCCGTCGATCACAAGTGATCGACGGCCTTTGGATGTTCGGCATTAGCCGAACATCCAGTACAACGGGGCGTGAATGAACGGGTCTGCTCGCCCTGAGGCCCCAGATGCCGCCATCCCAAGCGACACGGCGACCCAGATAATCCATACTGCCACTCCGAGAAGCGGCCACCAACGGATTCTCAATACCCCAGACTCTGTGAAAAATAACTTTTCCATGGCTTTACTCCTTACAAATAGCCATTTCTATCTGTTTCAGGATAGCATATTTATATATAAAAGTCAATAGCATTCCTGCTCTTGGGATAAAATAAAGGACCCCATACCTTTGGGGTCCCCTTCTACAAAAGATCTTGTTGGATTAACCAATACTTGGTACCAACTTGTCGATTTCCGAATTTGAAATCGACATAACACTGACAATAGAAGTCCGCTCACACAAGGCACACAAGGCGCTGAGGTTGCGAATTCCCCAGTGATGAATACCGTCACTGGACGTAGCGACTACAGCATTTCGCGGATTTTTGAAGAGCGACTCACAGCGCTCAACGACTTGATCTTTCGTACAATTTGCCACATCCACCTCATAAGTGGCATGTGTAAGACGTTGAAAAAACACAAAGAACCAGAACATGACTTCCTCCTTAGCTACAGATCCAGTGGTATATGTAACTACCATTAATTATGTCTGTCAATGTCAAATTCGACACCTCTGGAGATGACCCATTCTCGAAACCCAAAAAATCTGCTAGGGTTATGTTCGGATCTTAAGTGCACTTGTTCGTTCGCCCCTGTAAGAAAGTTTTGTTTGCGCTAACGCTTCACAAAATTTCTTTCAGGGTCTTCACTCGGAGCTTAAATGCAAGTAAACTTTCATTTGCCTCCTCGTTCGCCCCTGTAGTTAAATGGATATAACTGCGGACTTCTAAGCCGTTATTCTAGGTTCGATTCCTAGCGGGGGCACAAATAAAAAGACTCGGCCTTGGTCGAGTCTTTTTGTCCCACACTACTAGTCTCTACGAAAATACTTTCGCATTTTCACAAACCCTACACCGAAACTTATTACTGCTACCGCCGCAACTGAAAGAAAGCCCTCTTCGTTACTTATCTGATTGATGTCCACAAAGTATGGCACTACCAACAGCACTCCTGCCGAAGCTAGACTAGCCCAAAACTTTACTCGAACCGAAGACCAAAAAACTTTGACGGGATTACCCCCTGCTGTTACCTGTGCCACTTCATAGTTGGCTCTAAAGGCTGGGAACCAAGTAGTCCAAAGACGATCCTCGATTTTATAGTCACTGTTTTCCCCCAAACGAGCTACTTTAAAATGATAAGTTTTCGCCAACCAAATGTTGACCAAACTCGCCAGACACCAACCCAAAAATACAGACAAGATAGTGCCCACGAAGACTACTGGCCCAGATAGCTGCGAGAGTAGCGTCAAGATTATAATCAGAGTCGATCCTGGGAAGAAACTGCCAAAGAAATATAGGCCTTCAACAAAAATAGAAACGAAGGCGGCCACATATACATATTTGCTATCAATTGAGGACAGCATCGCAACAAGTTCCGCGACTCCAGGAACCGCAGTATTCAACAATCCCAGAACACAAAAAATGACTAGCGAAACGCCGGCTATTATCCAAACCAGAGCCGAGTAGAACTCGGCCTTATTGCGCGACTGTGTATCAACTTCAATATTCATCTGATTATTTTACCTTGGTGCCTGCTGGTAGTGAGGTACTCGGATGGAGCAATGCAAAGATTTCGTCTGCGCTGGCAGCTAAGATCATCCCTTGGCTTTCAAAGCCACGAATAACCCGTGGTTCAAGGTTGGTAAGGAACGGGCACTGTCTCCCTACTAAGACTTGAGGGTCTTCAAAATACGGACGAATACCAGAAACGATCTGTCGCTGTTTCGGTTCATTATTTTCATCAACTTCACCAAGATCAACCGTTAGTTTTAGAAGTTTGTCTGCATCTTCAATCACCTCAACCGCAACAATCGTACCGATCTTTATCTCAAGCTTCGCAAAATCATCGTAACTTATCATTTTTTCTTGGTTATAAAACTATTCAATATGATGGCTGCCGCAGACGCGTCGGTCTGTGCAGTACGCCCCTGATCTCGTAAGGCCTCTTGAGTCGAATACTGTTCGGCCTCTAGATGAATCGGCAAACCTACTCGCAGAGTAAGATCTCCAATCAATTCTTCCACTTCACCATGGACGGCATTTGGTCGGCCCGATCGATCAAGCGAATGTCCGATCACAATCTCCCCCACTGCTCTTTCTTTGATAATTTTCTCTAACTGTTCAAGGAGTTTACCGTCATTATCGAGCACAATATGGGGAAAAGCCATCCTGCCGCTCTCGTCAGAAAGAGCTACCCCAACCCGCTTTGTACCGTAATCAATTCCCATTAATCGCATATCGCTAGATTATCACATTTTGGATAATTGCATTTTTTTGTTAGTATCGTGTTCACGGAAGCGTGGCAGAGTGGTCGATTGCACCTGTCTTGAAAACAGGAGTCTCTTAACGGGGACCGTGAGTTCGAATCTCACCGCTTCCGCAGCACACTGTAACCGTCTCGCAAGACGGTTACTTTTGTAAAAAATCTGTGGTATTATCGCTTCGCTTCTACGAAGCAGCTGCTCCCGTAGTTTAATGGATAGAATGCAGGTTTGCGGTACCTGCGATTCAGGTTCGATTCCTGGCGGGAGCACAATATAGAAAACGAAAGCGCCTAAGGGCGCTTTCGTTTTCTTTGTTAATTGGGTTTAACCCGAGAATTAAAAACCAACCATTTCCAACAGCTTATGTGCCAATGGTTCTTCTAGATCTTCTTCCTTTAATCTTTCTCGTAAAAGGTCCTCTATCTCATGTATATACTCGTCAGGAATCGGTATTACGATAAGTGGCATATAAAGCCGTTTGGAACGAAGTAGGAGCTGTGTCCCTAAGGCATCCTCTTCGTCAATGTGATAGGCCTCTAACGAGCCGTAAGTAAAAAGTTGATTCCCAGCACGTACGCCGCGAGTACCAACCATGAAAGGTACGATTCGCGGTGGCTTGGCAGACTGCAGTGCCATTACGGCCGCACCTACCAATATCAAAACCGCAAACATAAAGTTGCCAAAGAAGAAGGCTGCTACTGCGCCACAAAGCGCAATGATTCCAAGCGCCCAATACCAGTCGCTCGGTTTGTGAAAATGGCGATGTTCGGGAGCCTCCCAAACAATAGCGTGTGTTCTATCATCTGACATCCCAATATTCTAACATTGCTGTTGTGCACAAAAACAAAAACATCCTCATTTCGAGGATGTTTATGAATCTATTTGATCTTGTTGATAGCAGCTACTAGTCGTGACTTCTTACGCGCAGCTGTGTTCGGCTTGATGACGCCTCGCTTGGCAGCCTTATCGATAGCTTGGTAGGCGGCTGATAAGTTTTTTTCTGCTTCTGCCTTAGTTCCGGCAACAATCTGCTTACGGACTTCTTTGACCGAGTCGGCCATTGTGTTCTTGCGACGCAAGTTAAACACTCGCTTACGCAAGCTTGATCGGTTGGCCTTTTTAGCGCCTTTGGTTATTGCCATAATGGCAGAAATATAGCCGATTATTACTGAAAAAGCAAGACGGCGCGGGGCTTAAGCCCCGCGCCGTCTTGCTTTATGTATTGTATTTTAAGTCTCTTGGATGACTGGGAGCACTTTCACTGTCGCGGTATCTTCCCCACCTGGACAAGTTAGTGTGTAGGTGGATTCGCCATTTATCACCACTTGTACACTTCCTGATGGTCCAAGGTTAGTCATGTTGACGCCAGGTCCAGTGAGCGTACATGCTCCTGTGGCGCCCGTCCAGGTTACGTCCACAGTGTCACCTTTGCGGACTATGTCTGGATCTACATCAACATCACCCGTTGTGCCCACGCCCAAACTAACAGATAGAGAGTCCGAAGCCGCGCCGTTAGTACCCGTACAGTTCACTGTGTAAGTGCGGCTGCTATTTGCTGTTGGCTCGGTGACATTGGCATTTGTGCCCGATACCGCTCCACCAGTAGAGAAGGCGCTACCGGTACAGGTTGAAACATTGTTTCCATCCCAACGTAGGTTTATCTGATCACCGGTGTTGATACTTATATTGCCGCTAGTCCAAGCATCGTCAGCAGTTACGTTGCGTACTTCAAGTATTACCGTAGGTACAGTACCGTCAGTCACCACTATGTGATTCAGAGATACCCAAGCGGAACTACCACCATCATTGGTACATTGTGCTCGATAGCGGTAAGTTCCGACCGTATTGAACATTTGCGACACGTTATTAGTACGGCCGGCACTGGTGTCCACATTGACCCAAGTTGTTTGGCTTGGCGCGAGTCTCTGTAAGACACAGGAATCAGCAACTCCACCGGCGTAGCCAGTTCGCTTAGGACCGTAAGTAACAGTGAAGGATTCGCCCTTGTCTGTGGTGGATTTATTTTGTGAGATCTCTGCCACAGGAGGCTTGGGAACAACATCATGATTTAGACCTACCCAATTAGAATTACCCCCGTCATTGCTACAACGTGCACGATACTTCCAAGTACCGAGTGTGTTAAATGTCTGCGACACGTTATTAGTACGGCCGGCACTGGTGTCCACTTCGACCCACGTTGTTTGACTTGGTGCCATTCTCTGTAAGACACAGGAATCAGCAACTCCACCGGCGTAGCCAGTTCGCTTAGGACCGTAAGTAACAGTGAAGGATTCGCCCTTGTCTGTGGTGGCTTTATTTTGTGAGATCTCTGCCACAGGAGGCTTGGGAACAACATTGTGATTCAAGTACACCCAGTCTCCGTAGAATTTCTTGTTACATTTCGCCCCGCCACCACCAGCCTCAGCATATGGAGTTTCAAAGTTTAGACTAAACAAACCACTTGCTTTTAGAGACTTAAAGTAAGTATGCTCATTAAAAACTTGATAGGTCTGACAGACGTCAATTTTTATGCCGCAACTTGCTCGATAATGCCACGTCCCAAGTGTCGCCGGTGATTGGGCTATGTTTTTTGTGTTACCAGCTCCGGCTTCATCTATCTTTTTCCAATCATTACTGCCTGGAGCCTTACTCTCAAGCTTACAAAAGTCGGCAGCGCCTGCTTTCTTAGGACCATAAGTTACCCTGTATTCTTCATTTCGAAAAGTCCAGTTTACATTATCTGAAATCAACGCCTTCGGAATATACACTCTGACTGTTTCTCCCGACGCTGGTACGGCATAGCCAGCACTTTCACCAAGTGGCGACACTTCGGCCAAATTCAATTCTACTGACTGAAAAGGTTTTTGTTCCGTCCCTGAACCAGCTATTAAAATAGCAACGGCAAAAGTTGCCACGACACCAGTAATTAACGTTAATTTAGATTTTGTCATTACACATTATGATAACTACTTTGTATCACAATTCATAACAACACCTGTGATTAACTTTTCAAACTGGGCGAGTACTCTACTTACTAGTTAACTCCAAATTTTTCTTGATTAGAGATTGAAACTCTGCCAAACCTTGTTTCCAAGCGGCCGGATCATTACCTGGATAGGTGCGACCCCAACTTTCTTCATCTAAATAACTAGCAAACTCGAGTGCTTGTTCAAACTGTGCGCGGGCCTCTTCTCTTCTGCCGGTATTCATAAGTGACAACCCATACATATTGAGCAACCAAGGATTTTGCGGTTCAAAACTTAGACCCTCTTCAAGCAAAGGCACCATTTCTGCAAATTTTCCTTGCGAAAAATACACCCATGACAAATCGGTACGAGTCCATGGGCTTTCTGGTTTATCTTCTAAATGCTTCAAAAAGTTTTCCTCTGCTTTCCGCCAATCTAAAGCGTCGCCGCTTTTACGGGCCTTGTATCCATAGGTCAAACCCCTCATATAGTACACACTTGGTACCTGCTCGCCATAAAGAGCTATTTGCTTATCAAATTTATACAGCGCGCCCGAATAGTTACCTTCCAAAAAATCAATTCGGCCTAGCTGATACCAAACCATCGGATTTTCTGATCCCTCTTCTATGGCTTTTGTATAGTACTGTCGCGCCAACTTTAGATCATACTTTCCGTCTGGAGTGTCGTAAGCGTTGAAGTAATACTCACCGAGCTCAAAAGGGTCAGCAGTCTCTGACAAATCGGGTTGCAAAAAATACCCACTGACTAAAACGACACCGGCGGCTGTTAGTAGTAACCCTACCGTTACAGAAGTGTTACCAAATAACTTCTTAAGCTTTTCGGTTAAAACCTTTTTGTGAAGAAAAATTTTTGTGAGAAACATAATTAGTTAACTATATCAAAGGTTATATTCTATCAAATCAAAAAACTCAGTACTCAGTATTACTTCCCCTTTTACTATACGTCCATCAGGCCCATAAAATTTGCTATTGGCCATATTGTTGGCAGATACCACACTCTTTTTTGTATAAATTGCTTGTGCTCTTATCATCGAATCCAATTGGAAATGCAGTATATGCGGATCATTAAAGCGCGAGTGTGACACGGCATGTAAAACTAACGGACTTTCGCGTAAATCAACTAATCTAGAAAGTCCAAAAACAGACGAACTCTCAAAACAAAACATAAACCCTGGTAAGTCGGCTGGGAATTGTTGATAATCGGTAATTTTGCCGGGTTTATAATTTTGATTCTGCAAAATATGATCGATCTCTCTATCGTGTCCAAAGAGACGTAAAGCCCATATGAATGGGTAACTGATGTATTCTCCTTGCGGAGTCAAAAACTGCTTATCAGTTGTGTAAACCGCACTATCTTCTAAATCATAATAGACGGCCCGAAGGGTCGCGCTATCTTCTTCATCCACACGCATACTATCTACTATTAGTGTGTTGCTATTTATCTTTGAATCTAAAAACGCCAAAGCTTTCTCTTCTCCTCCTAGATAATCAGTCAGGCGGGCATCTTCCGGCAAGAGGATTATGGTTGGCGCGGTTTTGGCCGCCGCCAAAACCGCGCCAACCTCCTCCCTCGCTTTTATCTTCTCTCCTCCTGAAGAATTGAGTAAGCTGGTACTAAATTTTGTATCGATAGCAATAACCTTCTTCCCCATCTCCGACACTGGTGCCGTCGGAAAAACTGCATAAAGAACCAGCAAAGCTGCGATGCCATAACCTGACCAAAAAACTTTTTTAAGCCAAGACCAATTTCTATGCGTCCAAACAAAATAAGTTAGTGTTCCGATAAAGGCAGCGACAAAGGTTAGTCCTTGTACTCCGCCTAAAGACGCAAATGGATAAAACAAAGAAATATTTGCCAAGGCGAGGCCCGCATAGCCATGTCCGATATTGATATTTAAGTATGAACCAGGACCAAGCAAAATAACTGACGCTGTAAATGAACCAAGTATCTCCCCCAAAAGCCAAATCACTGGAAAGACCAGCAAAAAATATTTTTGGTGGTTTCCCCAAACAAAAAACGCCGCGGCTGCAGCCACTACTACGCCGAGCCCCATAGCCGCGGCGGTAGAAAGCCAGTATATGAAGATAAATATAAACTGACTAATCGGACCTAACGATACCCAAGCCATCGGGTACGCCGCCCAGATAAATGAGTACCCTCCTAGACATTTCAATGTGCCGACAAGGAGACCGCCGATGATTACTTCCCGCCAACTGGCAGCTTTGCTAATGGCGTAAATAAACAATACAAAGGCTGGTAAAACCAGCCACCAAAACAACTGACTTACTGAAACAAGTCCGAAAAGCAAACCTGCCAGAAGCCAAACCACCCATCTCATATATGTATATTCTACTCTACTCAGATAAATTCGCCGGTGAGTGATTTTCATTTTATACTGTCTTGTATGGATACAATCTTATATTGGTGCAAACGGATGTTGCCGGTACAGGTGCTCAACCATCTCCGTCCCCCATACCACTTGGCGCTAGCTTGGCTTGGAGACAAACTCTATCACCACCCATCTCGTGAATTGACCGTTATTGCCGTGACAGGCACAAAGGGTAAGTCCACCACCGTGGAGTTAATCAGCGCTATATTATCCACCGCTGGTATAAAGACCGCTTCCCTTTCTACAATCCAATTCAAGATTGGCAATGAAACAAAACCCAATCTCTACAAAATGACCACCCCTGGTCGTTTCTTTGTGCAAAAATTTCTCCGCGACGCAGCGGCGGCAGGTTGTACACACGCTGTGATTGAGATGACATCGGAGGGTGCCAAACAATATCGTCACCGCTTCATTGAACTAGACGCGCTAGTCTTCACGAACCTAACCCCCGAACACATAGAGTCGCACGGCTCTTTCCTGCGATACAAAGAGGCTAAGTTATCGATCGCTAAAGGACTGGAAAAATCTCCCAAACGACCCCGCTACATTGTAGCCAACACTGACGATGAACACGGCGCTGATTTTCTAAAAATTGATACCGAGGAAAAACTGCCGTTTTCTTTGCATTCCTTGGAACTTCACACCTTACACAAAGATGGTATTGGTCTGATTTTTAAAGATGTCGGTGAGGAAATAACCATTCGCGTACCCTTGGTCGGACTCTTCAATGTCTATAACGCGCTAGCTGCTATTACATTAACGAGAGCACTCAATATACCTTGGCGTTCTATCGAAAAAGCTCTTGGTACCCTCCCTCCCGTCAACGGCCGCGTCGAACATTTTTACAGCCCCTCCGGAGCAGGTAAACAGATCACCGCAGTGGTGGACTATGCCCATACTCCTGATTCTTTAGAAAAGCTCTACCAAGCATTCAAGGATGTTTCAAAAGTGTGCGTACTTGGCAATACTGGCGGCGGCCGCGATCGTTGGAAACGCCCAGAAATGGGAGCTATCGCAGACAAATACTGCGATCGAGTGATTCTCACCAACGAAGACCCTTATGATGAAAACCCACGAAAGATATTGGAAGAAATGGCCAATGGTATTACTGACAAATCAAAACTAGACATCATAATGGATCGCCGCCTGGCTATTCGCAACGCGCTAGAAGAGGCTAAGCACGGCGACTACGTGATAATTTCCGGCAAAGGAACCGACCCTTACATCATGGGTCCTAACAATACAAAGAAAAAATGGAGTGACGCCGAAGTGGTGAAAGAAGAACTAGCTGCTCTAGCAAAATAAAGAGGAGTGCAAAATAAAAAAGCGCTGCGTCTAACGCAGCGCTTTTTTATTTTTTATTTAGTTACTAACCCAGTCGTCCAGGTAAACACGAGAAGGATTAAATCCGTTTAGGGGATATGCGCCTATAACTCCCTGCTTCTCATCACTGATCGGGTAAAACTCAATTCTTGGATTAGCAAAAGCGCCATCTACAATGTCTCTAGCAATGACCGCGTAAGACATTCCATCAGGTGAAACCACTGGCCAAGAATAATTCACTGATTGGTTTTCTCGTGAATACAACTTCGTCACATCCATAGTGGCCGACACTTCATAGACACTGATGTTTCCAGTGCCGGGAGTTGTCAAAACCAATTTACGACCATCGGGTGACACCTCGAACATAATGCTGACAACAGCGGAAAACGGTTGTTCACTTTCATCTAAGAAGCTGAGGACACGCTGTTCAGCTCCGATCAATGTATCGTAAGCATAAATTCCGTCAGATCGAAGATATAGGAGTAGGTTACTGTTTGGCATCCAAACTGGGTTGGCTGCATCAGGTATTTCGAGTTGCACTTCCCCACTTTCGTTAGTAAGTAAGACCTTCCAGTTCAAAGTAGAAACCTTTGCCTGTCCATCTAGGTTTTCTCGCGCTATGCTCAGTGCCAGCATTCTAAGATTCGGAGACCAAGACATCGTGCCGTATTGTTCTGGCACACCTCGGGTTACTACCTCCAATGTGTCTGGAAAAATCGCATGCATGACACGCTTAACCACAGTGCTGGTACCAGAAGAATTATCAAAGGCTAAGTCCATGAAGAAAAAATCCTTACTGTTGCTTGATGTAGCAAACTCAACAGCGTTACTAGAAAGGACTTTGAAGCGCTTACTTTCATTCACTACCTTCATATCATTGTTATCAAGGATCAAACTATAAGTCTTCGGTGCAAGCTCACCCGCTTTTTGCATGCCACTGTAAACAAGTCTTCCAGAAAGATTTTCTGTTCCAAGTTTGTTGATACTGATTGACGGCCAGACAAACTGCCATATTCCGTACACACCTAGCACCACCACGATCGCCACTATTGAACCCGCGATAGATGTGAGCGATGGTATTTTTTGTTTTATTAATTCAAACATAGATAATAATTTAACTCTTAAGACAAGCGGAGGCCTTTAAGCAGATTGCGATCTTCTGGGGCTAGGCGTTCCAACCAATTCTTTCCCACAATTGCGGTCGTCTTCGCAGACATACGAGTGTAAAAACCATTAGCGCGTAAGACATAGCGTCTCTTAGTATTGGCTACTTTCGGAGTATCTTTGATTACTAAATCAAGTACATCACCAGGAATTGTGTGGAGGAAAACACCATTCTTCTCCTTCATTTGTTCTGTATAGTCTGCACCAGTTTTGGTGTCTGCAAGTTTTTGTAGTGATAAAGTCTCTATCTTTGGAATGTGAGCAGTGCCCTGGAAAGCAAAGGCAGCGCGCACCTTATGTTTCTTGGTAGCTTTGACACGAAGAGTGAGAAACTCGTCTTTCAGATTAGCAATCACATCTTTTGGAATACGCACTACCTCTTGTGCGGCTTGTACATAACGTGGAAAGAGGGTCTGCAAGTAAGTCTGACCGAAACTATCACCAGCAGAGATGACGAGAGACCTCGTTGGATCACCAATGGTGTAGTCGGCATAGCTATGCGGAACATTAAGCAGTTTGGCCAAGGTGTCAGAATCGGTCTTAGTAATGCCGACAAAGGCGATCGAGGCCAGCATCGCCGCCCCCGCTACTGCCGTCGCGCTACGTTGACCAAGAGCAACACTCTGAATCATAAATCTTTCCAAGCGAGAGAAAGGCACCTGATCGCCAAGAGACCAGTCGCGGAAATGAGAATCAACCAAGACGTAAGTATCCACCGCCGGATCTAGTTGGGCTTTCGACACACGGATAACAAGTTCATCGCCTGCCTGCATGGTTATGCTCTCGCCATCTTTTGGTGTGAGGCTGGTATAAGCACCCTCGACTGCTGTGAAAACATTTTGTTTAGAGTGGTAGTGATGCATCTCCCCTGCTACCGCCTTAGCCTCTTGGGTATCAAAAATATAACTATCCACTAAGTTGCCATCGACTACGTAGTGCTCACTTTCTTTCAAATCGAGCGCTCCAATTTCAAACTTATCTATATATGACTCCTCTGGCTCTAGTTCACGGATCTGCATCTTCAAATTTCCGTCTTTGTCGGTCTTGAGCTGGTCACTAAGCAAATAGGTGTCGCCGCCAATACCCTGTTCGTATTTTTTCAAACCAACTTTGTAATTGGCAAAGACAGTGTTCGGCTTACCAAAAAGAAAATCATTTTCATGCACAAACTTCTCACCATTCCAAACTACTAGGAATGGGGTCGAAGGTTGAGGGGTAACATCGAAACTCACATCATTTAAACCGTCACCGTTGTAATCCACACCATATGTCTCGCCCACAGTCGCTGTAACGTCTGTGCCAGGTATAGTATCTCCTTCTGTTACTGATTGTTGATCTGTACCACCACCACCAGGACCCTCTCCTTCCGCATGTGCCCGAATTGTGTTTAAAGATAAACCCAATAAACCTACTTTACTAAAAAGATCTAGGGGATTTATTTTTTTATTTTTTTTAGTGACCATATCTGTACATTGTACGACAATGTACAGAAAACACTTTTTATTTATGTTGATAAAAGGCCCAACTGAGATTCAGCCGGGCCTTTAGAAAACGTGTCGTGCACGTTGCTATTTCGGAACGATCGTAAAACGGACACATCCCTGGTAGACCTTTCCGGTTTTCGGGTCTTTGTACTTTTTATGGTACCAAGCCACCCTCGTGTTACCGCCGCCGTTCCACACGGTGGCGATCTTGGTGGAACCCTTGAGAGGACCAGAGCGTGCCTGAGATTTGCAGGCTTCGTACGAGCCAGCCTCGGCCGAGACGGCAAAAGCGGTGACGAGGACTAATGCGATTGCAAACAACTTGTTCATCTTTTTGGCCTCCTGGCCTTACTTTAGCCGTGGGTTTTCCCAAGGCTTTCTGTCATCTATTATACACAACTACCGCCAATTGTCAAGCGGTTGAGTTACCCCGCCAACATATGCGGTGGAATAAATAAAAAAAGCCGGAGGCAACCAAACTGGGATAAGGTTGCGCTCCGGCTATATGACGATCGCGGGGATCGTACTGGGGCTGAAACAAAGGCGTCCAAGACCTTTACATTCACCATACACCATCGCTGGAAATATGGCAAGAGATTATGGGTATGTAGGGCGAGCAATAGCCCGCCCTACACCCGAGAAGTTCTTTTCCACAACTAGATGTTGTAGTAAGCGACCTTCTCTATCTCGTCGATTACGGGGAGTTCATTCGTCGGCGCGGCCGACATGTCTCCCTCTTCCTCGATACACACTCTTTGTCCCTCATCTAGATCAAAGCATTTGAGAGGCTCTGCCTCTGCCTTGCCCGACGATAGTTGAAGAACGAGTGCTATTGCGAGGAGTATCGTTGTCATTGGACTATCCTTTTGTTTACCGTGCCGCCCAGTGCGACATGGCCTGAATACAGTAACACATTTTTGGGGAAAAAGCAAAGGCCGGTGCGCGTAGCGCTCCGGCCTGAATAGTAACTTGCCCTTAATCTTCGTGTTCAATCCCGCCGAGCTGCCAATCTTCCATGTCATCGAGGAAGCCGGCTTTGGCATTGTGTTCGATCTGCTTGAAACATTTCCCGCCGAAGGCGATCTCTGGATCAACGCCAGCGGCTTGTCTCAGGAGTTCTTCATGGGCTGTCTGATAGTTGACCGTGCTTGCACCCATGAAAATCCAAGTTGTATTTTTCTTCTTGCACCATCTGGCGACGGACCAGCCGTTGTCGGCGATTGATATAACAATGCATCCCCGCTTCGTATATCTCTCACAACGGCGCTGTGCAATCTGCTCGGCGAGAGCACGACTGCTCTTGTTGTGCGCTTCGCCGAACTTGCCGTCGATTGAAGCGCTGAGTGCCCCCCAGCTTTTCGGTAGTGCTGCGGCTTTGAGGGAAAGCCATTGATGATACTCGAGAATACCAGTTTCAGGTTGCCCCGTGTTGGACTGGAGTTTGCGAATCGCTTTCTCTGTCTTTGGACCATAGTTTCCATCGACAACGACGTCGTATCCATGGTTGTAGAATATTTCTTGTACTGTTTCGACGTCGTCCAACGTGCCACGATCCAAGAAAAATACGCCCGTGCGCGCCGCCATACCGAAGAGATCGAAATCTTCTTCAGCCTTAGCCTTGGGACTGATGACCAAGGCGACGAGGAAGAAAACCGCGAGTACCAGTACCTTTACAAAGATCGACATCTTCTACTCTCCCTTTTTGGAGTTGTTACCTAACCAAGTAATACCACTTTAAAATAAATTTGTCTAAAGGAGCATCCAGCGGGTGGATGAGAGAGGGGTGGAGGTGATGGTGGAGTAATCTACTTAAACAAAACAATACCGGCGGTCACAGAGACATTGAGAGATTCTTTTGATCCGTGCATTGGGATTTCTACAACTGTATCAACGGCCTCGAGAAAAGCTGTACTTACCCCATCGATCTCGTTACCAAATACATAAACGACCTTTTCGGGTAAAACAAAATCCTGCAAAAAGATTGATCTTGGAGTTTGTTCGATTGCGACTATTTGAAAACCCTCTGACCGAAGCCGCGTCAGCAAAACTGGCACGGCTTCGTTATCGATATGTTCCCACCCCACGGTTTCAGTCGCACCGAGTGAGGTCTTTGAAATTTCCGGCGACACACGGCCGAAGCGATCGCGCGGTGTTGGTGTATAACCAACGAGATAAATTTTGGACACCCCTGCCCCATCGGCAGTACGAAAGATTGAGCCGACATTATGAGCACTACGAATATTGTCGAGGATGACTATTTTTTGCATAAATTAATCCGAGGATACTAGCACAAAATTTGTTTGGGAACCGCAGCTAAAAGTAGGTCCGGCCACTAGGAGATCTCCCTTACAGGGCAGTATGGGTTGTCGCTATTTTGTTTCTCTTCGTTCACAAAATACCTGGCAACCCCTTCGATCCCTGACAGACATCCGCCCACCAGGGTATCTCTCCTACGGAGCAGTACACCTTTTGGATATTTTGTTCAGCTTCGCTTCCAAAATATCTCAAAAGGTTTTCGATCCCTGACGCAACAGTCCCCCAGACTGTTGCTGTGGGCGGACGAACAAAAACGGCACGCTTACGCGTGCTCGTTTTTGTACTCGTCCGCCCACCAGGGATCGAACCTGGGACCTTGTCCTTAAAAGGGACCTGCTCTACCAGCTGAGCTATAGGCGGGATGGGCACACTATACCCGCGTCTAGTGCATTTTTCAATGCTTCAAACACGGAGAAGCCATCGTTCAATGGCCAAATCCAGATCCAATCCTCCCAAACGACTCTGATGATAGGTATCGAGTAATACATGAGACAACGTCTCCGTTTCATCTGCCTTAAATTTAAGGAGAGCACGCTTCGCTTTTTGATACGGATAATCTTTCATCCCTGCCTCTTCGGCGCTCTTGGTTAAGGCCGCCAAACGTAGCGACTTCAACTGCCACCATAGAATACCCACCAACTCTTCAGTCGCAATACCAGATAGGCGTGCTTCATTCCAAATCAGCCAGAGTGACTTGCGGTCGCGCCTTGCCAAAGCGTCGGCAAGCGCAAAAGTATTAAAACGTGTGGCCGCCCCCGCTTTGCTCTCCTCTACCTCCGCGTGCTTACTCCACAGTTTTTTCTCATCGGCCAATAACGCCCCTTCGATCACCACAAAGTGATGCTGGGATTTTGCCAACACGGCAAGGTTTTCAGTGACTTCCGCAGACATCTCTTTATCCATAGAAGGCATATCTATAAGGCATGCCATTTCTCCGCCAAAAAGCGACACCTTTACCGCCGCTTCGGTGATCTTGCCCGACTCATAATTGTCGCTATCGATTGCCTCGATCGACAATCCTTGCTCACGTAACTGTTCAACAAAACTAAGCGCTTGTTGTCGCACTTTGATTTGGTCGTTACCACAGAACACTTTAAGCATAAGTTTTAATTTGAGATTTCAACTTTTTTCATTTCCGCCCAATTGTCGCCCAGTTTGGCTTCAACATTAATCGGCACACCCTTAGTATCTTTATCTTTCAAAACTTCGCTCATTATTCTTGCTAGTTCTGGGACAACTTCCTCAACTAAATCTTCTTTAATTTCAAAAACTAATTCGTCGTGCACTTGAAGCAGCATTTTTACATCACCTTCTAGTTTGTGCTTTGTAATATATTGATCAAGCGCAAGAAGTGCTAGACGAAGCAAGTCACCCTCAGTACCTTGAATCGGTGCATTGATCGCCATTCTCTCTGCGCTAGCGCGAAGCATTGGTGCATACGAAGTAATACCAGGGAAATAACGACGACGACCAAACATCGTTTCCGTGTAACCATTTTTTCTAGCAAAAGCTTTTGTCTCTTCGAGATACTCTGCCAAACGAGTGAAGGTATTGAAATAGGCGTTTAAGAATTCTTGAGCCTCCTCTCGTGAGGTGCCCTCTCCCAAGTTTTGACGAAGGGCATTTACTCCCATTCCATACAGTATGCCGAAGTTTATGACCTTGGCAGCCCGACGTTGATCTGTCGTTACACTGTCCGGCGCAACACCAAACACCCGCACTGCCACGCCGCGGTGAACATCTTCTCCACGTTTGAAGATATCGATCAGTCTCTCGTCATCAGAGAGAATTGCTGCCAGACGAAGTTCAATTTGTGAATAGTCTATCGAGACCAACTTGTATCCGCTTGATGCCACAAAGGCGTGCCTAACCTTCTGTCCTTCTTCTGTTCGAATCGGGATGTTTTGGAGATTAGGATCGCGTGAACCAATCCGGCCAGTCACTGTACCAGTCGGTAAAAAGGTAGTACGCAGGCGGCCATCCTCCCCCACCATTTTCGGTAGGTTATCGACATAAGTTGAAACGAGTTTTGATAGCTCACGATAACGCAGTAGTTCACTAATGATCGGGTGACTATCGAGCATCTGTGAAAGTTCACTCTCGCGAGTGGAGCGCGCGCCAGTGGCAGTCTTTTTTGCGCGCGCCGGCGAAAGACCGAGCTTATCGTAAATCACAACGCCCAGTTGTTTCGGTGAATTTATGTTGAACTCTTCCCCGGCCAACTTAAAAATATTTTTCTGAAGTGCCGCTAACTCAGTATGAAATGAGTCAGACAATTCTTTTAAGTAATCAACATCAAGCCTAATGCCAGTTGCATTCATCTTGTCGATGACTGGTAAGAGCGGCTTATCAATCAAAGCAAACACGTCCCACAGACCTTGGTCTTTGAGTGCTTCTTCTAACTTTTTTACTATGTCCGACCAGGTAGTAGTACCGAAGAACGAACGACCATAATCAATGATGTCTTCGTAGGTGGGATTAGTGCGATCACTTTCAAGGAGCCACAACATAACTGCCGCTTCCGCTATTTGCGACTGCGAAACATCGCCGCTAGATTGGACATCTTCCTTTATGTTCATGAGTTGTTTGAAACGGGCAGTTGGTGAACGAAAGCCAAGTTCACTCATCAGAGCTAGCGCGGCACCCGTGTCCACCCCATCGCGCCATGGTTGCTCTGACAATTCAAACTCAATCGGTGCGTCGGTGCGGATAGTAGCCAACATTTTAGAAAAATGTGCGTCTTCTTCGTGTGCTGCAACTTTATCTACAAAACGTTTCTGCACTCCAGAACGTTTGGCGACCCCCTCCGTGCCGTATTTTTTGATCGCTATATAAATCTTCTCGATCGTGCCGAATGTTCCAACCAGTTTAAGCGCACTTCCCTCGCCCACACCAGGGACGCCCGGGATGTTATCCGAAGCGTCACCCCGTAAACCTTTGAAGTCGATAGTGAGCACGGGTGCGAAACCAAATTTTTGCTTAACTGCCTTCTCGTCGAACATTACCACTTCGGCACCTTTACGTTGTGTAAACACCCGTACCCGCTCCCCTTCTATTAGTTGCAGCGTGTCCATATCGCCCGAAGCGATGATGATATCTAGATCCTTTTCTTTTTCCAATTTCTTCACTATCGTGCCGAGCATATCATCAGCCTCAAAACCCGGATGTTCGTAAATCGGAATATTTAAAACCCTGAGCAGATCGCGTGAGCGTTCTATCTGATCAATGAGTGAGTCATCGGTCTTGGCGCGTTTGGCTTTGTAACCTTCAAACGCCTGATGTCGGTAAGTCGGCTCCGGTAGGTCGTAACAAGCGACAACAAAGTCCGGCTTTAAGTCTTCAATGATCTTAATGAGGATTGATACCATTCCAAAGAGTGCGCCGGTCGGCTCACCTTTAGGAGAAGTAAATTCCGGCAATGCATGATAAGCGCGGTGCAAAATAGCATGCGCGTCGAGGAGGACTAAAGTTTTTTTATCCTTGCTTTTCATTCCAGTGTTAGAGAGCGATGGTTGTCTGAATCAATAGCAAACTGCAAATTCTGCGTCGAAGGCGGTAGCAGATCAGCTACTCTCTCTGCCCACTCGATACATATAATAGTATCGCCGCGGGACAACTCCTCAGCAAAACCCAAGACTGTCAGCTCATCAGCACTCTCCAAACGATAAGCATCAATGTGTACCAAGGTAGAAAATTGCTTATCGGTCGTCTGATACTTCTTCATTATCACAAAGGTAGGACTAGTGACTGACTCACTTACTCCTAAGTGTTTAGCCAGAATTTGAACGAAAGTGGTTTTACCCGCACCAAGATCGCCATGAAGAGCGAGCACCATTGCGGCCGGCGGAGCCGGCCGCGGCGCCACTGCCAAGCCTTGTAGTATTTCCTTGGCTGCCTGCTCCAGATCGGAGAGATCAGTGATGTCCCACTGTCGGTCTTTCATCCGACCATCCTACCATTTCCACATCTCCTTGCACTTCTCCCATAACAACGCTTTCAACTTTAAGCTTTCAACTTTAAACTAGACATATGTTGAAGTTTGATGAACACGTACTAGAAGGCCGCCGCTACCAGGAGTTTCGACAGAGTGAAGAAGAGAGTCTGGTCAAGGCTTTGGCCGGCAAGCAAGGTTACAGCTATGTGAACTTGCGCGGTATTTCGATAAACCCGTCCGCACTGACCCTGCTCACTGAAGAAAGGGCCCGCGAAACGGGAGCGGTACTCTTTGAGCGAAACAATAAAAAACTTTCTGTTGCTGTTCGTAATCCAAATGACGAAAAAGTTATTGCCCTTATTCACGAGTTAGAGAACGCCTGGCAACTTTCTATCTTTATGTGTTCGGAAGCCAGCCTTGAGCACGCCTGGGAACGTTATGCCGACCAACGCCAAACTACCGAAGTGAAAAAAGGTATCTTGGATATTGACCCGGCTGAGATCGACAAGCTAATGAAAAGCCTTGCTACCATGGAACAGGTGGCGAAACACGTCAGTGAGATCCGCACTTTGAATCCGGCACGGCGAGTAAGCGCTACTTTAGAAACACTCTTTGCTGGTGCCCTTGGCCTCGGAGCTTCTGACATACACATCGAACCGGCACCGATAAAAGTCCGTGTGCGTTTTCGCTTAGACGGAGTGTTGCACGATGTGGTTGAGCTAGAACGAGCTGTCTATGATCGCCTGATTGCCCGCATCAAACTACTGGCTGGACTAATTCTCAATATTAAAAACGAGGCGCAAGACGGACGTTTCACTTTCGACAGCAGTCAAAAAGTAATCGAGGTTCGTACTTCTGTCATACCTGGGAGTTCTGGAGAAAGCGCTGTGATGCGTCTCCTTGATCCGTCAGTCGCCAGCTTCAATATGGATCAACTGGGACTCAATCCAATAATGTACAAAGTGATGACAGAGGAACTCAAGCGTCCAAACGGAATGATAATCACCACCGGTCCTACCGGTAGTGGTAAGACGACGGCGCTGTACGCCTTTCTGCGACAGGCTCACACCCCAGAAGTAAAGGTGATCACCATCGAAGATCCAGTTGAATATAAAGTCGAAGGTATCGTACAGACACAAGTTGAAGATGACTATACTTTTGCTTCAGGCCTACGCTCCATCCTACGCCAAGACCCCGACATTATTATGGTCGGTGAGATCCGTGATAATGAAGTGGCTGAGACCGCAGTGCACGCGGCTCAGACAGGTCACTTGGTTTTCACCACCTTACATACCAACAATGCGGCCGGTGCTTTCCCTCGTCTTATAGACCTTGGTGTGGATTCGCGAATGATCGGTAGCGCGGCCAATATTATTCTGGCGCAACGTTTGGTACGTAGGTTGTGTGAAAAGTGTAAGCGACAGCGCCCCGCCACGGCTGAAGAAAGTACTCTTATAAAACGCATCCTAGCTGGACACCCTAGCCCGCCCGCCAATCTTGAACAGATTAATATTTTTGAAGCAGTCGGCTGTGAAGTCTGCGGTGGTACTGGATACAAGGGCCGCCAAGGTATCTTTGAAGCAATCAAGCTTGACCCTGCGGTTGAGGAGGTAGTGATTCGTGACCCTCGCGAACACATTATTGTGGAAGCCGCACGCCCACAGGGTATTCCTCTGATGTCTGAAGACGGTATGGAAAAGGTACTTTCTGGCATCACTTCTCTTGACGAACTCGAGAGAGTTGTTGATCTAACTAAGATTAGAGGTTAGAACACGCGATCGTGTAGCGTTCAATACGAACACTGCCACGGACATGATATAGTCCGTGGCAGTATAGAGGAGTTCGAGAATATAGTTCTCTAAGCAAGCTTTCAAAATAAAAGTGATCGTTGCGCTAAGGTGCTACCCAGCGAGCTCACTCGATGGTAAGGACCAGGAAGTCCTCGCAACATCAACCAATTGCTTAGAGAGCTATCGTCTCGAACACGTCTTAAAATTTAGTAAAAAAATAGCCGCCTGCAACGAGATCGTTGCGGCGCTTTTTGTTTCAAACTTTTCTAAGAACTCTAACATCTTAGCATATTTGAGGAATTTGTCAAGTCGTCGTCACTATCGGTCTAATGGGGGGTTTTCGGTATAATGACGGGATGGCAAATGGCTTCAGTAAAGAAGGCGCGGGTAATCTGGATCAGACTCTGCGGCCGCAGAGTTGGGAAGAGTATATTGGACAGGCAAAAACTAAAGAAAACCTGCGCATCTTGCTCACCGCCGCGCGCGAACGCGGCCACTCAGCCGAGCATATTTTGCTTTATGGCCCACCTGGTCTTGGCAAGACCACCTTGGCTCACCTTATCGCCAAAACACTTGGCACCAATATGCGTATCACTTCTGGCCCAGCGATTGAGCGGGTCGGCGACTTGGCTGCCATTCTGACCAACCTCTCCCCTGGCGATGTTTTGTTCATCGACGAGATCCACCGACTTTCCAAGACGATTGAGGAAGTTCTCTATCCAGCAATGGAGTCCGGCGTTTTAGATATCATCATTGGTAAGGGCCCGTCGGCGCGTACTGTTCAACTTGAGCTGCCACCTTTTACTCTAGTGGCCGCAACTACCCGCATTTCCCTTCTCTCTTCTCCGCTACGCTCTCGTTTCTCTGGCGGCACCTTCCGGCTCGACTTTTATAATGAAGCAGAGCTTGAGGCGATTCTCACTCGGTCAGCTAAATTACTCGGTGTAGAAGCTGACAGCGACGTGTTTGAAGACATCGCCAAGCGTTGTCGCGCCACTCCACGTGTTGCCAACTACCTTCTGAAACGTTGTCGCGATATGGCACAGCTAGAAAACGTGCCATTGTCGCGCGACATCGTCGAGCGCACCTTTGGACTTCTGGATGTAGATAACCTAGGCCTCAACAAATCAGATCGTGCGGTACTGGAAGTAATTATTGGTAAATTTGGCGGTGGGCCAGTGGGCCTCAACACCATTGCGGCCGCGACCGGTGAAGAAGAGTCCACTATTGAAGAAGTGATTGAACCTTATCTCATTCGTCTCGGCCTTTTGGAGCGCACCCCCCGCGGCCGTGTGGCTAGCGCAAGTGCGTATTCTCATATTAACGATTCATAATCTAAATTTCATGTCTGGTCACAATAAGTGGAGCAAAATCAAACACAAGAAAGCGGCAACTGATGCGGTAAAGAGTCGGGTGTTTTCAAAACACTCGGCTTTGATAGCCATGGAATCACGCAATGCCAAGGGCGACGTGAATTCACCTGGCCTTGCCGCAGTGATCGAGCGTGCCAAGAAGGACTCGATGCCAAAAGACAACATTGATCGCGCGGTTGCCAAAGGTGCCGGTGCCGGCGGTGAGTCATTGCAGGAAGTTATCTTCGAAGCGTTTGGACCAGGTGGAGTCGGAATAATTATTACTGCTGTTACAGACAACAACAACCGCACCTCACAAGAGATCAGACATACTTTTACAAAGGCTGGCTACCAACTAGGTACACCCGGAACGGCTATGTGGGCGTTTGGCAAGACTGCTGAAGGTTATATTCCTCAGAGTCCGGTTGAGTTGTCGGAAGACGACGGGGAGAAACTAGCGGAGTTGATCGAGGCGATTGAAGAACAGGGCGACGTGCAGGATATCTATACCACCGCCGACACTCCTGATAGTGCTAGCGAATAAATTATGCGCATCATCGGCATTGACCCCGGATATGATCGCCTCGGTGTGGCGGTGATGGAAAAACAAGATGGAAAAGAAACCTTGATTTTTTCCACCTGTCTTCAATCTGACCGCAACAGTTCAATCGCTGACCGAATCGAGAAACTTGGTAATCAGCTAGTTGAGATACTTGCCACCTATCAACCAAATCAACTGGCAATCGAAAAACTTTTCTTCAATCAAAACCGCACCACCGCTATCGCCGTGGCAGAAATGCGCGGAGTTGTTATCTATCTGGCCAAATGTCATAACTGTACAGTGACTGAATTTGGACCCCAAGAAATAAAAGTGGCGGTAACTGGCTATGGTAAAAGTGACAAGCGGGCAGTGGCGGAAATGCTACCTCGTTTGGTAAAAAATCTACCCGCCACTGCCCTTGACGACGAGTACGATGCCATTGCTATTGCGCTCACCGGCCTTGTCTCTGCATCTTTTACCCCCTAGGGGACTTGCACATAAACTGGATTACGATAAAATCCATTTTCAATAGAAATAAATTTCAATTCCGAACGAATATGATCTCTTTGCATACCAACCGTAATGACGATGAAGAAGTTGAGGAGGAAGACGCTGAGGGCGTAGCTGGTTTGGACGATGCAATACTGGATGAAATAACTGATGACGCTCCCGTCGAGGAACCCGAGGGCTTTGGGCATATTAAAGAAGATATTGGAGAAGTTGAGGAGGAGGAAGAAGAGGAAAAGACCGACGAGGAACTTGAAGAAGACGCCGAAGATGTTGATTACGATTCATTTGACGACGAGGACCACTTGTAAGAAGCAGATGGACAAACGGCCGGCACCTAAAGGTGCCGGCCGTTTGTTTTTAAGCGACTTACTTAATTAAGAGCCAATCTTAATTTCTACACTGTTCATCTTTCGTTTGCCGCGCTGGAGAACTCCATTTTTTACCAAGGCCGCTACATCTTCAATCCGCTCGCCATCAATAGTCACCGCCCCACTTTCAATAAATTCTCGAGCTTCTCTTTTGCTTGATGCCAGACCGGTAGCAATTAATACATCAACCAAATTGTCACTTGAGTTTGCCTGATAGACGGGTGTCTCCAACACCACATCTTCTCCGTGCACAAAGCGTGTTACCTCATCAGCCAGGCGCTTCTGCGCCAACCTACCGCTCCGGTCGTTATCAAACTCTCCCTTAATCGCTTCGATCTCTTCAAGTGAGAGCAGGGTGTAGATTTTTAGGTAATCAATCGCCTTTTCATCATCTACGTTCAACCAAAATTGATGAAACTGATACGGCGTGGTTTTCTCCGCATTAAGCCAAATGGCGTTGCCCTCACTCTTGCCAAACTTGCGACCGGTGGAGTCTGTAATGAGCGGAGTCGATAGCGCAAATACTTCCTTACCATCCTTCTTGCGAATCAGATCCACACCAGAGAGGATGTTAGTCCACTGATCACTACCACCAATTTGAAGATCGCAACCGTAACGCTGATTGAGCTCGCGGTAATCATAAGCCTGCAGCAATGAATAAGTGAACTCCGTGTAGGAAATACTATCGTCAGGATTATCAAGGCGGCGGCGAATCAGATCTCTCTTAACCAGTTCGTTCACTGTAAAGTGCTTGCCCACATCACGCAAAAAATCGAGCAGCAGGACAGAATGAAGCCATTCGGAATTATTCACCATTACAAATTCGGCACGCTGACCAAGCAGTCCACTGAGCTGACTCTTGAGAGCAACAGCATTCGCATCGACTACATCCTCAGTCAGAAGTGGTCGTTCGCCTTTTTCTTTTGGGTCACCGATCAATCCTGTACCACCACCAACAAGAAGGATTATCTTATGTCCAGCATCAGCCAGCCTTTTTAATAAGACCACCCATGACAAGTGACCGACATGCAAAGAGTCGGCAGTCGGATCAGTACCAATGTAGATGGTTCTTTTTTCACCAAAAATCTTTTCCGGGTCAGCAGAATTATGTTCTATCAAACCACGTTCCTTCAATTCTTTTACTAAATCCATAGAGAAAATATATTGTATATGTGGTATATAGTACCCTCGCAGACAGGCATAAAAGCCACAAAACGGCCTATATGTCATATACTATATACTAATAATTCGTATTATGAGAGACCGACGAAAATTTAACAAAAAGTGGCGCGGCTGGGCTATTGACGGCCTGATCGTGACCCTAGTTATCGGCTTTTTTAGTGCCGGGGCACTTTTAGTGTTTATCTCCACTTTAGATCTACCCGATCTTTCTGCCTTCGAACAACGCCGCATCCTGCAATCAACCAAGATCTATGATCGCACCGGCGAAGTGGTGCTTTACGACCTAAACCAAGACGTGAAGCGCACAGCTATTCCGTATGAACGAATCTCTCATTATATTAAAAACGCAACCGTAGCAATTGAGGACGACACTTTCTTTCAACATCATGGAATAAGACCGCTTTCTATCCTGCGCGCCATGATCTACAACGTGCAGGGCGGTAACCTGCGTGGCCAAGGCGGTTCCACCATCACTCAACAAGTGATCAAGAACGCCCTCCTCTCCCCTGAAAAGGCCTACGTTAGAAAACTTAAAGAAGTTATTCTGGCGCTTCGTTTGGAACAAGTGATGACAAAAGAAGAAATTCTACACACCTATCTTAACGAATCACCTTACGGCGGCACCATTTATGGTGTAGAGGAAGCGAGTCGTGCTTTCTTCAATAAGTCCGCCACTGATGTGACTTTGGCTGAAGCCGCTTACTTGGCCGCCCTGCCGCAGAGACCCACCTATTTCTCACCATACGGAAATCACCGCGATGCACTCGACCAAAGACAGAAGCGAGTCTTGGCAGAAATGCGCAAACTAGATTTTATCTCTGAAGAAGAGTACCAAACAGCGATTGCTGAGAAGGTGGAATTTTCCGCCTCAGCCAATACCGGTATTCGTGCTCCGCACTTTGTGATGTACGTCCGCGAACAACTTGTTGAACGCTACGGTGAGGAAGACCTATCAACCAAAGGCCTAAAGGTCATAACTACTCTTGATTACGAACTACAAGAAGAAGCTGAAAAGATAATCAAGGAATACGCTCTCGCGAACGAAAAGAAATTCAACGCTTCTAATGCCGGCATGGTTGCCATGGATCCAAAAACCGGCGACATCCTAACCATGGTTGGCTCACGCGACTACTTCGACAAGGCCGTAGATGGTAACTACAACATCACCCTTGCAATGCGCCAACCGGGATCGTCTATCAAGCCATTCATCTACGCCAAAGCCTTTGAAGAGGGCTACACACCAGCCACCACCCTGTTCGACGTTCAGACACAGTTTTCTACTACCTGTTCACCTGACAACTTCACCTCTGATGACGGATGTTACTCGCCACAAAACTATGACAATCGTTTCCGTGGACCGGTGTCTATGCGAAACGCATTGGCGCAATCCTTAAACATTCCAGCAGTTAAAACACTCTACCTGGCTGGCATTCAAGACGCGATCAAACTAGCCCGCGATGCTGGACTTTCTACCCTAACCGACTGGAGACGATATGGTCTTACTCTGGTACTGGGAGGCGGTGAGGTGAAACTAATCGACATGGTAGGCGCTTATAGCGTTCTCGCTAACGAAGGTGTTAAGAAACCAACCCGCAGTATTTTACGAATTGAAGATATTCAAGGTAATGTCCTAGAGAAAGTTGAAGATGAAGCGCCAGAAGGTTCACGAATAATGGATCGTGAAGCTGCCCTCCAAGTATCCGATGTGCTTTCTGACAACGTTGCCCGCACACCGCTTTATGGCGCCAGTTCCCTACTCTACTTTGGAGATCGAGATGTAGCCGCCAAGACCGGTACCACCAACGACAAGCGTGACGCTTGGATCTTCGGCTATACGCCAAATCTAGTTGTCGGTGCTTGGGCCGGTAACAACGACAACCGGTCAATGACTGAAATATCCGGACTCATCGTTTCTCCGCTTTGGCGCGCCTTTATGGACAAAGCCTTAGCCAAGGTTGATAACGAGAGCTTTGCCGAACCAGCCGCCATTCCAAATGACATAAAGCCGGTTTTGCGATCAAACGGTTACTTCGTTGACACTACCAGCTTATTGTCTGAGCTGGGTGGCAACACAGACTCCACAGAGCTTCTCCAAGCCATCTATCAAAACACCCACTCTATCCTTCACTATGTAAACAAGGATGACCCTCGTGGTCCTTACCCTACCAACCCAGCAAGTGACCCACAATACAATCTCTGGGAGTACGGTGTTGGAGTTTGGAAAAGCACACAATTTGGCAATCTGGTGGGTGCTGCAGCTGAAAACAACAACCAGACCGATCCCCCACAAGAAGGTGAACCAGTTGGTAACAGACAAAACTAGAACTCTAAAATTGAAATCAAAAAGCCCAATCCTTCGGATTGGGCTTTTTGATTAGATAATATGTTTAGGCACACTCTTCTCGCCTAAGCGACCCTTCAAATGGTCAAAGACCTCCTGCTCGCGTTTCTTTATCTCTGAACGCAAGACACCCAGACCAACAATCGACAAAGTTTTGGTGGTTGGATTATAACGAATCTTTTCTCGGCTGATTTTGAGATCAAACAGATCTGCCACAACTTCAACAAAAGCATCCACCACACTCGCCTCAGGAGCCACGAGTCGTTCCCTGTATTTATCAAACAGTGATGAGAGCTTTTTTAATTCGCCGCGAGTCATAACTTTAAAATTACTCTAAAATCTTCCAGAACGAAGCTGTGGACTGAAACGAGACGCCGAGCTGTATGTTGATATACAGTGAGGAGTCGAGTAAAGGAACAGCGAATTATGGATGGAAAAGACCG
Organism: Candidatus Kaiserbacteria bacterium RIFOXYB1_FULL_46_14; assembly: GCA_001783525.1. Classification (GTDB taxonomy): domain Bacteria; phylum Patescibacteriota; class Minisyncoccia; order Phycocordibacterales; family UBA918; genus OLB19. Next base: position 54,725 of record MFMS01000006.1, on the reverse strand, counting down.
ATTGGAAATTATTTGTTCATCGGCATTACTAGGTATCGGACTGACATATCATTCACCCCCTTAATAACCATCGGTCGTCCAATACCGGAAAGATGGATAACGATACTGTCGTCGCTAAGGTGTGGTAAAGCTTCAGAGATGTAGCGCTGATTAAAGTTTAACGAGAGATCCTCACCATCGGTAGAGGCCCTGATAGATTCAGTCGTGTTACCAACATCATTATTCCCCGCAGACACTGTTACCGAATCCTTGTTGAAGCTAAGTCCTACTTGGAAAAACTTGTTCAAAAATATATTTGTCTTCTTGAAGGCGTGCAACAAGTCTTCTTTGAGGAGAGTGGTGTGGGTCGAATACTCCTTTGGAATAATCTGTTCATAATCAGGAAAAGTACCAGCCACCAACCGCGAGGTGATGGTGACACCGCTTTCAAACTCTAAAGCTAGTTGGTGGTCATTCACCTTCATTCGCGGGTCACCTCCCACAACATCACAAACTCGAGCAATCTCTAGTGCGTTTTTTTGTGGAATCAGAATAGCATCGTCTAGCACAACACTTTTTTGTGGTACGGTCTTTTCAAACAAACGAAAAGAGTCAGTAGAAACAAAGGTTAGAGTATGTTCTTTTTTCTGAAAAACATTAACACTGCCGAGTTCCGGCTTGATTGAAGACAAAGAGGCGGCAAAAGCTGTGGACTTGATACCCAGACTGAACAAAGCCCCGTTTATAACCTGCCCCGTTCCAGACACTTGCGGAATGGATGGAAACTCTTCATGGGGAATACTTTTTATCTGTGTCTTTGAGCCATTACCGTCAACCTCCAGGCTGTTTTCTGTAAAACGTAGGGATATGGACTTCTGGTTAATAAGATTCACTGTCTGTAAAAGAATTGATGCCGGAACAGCCACCTTTCCAACCTCCCCAACCTCAGCATCCAAAACAGCCTCAATTGCTATCTCGAGATTAGTAGCACGCAAAACAACTTTATTGTCTTCCCTAGCTTCGATCAACACACACTGTAAAACCGGTAGGGTTATGTGTTTGGTACTGATTCGCCCCACCAACTCCAGTAAATTATAAAAACCATCCCGGTTCAGAGTCACTTTCATAATGGCAATTATAGCATCGTGAAGTCCTGTTGGTAGTTGGCGGTTTCTTTTTTCTATTACCCAACTAAGCTCTTATTATTAGCCCTGTGGATTGGTGGATAGTCTATTATGGGTTGATAAATAACGGTTTTTTAGAGGTGGTTCCAAAATGTTACTGGGGATAATGCCCAGCATTGGTGGGTATTAGTGAGGGTTTATTCAACAGAATTAGTCCCAATGTGTTTAATTTAACCTGCTATCAACAACTTGTTTGGTGGATAAGTGGATAGTTTTACCTGATCTTTTCAACACCTTTTCAACAGATTAAATAAAAGAAAACCGCCGCGTTAGACGCGGCGGTTTTCTTGTTGTTGCTCAGATTATTTTAGTAGTGCTCGGAGTTGTGTCACCTCTTCTTCTAGAGAACTGTCTCTTTGAAGTTCGGCTTTTATCTTTTCGCAGGAGTGGATCACTGTGGTGTGGTCACGACCGCCTAGTTTTTGACCGATAGTTGGATAGGAAACCGCGAAGTCTTCACGCAGAATGTACATAATAAGCTGACGTGGTTTCACAACCTCTTTGCGGCGGGTCTTTTCGTAGATACTGGCAGGATCGATGCTGAAGTATTGCGCCACCTTATCAACTACGTCGGATACTGCTAGGTTACGGCGGGGCTTGGCACTGTTTTTAATTATTACCTGAACTTCTGACAGAGATAGTATTCGGCCCAGGAGTTGCGATTGGCACATGATCGAGTTGAGGGCACCTTCGAGTTCACGGATGTTTCCGTTGATCGACTCAGCTAGGTGGTCAACCACCTCGTCAGAAAGGGTGATGTTGTTCTGGGCCGCTTTGGCACGCAAGATAGCGGCGCGGGATTCTAGGTCTGGTGCTGGAATATCAACGATCATACCAGCCGCAAAGCGTGAGCGTAGGCGTTCCTCCATTCCAGATAGCAAAGACGGGTGAATATCACTCGAAAACACAATCTGTTTGTTGTTGTCATGCATTGTGTTGAAGAGGTGGAAAAGTTCTTCTTGCGTCTTTTCTTTGCTGTTTAGGAATTGCACGTCGTCCATTATCAATACGTCGTACTGACGGTATTTGTCTTTGAAACTATTGGCGGTTCCACTCTGAAGAGAGTTGAAGTAGTCAACCGTAAATCGTTCAGCGGTCACATAGAACACTTTGGCACCAGAACGCTTAAGGTGATTCCCTACTGCTTGTATGAGGTGGGTCTTGCCGTGGCCAGTCTTACCGTAAATAAATAGCGGATTGTAGGTTATGCCGGGGCGTTCGCTGACGGTCTTGGCGGCGGTGTGTGCCAGCGCGTTGAAAGGCCCGATGATAAAAGTATCAAACGAATAACGAGGGTTTAGGTTGTCGCTTTTGTTGATGTAGTACTCTTCAAGTGGAAGAGACGCATTGATGCTCTGCTGCCTGTTCTCTTGGCGTTTTTCGGTACGACTAACCACAGCGTACTCGATACCTCTAATAAACGTTGCTTGGTCGCGCAGAACCTTCAGAATCATCGATTGGAACTTGTCACGCAACCAGTCTCTTACGAATACACTCGGCACACCGAGCGTTATAGTGCCGTCTTCGATAGAAACTATACGAGTGTCCCTGAACCAAGTCTTGAAGTTGGCTGGTGTGATGGAGAGTTCGATATTAACCAAAGCATCATCCCAGAGTTTTTTTATGTCTATCTCTGTTGTACCGATAAACCCGTTGTTAATCGCAGATGAGGTTTGATTCATATCCATTACAACCACTTACGTGATAACGTGACCTGAATTATACCCCTCTCACTCTGCGTGTAAACTTTTGCGTCATTCTTCTAAATAACAAACCGCCGCGCAAGTCCCTGCCGTCAATTGTGTATAACTTGGGGATAAGTACCTGGCGGTTGATTTTGCCCCAAGTTAGTGTATATTGTTCAACAACAATTCATATTTATGCCGAAAAGAACCTATCAACCAAGCAAGAAGAAGCGAATGACCACTCACGGCTTCCTTGCCCGAACAAATAGCACAAAGGGTCCAAAAGTGCTTCAAGCACGTCGCCGCAAGGGACGCGCTCAACTTGCCGTCAAACCTAGCAAGTAGAAGTGGAAAATATAAAGTAGGATAGCGCTGATTATCTACTTCTACTTACTACTTTTCGCCCGCTACTTCCTTATTTATGTTGAAGAAAAAAGAACGATTGACTAAGAAAGAGTTCGATCGTTTTTTTTCGTCCGGACGACGTTTTCATTCTCCCCTCTTTACCCTGATATACAATAAAGAAGAGGCTTTTCATGGTGCGGTAGTGGTGGGAAAAAAAGTCTTTAAGCGCGCGGTTGATCGTAATCGTCTAAGACGACGGCTGTACAACATTCTGTATCGTTTGTCGCGCGAAGTTGGACTAAATGGGGTGTATATTATCCTGACCAAGCCTACGGCTGGTAAAGCATCATTCGACGAGTTGAAGGCAGAGTTACAAAAACTGATTCCTAATTTTTAATCCCCATTATTTATGTCGTTTGTCTGGCACACTTTTTTCTTTGATCCTATCTACAACGGACTAGTTTTTTTCATTGACGCTATTCCAGGTGGTGACGTTGGTCTTTCTATCATTGCTATTACCGTGTTGGTGAAAGTAGTTTTGCTACCGCTTTCCATCAAGGCGGCCAAGATGCAGAAAACTATGCGGGAACTAGATCCGAAGTTGAAAGAATTGAAGGAAAAATACAAAGATGACCGCGAGGCTTTGGCTCGGGCAACAATGGCGCTTTATCGTGAGGTTAAACTCAATCCTTTTTCTGGTATCTTCTTGGTGTTTTTGCAGATACCGATCATCTTTGCTCTCTACTTCTCCGTTTACAGTGGCGGCGGACAACCGTTACCAAATATCAACATTGAGTCACTGTATTCTTTTATACCAACACCAGAGACTGTTGATATGATCTTCCTTGGTATTGTCGATATCGCGAGTAAGAGCTGGCCGTTGGCAGTCTTGGCTGGTCTGACGCAGTTTATACACGCACAGTTGTCACTGCCAAAACCAGAACCGCGTAAGGAGGGAGAGAGCGATATGAAGGCGGACTTTGCTCGCAGTATGAATATTAATATGCGTTACGTCTTGCCAGCGGTAATTGGTTTTGTGGCCTACACTATGTCTGCTTCAGTGGCGCTCTACTTCACTGTCAGTAACTTGATGGCGATAGCACAGGAGTTTGTTGTTAGGAAGCATCGGTAGTTGTTGCACCCACCACCTCGCTAGTTGGCTCTTGCTCCACTTCCCCACTTACTTCGCTCAAGCGATACATCCATAAGGCGTCATTGATCTTGTTTCGGAAAAGAAGCATTGCTCCATCATCGGAAACTTTCATATCCACCACGTCGATGTCGAAGCCAGCTTCTTCAGAAAAGTCCACGACCAGACTAGCTGACTCAAAATTATTGTAGTTTGATACCCACAAAGAGTCGGGTGACGATACTTCGCCACGATACCATTTGTTCAAGTACTCACGATCGCGCCAAAGTAGCATAAACGAGGAAGCACACCATACACGCTGTTTTGCTGGACTAAACGCGCATTTTTCTGGAACAGCTGGTAAAGCCGATATGGTTTCCTGGTTAGAGTAAGTGTCTAGTATTTTTGCCACTGCCGTTTGGTTTTCTGTATCAAAATAGCGGTAAAGCAAAAATTGGCCAGTTGGGTCGGGCATCCCCGTAAATGCATATTCAGGTCCGGCCTCTCTAACTAGGGTGTTGTCCTTAACCTCATATAATCCGCCAGATAGTCTTGGTGCGGGATTGTTTACTAAGAAGGTCTCTGACTGATTGAAGAATACACGGACATCTGACAGTGGTGTGCGCCAGAGTTCTTGTGGATTACCGTCACGGTTCTCATAGGCAACCGTGACACCCGATTCTTTAACCGTGTAACGCAGTACCCCGTCGTCGTTCCAGGCGAAGTCGTAACTATTGGCAGGTAAAGCAATAGGTTCAGCTGAATCAATAGATCTTCGCCATACGACCTTGCGGTCAGTGCCGTCAATAGTAACTAAGATAATCTCGGAACCATCACCACTGAAGTAGGCCTCTGCGGTATTGGCAAATGTTGTACCGCCAATACGCTCTTCAGTGCCGCTCGTGAGATTTATCTCGTAGATGTGGCCGGTCCCCTTTTCTGCATAACGGACAGCTGATCCGGAGGCTGTCTTAATGAGAACAAAGCCAGCGGTAGATTTGGTGGTCAGTTGAGCTAAGTTTTTATTACCGATTGCAACGGTGGTGTCAGTAGAACCTGTGATTGGCTGTTCGTAAGGGGTGTCTGGTGAACGTAAATTGTTCAGTACTTGCGTGACACTACCTGGCGCACCAAAAAGAAATAAATACCCCCAAGCTCCGATCAGAAGTATGACGGTAGTAGCTCCAATGATAATAAGTATATTTTTGGACATAGTGTTATTCGCAGGCATATGAATAGTAGGAGTAACCAATAGCACCGGATTCATAGCTAATACCGGGCGTGACATACTTATTGAGCCTACTGCCACCATTATTTTTACAGCTGCGCAATACCTGTTCCAGGTTGTCTTTTACACACTGGTCTTGTGTTGAAACAAGACCAGTGTTGCATGTGGCGGCGAGTCTCGCTCCTGTAATGGAGTCTCCTGGCTTGAGTTTAATCTTATCTATTACGTCGGTGTCTTGATTTTTTATGTCTAGTTTAGACGCGTCGTTTAAAAAGTTTAACCCGACTAATTTTGGGTTAATGGTGCCGAGTAACAGCACTGCTCCAAGAATAATCAAAAGTCCAAAAAGTGCGTTCTTTATATCCTCCTTAGCCTTACTTTTACTAGACACAACGTCAGACAACATATACTTAGCGCCAGCCATCATCAGACGAATCACCACGATGATAGAAGCTAGAGCAATGGCTAGTTTGTACATCGCGTCCACAAAGGCTTGGGTAGTTTTTTCTCCACTCAAGAACGGTATATTGTCTATAAAAGTATTTACAGTTGTCCCTTCCGCACCAAAGACAACAACTGGTAAGATCATCGCTACGGCTATTAATAGAATGTATCGTTTCATATTTCTAATATAAAGCTCCCGCCAAATGTCTCGGTAAGGGTGCTGGGGTTGCTACCCTGCAGGGTCACTCTTGTACTGGACACGTCGTTGGTACGAAGAATCGTCATAGTACTCCAGTCGTCGTTAGGAACATTGTTTAACTGGCCGGTGTTCCATTCACCGATTACGTTAGTTAATGAGAGAGAGTTTATAAAATATGGCTCACTGTGCACCGTGACCTCATCACCGATTAGGGTTAGATTGCTAGTTATTGCTATTGCTGAAACTCCACGCAGAGGATTCACTTCATAAAAAGACAATGAAGGAGTAGATAACGGTACGTAGTTGGTAGTGCGACCTGCAACGTTGCCATTTTTGTCCAAAGCGGAAACATCCACCACCACTTCGTTGACTCCGCTAGGGGCGGTTACTCTTATTGTTTGACTATCTTCGCTTATCGTTTTTCCTCCGACCTGCCAACGATACTTAACCACCGCAGTTGTATCTTCTGGTAAAGCTACTAGGCGCATTATTGCGCCAGCTACTGGCTCAGCTCGGCCACGATAAAAATGTGGTGTGTAAGTCTCTGCTTCTACTACCAAGTCCATGCGCATGTTGGCGGGTGTGGTGGTGGTCTGCTCACTTGTTTTGCTTTCACCACCAACTTTGAGTAGCTGAAACAAACCAGAAGTAAAGGCGTTTGTGGAAAGTGGCCAGCTAAGACTGGCCATGAGTAGCAATGCTAGCAATGGTCTCATTCAAATATAATATCACGCTCCTCTCTGGGCAATTTTCAAATTTGACCAACCAATGTACCAATTCCAAAACCACATTATGGGAAATAAATTAAGAATTGGCATAAGCAACGTAACGGTGCATACGGCGAGGATGAGCAGGCTAAAACCATGGAGAATGCGACATTTACTGGTCGCAAATATTGCCGCTGAGACAACAAAAGTGATTAGGCCGCACAACATTGCACCGACCATACCTATTATGAATAAAACGCCACTGGCCGAGCTTGCTGTACCGAAAGTAAGCTTGTCTGCCCCGGTAAGTACGAAAGAACTATCTATGCCAAAAAGTATGGCCGCTCCTGTTAGGCAAGCTATGCCGAAGTAGAGTTGAAAGGCTAGATAAAACACCGAAGTTACCATCAATGTACGCAAAAAAGTTTGCCAGACTATTGCCGTTCGTTTCAAATTTTGGACGTTTACCTCCATAGGTTATTTTTGAGCCGCTTGAAGCTCCTCTCGGGCCTGCTTGATCTGGAGAATTTGTGAAGGATCAGAGGTAATAATCTGGTCCTCTGTGTAACTCGCAATCACCTTGATGGCGACGTGTTTAAGTCCAACGAAAAATATGCCCTCCCCCACGTTGCTCTCTAGAAGTAGAAGTTTTTCCTCGTCCGTTAGGTTAAAGGTGCGTTGCACCAGATCAATCGAGGTAGCTGATTGCTTCATCAAAAATTGCAATGAAGAATTGGTAATCATTGGCACGCCGTACGGAGAGCGAAGGAAGTCGTCAACGTCTTGAGTAATGGTAGCTATGCCTAGATAGTATTTACGGCCGCGCTTGGCGAGTGAGAAAAGGAACGATGCCGTATCTTCGCTCTTCATCATCCACCAAGCCTCGTCGATCACGAGAAGGCGCTTCTGGAGGCGGCGTCTAATCATATTCCAGATGTGGTTTGTGATGATATACATCGCAATTGTCTTCAGCTCATCCTCCATGTCTCGCAAGCTGAAAACGATAAATTTCTGGTGGATATCAACGTTGGTAGGCTTGTTCATAAAGCCCGACCAAGTGCCAGCCGTGTACTTTTGGAGACGGGCGATGAGTGAATCGCTACCTTCCATTCCTGCCAATACCATTTCAAAGTCAGAAAGGAGTGGCGGCTCCAAACCTTGCCAACTGACGTCGCCATTGATGTCCTTAAGGGCATAAACTTCATGCAGAGCCTGATCAATAATTGTTTCTTCTTCCGGTGAAAGACCACCAAGCATCAACCTAAACAAACCAATTAGTTCAATGATGTGTGAGCGTAAAACGTCTTCTGGCGCTTCGTCTTCTTGTGGATCAGGCAAGTCAAAAGGGTTGATGTGGTGGCTACTAGAAAGAGAAATGTTGAAGAAGCGCCCGCCGGTCGCTTCGGCCAAGTGCTCGTATTCCCTCTCGGGGTCGATCACTATCACTTCAGTCCCAAACATCAAAGAGCGTAGAATCTCAAGCTTTGTAGTGTACGATTTGCCGGCACCGGAGGTAGCAAAGGTGACAGAGTTGTAGTTGGTCAAAGCAAAACGGTCGAAGAGTACTAGAGAAGAATTGTGGCGATTGATGCCGTAAAGAATCCCGGTGTCACTAGTGAGGTCGAATGAAGTAAATGGAAAAAAGCTAGAAAGTGGGCTCGAGTTGAACTTGCTGTGCACCATTAGCTCATCAGATCCAGTCGGTATAACACTGCGGAAGCCCTGCTCCTGCTGAAAGAGTGCTGGCTTTAGATAGACCAGGCGGGAATCAAGAATACCCTTTATCTCTGATTCGGTCTCATTAAGAATTTCTTCACTTGCGCCATAAACAGCCACGTAAAGACCAACATCAAACAATTTCTCCTCGGCCTGTTGCAGCTTGTCACGCAAATCTTCAAGGTTTCGGTAGGCAGCCTCGAGTTGAGGGTCACGCACCATGCCCTTTTCCTCGTTCATGTTTATCTGACTCTGCACCTCGGCTACCTTTTTTTGAAATTTCTTCAAGGTTTCTGCGGTATCGATTGGGTGGATCATTATTGAAACATCCATCTCGCGCTCAATGTTTAGGATTGGTTCGAGCCAGCCGTCGTTTAAGTAACGAGGATAAGAGACGGTAAAAAATACACGGGCGTTTTGCCCACTAACATTGATACTTCGGGGCTGAACCTTAATAGCTGAAGGTGCCACCACATCTTCAAGTGTCATCAAAGCGCTCTCGGTGTCTATCACCTTTTCACCAATACCACTTTTCTGTTTGATTAAGTCAAAAATTCCCATATTGCTATTTGTTGGACGGTGCTAAGTTTCCTGCCTCGCTTGGGTTAAAGATATGATAATACAGTTCAACTAGCTCTTCGCTTTGAAGCAAGATTGTTCGTACGCCAATTGCCGATAGGCCTTGTTCTACCAATGCGGTTCTCTGCTGAAGCTGTAACTTATGTTCAGCAAAATTCTTGTCATCAAAATATACATTCTTTTGCCCGCCAAGCAGCTCTTTGAAACTACCTATACTAGATTGGATGTTGGCGGTTACTGGTGTGTAAGGAATAACAATAAAAAAACTCTTACTCATGACATCGACTTCAGTCGTGAAGGTTTTCACAAACTGCATATATTCACGCAGCTGGATACGCATTAGGTCGTTGTCTTGCTTGCTCTCACGAGCGGCCAAAGTGTCGAGATACGGCTGTATATCGAGGCGGCGTGATTGAATATAAAATTGCAGAGAAAAATCAATCGTGTTTAAAAAGGCTTGAAACTGTCGCAAAATCGCCTCCTGCTCGTCAACCGACTTCAAGGCAAAGTTAATCGACGAAGCTAGAAGCACCATGTTCATTTGGCCATTTTTTAAAATCACGACATTATCTTTGATGTCGCGCAGAGGCACAAAATTTTGCGTAGTGTTATTTTTCTCCGGCATCCTGATAATAATAACATCCCGCGCAAGGTGCTTAGTGGATGTCTTTTTGAATGGCCTTAAGTTCGAGTCGCCTTGAGATTGAGGCTATGTTTCCTGTGGGAGAGGGTGGCATATATGCAGGGGTGCCTGCCTCATCAGCCGCTGCCCCGCGATAGACACCGGTGCCACGTTTTCTCCATAAGTAGAGCTTGGCTCCCTGAAAGTAGCGAATAGCCGACTCCATAAAGATTGAAAAAGGGCGATTATTGACCGGGTAGAAACTAAGCAGGAATGTTAGCGCGGCAACTGGAATTCCAAAAAGTATAAACACCAAGAATGGTGTGAAGAAAAACAACACTACCGCCAGTCCACTGCCGCCGGCAACATAGATGAATTGTTTCCAAGTCAAAGGACCAAAGATTTTATCTTCAATCTCAATGAATTGTGGTACTTCAAATCTCATAAAGTTAAGTTGAAAGCATAAAGTTCAAAGTTGCAAGTCCGTGCGGCGGCAAAGCCGCCGCACAGCTACTTTTCGCTTTGTTTTTTTAACTTTTTACTTCCCAATTATATCATCCTGACTAGAGCGATGAATTGGGTGTTGTCCTCTTTCTCATCGCTCACTTCCTCGCTTTGGAACGTACCATGACCATGCTCTCGACTAAATTCTTGCGATTCAATAGTAACTTAAAAAGACTTGCATAGCGCGTTTATACTTTAAGATAAGCTTGAGCAGCGGCAAAATTTGACTTTATCCATTTTCTGTGCCAGCTTAGTTTTAGCTGGAATGGTCCAGAAGAAAAGGAGAAGAGAAATGAACGACGATCAAATAAGGACTCTTTTTTCGCAAGCACACAGTGGAAAGACTGAGATCGCCGAACCGGCATTTAAGGAATTGATGAAGTTTGGAGCTGATAAAGTACGTAGTGAACTTTTATCTATCGCTATGAAGTCCATGTCAGCCAAGGTTGCTGAGATGGCATTCCATGCATGGATGAAAGATCCCACGGTTAAACATTGGCATGAGCTTCACAATGTCTACTGGCACTGTGTAACTGAGAAGGTTAGGATCCTAGCATTCGATGAATTGATGAAGTTTCCCTATGTACCAACTGCTTCACTTAGGGAGATAGCAGAAACTACGGAGACTCAATCGATTGCTGTGCTGGCACTTAGGGAAGTGAAGAGGCGCGAGAATGAGTAACTAACCGCCAAGACCTATTCGGGATATATCCGAGTAGGTCTTTTTCTACATTACAGACCTACTACTTTTTAACAAGGTCATCCTGAGATGATTTATGTACTACTTTGTCTTCTCTCTCGCCGCTCACTTCCGCACTTCGAAACGCTCCATAGCCGTGTGCCCTACTCAGTCCGACATCATCGGCAAATGTGCGTAGTGGTTTGACGGTTGGTTCATTCGATACCTGGGCTATTTGCTGATTGGTCGCAGATTCTGGTTCGGTATTTGTGTTGATCGGCTTGGCTTCGATAGAATCTGGAGTCTCGACGGGCAAAGGGCCGGATGTTACGGGGGTAAATATAACTGGCCCAGAGGGGCTATTAGGCAGTTCTGGTATGCGCTCTAATAGAGGTTTAAGTCTAGTTATCACCTCGTTTATCTGCACTACATTTAATTGCAATCGGTCTTTTAAGATCTGTGCCAGAGAATCTTTTTTGTAGAGACCCAATATGATGTCTCCAACTGCTAGTGCAAATTTCCTATATGAATCACCCCCGTTTATGCCTATACTTATTGCTATGTTCCACAAAAGCTCCCCTGTGTCTTCACCAGAGTATAAATCTTTGATATTGTCCGGGGCTGCTTTATACAGCTCGTGTCTGTTATTTCCAGATTCCATATCGTTCTTGACCTTGTGGGGATTTTAAGTATTTTACCGCCGTAGGTTTACTACCGCTAAGTTCATTCTTCTTGATTTCAATTTTAACCTTCTCTCTATCACCTTCATTTAGCTTCTCGTCGTCGGCAATTTTTTTCAAGGCTCCACCGGTCAAGTATAAAGCTGCGCGGTCATCAGTAATGATTTTCTTGGGTAGGTTTGCGATGTCTTTGTCCTGCAAGCTTTTAAACAGACCGCTTCTACTGGTCGCGTCCTTATTAAACAGATTCCACAAGCCATCCTCGCGAGCTGTTTTGATACGGCCTCTCTCGGTATCTGTGTAGTCTTTATTTTTCATTATATCGTCAAACTGCGATTGTTTGAGATCTATGGCATGTGTAACGATTTCGTCAGCGCCTAGTATTTTTAGTTTGGCATCAGAGTAACCTTTGAACGCGTCGGCAATTTTCTTCTCATCGCTTCTGGATGGTTCTGGAGTAGCACCGCTTCTAAAGGCCTCCGCCCTAGCGTCTTCGTCTTTTTTCATTTCCGCTTCGAAACCACTTTGTTTGATTGCGGCTTGCTTGTCTTTGGTGAGTTGGTCCTTAAGATTGTCGTCTAACTCTTCCGGCTTGGCCTTCATGGCAGTCTCGTATTGTGAATCAGACATATTTTTAACGATCGCAGCATACTCAGTGGTACCAGTTTTGTGTTCCCCGAGCATTTCTATAAGCTGTTCATTGTTTAATCCAGAGATAGAACGCTCCATGGCAATCTTCTGATCATCAGTCGGACTGCCAGTAGTTCCTGCCGAAATAGCTTGTATCACCCCACCTCTAAATGTACCTGGCGCTGCGCCCTTGACCTGCTTTCCGTAAAGTTGTTCATAACGAGCCTTTTTCTGATCCGCTTTTTCCCCAGCGGTTCGTATCTGTGTACTCGAAGCAGAACCACCAAACTTTGCTCCAGCAAGGTTTGAACTAAATCGTCTAAAGACATTTTGTTCAGAGACACCACGTTTTTCCATTCCTTGATTCCAACTATCAGCCGCTTGTCCGATGAGCTTTCTACCGGCAAACCCTGTCACCCCTCCTCTGACTGTCTTACCCCAACTTGTCCCAAGTTTGACAGCTGTATCGGCACCCATGGCACCCATTGATTGCGCCGCAAGAAGCGCGGCCCAAGCAAAGCCGCATACTACGATACATAGCAGTACGTAGCTGATCAGGGTACTGTCTGACTGAATGTCCTCCATATTCTCGAGTGCTTTCAGAGCTATGTACAACATAAACAAGTAGGCAGGACCAAGCAGTGTCTGCGTAAAAAGTTTGTTCCACCAGTCACTACTTCTCTTCTTAAAATTAGGTAGAACAAAACCCAGGAACATTATTGGTGAAAACATCATCAGGAAAAGCAGGTACATAAAACGCGTAAACATCAAGAATGCTCCAGCCGCAAAAACGAAACCGATCAGAGTCAAGGTAAAGGCAGATGTTAAACCCATTATTAGGGCGTCCATTATGTCTAACTCTCCCTTGGCACTTTTGAGCGCAATAACATTACCCTCAATGGCGCTTCTTTCTAATGTGAATGAGTTATCTACGATTTGTTGAGGGTTTATTTTTTTTACAAAACTATCAGAAATGTTAGTCACCTTTAATCCCCCGGTCTCATTGTTTGTATTAGTGGGATTCTCAGATGATTCGGTTTTAAGCAAGGTGGCCATTTCCGATGCCATAATGTTGCCGAAGTCCACCACCACTTTGGTAGCGTAAAGACTGAAGTTGATTAAGAGTGCAGCAATGATAATGGTGCCAAGCGTACGTTTGGCACCGTTTTCGTCAGTTCCTAAGATGAGTTTGAAACCAGCCAGGATAAGTCCAAAAATAAACAATAGGTTGAATATATCTCTGACCAGTTTCCAGATCTCGTCGATCACAGTCGTGATTCCCCAGTCGTCAGAGGTTCCGCGCATGTCCATTACAAACAAGGAAAGACTGTAATCAAACAGACTGCCTCCAAGATAGGCAAATAGACCGCCAATTCCCTTAAGGGTGTTATATACCCATCCAGATATGGTACTGAACTGTAATTTCTCCGGAGTATTTATACGCGTGCCGGGTTCATCCAGCTGTTGGTCACTTTGTTGTGGAAGCGGAATAGGTGCGGCGGCGCTTGCTTGTGGTGCAAGTACGATAAAGGTGCCCGCCGTAAAGACTACTAGTGAGAAAGTAAGCAGGAGTGTTTGTAAAAACCGCATCATAATTATCTGGACCTAAATACTACCGCCCCCGCCCCCTCCGCCTTCGTAATCAAATGGGCCGCCACATCTTTTACTTTCCAGAGCCGTATCGTACTTGAAACGCTCCACCCACTGCTTAAAGGTCAGATTGAGGAAGGTGAGTTTAAGTTCCTGGTTTTCCTGCTTGGTATGGAATGCTCCCTGATTCCTAAGCTCTATAAAAGCACGTAGGACATCATTTCGATCGGCACTACTGGAAGCCGAGCTGTATTGTTGATTTAGGTTAGTTAGTACTTCAATAACCGTTGTTGATGTCTCTAGACTTATGGCGGCGTCCCGTTTTGTAGTAACTAATCTATTGGGAAGTTCTAGGTCAAAACATCTTCGGAATTCCGTACGCTTAGCGGCGAGCCTCTCCTCAAGACCTTGGACGTCATTCACTATTTGTTCCATCATTGAGCTAAATTCTTTTTCTATTCTGAGCTTATTCGCTATTGGATTATTTTCTCCGCCACTTCCTCCGCCACCCCCACTCTGATACTTAGATATGTCGTCTTTAGCAAGTGCGTCAGCGTAAGAAAGATTACCGCTTTCTCCAAAAGTATTTTGCGCGTAGTCTGAGTTGCCAGACAATCCAAGTACGCCATTTTGCCCGTTTACTACTTGGTTGGTCAGGTTGGACATTGTATTGGAGACGACCTCGTCAAACTCGTCGACATTGAGTAAGCTCAAACCTGGTAATTGTACTAGGTTAAACGATGCTGCGTCAGCCATCAATGAAGGCGGGGTCACGATATCGCAAATTTGACGAGACTGGCCGTTGGCATCATTAGCGTCACGACAAACTCTCTGGGGGATGAACCCTTGGGCGTTTCGTATTGCTTCTAGATCGTCTGCTTGGGCTACAACCGCCCTTGAATATAGTTCGCGCTGACCGTCGAAGACTTGGCAAAGCTCATCACGGCAGTTGGCGAAGTCGCCCAACAGTTTGTGTAGCAAGCTCGTATGGTTTTGATTTTGCTCTGTAGATTCTTCGGTTTGGCAAGCAAGCGCTCCTCCCTGCTCGGCATCCTGGCGCGCTTTAAGGTAAGAGTTATACACAGCGGTTCGTACTTTGTGTGATGATTCCACGTTGCATTGTCCACCTGAATCACCAGCTTTGTTATTGAACAAATAAGCACCGGCCACTTTGTCTGCAGTTCCTTGGCCGCGTGCACCATAATTTTGCACAAACGGCACTTTGCCACCCTGCCCCTCCCCTTGTCCACCAAGAAATTTCACAAATTCGCTGCTGAGTTGCTGCTGCAATTCTTTGGCGGCCGCGTAAGCGGAAGGGTCTAGAGTTTTTTCCTTTTCAACCAATTCCGCAATGCCTTTAGCAATCTCCGTGGTGTTTTGTGAAGTGAGTGTGTTGCGAATAAGGTTGGTGGTAGAGGTTTCAGAAATGTCTTCTACTACGCGTACCGGGTCGCCTTTTTTAGAATCATTGCTCGAAAGGTCAGTGTTGGTGAGGGCATCGGTCAGACCAGTAGTGATTTGTGCATGAGCTAGCCCGTTTATGCTGACTACAAAAAGTAGTACAGTTGCTAGCAGGACTTTTGGATAAAATTTATAAACAGACATATCACAATTGCACTTCTATAAATTTAGAAGCGGCGTCAGCGTCACTCCATTGTATCCCGCTTTGGTGCAATTTTAGATACAGGTTGGAGATTGCTGCTTGTAAAGCGGCGGCGTCTGATGGGTAGCGACGAAGACGAAGGGTTGATGTTAGAGCATCCTCGTGAACTTTGCGAAAGCCACGAATATCGATGGCAAGCGCGTTATAAACATTTGTCAGGGATAAATGTTCTCGGGTCATAGAAGATGGTACCGGTATTTCCAACATATCGTCGCGCACTTTTTTGTAGGAAGAAATGATTGGATCAAGAGACTTTAAAAGTTCAGGGTCATTTTGTGAGAATGAATCATTGAAAATGACCATCTCATTTTTAGTATTGGCTGGTAGTGGATATCTAGTAGCGATCAAGGCAACTGCGTTGCCATAAGCACGCAGGGCGACAGGGCTGTTGTCGCTGATTATATTTATATCTTCATTTCCGTATTGTGGATCAGTGGCGCTCGTCATCAGCTCGCTACCAATAAGTGACAACACTTCCTCTGGCGCTTTGTCCCCTTCGGATAAGTAGTCGGCAAGGGACATTACTAATTGTCCGGTAAGGGTCGATGTGCTGACGCCAGTTGTGCGATCTAGGTTGATCGTACCGACAGCAAATGGTTCTTGCCAATCTGGGATGCCGTTGTTGTCGCTGTCCTTTACTGGAATAAAGTTCCGTAAAGAAAAGGCACTCTTGCTAGCTAGAGTGTTGGATGTGGTGGTCGGGTCTGGCCTCAGGAAAAAAGCGCCAGTGAGAAGAACACCGCCAATAACAAATGCCAAAATCGTACGTAAATCTAACGCCATTCCTATTACTGGTAATTATAACAGCCGCCGGCATCATATATATGACTGTTATTAACCATTGGTAAACTCCCGCTTACCCTACTCTACTGAGGTGCTCGCTCAGTTTTATCCAGATGTCTAAAGGTATGTCCTCTGCTCTAGCGGCTGGGTCGATACCGATGGCAGAAAAGTGCTCCAAAAGTAACGTGCGGGGGTAAAACTTAGCCAAATTGCCAAGCAGTTGCTTGCGTTTAGACCCAAAACCGTAATGTAGTATTTGAAAGAAGAATTCCGGGTCTAGCCCTTTTAGCTTATCCCTACTTATGTTCGACACCTTTACGATGGCGGAGTCCACTTTTGGCGGCGGAGAAAAATGACCTTTCCCGACGGTCTTCACATATATAGGATCGCCAAAGACCTTAACCGAGAGTGAAAGCAGTGACTCCTTGCCCCCTTTCTCGCAACCGTCGGTCGCTCGTTTACCGACTTCCTTCTGTACTAAAAACACTAGTGACGACGGCTGTAAGTTGCCGGATAAAAAAGTACGGAAAAGTTGTCCTGTCAGATAGTAAGGGATGTTTGCCACCAGTTTAAACTGGTGATCTTTCAGGTTTAGTATGGTTGGATCGAACCGTCGAACGTCCGCGTGATGAAGGCGAAACTGGCCGGTATCCATCTCAGCTCCAAATTCTTCCTCTAGTACCGCAATGGCGCGCGGGTCTGCCTCCACTCCGGCAACCTTAGCACCGCGCGATAAAAGCTCTCGTGTCAAAGCACCGGTACCTGGGCCAATCTCTAATACAACATCTCCCACGGTCACCTCACCCGCGTCCGCGAGCCAACGCGGAACAACTGGATTGTTTAAAAAGTGCTGGCCTAGTGATTTTTTGGTTTCAAATTTTTTCGTTACCATAGATTCTAAATTTCTATCACATTTTCAAAACTGTCGTCCCAATCATCCAGCAAACCACCTCGTCTTCCTTGCTTACCGTCTGTGGCGCCTTCCATCTCAACCAGGTCAGCGTCAATGTCTGCCAAAAACGATGACGGAATATTGACGCGCGTCGATCCAAAAATCATTCGAGAGTGCGCGTAGGTCAACCAGATTTTTTTGCCGGCCCGAGTGAGCGCCACATAAAAGAGTCGGCGCTCCTCTTCTTGGTCAACCCCTTTTGTATCTAGTCGTTCGTGTGGAAAAAGACCTTCCTCAAGTCCGGTCACAAAAACATACGGGAACTCAAGTCCTTTGGCGGCGTGCACAGTCATTAGGCGTACGGCATCTTTTTCTTCTTTGTCTTTTATTTCATCTTGGTCACTTTGTAAGGCGGCATCTTCAAGCAATGCTTCGACTGCCTCTTCTGGTCCTTTTTCATCATAACGAGTAGCAAGAGAAACCAACTCGCGCAGGTTTTCTAGTCGCTCCAAATCTTCTTCAGTACCGCCCTTCTTCAAGGTCATTTCGAGGCCAGTTCGCGCAATGATGAACTTCAGTGTTTCAGATAATTTTTTAGTACGTGCTTCATCAGCGATGTCCATCATCATCTGCTCGAAGGCTTCGACTTTGCCGGCCGTTGCACCTTGAAGCTCATTCCTTTTACCTTCAACTATTTTGAGCACAGTTACTTTGCCGATGCCGCGTGGCGGGGTGTTGATGACTCGAACAAGGTCGGCTGTACCACCCGGATTTAAGGCCAGTCGGAGATAGGACAATACATCTTTCACTTCCTTCCGTTCAAAAAATTTTACACCCAGCACTTGGTAAGGCACATCAAGATTAAGAAATGCCTCTTCGAGTGACCGTGATTGAAAGTTGGTGCGGAACAACACTGCAATATCTGAAGGCGAGGTGCTGTTTGCAATCAACTCCTTTGCGGTGCGAGCAACGTACTCGGCTTCGTGTGTGCCAGAAAAGCCAGCAAAGATTGTGATTTTTTCGCCGATGTCATTGTTGGTAAAGACAGTCTTTGGAACGCGGTTGCGATTTTTGGCAATTACTTTGTTTGAGGCATCAATGATGGTTTTTGTTGAACGATAATTTTCTTCAAGCAAAACAGTCTTGGCATTATTGAAGTGACGTTCAAATTGCAAAACATTTTTGATGTCAGCTCCGCGCCAAGAATAAATAGATTGGTCGATATCACCAACCACACAAATGTTTTGTCGCTCCCCTGCCAATAGCCGAGCTATCTCGTACTGAACTTTGTTGGTGTCTTGGTATTCATCTATATGAATGTAGTGAAAACGATCTTGAAGTTTCTGACGAATCTCTGGTTTTGATTCGAGCATTCGTAAAGTCTTCAAAAGTAAATCATCAAAGTCTAGTGCTCGCTCGTTCTTTAATTGATTTTCATATTTCTCCCAAACTTCACCGGCGACACGATCAGGATAACTAGCGGCGTCTGACATAAATTCGTCACGAGATAACGCGTCGCCTTTGGCGCGTGAAATAATAGAAAGAATACGTCGTGGCTCAAATTCTTTTGGATTGTAACCAGACTCTTCAATGGCTTTTTTGATTGCGCGCAAACTGTCCGAGCGGTCATAGATCGCGAAGTGACGCGGTAGTCCAACAGCCTCATGAAACTCTCTAAGTATTCGTACACCGAAGGAGTGGAAAGTTGTTACTAAGGGTTGTCCCGTGACAGCTGGTTGGTCTGATTTTACAAAATGCTTTATCAGTGCAAAGGCACGTTCGCGCATTTCTTTGGCTGCCTTGTTGGTAAAGGTAACAGCCAGAATTTGTCCCGGGGCAACTCCCCCGTAGATCAGATGGACGATCCGGTGGGTAACGGTCTTGGTCTTACCACTGCCAGCTCCGGCCAATACTAAGAGCGGGCCATCGATAGTGGTGGCCGCCTCGCGTTGCTTCTCGTTTAGTACTTCTAGGTGTTTCATCAGCCGTACATTATATATGACAACAGGCCACGAAATTAGAAATTTTAATCAAAGACTTGTCAATAGCTAAAATAGCAAGTAAAGACAGGCTTTTACGACGACTGCCACTAATGGTGGAAAAAGTGCAATACGTCAATTGTAACCGTTTCCTGCTCCGGTATCATATTGGTCTGCGTTAATTCCGTCCCGGTAAGTGTAGGCGGCGAGTCCCCCCAAACTTGTGACGATAAAATCAGAACAGGACCCCGATGATCAGAGTCGAATGAAACGACTGAAGCGGGCGACAGATAGAGTTCTTTCTTTCCGCGACCGCGGCCTCTCTTTGGCCGAGGCGGCTACGTTGTTTTTAATTGTCTTTCTTCCCCTATCGGCCTACGCTGGTGTATTTACCGGAGTGGCCGGTTTTTTAAGTAGCGATGCCATTGTCTATGAGCGCTCCGTCACCAATACTGGTGCTAGTGATGTAAAGCTACTTTCCGCCCGCACTAGTCCCGACGGTAAAAATAATCAGGGCGGCGGTGATCTTATTTATGAAGAGGGGGCACTACTTTCGGGCGGGCCATTCAATACCGATACTTCAGTCGTCAATCCGTCTGGTGAAATTAGCGTGCACATCGTACGCGAATGTACGCCTGAACGTTGCGAGACCCTATCTCATATTGCTGATATGTATGGCGTTTCTATCAATACAATACTGTGGGCCAACGACATTAAAGATCCAAAACTAATTCG
Source organism: Candidatus Kaiserbacteria bacterium RIFOXYB1_FULL_46_14 (assembly GCA_001783525.1). Lineage (GTDB taxonomy): Bacteria > Patescibacteriota > Minisyncoccia > Phycocordibacterales > UBA918 > OLB19. Next base: position 34,773 of record MFMS01000006.1, on the reverse strand, counting down.
TGCCGGTGATCAGCTAGTCATCCTACCGATTACTGGTATTCGTCATATTGTAAAAGAGAAAGAGACCATCGCTTCGATTGCTAAAAAGTACGGTGCTGAAAACACCGAGCAGGCTGAAGCAATGGTAAACGATATTCTCGCCTACAACCGCCTTGCTTCGGCAGCTGACATCAGTGTTGGAGACACGATCGTTGTGCCAGGTGGGGTGATGCATACCGCGCCAGCCACTCCGCAAAAGAAAGGCAAGACTCCAACCAAGACAGCTAGTGGTGGCTCGTCAACAAACAGTGGTGGATTTACTCACCCAGTACCTGGAGCAGTTCGTACTCAAGGTATTCATGGTTACAACGCGGTTGACCTAGCAGCACAAAGTGGTACTCCGATCCGAGCAGCTGCATCTGGCGCAGTCATCGTTTCAAAGACTGGCGGCTGGAATGGCGGTTACGGTAATTACATTGTGGTAAAACATGCCAATGGAGTGCAGACACTATATGCGCACACTTCTGGTAATGACGTTAGTGTTGGCGATCTAGTCGATGCTGGTGAAACGATCGGCTATGTCGGTACTAGTGGTAAATCTACCGGATCTCACCTCCACTTTGAAGTCCGCGGCGCCAGCAACCCATTTTAGGCGCAGGACTTTGTCGCCTGCACACAAAAAGATACGAGCTGTATGTCTATATACAGCTCGTATCTTTTTTGTTTGTCTCCGCGTCCTGCATCCCAAAATGGGTTGCTGGTTCCCTCGAAGTCATTTTAAAAGGATAGCTTTGTCGTGCTGCGGAAAAATAATTCTCACCGTATGTCCATATACGGCTCAAATTATTTTCCTTGCACTCCTCGCACTCCGTTTTAAAATGACTTCGATCACAACCCATTCTAAGCAAATCACTGCGTTGAACTTTAATACAACAAAGGGCCGCCCAAGGCGGCCCTTTGTTGTATTAAAGTTTGACTCGATATTGCAAAGCTTCAAGTAGGTGCTCTACCAAAAGTTTGTCAGAGTCGTTTAGGTCAGCGATAGTGCGTGAGACTTTAATCAGACGATGAAGTGAGCGTGGTGATAAATTAAGTTTGGCCGCAGAGTGACGCAACGTCTCTTTAAAATCCGCAGACAATGGCACCATTGCTTCGAGCTCGCGGCTTGATAAACGAGAGTTTACTTTTGCGTCGTAATCTTTGAAACGCGCTCTTTGTCGCTCGCGCGCTTTTGCCACTTGTTCTCTCGCTCTCTTCGTTTCATCGCCAACTTTTTGCTCACTAGTTAAGGTGTCGTAATTTACATGCGGCACGTTTAGCCATAGATCGATACGATCTAGAATTGGTCCCGAAATTTTACCCTTGTAAGTCTCCATCATTGAGGCGGCATAGTCCGTACTCCCATCCTCTGTTCCTCGGTATGGGTTCATAGCAGCCACTAATACAAAGTCGGCCGGGAAACATTCACTTCCTTTTACGCGGGATATGTTTACTACGCGATCTTCAAGCGGTTGTCGGAGAGCGTCCAAAGTGCGCCGATCAAATTCTGGAAACTCATCCATAAATAACACACCGCGGTGAGCAAGAGTCACTTCGCCCGGTCGTGGTGTAGCTCCTCCTCCAACTAAACTTACATAACTTGCGGTGTGATGTGGTGTGCGAAACGGTGGTGCAGAAGTGATCTCTCGAAGACCATCGACAAGCGAATGGATCGCCGTAACCTCCAAGGCTTCTTCGCGAGAAAGTGGTGGAAGTAGTCCTTGAAAGGCACGCGCCAACATAGTCTTACCGGTACCGGGCGGACCAGCCATTAGAATATTGTGCAGTCCGGCGGCGGCGATGATGAGGCCGCGTTTGGCACTCTCTTGCCCTTTAATATCTTCAAGTCTGATGTGGGTGTCGAACCAATCTGAGGGTAGTTCAGTAACTGGAGTGGGACTAAGCAAAGAGTGTGTTTCACGCTCCTTATCAATATGATTAACTACTTCAGTCAATGTCTTAGCGCCATAAACCACAATCCCTTCTACCAAGGCCGCCTCCTTCTGATTTTCTACCGGTACAATAATCTCCGTGAAACCCGCTTTCTTTCCGATCATTGTGGCTGATAAGGCACCGCGCACCGGACGAAGACTACCATCTAGTGACAGCTCGCCAATAAAAAGAATTTTATCAACGTTGCCTTTTATTGTGCCGGAGGCAGAAAGATAAGCGATAGCGATTGGCAGATCAAAGAGCGGCCCGTCTTTCTTAAGGTCAGCCGGCGCCAATGAAATTACAATCTTTTGGTTTTCACTTTTTGGATTTTTGAAACCAGAGTTTTTGATGGCGGCACTGACTCGATCGCGCGCTTCTTCTACGGCCTTGCCGGCCAGTCCAACAATCGCAAACGAATACAGACCTCTAGCGAGGTCTGCTTCAATCGTGATGATGTCGCCACGCAATACTCCAGGTTGGGCAGTATGAATGCGGGCGATAGACATACTTAATGAGTCAGTTTAATTAGTTAAAACGAAGTTGCTTAAGGCAAGGCAAGCGAAGAAAATAATTTGAGGTGAACTTCATTGTTCAGTGATAATTATTTTACTGATGCGGAGCGGAGCAGATCGCGATCTTAAGCAACTTCGTTCATGTGGGCTTTGCAAGTGCGTGCAGCAGGATTGGCATCTAGTCGATCATCCTCAATCAATTCTCCGGATACTTCACAAATGCCGTACGTGAGACTTTCAATTTTTTGTAAAGCATCACGGACATCGTTCCACCTTCCTTCAAGCATCGACAGTTCGGCACGGCGCGAATCAAATTCTTCGGTGCGATCAGCTACATCGTTAGGGTCAGCACTGACCGTATCGGAATCGTTCATCTTCTCAATCCAGTCCTCTGACACTTCAGGGTTGTGAATGCCGAGAGAACGCAACTCGTCTGTTAATGTAGCTAGTTCTGTTTCTAGTTTGTTTTTGTATTTCTCTGTATCCATAATTAAATTGTATCACTTTATTTTTTCCGCAGCAGCGGCAAAGACAGCGCTGTCAGTAGCTATGATTATAGTGTTGCGATTGACGAATCCATAAACCAAACGCTCCTTTTGTAGCTCGTCACGCAAGATACGTACGTCGTGATTTTTTACAGTGCTGTCCACAAAGAATGGTTCCACCACTCCGCCAGCGGTTCTCGCGGATGGGTCAAATGTGCCGGTAACCGGAGTGCCGAACAGTGGATATAAATCAGTAATCAGAAGTGATTCACCAGACAGTAGTCCTGAAAAACCAGCCTCAAACGAGGTGACGCGTAACGCGATGAAGAATCGACCATCGTAACGGCCAAAGTTTATTGTCTCAATTGAACGTGTGAAACTTCCCGGTAACTGCAAATTTAGAATCTGTAATATGGTCGCGGTTGGCGGAGTGGATACTGTTCCAGAAAGATTGATCTTTGGTTGTAATAGACTGACCGCGTTTTCAGCCGGTACGGAGACTTTTGTAAGGGCCGACAAAAATTCGGTACGGTCATTGCTTACAGGTACGTCAACTTTTTGATCAGCTGCAATGAGAGAAATGGTGTCGTCTTGCGCAGCAATTTCTTGATTAGTTTCTTCTCCGCCACCAAACAACCATAGTGAGGCACTGACGCCGAGCACGATCGACATTACTCCAATGATGCCGACACGAACAATCGGAAACGGTGTGCGAGTTGGTGTTGCAAAACGAGTTGGTGTTCGTGAGATGGGTTTTGGTTCTGGTATAAATACTTCTTCTTCCGCGACTACGTTAGCACTTGTAGTCGCGGGTTCTTCAACCATTTCTTCAACTGGTGCATAAGATGGTACTGCGATCGGCGCTTCAACAGGCGCTTCTTTTATTGGTGACGGTATTTCCTCTTTTGGTATTACTTCCACTACCGGTACTGGTACGCTCACCACTTCGGGCTCTTTAATTACAACAGGTATTTCAACTGGCGCTTGCACTGTCGGAGTTGGTTCGGGCTTTATCTCTGCCGTCGTTGAGGCAGGAGTAGCAAGAGGAATTTCACCGGTAAAGTGTGACCAGCTCGGTGCTGGTACTGATGCACTACTCTTGATAGCTATCACGGGCGCCTCCGCCGCCGCTTTTTTGTCTGACTCTGTCTGCTGCCGTACCACTACATTTTTATGGTCATCTTTTGGTGCTAAGGCACTTTGGCTGGCGGCCTTTGCTACTACTTCTTTGCGACTTTCTACTGGGCGAACTTTTGGAATTGCCGCCTCCTTTTCATCTTGTCGCTTCTCAAATTGCAAACGTTCGGAGACGAACCACTCTTTCACCGCTTCCCAGGTAGCAGAAAATACATTGAAGCGTTTATTTTTGCGATCTGAAATTATATTGCCGACATCAATGCTGTTTTCCGCCTCCATCACATCTAGTCGGTTAGAAGGCACGGCCAAAATAGAAGATGGGGCAGGTTTATCAAGCGCAGACAATTCGTCTTTAATAATATGCGGAGCAAAGGTCGGGATGATCGTCTTTGCAACTGGTTCTGGTTTTTCAACTACTGTAACCGGCGCAACTTTAAGTGGTAGTGTTATTGGTTTTGGCGGCAAAGGTGGCAGGGTTGGAATTGGAGCAGGTTGCGGCGGTATCCTAGTAACAGTCGGTTGTGGTTTTTTCAAAACAAACTTTGCCTGTGGAGTTGTGGTTTCTGGCACGGATAAATCACCACGCGCGTTCATTACATCGCCGCTAAAGGTACGCAGGCGTTTAATTTTGGAAACAACCTCCGTCATTTGGCTTATTATCGCATATGATAGTGGTTATAAATTGTGTTCATACACAAAATGACGCTGGCTTATAGCCAGCGTCATTTTGTGTCGATCGTTTAAATTACTTCAGACAACTATAATTATAAATTGTCAGTGTCGCTGCCAACAGTTTTGATGGAAGTCGGAGACTCGGTGTTTGCTGCACGTCGTGGCTTTGTCCCGCCGCGGTAACCAATCAAGAAATTTTTTGGACTTTCATCCATATCGATAAAGTCGTCAACGCTGTCACGCAATCTTTGTGATGAAGAGCGACCAAAACTGATCACTTCTACTTGGCAACCTTGTGACTTGATGTACTCAACCAGAGGAACGAAGTCCCCGTCCCCACTGGCAATCACTATCGCGTCAACTTTATGGGCAAGTTTGATTGCGTCGATGGCAAGGCCAACGTCCCAGTCGGCTTTTTTGGCGCCGCCATAAAAGATTTGTAAATCTTTGGTCTTGATCTCAATACCAACCTTCTCAAGAGCTTCAAAGAAAGCGGTTTCCTCTCCCCCTTCAGTATTTACTACGTACGAAAGAGCACGGATTAGTTTGCGATTTTGCAACGCGGCTTTTACAACCGCATCAAAATTTACCTTGGAACGATAAAGATTTTTTGCACTGTGATAAAGGTTTTGCGTATCAATAAGGATGGCGACCCGTTGTTCAGGGTGTCTAATGACTGACATATAAAATTTGAATGTGTTCGTTTATTAAAATCAACCTTCGCATTAACTATAACAGAGCGGCGGGGCCTTTGGCCCCGCCGCATCCATCTAGATCAGATAATTACTTCTTTAGACCAAGTTTTTTGATCAAAGTATCGTAAGACTTCTTGTCTTTGCGTTCCAAATAGCGTAGTTGCTTACGACGGTCAGCTACCATTTGTAGAAGACCACGACGTGAGTGAAAATCCTTAGCGTTTTGACGCAGGTGTGTCGATAATGTGTTGATTTGTTTGGTCAAAATACCGACCTGCGCCTCCGGTGAACCGGTGTCAGCGTCATGACGTCGAGTGTCTTTGAGGGCTCGCTGTTTCTGAAGTTTACTTAACATAATTTAAATAGAATGGCCCGCTAGATTTGCAGACCGGAGTCATAACCTGCGAAGGTTGTCAATACTATAGCATAATCTCAAAAATTTTCAACTCCCCTAACGGTGCTTAAGCTGGGAGCTAAAAGGGCGGCCTTTGGCCGCCCTTTTAGCTCCCACGAGGAGGATTTAGATTAGAATCTCTATTTCGGCCGTCTCTCTAAGGGTTTTAAGAGCAGCATTTACAGCCGCATCACGCTTTTCGGTCAGTAATTGTGACTGAATAGCGGCACTAACCTCGGAAAGAGCAGGTACGTCACTATTAGTTTCCTTAGCAGAATTATAGTAGCTTTCTACTTCTGCGTCGGTCACTGTTAGTTCGTTGATACGCAATTCGGTCGCGAGGTACTGCTGTATCAGTAGGCCGTTTTCTATATCGGCGCGTACCATTACCTCAGATAGATTAGAAGCAACTAACGCCGCCGCAAAAGCTTCGTTTCCACCTGCTCCCTCTACGACGTTCTGGTATTCTGCATCAATGGCAGTCCCCTCCACGGTTAGACCCTTTGATTTGGCCGCCATTACGATAAGCTGACGATTAACCAGTGATTCAATCGCCTGCTCTTTCAAGAGTTCGCTTGAAGTGGCGTTAGATACGTCGATTCCTTGAGATACGTAAGCGGCGCGTAATTGTTCAAGGCTTCGCTCATAAGATGAACGATCTATTTCTACCCCATTAACCCGGGCTACTACTTCGGAGGTCTCACCTTCAGCGTTTGGAGTTGTGTCACTCTGACTTTTTTCAAAATAGAACCAAGCACCAATACCGGCCGCCACCAAAGCTAGCAAAACAAAAAATATCAGCAAACTGCCATTTTTGCCGCGACCGTTGTTATCATTCACCTCATCGTTCATAGAGTTCTTCTTATTACTTACAACTTATAAAGTGTATCACAAACAAAAACACCCCGCCTTTATTCAAGGCGGGGTGTTTTTTCGGCCTAATTACTTAGGCACGCTTCACGTTGATAGCGGAAGGACCCTTTGGGCCCTCCTCAAGATCAAAAGTGACAGCTTCACCCTCACGTAGGTCGTCATACATGACGTCTACGAGAGAACGAGCGTGAAAGAATACGTCTTTATCTCCTTGGTCTGGCTTAACGAAGCCGAAACCGCGGTCAGTTAGACGTGCGATAGTTCCAGTCATTTCCTCTGCTTATTTTTGTAACTCGGAGCGGTGTGTTAGCACTGCTCCGTACAAAGTTCTTCTACCTGTTCCTTCTTTTGACTTTCGCGACCGTCCGCGCTCGCGCGAACTGAAAGTGGTCCAAGGAGAACTGCTTTGCCTGTTTATTAAAGCACACCCCCGGTACTTATTCAAGCGGAATCCATATACCCGTAAAATCACATCATATATATGTGTATGTGAATACTTGTGGGTTAAAATATAAGCACTAATGAAACGTTCATTCAAACGTGCTTGGCGAAGGATAGAACAACACTTACTTCACGCCCGGGCTTTTCGCACTTTACGCCAGCCAATTTTTCCCGCCCAGTTTCGTCTGGCCGTACGTTTTTTGTATGGGGCTGTAATATTGGTGGTGGTCTTATTTACAGCTCTTACTGTTTATACTGTTGCTACCCTATCTTTTCCGACTAATGATTCAGGGATCAAAGTCGCCCCCTTTCCAGTCAGTGTTGATCCAGGAAACAAGACAATCATAGAAGACCCTTCGCTCGACAACTTTCTTGCCAACTCGGGCCGTTTACGATGGCAGTTCCCCGCTCTCGTGCCGTCGGGACGCATTGCCCGTTTCCTCGCCAAGTTAACCAACTCCTCTTGGTATCAAATGGCCATTCCTGGCGGTCGCTTACTCGTTGTCTTCTCGGGCGAGCGCAAAGAAGAAGTGGCAAAGAATTTTGGCGACATTTTAGGCTGGAGTCGTGAGGACAGAGCGAAGTTTCTTTCGCTAGTGACTGCCGAAGAACCAGTTTTAACTGAGGGAAAGTTCTTTCCTGAGCGTTACTTGGTTGCTATTGGCGCTTCACCAGAAGAAGTAGCAAAGTTGGTGAATGAACGTTTTGCTGGTGAGGTAGTCGCTCGTTATCAGAATGGCGCAGAAGATCGCTTGCCGTTGGCCGATGCTCTAATCATTGCCTCTCTACTAGAACGCGAGGCCTATGATTTTGAGGATATGCGTGAAATTTCCGGTGTTATTTGGAATCGTCTTTTTATCAATATGCCGCTTCAGCTTGATGCCACATTACAATACGCTAAGGGCAGTAGGCCCGAGACCGCCACCTGGTGGCCTGTTCCGGTACCGGCCGATAAGTACATCAACTCTCCTTACAATACATATAAGAACAAAGGTCTGCCGCCGACACCGATTTCTAACCCGTCTTTGGAGGCAGTTGTTGCTGCCTTAAATCCAGTCAATACCGATTGTCTTTTCTATTTTCATAACAACAACAATTTTTATTGCTCAGCTACTTACGAAGAGCATGTCAAAAACCTCCGCAGTATCTATGGCCAGGGCCGCTAGCTCAAAATTCCTTTGATTCGCCTTCTTTGAGAGACTCAAAGATAACACCTTTCGTTTTAAGTACGTTTTCAAACAGACCATGCACTAAGTTGATGCCGTTTTCACCGAGAACAGCGTCATGTACCGGAAATGCTTTGTTCGGCTTTACCGCGATAGCGTAGTTTAGAGCATCTTCTGCTTTACACCACGGCCCAGCGACGGGAAGCGCCAACACGGCGACTGTCATATTGGGTTCAATGTAAGCGTCACCAGGATAGAAGAATTGATTGGCAATAAAATAACCGGTGTTCTGCACTAGGCCAAACTTTTCAAATATCGTAGCGTGGGGCCCGTCAAATGCTTCGATGGCGACTTCAGCACGATTGGCAGTGTCACGTCCTTCTAAAACGGTATGAACGATACTGTGCTCTTCCAAAATTTTACCGACTGATCCGTTAGTAATAATTTCCGCCGAGGGGTTGTTTTTTAATATTGCCTGTACCGACTCGACGTGTAAGTGATCTTGATGTTCGTGGGTGATAAGTACAACATCTATATTTGTTAGATCAGCAAAATTTCGAGACCAGATGCCCGGATCAGTTAAAACACGCAGACCGTCAATTTCCACAAGCAGACAACAATGCCCATATTTTGTCACTCTCATAGACCCATTATATATGAATGCTAAAATGTTCTGATGAAAATCTACTCGTGGAACGTAAATGGCATTCGGGCAGTCCATAAGAAAGGTTTTTTCGCACCTTTTATTGAGAAACATCAACCGGACGTTCTTTGTTTGCAGGAAACCAAGGCCGAACAAGGCCAGAGCGAGGTAGATCTTCCTGAATATGATGAGTATTGGTGCTCAGCAGAGAAAAAAGGCTACTCCGGCACGGCTATTTTTACCAAAATCGCTCCCGAGGCAGAATATTATGGTTTGCCAGAAGATATCAAAAAAGCCTTTGATTTAAAGGATTCTTATGGCGATACTGCCAAAGAAGGTCGTGTCACGACTCTGGAGTTTGAGCATTTCTTCGTCACCTCCGTCTATACTCCAAATGCTAAGGACGACCTCTCTCGCCTGCCTGCCCGCAAGCAGTGGGACGCTGCCTTCCTAACTTACATGAAACAACTCCAGAGTGAGAAACCAGTGATTTTTTGCGGGGATTTGAATGTGGCACATACCGAACTAGATTTGGCCCGTCCGAAGGAGAACAAAGGAAAGAAGGGTTTTACGGAAGAAGAACGTCACGGCATTGATAATATGCTGGCCGCTGGCTTCGTAGATAGTTTTCGTTTGTTTCACCAAGATAATGGACACTACACTTGGTGGTCACATTTTGCTCAAGCTAGAGAACGCAACGTTGGTTGGCGTATCGACTATGTAATGGCAGATGAAAATTTACGCTCGTTTATCAAGAAAGCCGCCATTCACCCCGATGTCTCCGGCTCTGACCACTGCCCAGTTTCAATAGAAATAGCGCTCTAGATAAAGATAATAACAACTTGTCCTTTATAAAGGACAAGTTGTTAAGTTATCCACACATCATGTCCTTTACACCTTTTTATAAAGGACATAGAATAGTGGAAGGTCCAGAAAGGGCGGGCACCGTAAGGTCCTAAAGAGATCGTTTCACAAAAAAAGTTAGACCTCCAAAATCTAACAACGTTCATAACACACATTCCCACCAAAACGAGTATCTAGCCATACTCATTAGGAATTCACGTTTTGGGCTTGTGGGCCGCAAAGAGTGGTTGACTACTCGACCCTTCCTTTCGGCTCGCGGGCTCGAAAATATACTAAACAGTGAAATCCTTAGGAAACCTACTAAAGGTTTCTACGTACAGCACAATCAATACAATACACATACAACGTTAGAGTCCCGGTCTGCGCAGGATCACCCCATAGAGGGTTCCACATGAGGCTATTGCCTCCGCAATTATACAAGGGCTCAAACATGTTCTTTGTCCGTCGAGAGACGTACACAAGGCCTAGAGAGGCCGGCAGATAATCAAGATTGATTGTCTCCCCACCCCTCTAGGCCTTTTTTGTATTCAGCAGTCTAAATAGTGCCAAACGGTGGACATTTTTTGTTAATCAGGTAGTGTTGCGGTTGGTTTTAACAGGGAGGAAATAAAAATGCGTAGGGCCATTCGTCTGTCGATGCAATACCACCGCAGCTCTGGGTGCTGGAGCATAAGCACCAACGGACCAAAGACGCTCTTCCCTACCCAGGAGGAGCAACAAAGACTCTGGACCAAGCACGTTTCAAACTGCGGAGAGCTCTTTGTGAGGAGTGTTACAAACGGTTCAACCTTTCGTTTTTATGTAGAGGTCAGTTCGGGCAGTACGAAAGCCCAGCGAAGAACTTTCCTTAATGCCTTGGCGGCACAGTGCCGTTAGGTCGTCCTTAGTTAGCCATCTATGTATGGCAAAAGCCGCCCGAAATATGGCGGCTTTTCTATTACCCGACCTTATGACTCCTCTCGATCTCCTTTATAGCCGCCTCTTCCTCGGCCTGCTGACGCTCTTTGCCAGCTTCGCCAAGCTCTTTGAGACTACCTTCGTCTAGCTTTATCAACTCAGCTACTCGGTTGTCTAGGTATTCTTCGGTATTTCTAGCCGGATCCTCCAAGACTTCTTCTAGTAGTGCGTGCAGTAGGTATCCTAGCTTTTTACCCGGCTTTTCCCCAGTTTGTACCATGATCTTATCCCCATCTGTCTTCAGCATCTTGACCGATACGGGGTCGCGGCGGGCCTGATCCACCATGGCTTTGTATTTGCGGAAGCGAAACGGCTGTTCCTTTGGTCTGCCTGTGCCGATTCGGTCACAGACACGGAGATTGAGTAAATCCTCCATATTTTCCTCCCCTACCCGAGCAATAGTCCGGCGGACGGCTGACAAGGTGATAGCGTCCGGATCAGCAAAAAACATATGCCAACGCACTAGGATTTCCACCCCGTTGGCAATTTCTACGGGCATTTTCAGGCGCTTCATCAACTTGGCAGTCATGCGCGCGCCCACTACCTCGTGACCAAAGAAGGTATAGCGCTTGTTTTTGCCACCCTCACGGCGAGTGATCGGCTTGCCAATATCGTGGAGTAGAGCCGCCAAGCGCATCTCGGTCGAATAACCCTTATCGGCGGCCGCTTGTAGAGAGCGCAGAAGATGTTCGTACACATCGTAAGCGTGTATTCCTCCCTGTTCACAACCAATCGCGTCTCGAAGCTCTGGCAAAACATATTGAAGTAGGCCTAGCTTTTCAAGCATAGCAAGACCAAGCATCGGACTCTCGGAGTTTATTATCCGGAGAAATTCGTCACGGATTCGTTCGGTTGAAATATGGCTTAAAAGCTCAGCATTTTTTGCTATTGAGGCCATCGTCTCGGCTTCAATGGCAAAATTTAATTCTGCGGCCAAGCGGATAGCACGCATCATACGGAGAGCATCCTCGCCAAAGCGTTCGTCGGGATTACCGACGGTTTTAAGCCGTTTTTTGCGCAAATCCCCTTCCCCGTCGAACAAGTCAACAAACTTCTCGTCTTTAGGGCGATAAGCTAGGGCGTTCACGGTGAAATCACGCCTCTTTAGGTCTTCTTCGAGTGATACTCCAAATTCAACCTTGTCAGGCCTTCTCCGGTCCGAATATTCGCCCTCACTGCGATATGGCGTTACTTCTACAACCTTGAGTCGCAAGTCAGTGGTCTCCTCGTTCACTACACCGACGGTACCGTAGTCATTATTGCAGTAGGTTTCAGGGAAAAGCGCCTGAATTTCTTCCGGCTTAGCGTTGGTGGTCAAATCCCAGTCTTTGGGCGTGCGGCCAAGCAGAAGGTCGCGCACGCATCCACCAACCAAGTACGCTTCAAAACCGGCTCCTTCCAAAGAGTCGGCCACCGCTACCACTTCCTTCGGTATATCTTCACGTATTATCACAAGAACAATCTTAGCAAATTTGCGTTGCTTTTTCGCCCTCGTGACGTATGATAAGCGCACATTGCACCGGTGTGAGATCCATATAGGTGCAACGTATTGTTAAAACACTTGCGCTTGTAGTGAAATGGATATCACAACTGACTTCGGATCAGTTATTGTAGGTTCGAGTCCTGCCAGGCGCACAATATAAAAAGCGAGACAGATGTCTCGCTTTTTATATTGTGCGCGTGGAGAAAGCCAACTGCTTGGCTTTCGTCAGGACTCGAAGCTTCGGAGTATGTTTTTGACTGTTAAGTAAAAAACAGCGAGAAGCCGACCAAGAACGCGAGCTTGTTTTATGAACGCAGTGAAATAAAATAGCCGTGATTCTGGGTCGAGTCCCCCTAGACAACTTTTTTGTTACTCAGATATTCCTCCAGAAAGCTGATTTCACGTTTTAAATTAAAGAAGCCCTCATATTTTCCAGGCTTGTCCTGTTTCATTTGTGCTAGCGCTTCTTCTGGCGATAGCCACGAGGTAATTTGACCTTCCTCAATCTCGGCCGCTTCCATTTGCGTGTCCCCTATATCGCCCACTACTTTAGCTACAAAACAATAAGATAACTGAACGATCTTGTACTTGTCGCGAAACTCCACAGTCATTCCAATTGTATCGGTTACAAGGCAATTACAGCCCACCTCCTCGAGTATTTCTCGTTTTAAAGCATCTTCTAGGCTCTCGCCTTCTTCAACACCGCCGCCGGGTAGTTTGTGGTAATAATAATTTTGCAGATATTGCGTTGCCATCTTCCCTTCATCATTCAACAAAATTGCCCGGGCGGTCTTTCTTAAATTGTAGTTCTCGCCGATCTTCTCTGCCTCCCCTATTCCCAGAGACCCGTCACTAATTTCAGCCAGAATTTTCATTGGTTTGAGTATAGCACTGGTATTTGGAACACAGAGACGCAGTTTAAACGTTATTTGAACGGATGTCATAGTATATGGTATATTTACTCTATGGTTCAAAATAAAGAAAAGTATTTAAAAGCAAGGGAATTTCGGCAACGAGGCTTTAGTTACTCTGAGATCGCTAAGATTGTTGGTGTGTCTAAGTCCACGGTCAGTAATTGGTTTGCTAAGCAGTCCTTTTCTAAAAAGGTGCGTAAAGATAATGAGATAAAAGCCCGCAGAGACAATGTAAAGCGTGTTTCTCTGGTAAATAAGGCGCGCAAAGCAGAACGCACTAGTCACTACAAAGAAGCGGTGAAGAGCGCAGAGACGGAGTTCAAACACTTCAAGTCGGCTCCCCTATTTTTGGCTGGTTTATCGATCTATATGGCGGATGGAGACTTAGTTCATCCTTCGCAAATTCGTCTGCCAAGCCAAAGGCCTCATGTGCATAAGATTTTTATAAAGTTCTTAAAAGAATTTCTGGGCGTAGAACGGTCTTTGATCTACTCCAAGCCCCACCTCACTATTACTAACGATGTGATAGCCAAGAAAAAGCTGCTGTGGTGGATTGACCGTTTGCCTCGGATAGTATTAAATAGTTGAGCTGGAATGTGTCCAATGCGGCCATGGTTAAGTGGTATAACATATCGTTGCCAACGATAGGTCGAGAGTTCGATTCTCTCTGGCCGCACAGCATACAAAAAGACATCCTCACAAGGGGTGTCTTTTTGTATGCTGTGCGGCCAGAGCAAGAGCCTCTATGACTCTTGCGTAGAGATGTAGAGATATCGAAGCATCGCGAATAATTCTCTATAAATTCACCAGACATCTACCTAAAAGACACACTTCTCCACTCGGCAAATCCCCCAGCCCTAGGCCAAACCTCCCTGCGCACTAGCAACAATAGCTAGTTATGCACAGTTAACGGTCAGACATGCAGGAAGGATCTCGGGGTGGATAAATAAGGGGATAGGTGGATAAGGGACAATCAAAATTGTCTCAATTTATATATTATATGGCTATAAATCGTGTCTTTTGTGACCTTTACTAACAATGGTAAATATCATAAACGTTTCACGTGAAACATCCAATATGATGGTTTCATATGAAACATAGGCCTTATTACAGGTCTTTTGGGTTATAATTTAGAAAATATGCCTAAAAAGCAGGAAAATAAGAAAACAGGGGATTTGGGAGAAGAAATTGCCGCCAAATACCTCAAAAACAAAGGTTTTTCTATTGTGGAACGTAACTACCGCAAGAAATGGGGTGAAATAGACGTAATTGCCCGACTTTCTACGGAAATCTCGATTGAGGCGGGTAAAATGGGGAAGAACAAGCAGATTGGAGATGTTTCATATGAAACAGGGGAGAGAATACACTTTGTTGAGGTTAAAAGTGTTTCATATGAAACAAAGCAAATGCTGGAGTTGGCAGTTTCACATGAAACCTATCGCCCAGAGGAGAGAGTGGATGATTTTAAGCTCAATCAAATCAGAAAAGCCGTAGAAACGTGGATTATTGAACATAATTGGTGCGGGGAAATACAAATTGACGTGATAGCAGTGCGGATGGTTCCACGTGAAAAGTATGCAACCGTGAAATATATACCAAATGTTATAGCGGAATAGGAATGTCCTTTAGAAAAGACCGCCTGTCCTTTATAGGACAGGCGGTCTTTTCTGTAACTTGATTGTCGGGGCGCCGAGAATCGAACTCGGACCACTCGGTCCCAAACCGAGAACACTACCACTATGCTACGCCCCGTTAAGCTCGCGGAAAGATCATAGCATTGCAGAGCTAAAATTGCGAGAGGTATAACTGATATAATCCAGTTACTATGAAACTATTCGTTGGAGCTAAGGCCTTAGTTCACTATAAAGGGAAAATTCTTTTGGTTCGTGAATCCGACAATTACGAAGAAGGCGCACAAAGTGGAAAGTGGGACGTGGTCGGTGGTCGAATCGAGTCTTCTGAAGAGGTTAGAGACGGGCTGGTACGAGAAGTAGAAGAGGAAAGCGGTCTATCTGTTGCACCAGTCCATCTAATGGGAGCCTTTGATGGTTTCCCCGTCATAAAGGGAGAGAAATGTCACGTTGTTAGGCTATATTTCCTCTGCGAAGCTACAACGGATGAGGTTGTTTTAAGTAAAGACCATGACGAATTTTTGTGGATTGAACCTCAAAATAGTGGAGATCTAGTTTTGATGGACGATATTGCTGAAATGCTGAAAGCAGTTGCGACGCTGATCAGTAGGGTTTCTTAATTGACATTTAACATTTTTGTTACAAAATATAAGTTCTCGAAACACACTCCATTACCAATCCGATGAAAGAGATCGGCTTTTGGTACGTCTTTGGATATAATGGTCTTCATATGGTTGGCCAGAGTAAAAAAGGCAATATAGAGGGAAGCCAAGAAGAACGCTTCCTTGCGGCACTTGAGGAGTATGGGGACGCCCTGTTCCGTCATGCGTTTATGCGCATTAGTGACCGCGAGCGCGCTATCGACATAGTGCACGATACGTACACCAAAGCCTGGTCATACTTGAGGTCCGGTCATGAGGTAGAGTCCTTTCGCCCGTTTTTATACAAAGTACTCAACAACTTAATCATTGATGAGTACCGAAAGCGACGTGAGTCATCACTCGATGCTCTCCTTGCGGCAGAAGGGGTGACCGAAGGTTCTTTCGATGAGTTAGTTGAGGACAAGACCGAGTCTTTAGCGGCAACGCTAGACGGTCGTCAGGCCTTCGATCTACTTAGTCAGTTGCCCGACGAATATCGCGAGGTGGTGACACTGCGTTTCGTTGACGGGCTGGGTCCAAAAGAAATCGCTGAACTTATCGAAGAAACTGAAAACGTGGTGTCGGTACGACTACATCGAGCACTCAAGGCACTGCGCACCATCATAGAGACAGGGGACAAGAGTGGTCGTGACAAATTGGTGCAAGGACAGGACTTATTATAAAGATGAAGAAATTTTCTGAACAATTTAAGAAGAAGGCAGACAGCATTCGCTTGCGGTCTGATGAAAAGCACGAATTACGTCAGCGTCTTTTGGCGTACATGGAGTATCATCCTTTGCCAGAAAGTGCTGGCAACCTTGTGCGAAACCGATCTCGCCTAGGTCATACGTCATTGCGCCTACCGGCGAGTTGGAATGGCTGGATGATCGGCAGGATCGCCGGCGCCTCTTTAGTGTTGAGTTTTGTGGTTGTTCCCGCACTGGCTGAGAAAGCTTTGCCTGGGGAGATTTTATATCCAGTTAAGGTTCGTTTTAATGAAGAAGTACGTGGGGCTCTTGTTTCCTCACCATATGAAAAAATTGAGTGGGAAACAGAACGTCTTGAGCGCCGTTTGGCAGAGGCAAACTTACTAGCTGATGCTGGACTTCTTACTCCAGATGCAGAGGCTGAAGTAACACGTGCTATCAAGCAACACAGCGACGCCGCCAAGCAAAGCATTGCTGATATAAGGGAAAGTGACAGTGAGGATGCCGCTTTGGCTGAGATAGCGCTATCGTCCGCACTTGAAGTGCAGTCTGAGGTGCTTGTTAAACGTGAGGCCGCTGGTACTTCGCCGGCGGCGTCAGCTTTGGCCACTGCTGTTAATGAGGCTAAGTTGGGCGTCAATCTTGGTGAAAGCGATACTATATCTCATCAAAAATTGCAGGCACGTCTGGAAACTGAGACTACTCGCGCTTATGAGTATTTCAATAGCCTAAACGGCGTAATTGGAGTAGAGGAGAAGGCTGATGTCGATCGTCGGTTATCAGATGTAAAAGTAAAAGCTGACGCGGCTTTGGCTTTACCAGAAATGGATCAAGCAACATCGTCAAAACTCCTTATCGAGGCTCTTGGTAGTACACGAAAGATCATAAGCTTTATGACTAATCTCGACGTACGTAAAAACGTCAACATAGAAGATCTAGTACCTGCTACACCAACTGATGATGAGCGCCGACAAGCATTGAGGTTGCACCTCGAAGAGGCTGAGACCACCATTAGCAAGGTGGAAAGAGGTATTGGCCAGCTGGCAACTACTTCCAGCAACTATCTAGAACTTAGAGAAGGTCTAGACAACTATAAAGAGTTATATAACTCAGCGTCCTCTTCGTTAGCTACAAATGACCTTACAGAAGCCGAACAATCAGCCACAGACGCTCTTGGTTTGGCCAGGGGGCTACTTAACAACCTTATAGTGCTCGGAATCAAAATCGAGGCTGGAGCGGATGCGACGGGGGCTATCTTTAAAAGCCGTTAGTCAAGTAAGGACAAGAAAAACCGCTCATATGTGGCGGTTTTTCCGTTCCTCTAGCTAGAGATAAAGAACTTTTTGCGCTCACATTCGTGGGCGCGACTTTGTATCGTATCCTATCGTTCAATTGTGCCAAAATGTTTACTGTTGATAACATCATTCCAAATTATTCGTCAACAATGTCTGCAAAATAGGGGACACGGTCTCATTAAATATTTGTGCCTTGCGAACTAGGTCACCTCGTATGCTATTGGCAAGATCAATCCCTTTTTCCTTCGTGAGTACACGGTCGATATGGGATATGGTGATCGCATTGAGGGCTGTCGTGCCGGCTTCTTTGGTGGTGATCACGCCGATGGCTCGGCCTAAATGGTCAATCACCGGTCCGCCAGAAGCTCCCTTATAACCAAGTGAGGAAGAGGCCAAGCTAATGACGTCAGCGTAGCCACTTTCAAACGTATAGAGGTCAGTAATTGTTGTTGTGGAAGTAACACGGACACCAGAAGAGCTTTCGCTTTGTGGATAGCCAACTAATATAACGTTTGCGCGGCGGTATTCGGGAGAGAGAGGGCTAGTGGCCGGAGGTAAGTAGGGGAAGTGACTGGGTAATTTTTCACCGCTGATGGCACTTGTGACATAAAGAAGCGCAAAGTCATTTTCTCCAGTACCCTTTGGTGCAGGATCAGAAATAAGGTCGGCGTGTTCGATAAGCCAGGTTGGTGAAATGTACAGCAAATCTACTTCATAGGCTGAGGCGGCGGACTCGCCGGTCTTGATGTGACAATCTGTCTTTGACTGATCATTATATTTCTCAAGTAGCAGAAATTGTCCGACGTGAGCGTTGGTTAAAACAACGCCACGGTCGCTGATGAAAAATCCGGTCCCAGAAATAATTCTTCGGTATTCCGGCGTTTTGGTAATGCAGTAAATGTTGACTATCGCTTCTGCCAAGTCTTGTTCGGGCAGAGAGTCATCTGCGGACAGCGGTGCAGTAGTGGAGGCCTCATTGGTCAGGCTTACTCCTTCACGAATTCTTTCAAGAGAGGCATTAATGATATCGAGTAGGGAAGAATAGGTAGAATCGGTTATTGGGGGCTCGGCGACACCTTGGACTACTGCTGCTACGCCAGCCGCATTTTCTATTATAATAATGTTTCGGTCGGTACTTTCTGTCCACCAGATTGAAACAGATGCTACTATCGATACTAGAAACGCAATAATAGTGGAGACGAACGACATCACTACAATTTAACATTTATATTGTGGTAAAAGAACGGGCTCTGGAAGCGATCGCCTGGACGTGTTAGAATCGCGTGCATTGCGGGCATAGTTTAGTGGTTAAACGACTGCCTTCCAAGCAGTAGTCGGGAGTTCGATTCCCCCTGCCCGCACCGCATATAACAAAAGCTCCCTAATGGGAGCTTTTGTTATATGCATTGCGGGCAGAGTAACAATGCCTGCGCATTGTTACGTGGGGTGAGAAGCGAACACTTGGAGCTTCGCAAGACTCATTGAGGTATTTGTGAGACGACAGTCGAAACAAATACCCAATGAGTGACAGTTTCTGTAAGAAATCGAAGCGCCACAGGATGTTTTGTGAACAATCCTAGCGAACAAAACCGCGGCGGGCTTTAGCCCGCCGCGGTTTTGCCTCTAGTGAGGTTTTACTTCACTGCGTCCTTAAGACCCTTGGCGGCGCGGAACTTAGGCACACGCATCGCTGGCACCTCGATAGACTCGCCAGTGCGAGGATTACGAGCAGTACGAGCTTCGCGCATCTTGGCTGAGAAAATACCAAGACCAGCGATAGAAACTTCTTGACCGCGCTTAAGAGAATCTACAACGCTATCAATTACGCATTCAACAGCGCGTTCGGCATCAGCCTTGGTGACGCCGATCTTCTCGTGCACTTTGTTGATGATGTCTGCTTTGTTCATAAATGAGATATTCTAGTGAGTTGATAATGCCGAGACAGAGTTGTCTCATTTGGCTTACAAATCATTATATAGCAAGGTTTTTTGGTCGCAACGACTTGCGCAAAGAACAAACTGTGTTCTGCTTTATTGATTGGGATCACAGATCAATTATGTTAAATTAATCGCTATGTCTCTCAAGATAGGAGTAATGGGTGCTCGCGGCAGTTTTTCGGAAATGGCTGGCGAACAATACATCAAGAAAGAAAACCTGACGGAGGCAGAGATACTGACACTCGTGACTGCAGAAGCGGTATTGGATGGTCTTGAAAAAGGTTTGTGCAATAAGGGTATTTTTCCGATTGAGAATAGTAATGGCGGAATTGTGATAGAGGCAGTGCATGCGATGGCCAAACACCGTTTTTCAATCGAGAAGATGTTTGAGTTAGATGTTCACCACAATTTGCTAGTGAAAAAGGGAATCACTGCTTCACACATCAAGAGTATAAGCTCGCATGATCAGGCTTTGAAACAATGCCGGATGTATTTGAAGCGGGTCTGGCCAAACGCTGACATCGTACCGTTTAAAGACACTGCCGCGGCTGCCAGTGCACTTAACTCAGGAGAACTACCCAATACCACTGCTGTTATCGCTTCACGTCGTGCTGCTGAGCTTTACGACCTAGATATTTTAGAAGAGTCTATTCAGGATCTTAAGTATAACTACACTACTTTTCTAGTGGCGACCAAACTTCCATAATTGGATAAGTAAAACGGCCGGTCGCGTAAGCGACCGGCCGTTTTACTTATTTTTATCTAGCGTATGAAATCACGCGTGTCTCACGGATAACGTGAACTTTGATTTCTCCTGGATAACGTAGCTGGGCTTCGATGTTTGTAGCAATACTGCGTGCCAATTCGTGCATTTCCAAATCTGAGAGTTGTTCCGGATTGACGATGACGCGCACCTCACGGCCGGCGGCAATCGCAAAAGCTTTTTCAACACCTGGTAAGTGGGTAGCAATCGATTCAAGTTCAGATAGTCTCTTGATGTAGTTTTCGATGGAATCACGACGTGCTCCAGGACGTGAGCCAGAGAGTGAGTCTGCTACCTGTACGATAATCGATTCTGGCGTTTCGTATGGATATTCTTCGTGGTGCGCGCGCATGGCAAGTATCACTTTTTGATCAACACCATACTTTTCCAAAATACGGATACCGATCTCAACGTGAGTGCCTTGCACCTCATGACTAACGGTTTTACCAATGTCGTGGAGCAGGGCACCGGCGCGGGCAACTGACTCGTCAGCCCCGATTTCTTTAGCAATGATGCCGGAAATGTGCGCCATTTCAACAGAGTGCCAAAGAACGTTCTGGCCGTAGCTGGTTCTAAAGTGCAGGCGGCCGAGAATGGTGATGAGGTCAGGATGAAGTCCTTGCACGCCAGCTTCATAAGCGGCCTTCTCTCCCATCTGACGAACCATCTTAGCCACTTCTTTACGGGCTTCTTCCACCATCTCTTCGATTTTGGCAGGCTGAATGCGGCCGTCTTTAAGAAGCATCTCAAGAGCGACCCGAGCGATTTCACGTCGGATCGGATCAAAAGAGGAAAGGACGATATAACCGGGTGTATCGTCGATAAGTACATCGACGCCGGTTAGTCGCTCAAAGGCGCGAACGTTGCGACCTTCTTTGCCGATCACCTTACCCTTGATGTCATCGCTGGTTAGTTCGACGCTGGCTGTCATTACGTTGCTAGGCATTGAATTGCCGACACGATGAATAGCCGCCAAGAGAAGATTGCGGGCTTGTTCTTCGTATTGTTCTTCGTTGCCCTGCTCTAACTTACGGAGACGGCCGACGATATCTTCGGAGCGTTCTTGCTCAAGCGTTCGGATCAGGCGAGCGTAAGCTTCCTCGCGGGATAAACCAGCAACAACTTCTAGCTTACGATCCAGCTCTAGGGCGTGGTCGTCGAGACGGGCCTTGATGGTTTTTACTTCTTCAATCTTCGTTCGTACATTCTCTACTTGCGAATCAACGTCAATTTGTCTTTGGTCCAACAATTCTTCACGCTTGTTCAGGCGATTCTCCTTACTATCTAGCTTCTCTTCGAGTGCACGGCATTCGGCTTTGGTCTCTTTTTCCAATTCGGTAGCCTTGTTCTCTGCTTTTTCTATGATCTTGAGGGCTTTCTCTTCCGCTTCAAGAGCTTTTTCCTTAAGGTCCAGCTCCAAGGTGGAGCGCAGGGACAGGGCGTGTCGGTATCTTGCGTAATAACCGACGATAAGACCAACTGCGAGCGCCGCACCGAGTAATACCGGCATCGGCATAGTGTGTTTCTAAATGAATAATTTTTCCTTCCTGTCCTTTCAGTCGTTACGGTCGAAAGCTATTTCAGGTTAGCATTAAATCAAATAATTGAAAACAACGCGGCGGGGCCGAAGGCCCCGCCGCGTTGTTTCTCCACAATCCCCCTATTTATAAATTTCGTCGACGATACCATACGCCTTAGCCTCTTCAGCATCCATAAAGAAGTCTCGCTCTACGTCTTTTTCTATTTGGGTAAGCTTTTGGCCGGTCGCCTTGGACAACATCTTGTTGAGTCGGTCACGGGTTTTCAATATATGTCGCGCTGTAATCTCAATATCAGTAGCTTGACCCTGCGCTCCGCCAAGTGGCTGGTGGATCATTACTTCAGCATTCGGCAAGATAAATCGTTTGCCCTTTGCTCCTTGTGACAGTAGTAACGCTCCACCCGAAGCCGCCATACCGATACAGACAGTAGCCACGTCAGGCTTGATGTGATGCATCGTATCGATCATCGCTAGGGTAGAAGTTACACTTCCACCAGGGCTGTTTATGTAGAGGTAGATGTCTTTCTTGGGGTCTTCAGCTTCCAAGAAGAGAAGCTGGGCTACCACTAGATTAGACATATGATCCTCGATCCCTCCGGTAACAAAGATGATTCGTTCCTTGAGTAGGCGGGAGTAAATATCATAAGCTCGCTCTCCACCAATCGTCTTCTCAATCACCATCGGTACCAATTGGTTTTGTGTGTCTAAGTTTTTAATTTCCATGTTTCAATTTCAAATTTAGCTACGAGCGCATATTAACAGAAAGCTCATTAAAAGAAAAACCGCGGCACGCCGAAGGCGTGCCGCGGTTTTTCTTTAATTTTACTGAGTCTCCAAGAATTTCATTACGGCTTCGTTTTGTAGAACTGAAGCGACGTAGATGCGGACGCGATTTTGGTCGGCATCCTTGTAGTGTTCGAGCAGATGCTTAGTTTCTTCTTCCAATTTTTCTTTTTCAGGCTCGATCTTTTCTTGTTTAGCGATCTCATTTAGTACGAGTTGTAGTCGAGCGCGCTTCTCGGCGGCCCCGGTCCACTCATTCTTCAAGTCGTCACGGGTCTTTTTGATGTGAGTGAGATAGTCATCCATCTTGAGACCAGCGCGCTTGATGTCTTCATCCATTTGCGCAAACATCTGGTTAAGCTCCGAGTCGATCATAATCTGCGGCAACTCGAAGGTGCTGGCTTCGATTATTTTGTCAGTGAGGGCGGCTCGATGAGCGGCAATCGTGTCACGAGTCTTTTCGATGGTGAGGTGTTCACGAAGTTTGACTTTGAAATCTGCCACATTTTCAAATTGTCCCGGTGTACCTAGGGTTTTCACCAAGTCATCAGTAAGTTCTGGAGTCGGTAAGTCTTCAGTATCTTCGAGTGGCTTACCCTCGCCATCGTGGGCGGGTCCTTCGTGCACGGTGCCGTCTTCGTGGGTATGAGTTTCTGGAGTTCCATCCGCCGCTTTTTTCTGCAAGCGTTCGTAAGCTGCCTTTTGACGCAAGATATTTTTGATCTGCTCTTCAATATCTTCGTCGGTGACTAGGGCCTCGTCCTTACTCTGATTCATCTCGTGCGAGAGAGTTTTGTAATCTGGCAAGGTTATCTCCGGCATTACAGATATGGTAATGGCAAAACCAAGCGGGCTACCGGCTGTTATCTTAGTGATTGAAACTTGGGGATGACCGATGGCGTCAATCTTGTGTGTAGCCAAAATAATCGGGTAGATATTAGCGAGTGCTCGCTCGGCCATTTCATTCAGCACATTGAGTTCGCCGACTTTAGACACTAGAACACTCTCCGGAAGGTGTCCGGGACGGAAACCGTCAACTTTGACATGCTCACCAAGCGCCTTGAGTGCCGCGGCGCGGTGTTTTTTGAGCTCGGTCTCTGGTACTTCTCCCGTTACTTTAACTGTCGAGCCAGCTTCTTTGGTAATAGAAAAGTTTTTAACAAAATCATTAGACATAGTGCCGCATTAAAGCATTGAGGCAGGGAAAAAGCAAAGCGGCGGGACCGAAGGCCCCGCCGCTTTCTATTTTCTACAAATCTTATTGCAGATTAGCTTCAATTTCGGCCTCGATAGCGTCTAGTTCACTTTCTGATGCAGAAAGTTCGGCTTCGGTGGCGGCCGCTTCTGCTTCTATGTTTGTTATTTCTTGTTCGGTGGTTGGAGGAGTTTGAGCCTCGGTCTTAATGTCTGTTGCTGGCTCTAACACCGGTGTCTCTGCCGCTGGCATAAGAATGTCAATTATTTGAGCACCCCATACGATCGCTACCCCGAGTAGGGCGAGTGAAAATACGAAAAGTATAACCAGAAATGGTGATACGTGATGCTTTGGAGAGGGAGCGGTTGCTGATTGTGTAGGAACACTCTCGACTGGCATTTTGAGCTCTCCTTGGGGAATTTCTGGCACTGGTTTGGCGGGCTGCTGGTTTTGGTTGTTGTCCATAAATTTAATGATTATAAAGATTGACTAGTAATTTATTACTGCGTAACAGTGTTGTCCTCTGGTTCGGCACTATCACTCGTGTCATTCCCGTCATCATCACTGTTGTCATTTTGACTAGTGGCCTCACTTACGCCCCGTTCAAGATCAGATGCGGCTACTGCATCTTTGAGAGCGGCTAGGGCTTCTCGTAAGAGAGAGTGTGCGGTGCGGACTAGCTCACGCACCTCCTGGAATTGTGCCTTAGTATCTTGCCAATCAGTACGAGGGTCATCAGAGGTGGCCGCGTACTCAACGTTTACATCTATACCAGAGAGGGCCAGTTGGGCCGCGTCTAAAGTATTGTTCGCTTCTTCAAGCAGTGAGTTCACTTCGCTCGTATCGACACCACGAGTAGCAAGTTCGTCAGCGCGATTCTGTAAGCGGTCACTTAGTTCACCGATTTTGCCGATGGCTCGGTTCAAGGCCTCAGCAACGCGTTCGCCAACTTGTTTGATTTTCTCCTGCATACGCTCTTGAAGGGCGGCTTTGCGAGCGGCAGTACTGCTAGCCAACTCTAAGCGTTTCTGTTCAAGCTTGTCCTTGCGTTCGGTTACTTTGGTTTCCCACTCTGCACGCTTTGTTTCCCATTCAGCCTTGCGCTCAGTCATCTTTTGCTCGATTTCAGCCTTACGTTCGGTCAGTTTCTGTTCAAATTCAGCTCGCTTAGCTTCCATTTCACCCTTTCTTTCTTCAGCTTTTTGGGCAAACTCGGCTTTCTTTTCTTCCATTTCTTGCTCCCGTTCAAATATTTTTCTCCCAAACTCAGTCCGCTTCACCTCTATTTTATCCTCGTCCTCGTCTTCATCTTCTATTTCGGTTTTGTCTTCGTCTTTGTCCTCGTCCTGATCCTCCACTTCATCATCTATCTCTATTTCAGCTTCGTCATCAGCGCGCGCTAAAATCTTAGACACGATGCTGTCGTCTTGGGCGTTGGCAGCGCTGGTGATTGCTAGTACCAGTGCAGTGATACAACCTGCCCAAAGGCCGGATGACAGAGTTAAGAATTTTTGTTTTTTGTGCATAGAATTATATATCTGAATAAATTGGTCGTCTGACAAGATGTCATTTTTTGATACCGAAAGCCGACCGCAAACGCGGCGTATTTCATTCGTCTATTATAAAACGGCTGGGAGCAAAGCTCCCAGCCGTTTTATGCACAACGTACACCGGTTGTTATTTCTTGGAGTTTTCGTACATCTCACGGCTCTTCGTAAATGCAGCCTTTGCCTCGGCAGCCCCGTGCCACGCTCCGACTGACACTTCTTTGTTTTGTACTTTCTTGTATGTTTCAAAGAAATGAGTCATTTCTTTTTGAAAGTGTGGATTTAGATCGTTGATGTCATTGACGCCGTCAAAGCGGGGATCATCGACTGGCACAGCCACTACTTTGTCGTCACGCTCGCCGCCATCGATCATCTCCATAATGGCGACAGGTCGTGCCTTCACCAAGATACCTGGCGCAAGAGGGTGGGTGGTTATCAATACGACATCAAGCGCATCCCCGTCATCAAACAAGGTCTGGGGCACAAAGCCGTAGTCGAAAGGGTAGTCTTGAGCAGAATGCATCACTCGGTCGAGTGCGATGATTCCGGTCTCCTTATCAATCTCATATTTATTTTTTGAGAATTTTGGAATCTCAATAACAACATTCATTATATCGGCACTTCCGGGAGCAATATCGTGCAATAAGTTCATAGTATGAATTTAGATACTAAAGTTACGTACAAACATTTTAACCCAACTCTTTCTCCGCCTCCTCTGGAGTGTCGATTTCGTTTTCCTCATCAGAAGCGATGACATCACGATCGGTGGTAGGCTCGTCGGTTTCGCTCAAGACTGCTTCGACGGTGTCGTCGATAGCCACAGAAGCTTCGGCCGCTTCTTCATCAGGAACGGACGCTACCGGTTTAACATCTGCATCGGTACTATCGGCCTCGGCCAATTCTTCACCCTTGGCAGACATAATGTCTATCTTCCAGCCAGTCAATTTTGCCGCCAAGCGCACGTTTTGTCCGCCGCGGCCGATGGCTAGAGACTGTTGGTCTGGTGCCACTTCGACAGTGGCGCGGCCGTGTTCTCCTGTTGCCTCGTTTGGTTCTTGGTCGATCTTAACACCCAAGACACGGGCTGGAGAGAGGGCATCTTCAATGAAAGAAACTGGTTCTGGTGACCACTCTATGATGTCGATTTTTTCGCCACCAAGCTCGCTCATTACGGTCGAAACACGTACTCCGCGCTGACCAACTAGAGAACCAACCGGATCAAGATGTTGATCGCGAGCGACAACGGCTATCTTAGATCGGCTGCCAGCTTCACGGGCCACGGCTTTGACTTCAACAGTGCCGTTCTGGAGCTCGGGTGCTTCGATCGCAAATAAGGCCGCCAAGAAATCAGGATGTGAACGTGAGAGTTTGAGGAATACACCGCGGGAAGTTTCGTCCACTTCGAGTAGAAGGGCGCGCACGCGCTCACCTGGGCGGAAACGTTCGCCTGGGATCTGTTCCTCGTAAGGCATCACAGCGGTGATGCGACCAAGGTCAACATAAAGATTGCCGCGTTCAAAGCGTTGAACGTGTCCCGTCACGATGTCGCCTTCTTTTTGACCAAATTCAGTCAGTGCAGCATCTTTTTCTGCTTCGCGCACCTTCTGAATGATTACCTGCTTGGCAGTTTGTGCGGCAATACGTCCAAAATCATCCTTTGGTTCAAGAGGGAAGACCATTTCTTCGCCAACAGAAACACCTTTTTTGATGAGGCGGGCATTATCAACCATAATGTGCTTTTCTGGATCGAAGCGTACCTTTCTGTCACCGTCTATCTTCAAGGTGTCATCTGATACTTCCTCATCTTCATCCTCGTCGGTTTCCGCCTTAAGCATTGATTCATCAACAACAAGCTTCACTTGCTCAAAAGAGGTGGTGCCAGAGGATATATCAAAAACAGCACGCACGATCTGGCCGCGCTTACCAAACTCCTTTTTATAAGCAGTAGCCAGTGCCTGCTCGATAGCATCAAGCATTTTCTGGCGGGGGATACCACGCTCCTCCTCCATCTCAGCGAGGACAGCGTTGATTACTTTTAAGTCAAACATAATTATTTGTGAATAAATTAACTAAGGACGAATCTGATATTAATAAGGCCCGGCCAGAAGGCCGAGCGTTTCAGTCGTAATTTCACTGTAACACACAGTTAGACAAATTCCAACTAGGGGCTTTATAAGGTATTGAGTAGCTTCAAGGCAAGCCTAAGGGCCTCGGTAGAGGTGGAAACGTCGGGGTTTTCGCTGGTTATTTGTATTGTCACACGGCGGGCATCGGTAGCAGGGTAACCAAGTGATATGAGCGCATCAATGGTGTCGGAGGTATGATCTGCCGTGTTGCCGCGACTGGCGCTACTCTCGGCAAGAGCATCATCGTCAAACTTCTCACGCAAGCCGGAGACTATCTTCTCGGCGCTTTTCTTGCCAATTCCGGATAATTTAGAAAGTCGGACCGGATCATCGTTCGCAACTGCTTCCTTTATAAGAGTGATGTCAGCCTGCAACATTATTTGGAGAGCCGTCTTGGGGCCGATTTTGGGTAGAGATATCAAATGTTGAAAAACTTCCAATTCATCGCGGGTTTCAAAACCATAAAGGTCGAGGGCTGTTTCGCGCACAGCCAAGTAAGTGTGAAAGAGGGCAGGGCTCCCGATTGGCAAAGTGTCGGCTGTGCGGTTTGTATGTATTAAGTAACCGATTCCTCCCACCTCGATCACTACTTCTGGTGCGCGCACCTCGGTCACCTGACCATGAACGGTTCGTATCATCCTATGATTATAGCTCACATCTTCACTTTGGTCGTTAATCAGATAGAGGTGATACAATAATTTTGAAATGAGTTCCATAGAAGATTCACAACTACACCGTTTTGTTTCGTCTGCGGGCCTGGTGGCCAAGAAGGATCTGTTGGCGGCCGAACAATCGGCCGAATCAAGTGGTCGGTCATTGGCCGAGGCGCTGCTTTCACTCGGTTACTTAAGTGAGGACGATATGCGACGTATCGAGGCCTATATTTTAGGTATCCCTTTTGTGACGCTTGATCCACACGCGATTGATTTTTCTGTACTGACTCTGATCCCAGAGCCGATCGCTCGTGACCATAATATTGTTGCCTACAAAAAGACTGACGGGGCGATCGAGGTAGCCATGCTCAGCATTGCTGACCTATCCGTTATTGAATTTGTCGCGAAGAAAAACGGTGTGCGACTCTTGCCTCGCCTAACTTCTACCGAAAGTATCAGAGGGGCTCTGCTTAAATATCAGAAGCAACTCAAGAGTCAGTTTGGCGACATCATAGCGAGTGCAGTTAAGGAGATTTCAAACGAATATAGTGACAAAGAAGTAACTGACGCGATGTTGCAGAAGCTTGGCACTGATCCTGCGTCCGCGCGAATGGTTGATGCACTTCTGCGCCACGCGCTTTTGGGCGAAGCGACTGATATTCATATTGAACCACCAGAGCGAGAAATCCTTATTCGTTATCGTATCGATGGAATTCTCCGCGACAGTCTGACATTGCCTCGGTATGTTGATATGGCACTGGTGTCTCGACTGAAGACACTGGCCCGCATCGATCCGGCCAATCGTCGCAGTCCGCAAGACGGACGTTTTAAGATGGAGATCGATGGGCAGAAGATTTCAGTTCGTGTCTCAACCTTGCCGGTATTTCAGGGCGAAAAGGTAACTCTGCGCTTGGTTCGCGAGAATAGAAGTGGCTTTACCTTAGAAGGCATTGGTTTTCATGGGCTACCGCTCGAGCGAGTTTACGGCGCTTTGCGTCAAAAAAGCGGATTGATTTTGATCGGTGGACCAGCTGGTAGTGGTCGCACCACCACGCTCTATACTTTGCTCGATCTCTTAAATACCCCATCTTTATCGATCGCCACGATCGAAAATCCGATCGAATATCAGATGCCCCGCATTAGTCAGACTGAAGTCAAGGAAGATGCTGGCCTAACTTACGATGCAGGATTGCGAGCTATCTTGCGTAGTGATGCCGATATTGTGGCGATCGGGGAAATAAATGACAAAGAAACTGCTGATCTAGCGGTGCGTGCCGCAGAGACTGGCACATTGGTGCTGGCGACTGTGAATGCCGACGGCGCGGCTGACGCGGTGTCAAAACTACTCTTGTTGGGTGTTGATCCGGCACGTTTCGCCAACGCATTTTCTCTCGCGATCGGACAGCGACTTTGTCGCGCCCTTACAAAAGAGAAGGAGGCTTACACACTAAAGACGGCAGATCGAGAGGCTTTATCTACAAAAGCCGATTTAGATACGGTGATGATGCATTTAAAAGAAGAAGGGGTACTAAATGGTGCGGCTACTTGGACAGCGGTGCCCTTCTATCAACCAAAACCAGACGTGTCCGAGGAAGATACCTATCAAGGGCGTTTTGCTTTGCATGAAATAATGCCAAATTCTAAGGCGGTTAGATCAATTATAGAAGAGGGTCGCTCTTCGGCAGAGCTTTTGACCGCCGCAAGACGAGAGGGAATGCTCACTCTTCTTGAGGATGGGCTTTATAAAGCCGCTCGGGGGGCAACCTCTATTGAGGAGGTAAAAAGAGTGCTCGAACGATAGAGGACTGACCGCTGTGATAAAATTATCTCATGCTAAAGCGCCGCAGAATACTGGTGGTTGGAAATTGGAAGATGAATCCAGCGACCCTTGCCCGTGCTGAAAAACTTTTTGTAGATATAGAGAAGACGTTAAAAAATAAAATACTGCGGGCCGATATCGCGATTGCGCCGCCGCTTCTTTATGTGGGTGCACTGTCGGAGTTGTCTGGGCCACAGAAGATTGAGTTTGTGGCGCAGGATGTGTCACCTCATGAAGGAGGGGCGCATACTGGAGAGGTGAGTGCCACGATGTTGCGTAGTCACGGTATAAAATGCGCGATTGTTGGTCATAGTGAACAGCGTGCCTCTGGAGTGAGTGATGAGTTGATCAATAAAAAGTTGCAGGCCTTACTGGCGGTTAAGTCGTCGGCCATCTTGTGTGTGGGAGAAAAAGAACGTGATGGTAATGGTAATTATTTTAGTGTAGTCGAAGGTCAGATACGGGCGGCGTTTTCGGATGTAAAAAAGGACGAAGCTAAGCGTGTGATTATTGCTTATGAACCAGTGTGGGCGATTGGCACGGGCGACAACGCTCGACCAGAAGATGTAGAAGAGATGCGCCTTTTTATAAATAAAGTCTTGGCTGATCTTTATGATCGCGATACAGCTGAGGCTGTGCGCGTGTTGTATGGCGGTTCAGTGACTCCAGACAATGTTACAGAACTATTGGAGCATG
>MFMS01000006.1:1655-4211 GCA_001783525.1 Candidatus Kaiserbacteria bacterium RIFOXYB1_FULL_46_14 | reverse complement strand
CACCTGCCTGCGCAGACAGGGCAGGTAGGACTCCCGCTTCTCCGTGACATCTCGGAGTTGAAAGGTAAGAAAGTCTTGCTTCGGGCTGGACTCAATGTGCCAGTCAAAGACGGTGTCGTCACTGAGCGTTTTCGGATTGAACAAGCTGTTCCAACTATTAAATATTTGCAGGATAAGGGGGCAAAGGTAATTGTAATTGGCCACATTGGACGTGAGCCAGAAGAATCATTGAAGCCAGTCTTTACCGTACTTCAAGAGATGGTCGGAGCAAAATGGGGTGGGGAACTTTTAGGTGAAGCAAGTATTCTGGCTGGAGAATTACTTTATGGTGAAGTGTTGCTGTTAGAAAACTTACGCCGTGACCCACGCGAAGAAGCAGACGAGGACTCATTGTCTGCCGAGTTGGCGGCACTAGCTGATCTGTATGTAAATGATGCCTTCGCCGATTCGCACCGCGCTCATAGCTCAATCGTTGGCCTACCGCGTCACTTGCCAAGTTACTTTGGCCCTTCTTTTATGAAAGAATATGAAGCTCTATCTAAGGCCTTAAAACCGACATCGCCTTCACTCTTTGTGATTGGAGGAGCTAAATTTGAAACTAAGATGCCGCTCGTCGAGAAATTTTCTTCTCGCTACGATCAAGTCTTTATTGGAGGTGCACTAGTCAATGATGTCTTCAAGGCACGCGGTCTTCAAGTGGGTAAATCATTAGTTTCTGACATCGATCTGACCAACAATGACCTTTTGAAAAAAACAAACATCATCTTACCGATCGATGTGATGACGACTGGTCCTAACGGCCAACGGACGGTTACGCCAGAGGAGGTCACTGAAGATGAAATGATAATGGATGTTGGACCGGCAACTATCGAAATGCTTGCCCCTCGTATTGCTTCAGCGCGCACTATTTTGTGGAATGGACCATTGGGAAATTTTGAACGAGGGTTTGCGGGCGGAACAGAAGCACTGGCAGAATCGATTGCTCGTAGTGATGCGCATTCGATTGTCGGCGGCGGCGATACTATTGCCGCTATACGTGGACTTCACTTAGATAACGATTTTGGTTTTTTATCTACCGCTGGTGGTGCCATGCTTACTTTCCTAGAAACCGGCACTTTGCCCGCGATCGATGCAGTCTTAGGACGATAGGGCAGCTTGTATTTTCTTAGCTACTTCGGCGAGGCTTTCGTCATCAGCCATTTCACCTGCTGACAAGAACGGTCCAAGGTTGCGTGTACCCTCTGGAATTGGATAGAGTTTTATGTGGACGTGGGGTACTTCAAAGCCCTCAATCGCAAGACAAGTGCGGGCGACACTAAAGGCTTGATCAGACGCCTTAGCGATCTTCTTTGCTACGGCAAATAAGTGCTGATAAGTCTCGTCGTCTAAATCGAAGGCGTAATCGGATTCTTTTTTAGGAATCACCAAAGACTGACCGACCACAGTGGGGAACTTGTCGAGTATTACGACGCAAATATCGTCTTCATATATAAAATGGGCAGGTATTTCTCGGCGGATAATTTTGGAAAAAATTGAATCTGACATAAATGTTATTATAGAGGGCACTACACGTATGGCAAACTACCGCTTGGCCGCGAGGACGGAAGATAATTTATTGACTCATTTACTTAGAGTTAGAGGGATTGATGCAGAAGCTGAAATAAACTTCCTTTCGCCCGACTATGATCAGCATCGACACGACCCTTTTCTTCTCAACGACATGGCCAAGGCGGTAGAGCGGATACGACGCGCCGTGAAAGACGGTGAAAAGATTGCCATCTTCGCCGACTACGACTGCGATGGTATTCCGGGCGCGGTTGTCCTCAATGACTTTTTCAAAGCGATTGGTTTTACAAATTTTATAGTGAAGATTCCGCATCGACACTTTGACGGCTTTGGTCTTAGTGAAACAGCGGTAGATGAACTGCATCGAGATGGTGTGTCACTTATCATTACGGTTGATTGTGGGACGTCTGACAGGGGAGCGAGCCTGCGGGCCGCTCAACTTAGAGTTGATTTAATTATTACTGATCACCACGAGCCACCGGCAGAATTACCGGAGGCGGTGGCTATTGTTAATCCGCGAGTTGGTGATAGTTATCCTTTCCCACATCTTTGCGGTGCCGCAGTGGCCTTCAAGTTGGTGGAGGCATTGCTACAA
The DNA here is from genome assembly GCA_001783525.1 of Candidatus Kaiserbacteria bacterium RIFOXYB1_FULL_46_14. GTDB lineage: Bacteria > Patescibacteriota > Minisyncoccia > Phycocordibacterales > UBA918 > OLB19. The sequence goes on along the minus strand of MFMS01000006.1, from coordinate 2,050 downwards.
AGTGGTGATTTTTCTGTTAAGCCAGGTCAAGAAAAATGGTGGCTCGATATGGTGGGGATTGCCACAATCAGCGACATGGTGCCTCTTGTTGGTGAAAACAGAGTGTTGGCTTCGTTTGGACTTCAGGTTTTACGAAAATCACGCCGACCAGGACTACATCAACTTTTGCGTAAAGTGCGGGCTGACCAACGTCGTCTTACCGAGGACGACATCGGTTTTACCATTGGTCCGCGTATTAATGCCGCCTCACGAATGGATACCCCAGAGGATGCTTTTTTAATGTTGTCTTTGGAGGATGAGGGTGAAGCTGGGGCGAGGGTCAATCACTTAGAAAAATTAAATAACGAACGAAAAGGAGTGGTGGCGGCAATGACCAAGGAGCTGAAAAAACGTTT
>MFMS01000006.1:0-1557 GCA_001783525.1 Candidatus Kaiserbacteria bacterium RIFOXYB1_FULL_46_14 | reverse complement strand
TCAGATAGCTGAACATTTTTTGGAACATGGTGGACATCACGCATCGGGAGGTTTCTCGGTCAAAGAAGATTCGATCTTTTCTCTCGCGACACATTTAAACGACGCTCATCGAGAGTTGGGTGCCGCTGCTTTGGCAGACGAGGAGAAGGTTATAGACACAGTTTTAAATTTGTCCGATATCAACGAGTCATTACTTAGGACTTTGCGTCAGTTAGCCCCTTTTGGTATGGCTAATCCGAAGCCGCTCTTTGGTTTTGCTGATGTTATCCCTCTCAAAGTAGATCAGTTTGGTAAGAGTAAGGAACACTTGAAACTGGTTTTTGAGACTCCGCGCGGTCAAATTGAGGCTATCGCTTTCTTTGCTACCGCCGATCAGTATGCAGTAGTGCCAGAAGTGGGTAAGCCCCTTCAGTTAATAGCCCATGTTGAGGAGTCATACTTTATGAATCGAGCACAAACTAGGCTTCGAATCATTGACATTGTTGCTAATTCGTTCTAATATCTTGGCCGGCTCAAACAAGGAGAAGAGAGAGAATGTTCTTAAATTTGGATAACTATGTCGCCCACACGAGTCCGGCAGTGGGAACTTGCCGCAAATGTGGCGCGAGAATCAGATTGTCATACTACGGAGGTCAGGAGGTGGTTTCACCCCATCCGCCAAGAGGCCCTAGGTGCGAAGGTACGTTTCACTCCCCGAGGTAATTCAATTTTCGGATTCACAACAAGGTCGCTTTCAAGCGGCCTTTTTTCTTTGCTAGAATATCCCTATGAGAAAAATTACGGTATGGAGCGACGGTGGAGCAAGGGGAAACCCCGGACCAGCCGCAATTGGCGTTGTAATAAAAGAAGATGAAACTGTCTTGGAAGAAATCTCTGAAACAATTGGAGAAGGCACCAATAATATTGCTGAATACACTGCCGTACTGCGTGGATTACAAGTTTTACGATTGCGTCTTGGTGCTGAGACCAAAGAGTTGGAAGTAGAATGGAAGTTGGATAGCGAGCTAGTAGAACGGCAGTTGGCTGGGGTGTACAAAATTAAAAATCCAGGGTTGCGTGATCTGTATTTGCAGATTCAAGATTTGCGCGCTCATTTTCCACATCTCACGTTCATCCATGTGCGCCGCGAGTTTAACAAAGACGCAGATCGACTGGTGAACGAAGCATTGGATCAATAAGACAATGGACTCTAGAACTTCGTGGTTCTATATCGGAGTTGTCGCTTTTGCGGCAGGAATATTTGCTCGTTCTTTCATCGCTTTTGGATTGCCAGAGATTTCTTGGTTGTTGGTGATCGCGTTTTGTGTAGCGCTAAGTGGGCGCAAACTGGGCTTTGCCCAGTTTGCGCCCACTTTTTTGTTATCTCTTGTTCTGTTTTGCTTTGCACAGGGTGCATTGCGATTGGAGTTGGCGAGTTGGCAGGAGACCGTGCCAACTTTGGAGAATTCAGTGGGGAAACAAGTGTCACTTCAAGGAGTGGTGGTGCGTGATCCTGAAGAGCGCGCCAACTCGGTGCATCTTTATGTGAAAACAGAACATGGTCTCATCTTGGTAACA
>MFMS01000005.1:74874-77147 GCA_001783525.1 Candidatus Kaiserbacteria bacterium RIFOXYB1_FULL_46_14 | reverse complement strand
ATGTGTCGGCTCGTTTTAAAGTACCGTACAAAGACACAATCGCGATAAAGAAAGTGTAGGCAGAAAAGAAAGCCAGCGACACCACTTCGAGTGTCGGCACTTTGATATTGTAAAAGCTTGGCACTCCCAGCTCGGCCAAACCGGGTATAAAGCCAAAAAAATAAATGACTAGCCAAAAAGCCGTGACCAAACAAGTGTAAAAAGCGTACACGAATGGTCTCGGCATCTGCCGCTCATCTGTCACTAGGTATTTGTCCGCTACTGCAACAATCGCATTTATAAACTGCGCGCTTGTCGCAAGAAAAATCCAAGACATTTACACTTATTCTACCAAGCCGTTGTTCTCGATTATCTGTTTGTACACATAGGCCGACGGGCGGATCTTGCGCTCCAGAGTATCGTAATCAATCTCAATCAGTCCAAACCGCTTATCGTATCCATGTGCTAGCTCGTAGTTATCCATCAAAGACCAGTACATAAAACCGCGAACATCAACACCATTTTGGATCGCTGTGTACATACAAGCAATCAACCTCTTGATGTAGTCGGCTCGGATGTCATCATCGGCATCGGCGACACCAGCCTCAGCTACCCACACCGGTTTGTTATAACGCTTCACCATCATAAGTGCTTCACATAGGCCTTCGGGATAGACATCCCAACCCATATCAGTCTTGGCATAGGTAGCCTTATCACCAAATTTCTTATGAAGATAGTAGTTCACACCGATCGAATCACACTTTTGATGCACACGCTTAAACAAGCGGTGTGTCCAAAACCAATTCATAAACCAGGCGCTTAATTTATTTATTGGATTCCAGTTGGAATGAAAATATATTATATGGTGAACAATACTCACTTCCGCCCCAAAAGCGTTTTTCTTTATCGCGTCGTAAGCGGCATTGTGTGCACGCGCTAAGTTTTTAAGTACTCGCAAGTACAAAAATAGATTACGCCAACGTGAATCTTTCTTGTTTTCTTTTTGACCTGGGACATTCGCTAACGTCCAGCCCATTCCTGGAACTTCTTTAAAAGGCGGCCAAGTTCCTCTGACCCAGCCATTACTAGCCAGTACAGTAGGTTCGTTCATGGTAGTGAAGTGCCTACAATCATTACCGAGTTTTTTGGCTATATAGCCACAAAAACGGGCAAATATTTCAGGTGAATCACTGCGTTCGAATCCCCCGCTTTCTGAGAACCAAAGCGGGAGTGAGAAATGCCAGATGGTTATAAAGGGCTTAATGCGACGCGCGCGCATAGCTGCCAACACATCTATATAATGCTGAATCTCTTTCTCATCAAACTTTCCTTCCTCAGGTTCGACGCGTGCCCACTCAATAGAAATTCGGTGACAGTTGTGACCAAGCTCTTTAACAATATCAAAATCGCTTTCATAGCGGTTATAAAAATCACAGGCGCGACCAATCTTCGGCACCTGTCCTTCGCGAGCGCCCTTCGCCCAATCCATATTTTCCACACCACCTTCGGTCTGAAAACTCGATGTAGCTGAACCCCAGTAAAAGCCCTCTGGAAATACGCGGTCATTTTTCATCCCCAAATTATATCAGAGCCAAAAACATTAAAGGGCGCGAGTATTCTCTCGCGCCCCAGCCTCACCGCAGTGGCAAACATACCCCTTAACGTGGCTCGACGAAACAACCCTCTGCTATCTCCTTTCCAGGCTGTATGTAGTAACGATAGCCTTGTCCTTCATCGATTCCACCACAAGTGTCGAGTGGAGCATTATCTAAACGTGAGCCGAATATCAAATAGTCATTTAAGGCCACGCCAACTTGATCGCTTTGGCCAAAACCAACATAACGCCAGAGTTGATCGCTCATCAAAGGCACTCCGTCCGTTGTGTGCCCAATCCAAACAGTTGCCGACTTGGTCTGATCGGTAATAACCGTCGTAGAGGCAACAACCAGATCATCAACCGAAGTAAAGACCGGACCACCAGCCACTACCCCTTCGCCTCGGGCAATTTTTTCCCGCAGGCGCTTGATGTTACCTTCGTAGTCTTTACCTTCCGCCTCCGTCTCAGCACCTATAATTTCCTTATTACTATCAAACTCCACGACCGTGGCCACTTGCCCCACTCCCCGCCAAGCATCCATCAACACGGTCACACTAAGACCAGTGAACAAAAAGAGAATGAGTGCTCCGAATAACAAGAAATCACGGGTACGTATCATAGACCGCCATTATAACAAAAGATTGACCATCCTTCATAATACACATAAGATTTGGCTATTATGATGAAACATATAGTG
>MFMS01000005.1:53400-74835 GCA_001783525.1 Candidatus Kaiserbacteria bacterium RIFOXYB1_FULL_46_14 | reverse complement strand
TTTAGTGAAGCGTCAGTCACCCGAGGCTTAACTACTACAAATATTGACACTAAGGACTGCCTGATAGCCATCGGTTACGATGTGGACGACTCTCCGGTTTGTATAGTATGTGAAAATCTCCCGCTTTCAACCAAGAACACCGGGTTTGTTTTTCGGCGAACCAACCAAGACACTTATAGGACTTATCTGATCGGCACAGTATTGAAGCAACAAGCTCCAACTTATATCGACGAGGCCAACCTACTTTCCGATAAAACGGCTGACAAAATGACGATGGATGTCACACTTCCTCTCTCGGGAGTGCAAGTACCAAAATCAATATTGCTAACCAGTCATTCATATAAAGTAAACCAGCAGTTTCTCTCTCAACACTTAACCTTCCCTTGCGTCGTCAAAAAAACTGGGTCTATGGGTAAGCAAGTTTGGAAAATTAATAATTCTTCTGAACTTGAAGAAAAACTGATGATTGACGACAAACTTACCTTAATTCAAGAATATATCAAAAACGATTACGACCTGCGCGTGTTTGTAATCGATGGAAAGGTTGTAGCTGCTGTTAAGCGTAATAGCGCAGACGGCTTTTACAACAACCTCTCACAAGGCGGACAAGGAGAAAAAACTGAAATTACTGACGAAGAACGCGACATCAGCATCAAAGCGGCCGAAGTGGCAAAGCTACGATTGGCTGGTGTTGACTTAGTGCGATCGGTTCGTGGACCATTAGTATTCGAAGTAAACAAAGCCCCTCAAATGCATATCTTTAGTCCTTTCGTTGGTTTTGATCTAGAAAAAACTTACAGTGAAGCCGTATTGGATGACTTAACACGAGATTCAAAGTAGTCCGCGATAGCGGCGGCAGTATTTGTACCTAGAGTGGCATCAAGGCCAGCCCAACCAGGATTAACATTAACCTCCAAGAAGAATAGACTACCATCAACGGCTGACTCGATAATATCGACACCTCCGATCTCAATATCAAGAGCGCGCACAATTGTGGTCGCCATATCGCCAAGTCGCTTGCGTAAATCTTGATCTGTCACTTCTTCGCCTTTGGCACCAAGTGACATGTTGTTTTTGAAACTTCCGTCCTTCGCTACCCGCTTAAATATTTGATAAACGTCACCGCCAATTGTGAAGACTCGATAATCACCGTCATTCTGAATAAATTTCTGCATCAGAACGTCACCTTCGACCGATCCAAGCAGTGTTGTATAGCTTTGTTCATCGGAGACTAAGAACACTTTGTTACCCTGTATCCCTTGTGCGCCTTTAAAGATGAAGGGCAATCCTAATTCTGCTGCCAGTTTAGTAAATGGAATATTTCGTCCGATAAACATAGCTGGCACCGGCAAACCTTCTTTGATAGCGGCAAAGGCCTGATAAATTTTATGTCTAGATAAAGGGTGTTTTATGAACACTTGGTTCACTAGGCGATCGCTCTTGCCAGCAAGGAGACTTGGCAACATTTCTATCCCGGCATCTGACATTCCCGACCGGTAATAGATCAAGTCAAATCCGCTCCACGCTTCGGCCAACTGACCATTAACAAATTGTTCCGGCGTCAAATCATCCAGAGGCCACAAGATTGTTTCATGCCCGCGAGAAGATAACTCTTTGCGAAGCTCTTTAATTTCCAATATCTCTCTGGCCGCCACTAGCGCAATTTTCATAGATGAGAGGGGTAATAATTTATTCTACTTCCACTTTCACCATTGCCTCCACTCGGCGAATATCGGCCAGCAGTTCCGCTCGCGAGTCATTAACCAAATAAAGCACGAAGACCGCGCCGCCGCCGTTTTTGGCAAACACGCTCTGATCACCGCGTTTCTTGCGCATTTCAACATGATAAAAAGACGACAGCTTCTCAACTTTTTTGAGACCTAAAATACTGACAATTTCTCCTTCCTCTTTGGCATAGTATTTGATTGCCGCAGAGAAACGCTTGCAACGTCGAGGTACCTTTGGTTGCTTACCCATTCGCACCAAGACATCATTCATACCGTGGTTTATCCCACACGAAAGCCGATGTAGCTGCGGGCGAAAACCGCCAACCCGTGCGCCAATCTCAATTATCTTCCAAACATTATCGATACGCATTAGTTCCACATGCACGGTGGTATTACGAAGGCCAAGGGCGTGTACGCCGCGCTTCACTACTTCTTCCGCTCGGCGAACTGTTGGAGCTGAGAGGGCCGTTGGTGTAATCTGTAAATAACCAAAGAAATCGTCGCGGCCGATGTCGTGACCGGTCTTCACACGAACCAAGGGACAGCAAACAATGCGCCCGCGCGCTGATACATAGGCGTCGATCGAATACTGCAAACCGTCCATATACTCCTCAGCAATCAACCGCGGCTTTTCCGTACGACCGTTTTCTTTATAGATGTTTTCAATATTCTTAAAAGCATCTTTGGCCGCCTTATGTAACTCCTCATGGTGATGACAGACGGTTACCAAAAGACTCTGTGCCAAATTGGTTGGCTTCAGTATCAATGGAAATCCAACTCGCCCAGCCACTCTTTTTAATTCAGTATCGCTCGTGTCTTTCACCAAAGTGTACTTCGGCGTTATCGAAGAATCAGCCACCTTGAAGTGGCGGCGCATCAAACGTTTGTCACTAGCCCAACGAAGAGAGTCCGGCGTTGGTGTCTGGAGATACGGGACGAAGGGGATGATCTTGATAAAGTCAGACAAGTAGGACTCTGCACGACTAGTGATAGCACAGAGCTGATCTTGGTAAGGAGCGAGCGCTTCCTGTAAAGCGGAGTCATCGTCAAAATTTACCGGTAAGATAATATCAACACCATCTAACCTAGCGCCAGACTGTCTTTTGGATAAACCGCGAGTGGAATTCTCAATCAACATTATCCGGTAACGCTCGCCGGTTTGTCTTTCGTAAGCCCGAACATCAGCAATAGCCTCTCCAGGTACTTTGGAGACGTACGCGATTATGTTCTTTTTTGCCTTGGCCATATGGTGTAAAGCGTGCGAAATGCTAACACAAAAGTACTCTTTACCTGCATTAGAACACGTTTTCTCTAGATGTCGAAATAATCCGTCTAGGAAGCGTTGGCCGCTTCTACTGCCGCATCGATGGCTCCACGGAACTCTTCAAAGGTCGTGAACTCCATTTGCTCACCGTTTAAAAGAAAGGTTGGTGTGCCGGCAAAACCGCGAGTGCGCGCATCCTCAAAACTTTTATCAATCGCATCTGCTATGAGTGAAGAATCAAGATGGGTCTTGAAGAGAGTGATGTTGAGACCAAGCTCCTCTGCGTACTGTACAAACAAGGCGTTAGGGTTGCTTGATTTGCTCCAGGTGTTTTGGTTTTCAAACAGCTTATCGTGCATTTCCCAAAACTTACCCTGCTGACTGGCGGCTTCTGCGGCACGCGCGGCTGGAATAGCTTGCGGATGGATAGTAATGAGTGGGAAATGGCGATACTCAAAACGAATCTCTGCTGCATACTCATCCATCAACTCCTTTACATAAGGAGCAAACTGACTGCAGGCTGGACACTGAAAGTCACTATACTCAATCAGCTCGACTTTTGCCGCTACATTACCCTTTATATGAGCAGTAACAACCACACCTTCATTGGCGTTCTTTGAGGCTTGCTTGGAGTAATAAACCGCGCCACCGAGTACCAAAAGAGCAATCAACGCCGCAATCTTCCAAAAATGTTTCTTTAGCATAATGACAAATATTATAACTTATTTCTGTAATGCACTCGCATGTCTAGCACTCCAAGCATACATCACCGTGGCCGCGGCGGCGGCGGCATTCAGAGACTCGGCTCGTGCGTGAATCGGAATGGTTAAGATCGAATCACACAAAGCGACCGTCTTCTCACGAATTCCCTTACCTTCATTTCCAACCACAAATACGCTTGGCCGACGAAAGTCTTCACTTGGCAAAGGCGCATCACCCTCCATATCAAGACCATAGACCCAACAGCCTTTTTCTTTAAGATCACGAAGGGCGCTATTTATATTGCCAACCAAAACAAGCGGAATGCTAAACGCCGTGCCGGCTGACACTTTGATAACAGTGCCATTGATTGGGGCTTGGCGGTGTTCCGGTATCAATACGGCACTAACACCGAAAGCGGCGGCCGAGCGAATGATCGCGCCTACGTTGTGTGGATCAGTCAATTCACCTAAAACAACAAGCGAAGTGTCCGGAGTTGGCACAAGGCTATTTTTAAAGTCCTTAAACGGGATGAGGAGTTTGTCGGCATTGAGACGAGCAACAGCTCCTTGATGAGCGGCATCCTTGGGAATCTCCGCCAAAACGCGCTTTGATAGGTCATCAGCGCGGCCACCCTGCTTCAGATACGTACCCAAAAGGTCAGTATCGATCGCTATCGCACTCGCCAAATGCACCCCAAGCACCAGGTCTGGCCGACGCTCTAAAGCCTCCTCGACCGCATGCCGGCCGTAAATATAGATTTCCATCCGCCAAATCCTAGCATAATATGGTAGGATTCGCTTTATCATATGCCCAAGCGCCCATTCATCAGAAAACAGAAGAGAAAAAAGCATGGTGCCACCTTCTGGGACAGCGAGTACGCTTCTGGCGGCGAGCATTTGGCGTTGTCGGAAGAAGAAAGTGAGGACTTTGCCAAATTCACCCGCTGGCTCTCGCGCCAAAAAAATGAGTTGGTTCTCCGCAGAGACACCCATGCTCTCGACCTAGGTAGCGGCAACGGCCGTAACCTCATTTTTTTGGCTCGCGAATTCGGCACTATTGGTGTCGGTTACGACCTCTCCACCGCGGCCGTGGCTGAAGCCAAGCGTTTATCGGCAGATCTGCCAATAACTTACGAAGCGCGCAGTATCGCGGGCAAAGTTGATCTCGAAGACTCTTCGCAGGACTTAGTGCTCGATATGATGACTTCGCACTTTTTGGTAGCGACCGAACGCGAAGCTTTGCGAAATGAAATCCACCGCGTGCTTCGTCCAGGTGGTTGGTTGTTTATGAAAACCTTCTTGCGTGATGATGACCTTCACACCGAACGACTACTCAAAGAGTTTCCGGCTGATGAACCAGGTAGTTACATTCACCCTGTAATCGGCGTCTTAGAACACGCCTATTCTGAAGAAGAATTGCTAGAGTTTCTCTCTCTGAAATTTGTCGTCCACAAAGTATATCGTTCACACAAACACCGAGCTCACGGCAAGGCTCGCAAGCGCCGCACCGTCTCCATCTACGCCCAAAAAGACCCGTATAAATAATACGGATCAAAAACGTATCGAATCAAAATCAACAACTCGATTCTTTTCGTCGAGTTTTATTCCCTCTTTTATATAAAGTTTTAGACGAGTAACACGACATTCATCGTCCAACCAAACCCGACCATCGCTATAAATAATCCGGTGCCAAGGAATACCCTTCACTCCACCCTTTTCTGCTTTGCCCAAAATTCCGGAGATGCCTTGTGATGCCATCGATGTTCCACCAGCAGCCCGCGCCAAATCTCCGTAAGTTGTTACCCTTCCCATTGGTACACTGCAAGCCAATTCAACCACCTTCTCAGAAAAAGTTTTTCCTCGGACTATTCTCTTCATATATGCCCTCGCACATAAATACCACTTGGTAATTGGCGCTTGGTGTTTTCTTCGGTTAACAACAATTCTCCGTAGGTGCCTTTCAAAGTTGGGAATTGTTCCTCAACCAAGTGTGCAAAAGTGGTCGCACTATATCCAGCCGCATAGCCATTCAATACCAAGAATGAGCCGGGCTTTTCAGAAAGCAGGTCTTTAAGAAGGACGAGTAATTTAGGCAAATCCTGCTCAATGTGCCACACCTGTCCTTTAGCACCACGGCCGAAGGCTGGTGGATCAAGTACGATGCCGTCATAGTGTGTACCGCGCCGCGCTTCTCTCTTTGCAAAAGCCAAGGCGTCGTCTGGTATCCATCGAATACGATCTTTTAGTAACTCAGACAAGGACGCGTTGGCACTGGCCAGATCAAGAGACTGCTTGGAAGCATCAACATGAGTGACGTGCGCTCCTGCTTTTGCCGCTACCAAAGAGGCCACACCAGTGTAACCAAAAAGGTTAAGTATTTTTGGCTCGTTGATTTTCTCTACCCGTTCCTTGATAAAGCGCCAATTGTCCGCCTGCTCAGGAAACACACCAATATGTTTAAAATTCCCCAAACGGATGTTGAACCGCACATCATCAAATTTCATCTCTGCATGTTCTGGTACTGATGCTTTTTTCTGCCACCGCCCCTTGCCTTCTTTTAGACTAAAGGTGGCGTCAGCTTCACGCCACTCCTTTGGAGAATGTTTCTGCCAGATTGCCTGTGTGTCTGGGCGCGCCAAAGTGAGCGTACCGAAGCGCTCTAGTTTCATTCCTTCACCACTATCTAAGAGAGCATAATCCTGCCATCCTTTAACCACTCGATTTTCTGGTTTCAAAATATCTGTCATTACGATTATATGATTTTCAGTTTAACCTGAATCCCGTCCCCTTGGAATATCCCCTCCGCTTTGCGTACGGTAGCCTTAAGCGGCAACATGTACTGCCCACTTTTTGCATCAAAGAAAATTGATGTCTCCCAAACTGTCCGCCCAATCTTTGCTTGTACTTTGAGTGAGTTCCAGCCTCGCTGGAGACCTTTGTATTTCTCACGCAATTTCACGCTTTCTTCTTTTGGTATCGAAGTGAAATGCCAGTTTGCAAACTCGCCAGGCCACAACCATACCTTAGATTTAAACGAGAAATTTTTCACCGTACTTCTAGTACTCTACAACAATCGGAAAGGACATGAAGGCGTCGTTTTCAGGCAATCCGGATGGATTATCCTTACGCAAGATCACGGTAGCCGGACCGCGGTAAGCTGACGGCAAATCAATTATCTCTGATTCGTATGGTACGAACTCGGTAGTCATCCAGTCGCCTTGTGCAGTTGCGAACGAACCGGCTATCACACTTCCAGACGGACTAACTATCTCAATCGGGAAAGAGGCCTCGAAGTACCAATTGCCGCGCGCCTCACCCATTATCTTGAATTCTTTGCCGACCACCGCCCCAGGGTAAGGTAACTCTACGGTAATCATATCTGCGCTGGCGTTTTCGTAAGTCGCTTCAACAACAATCTCCTCCGCGTAAGTACGACCATCTGGTACGGCACACTGACGAGGATAACTTTCCATCACTGGGTAACCAGCTCGCTCACAATCAGCAAAGGAGCGAATCTCTTCTAGAGGCACCTCTGTGTATTGATTGCCGAGATCCTGTGACTGTGAGAAGAAATACCAAGCTCCAGCAATTGCAATTACTACCGCACCGATGATGACAATCATTTTCATAATTTATTTTGATTCAGATTGATTTTCAGGGACAACCTTCAGTGCTTCTTCCTTGGTATCTTTTCGCCTGGCAACTACAAAGATATAAAAGATCTCCAAGAAACCGACAGTATTAATGACCAGCAAAATAATAAACCACGGAGTTTCGCCACGACGAGCGGCTAGCCAGAGCGCCCAGCCTTTCCAAACCAAACCCCAGATGATCAGGGGTAAAATGGTAAGGGCTGGCCACAGGCCAAAGCTAAGCCATTCCGGACTGGCAAAAAAGCTACTTTGTGACATCCAGTGCATAGAAAAGTTAAATTATTTACTCATAACCATCACACCGCGGTCGTGATCAACATCAAAAGTGAAAGGTCTCGCCCACTACTTTGATTATACACCCTACTCTTAGGGTTTAACTCTCCTCGTCTAGGGACGATTTGCTCATTATCAGATGCAAATGAAAATGGTCAGGAATTGACCGCCGTTGATTAGACGTCTCGATTATGTAGTCGTAATCTCGAAGATACTTTTTCTTTATTTCAAACAATTCCGCTATTTCCTCTGCGTTGAGACCATCGCCGGCGATATGTCGAATCGGCAATATCATATTGTGCACCCTTGCAATTCGATCGTAAGGAAAGTCGTTTAACACAATGCGCCAATAGCGGAATTCTTGAATAGTGTCTTTCTTACAAAGTGCACAACCACTATTAAACTCATCACTCTTCTTACACTCATCATACCGGTCACGCATCTCTTTACTTCTAAACATTGCTCACGATACCTTGTTATCCCTACTTTTAAATACCTCGTCTCTCCTACTCGTTTGTAGTCTCGCCGTCAAAATGTTCAGAATCCGCGGCGGCTTCAACTTTAGTTCTATGGATAGTGCCATCCTTGTGATGCGGAGGTACATATAGCGTATATAGCTTCATTTGTCCTTCACCCAAATTAAAAAGATTATGCCTAGTGCCGGCCGGAACAATGACTACCGAGCCATTCGTCAAATCCTGAGAGACCCCATCGAGCTCCACCTTGCCAAAGCTACTTTCCACTCGCAAGAATTGATCGACATCGTGCATCTCTTCTCCAATATCTTCTCCTGGCTGAAGCGACATTAATACTAGCTGAGTATTCTTGGTCGTATATAAAACACGACGGAAATTATCATTGTCTAAAGCCAACTTTTCTATGTTTGCAACGTATCCTTTCATAATTTTATAAATTAAATATTAATCAATCGGTTTTTATTGTAACGTCCGACGATAGCCCAGCTTGGATAACAACCAGGTCTTGCGCGGAGTAGTTGGTGCCGCGCAAGTCCAAAGTCTTTAAGTTTTTGAGATTGCCAAGTTCCTGTGGCAATCCAGTAAGAGAATTGTTAGATAGATCTAACACCTCTAGCTTCGAAAGCTGGCCAACTTCTGCTGGTACGCCTGTGAAATCATTATCACTAAGGTCAAGGACACGAAGGTTAGACAAATGACGCACCTCTCCCGGCAAGGCACCTGACAAATTATTATTCGACAAGTCCAATTCCACCACAGCGGTTTTTGTAAACACGTTGTCTGGCACTTTCGTCAGTCCTTCTCCACTCAAATCAAGAGTATCACCAACTTCGTTTTCCACATCGGTATTTTTATCATCACCCGCCGCATCACCCGATAACGATTTGTCAGATTCTAATTCCGAACCGCGATCCTTTACAAAAAAGAATCCAAGACCAAGTGCCACTACCAAGACCAAACTGAGCACTATGTAATTCATATGTAAATTGTACCAGAAAAATCACTTCTACGGAGTAATGCGAGGTAAGCGTGTCACAAAAGTCCGCTCCAGTGGAGCGGACTTTTGTGACACACAAGCAACTATTGTGCTTCTAGTTTGGCTTCTAATTTAAATATGATCAAATAAAGTAAAAGCCTAGTGTATTCTTCCATCACCTCTCTCGAAGCTTTTCTAATTACAAGCTCTTGAGAGTCAATATCTTGACTAGAGACAGATCGGGCAAAGACGTAATTGCTACCTAATGGGCTAATTATCACGGTCACTGCCACAATCGCTGTCAAAAATACGGCTTGCGTATACTTCAACATAATATTGTGTTGTTTAGTTGATAAAGCTACCCTATCTACAATAGTGATGACGCACTACTCAAACCACTCTTACTTAGTCCTTCTCAAATCAAAGCTTATTCCTTTGTGACAACAGTATCGAATAAACTCATATTTTGTGTCTTTCAAAATTTACCAAAACCAAAACCACAGACTGCCGAAGTGTGCAATCAAAGTTGAGCAAGTCAGTGCGGCCAAGAAGATCACCGGTGCAACAGTGCGATAACCATAGCCGCCTAGAACTAGCGCCAGCATCATTATGTCGCTTGGCAATGGCAACATATGGTAAATGTAAGTAAAAGCCAGCACCGACCTCGTCGGAAGAACCTGCATCTTCTTTGTAATTTTCCTGAACAACGGTCGCCACTCAACCGGTACAATCTGACGACTATACTCGGCAATAATATAGAAAACGCTATCACTAATAAACGCACCAAGGCCGCCACATAGACCAATTAGCCAAGGGTTGGCACCGCCAGCAGTAAAAGCAATGATGGCATTTACATAAGCGGCTCCAGTAAAAGAAGACATACCCCCGACTGCGGCTATCACAAATACCACTAAATAAGTGTTTTCTACACCAATACTAGAAACCAACTGTTCCGGTCCTATTAGCAACAAAAAGACGTTTGTTACTGCAAAGATCGCTATCAAAGCAAGCAACCTGTAATGGCGTTTATACCAAGACATAATAAAAAGTAAAAATTAACAAAGAGTGCGTTAGCGAGAAACTCTAATCTGTTTTTCTACAAAAGACAGTATTTCGGTCGAAATACTTGCCTCAGTCTGCTTCGCTCGAGCCGCCAAATCAACAGTATAGAGTGATGCAAGAGACAAACCAGACTCTGACTGAATCACCCGATTAATATAAGGTAGCGTAATAGCGCGCAAGCTCGCACCCTCTTTCTTTTTTGAGGTACCCATAGTAGCCACAATGCCAGTAACCACACCAGACATCACGACCGGTCCACCGGACACTCCCGAGCTGGCAATCTTGGACGGCGAAAGGCTAATGAGGTCAGCAGTACCAGACTCAAAAGTCTGCAAGCTGGTAATCGTAGTAGTCGCAGTGAGGGCTTTCAGCTTATTGCGGACGCCTTTAAAATTTAAATCTCCAGCTGGGTAACCCGCAACCACCACTTCTTTATCCCGATCCAACTGCATCGTAACGCCCGGATAATATGCTTGGAATTGCGCCGGGAGCTTACCTCTCTTGGTACTAGTGATATAAAGCAAAGCAAAGTCATTCTCGCCCGTACCTCGAGACAATTCTTTGGCCGATTTATCAATATTTTTGTCTAGCCAATTCTTTGAAATATATAGCACCTCGGCTTCGTATGCTTCTTTCGCCGGCGAACCAGTGCGAACACTACAATCTGCCGTTAGTTTTGAGTCCTCTCCGTTTAGTAAAAAATATTGCGCCACGTGAGCATTGGTAAGGATGACGCCACGAGAATCGATCATCACACCACTACCGGTCGAGCTGACTTCTTTGTTACCAACCTTAATCCGGCAATATAGATTTACCGTTGCTTCAAAAAGCTTCTCTTCACTGACAACACTATTTGCTAAGACGGTCTCGTTCTTTATAGAAAGACTAGCGGCAGATGTTGTCGCTGGAAACCAACTAACACCGAGCACTATACCGAACAAAAACAATGCGAAGGCGCGCAAACACTTCATGATATACGAGTATATCATGGCAAAACTAGAGCTTAAGAAACAGGATAAATTTCAATATAGCGCTTTTTCCAAGCCTTGATAAAAGCATCCACCGAAATAGTTCCGCCACCGGCTTTTTCTGCTGGATCGTTATAATAGACAGTTTCTCCCTCAATACTATTGATGACGACTAAGTGCGGGATGGGATTGCCAGGTTCAAATGTGTAATACACAGAAGCGATAACTGGTCCGCGATCTACTGCTTCTTTAAATTGAGTGAAGGCATCGGCGCTTCCGGCAAGATCATGACTCTCTCCGGTAAAACCATACTCACCCGAGACATCAATAAGCCCTTTGTAAGTCCATCCAGCCTCTGAGTAGGCATTCTTTTCAATACCATCGGCGAGTAATTCATCAACAGAGACGGTACCTGGGTTGTAGTACTCCATAATCATACCGAGACTGGTAATACCGCAACCAATCTTCTTCCACGAAGGAGAACTGATGTCTGTAAACTGAGAAAAAAATGGCACATCGATTACTCCATGATCTTTGGATGAAGTCAGTAGAGCATCGATCGGTTCACTGACTTCAGGCGAAGCCTCCACGGTCTCAGCATCATCAACAATATCATCAACACCAATAACATCAGCAACAAGCTCATCAGCTTGTGCGATGGCAAACGTAGGCGGTATGGGAAAAGGCGAACCGAAGGTAAGAAGCCCGAATAGAGACCATAATAAATAAGACACAGTTAACTATCTTACTGCTCCAAAATGTATTCCGCAATACTATAACTAATCTTCTACAATAATGACTGTACCCAAATCAGCCCAAGCATAAAGTTCCCTCGCCCTATCTGGCGGAAGATTTACGCATCCGTGAGAATATTTGATTCCAAAGTCGT
This sequence comes from Candidatus Kaiserbacteria bacterium RIFOXYB1_FULL_46_14, assembly GCA_001783525.1. Classification (GTDB taxonomy): domain Bacteria; phylum Patescibacteriota; class Minisyncoccia; order Phycocordibacterales; family UBA918; genus OLB19. The sequence continues at coordinate 62,846 of MFMS01000005.1, read as the reverse complement.
TATGCCAATACGCTCCATGAATGACCGCGCCTCCATGAGTAAAGTAAAGATTCCATGGCACTCCAGGAAGGTCATAGTAATCATCTGAAAGGCCAGGAGTCGGACCTTGCATGTAGCGGCTCGGTGTTTTTTTGAAAACACTGAACGTACCTCTCGGTGTTGGAGTAAGGTCAAGGCCAGTAGAAATCGCCGTCTCCATAAATACAACGTCGCCATCGTATGCGACCAACGTCTGATCGCTACGATCGACAACAATAAGCTTCTTTGTGGATGTTGGCGCTTTACTATCCTTATCCCAAAGAGTCTTGTCTCCTTCATCTAGAACAACCCGCACATACTCTGCAGCAACATACCAATCACTCGTCACTCGCTCAGGATACTTGAGCGTTTCATCAAACACGATCTTAAACCAACTCTGTCCATCTCGCTCAACTTTGCCATCAATTTTTAGCACAATATTATTGCGAAGACGCGTAACGATCGGAAAGTCGATGCCAGGGCCAGTGCGCACGTTGACACATTCACCTTGAAAGTGCTCGGCGCAGCCGTCAATAACTTCAATATATTCAAAGAGCACGTCCGTGACCGGCAATAAAAACGAACCATTCTCCGTTCCGGTCGCCACAATAACCGCCTCTTCTGGTTTTGCAAAAGGTGATCGCGGCGCTTCCCAGTACGGAGACTCCGGCTCGTCTATGTGCCGTCGGGTTTCTTCTTGATCCTTATAAATACGATACTTCTCAAGAAGCGGGTACACACTCGCACTAACGACAACCAATACAATCATCCCAACCACAAACGGCCAGTACTTCAATGCTTTCATAGGCGCATTATATTACGTTTCCCTCTTCATCACACTAAAGAGGGAGTCGTGGGATATCGACACATCTCCAGCTCAATTGCAACTTATGTTACTGGTTATGCCAGTTGTAAGTTTGTAAAAGAAGTGATCAGAACTGAGTGTCGATGGTCAGAGATTTTCTGATGTCATCAAATTGTTCCAACAGGCTAGGCTCATTAAATTCATCCACCGTCCCTGCCGGATAATTTTCAAAAACCGAATAGTGAATAAAGTATCGAATTGCCACACATTGGCTAATACCGTCAATCACATACACGTGCTCTTCGTACCGATTGCCTGCGCCTGCGCCAGTCGTGGAAGCCACCAAATAGTTAAAGTCTCCTTCTTCAACAGTAGTTACTTTTGCATCCTGACCCATTGATAAGAAATCTTTTGGTGAACAGCTTGGCATATCAAGACGCTCTACACTTATATATGAATCGCTACTGAGGTTAGTACTAGATGCCAAGCTTTCCGGAACTGTGAATTTTACACCGGCAATAGAACGGGCTGGGCCGAGAAGGTCGTAGGAGTACGAATCATCAACGGTGTATCCTCCAGGGTAACGTAAAGTGAAATTGCTAACTGAATCTAAATACACTTGCGGAAGACCGCCAGAATCTTTCTTCACCACAATACAGTTCTGATAGGTGGACTGCTGTCCATTCTCCAGCACCATCGCTCCATTTCCTCTACTCCAAAAGACCAAGGATTCGTCAGCATTAGCATAGCGTGCGCCATCCGCTGAAATAGCCTGTGGTAACGAAAGACTCGGGGCATCATCCAAACGGAGAGACACCAAAGCATTTGAAGTCGGTGGTTGTCCAGGCACGACTTCTGGCACAGGACCTTGCGTCATAAAGGTCGCTTGCAGAGTATGACCATCCGCACACTGATACGAGGCTTGGCCAGTAATCACTGGACTTTCAGTCTCTTGAGATACGGGCTGATTTTTAAATAAGAAAAACCAGACTACAAGTATTAAGAGTGCCAACAGCACTGAAACTGCCAGATAGCTAAGGAAGCTTTTTTTAAACATAGGACGTAATGATTACGATCATCTGATAAGAAGACGGGCTGGAGATTTGGCTGTGTCTCCGCTTAATTATAACTCTAGCCTAGTTGCTAGCTCTGTCTCGTATTAGAACCGTGGTCAATCAAGCCTTACTTACTCCGTTTGACTTACTTCTGATTTTTTAAAACGACGTGTCTTGTGCAATGATTCAATATGTCTTCGGAGCTTATAAAGTACGAAGAAAAGCAAGATTCCGACTAGAAGTGCCCAGATTTGAAGAAATAATTCGTCAAAATTTGTTGCAATAAATGTTGCGATTACCACCTCTAATGTAAAGATGCAGAAGTATAGGAATTTTATAAAAATACTATACAAAATCTTCGTTTCTGTTTTCCAGAATTTAAACTTAAGATTTTCAAATTTAGTAAACCACCAAATATATAAGTATGCTATTACAAAATATAGCCATGGTCTTGAGACAGTAGAAGAAGCAGTGAATATACTTTGCAAATCTATAACTTTATAGATTACATACACTACATATAGGATGAGGGTTAAAATAAAAAAACGGTTAAGGTACTGCGGAGTTTTTTTACTAAAAATCTTTATCATTACTATAATTACGCGTATCGTGCGGGATAACCTCACATGACTTGGCTGCCGGACTAGGAATCTCTCCCGTTACACGGGCAGTACAGGTTGTCAGCATTTTAGTCCAAGTGTTCCTAAAATACTAGGCAACCTTTTCGAATCCTAACGCAATAGTCCCCCAGACTATTGCTGTCCGGCAACACGAGAAAACCGCCTTCTGGCGGTTTAACTCTCGTGTTGCCGGACTAGGACTCGAACCTAGATAACATCCTCCAGAGGGATGTGTCCTACCATTAGACGATCCGGCAAGGTAATAGGGTAATCTTAAACGCGCCCGAAAGCGCGTCGCTAGATTATCATATTCTCCTGGATTTTTCAGCTCGCTGTTTTAGCGACTGGACTTGAAGCAGTCGATACACTTGAGGTTGCTCGTATCGCGCGGTTCAAATGGTAATTGTGTGATCTTGGCACCACAGCCTGAACAAGCCCAATCACCTTCAAACATTTTGCGATCACCGGTCGGACGGGCAGGAGCAGAGCTTCCGCGTCCTTTTTGATGACAATCCCGACACTTGAGACCCTCTGTACTACGTGGCTCAAATGGCAACTCGGTAATAGTGGCCCCGCACCCGCTACACTTCCAATTTCCTTGAAACATAAATTTTAGTTAACTCGTCTATTATACGGTGGAAGTACAACTTCTTCCAGGTACCAGGTGCATTTCTTGTCTGTTGGCAAAGTCGGCTCACAGACAAAGTGTAGTGTACCAGTGTTTGGAATACGCTTGCGACCGATTAGACTATAGAAGAATTTCCACAAGGACAAGGGTTGGTCGTAGCAAACCGTCTCGGTAAACATGGTCATAAAGATACGATGCGAAATGACCGCGATCCTTTTGCCATCTGACGCCTCGAGCATCAGCCTTGCGTCGCGAACACGCTCACGAATGTGGACCAAATTCTCCGCGCCGTCATCATTCCACAAAAGATCTAACCGATGCCTATAAAGATCCAATATATAATGCAAAGAAGGGATAGAGAGATAGTGTCTGTCGTACACCCTATGCGGCCGACCAAACTCGCGCAACGATCTTTCTGTACGATAAGGTAGGTTGAGTGCCCCACCAACCAACTCAGCTGTCTCGATGGCACGGCGCATATCGCTTGCTACCAAAGTATCAATCTCTTTGTCTCTAAGGAATTCGATTAAGTCGGCCACCTGCGCGCGGCCGCGTTCGGTCAAAGGCTCATCCGGACCTTGGTGAAAGTACTGTCGGTTTCGCTTCGTCTCACCGTGTCTGATGAAATAGATATTTCTTACTCTCCCTTCTGACATATATCAATGATCGCTACTTCTAAAGGAAGGTGTGGGATAGAGGCTCGGCTGGTCTGATCGGCCGCATCTAGAAGGCGCAACAGCAGATGTGAATTTAGTGGTGATTCCGGGCTGGCGGCCATTGCCGCTAGGGCTTTGGCATCCTCTTCGTTAAACGAAGCGAGGATTTCCGTATTCTGCGCCGGTAGATTACGAAGCAACATCACAGCTCGCACTCGCTCAAGGAGAAGGCGCATGAATAATTTCATATCGGCGCCGGCGGCGGTGGCCAGAGCCACCGCCGCCAAGCCAGCCCCAACATCCTTCTTGGTGAGAGCGTGAACAACCTCCATCAAAAGCTCTCCCCGCGGCGCACCGATTATTGAAGCTACTTCATCTGAGGAAAGCTGACCGTCAGAAGAAGCAATAATGACTTTTTCTAAGATTCCAAGAGCGTCGCGAAAAGAACCATCGCCAGCAATAGCGATCAGGTCGGCCGCGTCTTTGTCCAACTTACACTTTTCCTTCTTGGCCACATCAAGCACTGTTTCTTTGAGCACTGCTCTTGATGGCTGATGAAAACGAAATATCTGACAACGCGACTTGATGGTATCGAGAAGTTTTTCCTCCTCGGTGGTAGCAAGAATAAAAACGACATGTGCTGGTGGTTCCTCCAGAGTCTTGAGGAAAGCATTGAATGCTTCCTTGGTAAGCATATGCACCTCGTCGATGATATATACCTTGTATGGTGAATGATACGGTAGCGTGTGAACCGCCTCGCGCAATTCGCGAATGTCGCCAATACCACGATTCGATGCAGCATCTATTTCATAAAGGTCATTGGCGGTGGTGCCGATAGCGGCGGCAAAGATGCGTGCCAGTGTGGTCTTGCCAGTACCACGCCCTCCACAAAAGAGAAGCGCATGCGGGATGGTTTTCTTCTTGATCGCACCTTCAAGCACGGACACGATATGGTCTTGGTCTCTCACCTCGGCAAACTTAGATGGTCGATACTTACGATAAAGCACGGCTGATTCTGACATAGTGCGATTAGTATAACAGAAATAAAAAGGCCGGACTTTTCAGTCCGGCCTTTTTATTTAGGTGCTTATTTTACTGCCTTCTTTGCTTCTTTGACGACTTTTTTAACAGCCTTCTTCGCAGCTTTCTTGGCTGGAGCGGCCTGCTTGGCGATCTTTTGCCAATTGGACATCATTTCTTTTTTAAACTCGGCAATATCTGCTTTAGAGGCATTTTGCAAATGACTATAACCAGCCGCCACTGCATCTAACGCTTGCTGATATTCTTCAGCGGTCATCTTACCGGCCTTCTCTAACACTTCCAACATTTCACCCTTAGCTTTCAACATCCAACCTTTTACTTTCTTGCGATTCTTGGCCGCGTTTGGACTACTGTAAAGGAAGTATGCTCCGGCTGCAGCTACGGCAGCAGTTGTCAGTGCAACTCCAATACCAACCTTCTCGCCAGTACTCACTCCCACCGCCTTTTTGCTTTTTGCCATAATAGAAAGTTAATTATCCTGATCAAAATCGCTCTGTCTTTTGCGTGCGCGTTTACTCTTTATAAACATGCCGATTATTTGCGAAATCAAACTACCTTCTGCAAGGTAAGTACGCAGTTGCTTGATATCTTCTGCGATGGTCTCGCTTCCTTCATCAATGCGTTCAGTAATATTTCCAACCGAGCGCAAGATCTTAATGACAAAATACATCGCTACACATAAAAAAATAGTGAAGACGACAACAGCCACTGCGGTAATAAAGAAGAAAAGATTCGCCTGCAAAACTTCGGTCATTTTACTAGTATAACGCTCTTATCTAAAAACACCTGGACTTATTAACAGAAAAGCCCCGCTCTAATTTGCCAGTCGGCAAATTAGAGCGGGGCCTGATGTATCACTCGACAGCTGCCTTCCTGACGGCCGTGTCCGGCTGCGGAAGCAGTGGCATCGCCGTGACACGTACTGTTTCGAAAGACATGGTCTCCACGATATGGGGAGGTACTTGCTCCTTCATGAGAAGGTTGACCGAGAGACATGGCGACTGTGTTGCCGCCATGATGTTGATTTTGCACTCGCCAGCCACTGCCGACGAGGTAATAACGAGAACGAGTATGAAAGCGTATACCAAGAATGGCATGAGATCCTCCTCTACTTGCCTGTTCGCAATTATATCACACTTAATCGATTTTTGCAAGGAAATTGTGGATAACACCCTCCACTTCTCCAGCATCTTTTGCTTCCATTAATTCTGCTCGCAATTCGGCCGCTCCATGAAAACCGTTTACATAGGCTTTGTAGTGCTTTTTCATAATGGCGAAATTTTTATGAAGCAGGAGTTCTTCAAAAAGTTTGGTGTGTTCTATTAGAGCTTCGAAGCGTTCTTGCAATGAAACGTTAGATAAATCCTTTTCTGGATGGAAGAGCCAAGGGTTGCCAAAAATGGCGCGCCCAAGCATCACTCCATCAGCGCGCGAAAGCGAAGCTTTCGCGCGAGCGTCTTCAATCGACAACGCGTCTCCATTGCCAAATATTAGTGTGTCACTCCCAAGTTGATCGCGAATCTCTACCGCTCGAGCTACTCTTTCCCACTGCGCTGGCACTTTAGACATCTCCTTGCGAGTGCGAGCATGCACCGTAATTACGGCCGGATTCTCTGCTAGTAATTCTGGAAGCCAAGTCTCTAATTCATCTTTGTTGTAACCAACTCGAGTCTTGACCGTGACTGGCAAATGCCCCGCACCACGTTTAGCGGCGCGAATAATCGCTCGGGCCTGCGCTGGATTCTTAATCATTGCTGCGCCACAACCCTGCTTCTCAATTCCACGATCTGGACAACCCATATTGATATCGATACCGTCAAAGCCAAGCTCCCGACAAAGCGCGGCCGCTTTCTCCATATGTTCTTCGTTGGCAGAAAAGAGTTGCGCCACGATTGGTCGTTCCTCTTCTCCGTACTTGAGGTCGGCCAATAGTTTCTGCTTGCCTTCTGGAGTAGCCATCATAAGACCATCGGCCGAAACAAACTCCGTCCAAAAAACATCCGGTCCGCCGACTGTGCCGTCGGCGCGAGTGTGTGCGGAATACTTAGCGATCATCCGACGAAAAGCCGCATCGGTAACATCCGCAAGCGGCGCTAGCACCATTATTGGCTTTGGTAGTTGTTGCCAAAAATTCATCGCGGCAGAGTGTATCACTATTGATCAACTATTTCACCTTCAGTTGAAGAACTGGCGTTCTGTTCTACTTCCTTCTCTTTTACAAAAACTTTATTCCCGTATCGCAAGTCAATGTGTGCAAAATCGCCAGAGCGCAGATGAGAAAACTGGGGATTGGAAAAAATAGTTTGAAGATCGTTGAGTGTGGTAGTGGCGTTTTTGTCGCTACTTATTTTGACCAATCCTCCGCTTCCCAAATGGTAAAAGATTTCGCTTTCGTTGATTCTTTCCAGATATAAAATAGTAAAGCCAAAATGCTCTTTTATTTCACTCGCAAACTCTCCGCCCAACTGTAACCAATCGTGAGAAAAAATCTGTTGATGAAGTGCCGGCTCATTTTTTTCATCTACAAAACGTAGTAAGGCTGATCCGGAAAGCGGCGGTGCAGAAGCAAACGCTGTACCTTCGTCATCAATAAAAAGACAACGATCTGGTTCGCTTACGGTAGGGTGAGCACACCAAAGCGCAAACGGTAGATATTCGCTAAAGTTGATTACCAACTCGTCGCCACTAGTGCGTTCAACTGTCACATCTTTCACACGCGGCACAGCCTTGATCTGTTCGATAATACGTTCTTCTGGATAAAACCAAGCAAAGCGTTTAGGTACCAAGTGGTAATACGTACCGGTAAGTTCTTCGTTTACGACTTTCTCTATTTCACTTCGCGATATTGTCTTACCACCTTCAACCTTGATCTCACGCAGAGTTAACGCTGATAGATGCGTAACATACCAAGCACCATAGGAAAGAATAGCCAATGGCGTAAAGATAATGAGAACAATAAGTACTCGGGTAAGCACGCGTCGCAACTTTGTTGTGGTGCGTGCCTTCCCCTTCATTAAACGTGAGCGGCCAAACATAGCAGAATGTTAGCATATTGAAAACGGGCGGGCCTTTGGCCCGCCCGTTTTCTAACCAATCTTCTCCTTACCTATGTATTTATGTAGTACTTCCGGCAATTTGATACTACCGTCTTTTTGTTGGAAATTCTCCACCAGTGATACCAAGATGCGCGGAGTTGGAATAGCTGTGCAGTTGAGTGAGTGCGCGTAACGCAACTTACCTTCTTTGTCACGATAACGAATATTGAAGCGGCGAGTTTGGAAATCGTGGAAATACGAAGCGGAGCTGATCTCACGATACTTCTCTTCTCCCGGCACCCAGAGCTCAATATCGTACTTCTTCACCTGACCCTGACCGATGTCACCACCGCAGTTTAAAACTGTGTGATAAGGAATACCAAGTGACTCAATAAATTCTTCAGTATTGCGGTTTAGCCACTCGTGCCACTTCACACTCTCCTCGTGCGAAGCCTCGCACAATATAACTTGTTCAACTTTAAAGAATTCGTGCACACGGATCAAACCCTTCACGTCTTTGCCATGACTGCCAGCCTCGCGACGATAGCAAGGTGAGAAGGAAAGATGCTTAATTGGCAACTGTGCTTGTTCGAGCACATCGTCGGCATAGTAACCCATTGTTGATACTTCACTGGTACCGATCAAATAGTCATCGTCCTGAGTGTTGTAAACATCCTCCGCGTCATTTGGCAAGTGTCCAGTGCCGTAAAGGTTAGCTTTGCGCACGATGGTCGGTGGCAACATCGGACTGAATCCTCTTTTAAGGAAAAATTCGTTGGCGTAATTCCAGATCGCCCAAGAAAGCATCGCACCATCATTGATGAGATAGTAGCCACGAAAACCATGCACCTTGGTACCACGATCGAAATCAACCATTTTGTGTCTTTGCATCAGTTCGATGTGATCGAGAGCAGCAAAATCAAATTTAGTTCGATCACCCCAATTTTTTACTTCAACATTGTCCGCATCGCTGTCTCCGTCTGGTACCGTCATATCGGGCACTTGTGGCACCTGAAGCATTAATGACTGCCATTCTTCCATCACTGGCTTAAGATCCTCTTCATCCTTCTGGATCTCAACCTTGAGCTTCTGCATGTCAGCGATAAAGACACCGCGCGGACCAGGATCCCTCTCAGCCGCAATCCGCTTCGAGGTCATATTCTGCTCCGCTTTCTTCGACTCTAGGCGCGCCATTATTTCGCGTCGAGAATCATCAATAGCGATCAGGCGATCGAGATCGACATTGATCTTCTTTTTCTTGGCAGCGAATTTCACGATATCCAAGTTCTCGCGGATGAATTTGATATCTAACATAAGGTAGAATAAATATAATGGATTTCCCCATAGAGTACCTGAAGGGCAATGAATTTCCAAGGCTATTACGGGAGATACCTGGGCCGCCAAAGGAGCTGAATTATCGCGGCAAACTTCCCTCACCCGATATGAAACTCTTGGCGGTGGTCGGATCGCGCCACTACACCAATTACGGCAAGCAGGTGGTGGACTATCTGCTTAGTGGACTTCGTGGACATAATATAGGTATCGTATCTGGTCTAGCGCTCGGCATCGACTCACTGGCTCATGAGGC
>MFMS01000005.1:47045-53390 GCA_001783525.1 Candidatus Kaiserbacteria bacterium RIFOXYB1_FULL_46_14 | reverse complement strand
GATATTGGAAAAAGGTGGTGGTTTATTATCAGAGTTTGCACCAGACTTTCGTGCTACCAACTGGTCTTTTCCACAAAGAAACCGTTTGGTCTGCGGCATTTCCCACGCCACTTTAATTATCGAAGCGGGAGAGAAGAGCGGCACTCTCATCACCGCCAAACTTACTGCCGACTACAATCGCGAGTTATTGGTCGTTCCTGGCAATATCTTTTCAGACAACTCCAAAGGTGTTCATCAATTCATGAAGCTTGGTGCAACACCAATCACTGAGCCGAGAGACATTTTGAATGTGTTGGGATTGGAGGTTTTAAGTGAAGCGCCGCGGGCGAAGCCCGCGGCGCTTTCTACCGAAGAATCACGTATTCTTCAAATACTCACCGAGCCACTTACACGTGACGTCCTGATTAGACAACTCGATCTACCCGTCTCTGCTGCTACCGTGATTTTGATGCAAATGGAACTGTCTGGATATATCATCGAGGACAACGGTGTATATAGAAAATCCTAAGATAACTTTTGCGTTTTGAAGCTCCTGTGGTATTTGTTAACAAATTAATATGTCCACGCTAGTTATAGTTGAGTCGCCATCAAAGGCTAAGACTATCGCCAAGTATCTAGGGACCGGATACGTGGTGAAGTCATCAATCGGCCATGTGCGCGACCTACCAAAATCAAACAAAGACGCCGTCGATATCGAGGGTGGCTTTATTCCGCGTTACATCATCTCACCTGGTAAAGAGAAGGTGATCAATGAACTCAAGAGTGCCGCCAAGAAGGCTGACGCCGTCTTACTTGCATCCGACCCCGACCGCGAAGGAGAAGCGATTGCTTGGCACGTGGCTGAGCTCATTAAGGGCACCAACAAAAACCTGAAGCGTATTGTCTTCCATGAAATCACTGAGGATGCGGTGAAAGAAGCGATTGGACATCCGCGCGATATCGACATCGGTTTGAAGGAAGCGCAAGAAGCGCGTCGTGTACTAGACCGTCTTGTTGGCTATGATCTATCTGGTTTGATTTGGAAAAAAGTTCGCTACGGTCTATCGGCTGGCCGTGTACAGTCTCCAGCCCTTCGCATCTTAATGGAACGCGAACGAGAAATTCGTGCTTTTATACCAGAGCAATACTTTGTCTTAACTGCCCCAACCAAACTTTCCTCTGGCACGACTGTGCCCTTTACCTGTACCGACGAGCCAAAGTTGAACGAAGAAGCTTTAAGGATAAAAAAACTTGGCGAGACAAACGACTGGGTAGTGACCGAAGTAAAGGAGACCGAACAAAAGCGTTCCCCTCGACCACCTTTCACTACCTCAACACTTCAGCAAGCCGCTTCGACTCGTCTAGGGTTTTCCCCATCACGCACAATGCGTGCGGCACAGAAGCTCTATGAAGCCGGACACATCACCTATATGCGTACCGACTCGACCACTTTGAGTAAGGCGGCAGTATCACAACTCATTGCCATTTTGCACAAAGAGTACGGTGAGAAATACGTACAACCACGCATATTTAAAACCAAGAGTAAGTCAGCGCAAGAAGCGCACGAGGCGATCAGGCCAACTAATGCTGGCAAAAAATCTGCCGGAAATACCGGCGACGAAAAAGCCCTTTATGAATTGATTTATCGTCGCACACTGTCTTCGCAGATGGCCGACGCCAAAGTTTTGCGCACTCGCATCACCACCAACCTAGCCGGACAAACCGAGAGTATTCCGGATTTTGCACTGACTGGATCGCGTGTACTTTTTGACGGTTGGCTCCAAGTTGATACCGGAGCGCGCGGTGAAGATGTCGAAGTGCCTAAGGTTCTGAAGGGCGAAAAAGTAGAAGTGAAGAAAGTAGAGATAGAGGCTAAGGAAACTTTGCCACCAAACCGTTACAGCGAGGCTGGTCTGATCAAAGAGCTTGAGAAGCGCGGTATTGGAAGACCTTCTACTTATGCTTCAATCATGCAGACTTTGGCTGATCGTGGTTATGTTGAAAAGCAAGGCCGAACATTGATTCCAACCGATACTGGCGACGTGGTTTCTAGTTTTATTGAAACTCATTTCCCTACTTATATTTCTGATACCTTCACTAGTGAAATGGAAGATGAGCTAGACGAAATCGCAGAAGGTAAAAGATCTTACGAAAAAACTTTGCGTGATTTCTACGGACCATTCTCACGTGACGTGGCTTCAAAAGAAGATATCGAAAAGCAAACCAACCTCGGCGACGCACCGGCCGAATTCCCTTGCCCTATCTGCGGCAAATCAATGGTGATTAAACTTGGCAAGAGTGGCAAATTTCTTTCTTGTAGTAATTTCCCAGAGTGTACCGGTTCGCGTCTTATCGATGGCTCAGAAATAAAACAAGATGAACCAATTGGCATACATCCTGAAACTGGAGAAGGGATCTATGTTCTAAACGGTCGCTTCGGTCCTTATGTACAACAAGGAGAAACTCCCGACAAGAAAGACAAGAAGGCTCCGAAGCCGCGCCGTGCTTCATTGCCAAAAGGCAAGAAGGTTGGTGATGTGACTTTGGAAGATGCCCTTGTCTATCTGGCTTTGCCACGTGAGCTTGGTGCACATCCTGAAAGCGGTGAATCTATAATCGCCAACATCGGTCGCTTCGGTCCTTACATCGGACACAATGGCGACTTTCGATCACTCAAAGGAACGGATAACCCGTACGAAATAACTTTAGAAAGAGCGCTCGAAATTCTTAAACAGCCAAAGGGAACGCGTAAAGGTGAAAAGATTGTTAAGGAATTAGGTCCGCATCCAAAGACGAAAAAACCGATCAATGTTTTGGAATCAAAATCCGGTCGGTTCCTTCGTCGTGGCTTTAAACGCATTTCCCTCCCCGACGACGCTGACTTAGAGAAATTCACGATGGAAGACGCGTTGATGCTCCTTAAATCATAAAAATAATGCGGCGCGAAGGCTGAAGCCCTCGCGCCGCTTTGTTTTAATCCGGACTGACCTGCATACCGGAATTAGGATTGTAGAGGCAGAACTCTGCCACGTTCTTATTTTCGCACGAGCTGAGAACGAGGCAACTGCAAATCCCACACCGTTGGTAGTGATCCCCGGCCCTGACCGTGACCGGTACTCGCTGTATAGATGGCCGAATTTCGTGTCGATCGCTGCTTTCTACTAATTTTGACCCAACCATTTTCGTCTCCTCTTCCTTTCTATCTAACACTATAAGTACCATGAAAGTTATGTCAATCGAGTTACTGCTTTTGACTTTTACCCTTTTGACTTTACACTTGATTTTATGACTTCTGTTAAGGACATCTTAAAACACCAACAAAACCTTACCGACGCTGATCGGGCCTTAATTGAAAAGGCTTACGCTACGGCCGAGAAAGTTCACGAGGGACACACTCGCTACTCCGGAGAGCCGTATATGTCGCACGTCGCAATGGTGGCTTTGCTCTTATCCGAAATGGGAATGGGTGCACGCACAGTAGCAGCCGCTTTGCTTCATGACACCATTGAAGATACTGAATTGACCGAGGAAGATATTCGTCGTGATTTCGGCGAAGAAATACTTTTTCTAGTAGAAGGTGTGACTAAGCTTTCAAGTGTTCGTTACTACGGCACTGATCGTCACAACGAAAGTTTACGAAAACTCTTTGTTGCCACCTCACAAGACATCCGTGTCCTCATCATCAAGCTAGTGGACCGTCTCCACAACATGATGACACTGGAGCATGTGCCGGAGGAAAAACGTCTCCGCATCGCTCGTGAGACCTTGGAGATATATGTACCGGTGGCTCACCGTCTCGGAATGGGCCGTATTCGAAAAGAACTCGAAGACTTGGCTTTTCCATACGTATATCCTGAAGAATGCAAAAGAGTCCTCGAACTACTAAGGCAAAAGATTGGTAAGTACGAAGACCGGCTGGAGCGCGAGCGCAAAAGCTTACAGAAACGTTTGGCAGAAGCTGGCCTGCGCGATTTTTCCACTTCCTATCGAGTGAAAGGTCTTTATAGTTTGTTTCATAAGCTCAAGCGTAAGGAATGGGACATTGACGAAGTACATGACCTGCTCGCTATCCGCGTGGTGCTACCAAACGTTGAGGATTGTTACAAAACACTTGGTGTTATTCATGAAATGTGGCGACCACTGCCGCAACGTGTCAAAGACTACATTGCTTTCCCAAAACCTAATGGTTACCAATCTATCCACACGACAGTAGCCACGACTGCCGGTAATATTCTTGAAGTTCAAATCCGTACTGCCAAAATGCACAACGAAGCAGAACACGGTATCGCTTCACACATCATCTACAAAGATCTTCAGAATGGAGAAAAGAAAGTATCTCCGCAAGAGAATTGGTTTGCCAATCTAGTACCGACACTATTCCGACCTTTTACTTGGAAAAAGAGTAAAGCAACTGAGGCCAAAGTGACCAAAGGTGTTTCGGCCAAGGCCAAGATTCCACTTTGGATCAGCCAGATCGGTGAGATGTACGCCGCCCCAGACTCTTCCAGCTCTGAGTTTATCGAAGATATGCGTGAAGACTTCTTCAAGCACCGCATCTTCGTCTTTACCCCGAACGGTGACGTGGTCGATCTACCGGTCGGTGCGTCCCCTATCGACTTCGCCTACTCGATCCACTCTGAGGTGGGTAACCAAACATCAGGGGCCAAGGTCAACAAAAAATTGGTCTCGCTCGACACCGAACTCAAGAATGGTGACATCGTCGAAATAGAAACAAAAAAAAGCGCTCAACCTACGCGCAAGTGGTTAAAGTTTGCCAAGACGACCATGGCTCGCCGCCACATCCGCAATTATCTAAATCTCGATTCTAAGGTTAAGAATTAATCCCTACACATTCCTCCTCACAAAAATCCACGACATGAATGTCGTGGATTTTTGTATATTTATTAGATGGTGAACTTGCCCACAGAGTACATTTCACTCTCATCTCTCTCTGGAAGCGGAGGCAGGTCGTCCGACTTATCTAAAGCCGGAGGGGTAACCAGATTATCTACGGCTGGCGGGATGACTAGTGTGTCTAATGCTGGAGGAACAACCAAGTCATCTACCGCCGGAAGATTGTCTGATTCGATCACTAGTGGCTCGGCCGCTTCAAGCGGAGTATTTTCTGTTAGTTTTGCAATCACTTCATTGGCTTCACTAGCTTCTTCATGCAAGGTCTCGTTGATTACCTCACTCGCCAAACTCGCTTCGAGAGAAACCGGTATTTGGTTAGCGACACCAGCGGCGCTCTCGCGCTTCTCAATCATGTCGAGGATCTTGTCGAGGTCAGCCGGATCAAAGTAATCAATCGATACCGTACCGCCGAAGTCCGTCTTCTTAATCTGCACGCGTGTTCCTAAAGTCTCCGTGAGCTTGCGCTCGATCTCTATCAAGGTCGGGTCACTATCCTTCCACTCTTTCTTGCGTACACGATCGGTGGCAATTTTGCGAGATATTCTTTCACTCTCACGTACTGATATCTTCTTGAGTAAGATTTCTCGGAAAAGCACATCTTGTTCCTCCGGACGATCAGCGAGCATCAAAAGTGCTCTGGCGTGACCTTCGGTCATCTCACCTTTTTGTAATGAAGAGAGCATGTACTCCGGCAAAGCCAACAAGCGTAAAGTATTGGAGACATATTCGCGAGAACGACCCATCTTCGCCGCGATCTGCGCATGCGTTAGATTAAAAAGTTGCGCCAACTGCTGAAAAGCCATTGCTCTGTCCACTGAATTCAAATCTTCACGTTGAAGATTTTCAATGATGGCTAGTTCTAGTTTTTCCTGTTCAGTTTGATCACCGTTTCTGATGATGACCGGCACTTGTGAAAGACCGGCTATTTTTGAAGCGCGCAAACGACGCTCACCAGCGATCAGTTCATACTCACTATAAAAAGTACCGTCCTCGCGCGGGCGCTCACGACGAGTTACGGTCAAAGGCTGTAAGACGCCGTACATCCTGATCGACTCAGCCAACTCCTTGAGTTTGGATTCATCAAACTCACGACGTGGCTGAAACGGATTAGGTACGATTTTGTCGAGCTCAACCCAAAATATTGAATCACCTTGAAAAGACATAGAGAAAACAGAGACAATCTAACAACCTCCTATGATTGGTAGTTTACCATAGCCCGATCTGATCAACTGTTTATAATTCCGCAGATATTTGTTATATTTGGCGCACCACGCTGGAGTGGTGGAATGGTATACACGTGCGACTCAAAATCGCATGCCGCAAGGCTTGAGGGTTCAAGTCCCTCCTCCAGCACATAAAAACAAAAGGGCTAAATCCGAAAACTTGTAGGATTTGGCCCTTATTGTTTTTGCTGGAGGAGGGACTTGAAGACCTTTTGAGATATTTTATGAG
>MFMS01000005.1:17415-47037 GCA_001783525.1 Candidatus Kaiserbacteria bacterium RIFOXYB1_FULL_46_14 | reverse complement strand
AAATGAAATATCCAAAAGGTGTACTGATCCTGTAAGGATCAAGTCCTGATATATTGCCTGCGCACTGTCGTGGGAGGAACTCGCCCACCTTTCTTATTTCCCCTTCTTATCAAGATCGAGGACTTTGTCGATCCGAATCTGTGATACAAACTCCGGCACGTGGGAGACCAAAATCATCGCTCCCTCATAGTTGTTGAGTGCTTCAGCAATAACTGGGATGTGTCTAAAATTGATGTGGTTGGTTGGTTCGTCCAAGATGAGCAGGCCAGGTTCCAAGAGCACCAGTCTCGCAAATGCCACTAGACCTTTTTGCCCTTCCGAGAGAAGTCCGATCCTTGTCTTAATGACATCCGCATTAATCAAAAATCCCGCGGCAGTCGAACGCATATCCTCTTCGACTTTCTTCTTCATGACAGACATCAGACATTCATGAACCGTCTGGTCGAAATCGAGGTTGGAAAAGTCCTGTCGGTAGTAGCCAATAGTTACCCCCGGAGACACATGCTCACCAGTAGCATGTCCTGACGCCAGTGATTCAAGCAAGGTGGTCTTTCCTATACCGTTTGGGCCGATGATCTGAAGATGCTCACCACGCTTAAGAGAAAGGTCGCACTCTACATCTTTTGCCTTATGGTTGCGGATTACCTTGTATGAAGAAAGCTTGAGAACTTCAAGCGGCACGCCACTAGCCGGCGGAATGGAGAAAGGGCGGATGGTGCGATCTTCTTTGCGTACTTCAACCTTATTCTCTTCATACTCATCTACCTTCTCACGCATACGCTTAGCTACCAGACGCATTCCTCCACCTTTGTTTGCAAAAAAGTTGGCCTTTTCTTTATTCTCTCTAATCTCTTTTTCAAGTTGAGCGTTTTTGCGTCGCTCCTTCTCCACCCGAGTGGCGATCTCTAGGACCACGTCATTATAGTTACCATCATACTGCTCCACGGTGCGGGTCTGAGTATTGAGGTAAAGAACCCCTTGTGTAAAAGCATTCAAAAAGTCTGCATCATGCGAAATCACCACCACTGTCTTTCGATACTCGCGAAGAAATTCAGTAAGATGAGCGATGCCCTCCCGATCAAGATTGTTGGTAGGTTCATCGAGTAGCAATACATCTGGTTGTTCGATGAGCGCTGAAGCGAGGAGAAGTCGAGCTTGCTGACCACCTGAGAAGCTTCCGATCAAACGATCTTTAAATCCCTTACTGACCTCTGGATCTGATGGTGACAAATTCACCACCTCCAAGACTTCATCGATCTTTGGGTCAATGTCATAAACTTTCTCTGCAAATCGTTTCTCAAAAAAAGCACGCATAGTGAGAGCCATCTCACTTTGTGGAATAACCTGCCGCGACACAGCGATCGTGGTCTGCGGCATAATGTTAATATCGCCACTATCGGGTTTAAGCGCACCAGAAATAAGAGCGAAGATGGTACTCTTCCCTGCGCCATTTTGGCCCATCAGTGTCATCTTTGCTCCGCGTCGGATCGAAAAGTTAGCCCCGATTAAGATCGGTTTTGTGGAGTCGTGCTCGTATGAGACACTGTTGAATGTAATAAGGCCAGCATTCCTAGACATAGCGCCCCAGAGTACACTACCAATCCGCCTGTATCAACATAATAAAAAAACCGCCGCGTCTGATGCGGCGATTTTTTATGCAATATATCTAAGACTATT
This sequence comes from Candidatus Kaiserbacteria bacterium RIFOXYB1_FULL_46_14, assembly GCA_001783525.1. GTDB lineage: Bacteria > Patescibacteriota > Minisyncoccia > Phycocordibacterales > UBA918 > OLB19. Next base: position 45,360 of record MFMS01000005.1, on the reverse strand, counting down.
TCTTTACTATCTTGTCTTTCTTTGGCTTCTTTTTATCCTTCTGTCGATCCATTCCTTTGGCCATATTCAAAACTATGAAAAAATAATAATGCCCCTGTAAGTATCTAGATTTTCATCGGTCGAAACTTAGCAAGTGATAACTCTTACATTATAGCAACAGGGCGAAGTCGTCCGACCTGTTGTCCACATTACTAGAAACCGCCAGAATACCCTACCTCTTGGGGTAGGGCTGAATAGCGACAATAAACAAGCATCGGCGGAGCCGAAACCTTATCTAGCAAAAACGCCCAGGTTCGCTCGCCTAATGCCCCGTCCGCTTGCGGCGGGTAATAGGATGAGTGACGTTTTTACTTTCCTCTGCTATATTCGCTAAGTGTTAGAAGAACTAAAAAAACCAAAGATTGTGGTGGTCGTCGGACCAACTGCTTCCGGCAAAACCGGAATGGCGGTCGAGTTGGCCAAGAGATTCAACGGCGAAGTGGTGTCAGCTGACTCGCGGCAGGTTTATCGTGGAATGGACATTGGTACCGCCAAAGTTACCACTGAGGAAATGCAAGGCATCCCACACCACCTACTTGATGTTGCTTCACCAACCGAAGTCTATACGGCCAGCGACTTTGCCCGTGATGCAAAGATCGTAATTAATGACATCATCTCGCGCGGCAGATTGCCGATCGTAGCTGGCGGCACTTTTTTCTACATTGATACTCTACTCGGTAAAGTTACCGTGCCAGAAGTTCCACCCGATCAAGTCTTACGCGCTACCCTCGAAGAAAAAAGTGCCGCCGATCTACTTTCAATACTTGAAAGTCTCGATCCTGACCGAGCTGCCTCAATCGAACCAGAGAACCAAAGACGACTCGTACGGGCCATTGAGATCGCCACATATCTAGGCAAAGTTCCCCCTCAGAGTCCTTCTGATTGCCCGTACGATGTTCTAACAATCGGTTTACTGATCAATATAGAAACCCATGGAGAGATTGTAAAACAACGAATCATTGAGCGCCTAAATACCGGAATGGCCGACGAGGTTAGGACCTTGCTCGAAAGCGGAGTCACACACGAGCGTCTAGAAAGTTTTGGACTTGAGTATCGTTATCTATCACGCTACCTACGCGGTTTATTGGATTACGATTCGATGGTGGAAGAATTGTCCGTAAAAACTCGTCAATTCGCCAAACGCCAAATGACGTGGCTAAAGCGAGATAAAACTATCCAGTGGTTTTTGAAGGACGACCCGGAAATATTTGATGTGATGAAGAGGTTTTTGACTAATTAACTGGCGGTCACGAGTTACTAAGCATAGTTGTTCGCTACGCTCCAATTCTGCTAAGTACTCTCAACCCCGCCTCGCGATATTTCGTGACAGGCAATAGTCACAAAATATATCGCTGCGGCTCCCGCACAGACACGGAAGCCAAACTTTTGGCTTCCTAATCAATAAAGGGCATGACTTACGTCATGCCCTTTATTGATTGTCTGTGCGGGCCCACGAGGATTCGAACCTCGGTCAACGGTTTTGGAAACCGGCATTCTACCACTGAACTATAGGCCCGAGGATTAGATCTTAGTGCAAAAGGGGCACAAAATCAATTGGTGGTGTTGCCGGTGTTGGTTATTCCTCCAGTAGTCTCATCCAAACCCTTGTCTGTTAAGCCTTTAAGTAAAAGATCCACCACCAAAAATGCGGAAAGGATAATGATGATACCAATCACAATATTGGTAAACATTTCTTTTGCCTCGCTCCATTTAGAGGTATCGCCAGCAGAAACCACCAACTGAAAACCTACATAGACCAACGCGATCACAGCAATCACCGACAACATCTTGATCAAGAAATCAATCAGGTTGTTGGCCAACTGGATCACATCTCCAGTATCGCAGTCAGTTCCATCGCAAGGCACTAAGCCGGTACTCTCCGCCGCCCCTACAAAAGTAGGCAGAAAAACGATAAAGAGGGCTAAAAGGAATGGCAAGAATCTCATAACTAAATGATAACACAAGAGCCAATAGGCCAACCTAATACTGCAAACCAAAATAACGCGGGAAAAGAGGGGCGCTTCTGTCATTCGTTATTCCTCCGACAATCGGTAATTGTCGCAGGGTCGAAGGCCACGGAAGCGGAAGTTTTCCGGTAAATGGCTTTTTTCCAAACAACACGTCTGCTACACCAGCGCCTTCACTGCCAGGGAGCCAGGCCACCACAGCCGCATCCCAATTTTTAATATCATCAGTAATAATGAGCGGGCGACCTGTCACGAGTACGACCACCACTTTTAAACTAGTTTCTTTCAAACGATTGATCACTACAATATCCTCTTCACTCAAAAATGGGTTTGGATTATCACCTAAACCTTCTGCATAAGGTGACTCGCCCACAACGGCAATACCAAGGTCAGCCTTTGGAGAGCCTAAAGAGAAATTTGCATCAGCATCAAACTGAATGACCGAGCCTTCTCCAGCAGACTCTCTAATCCCAGCAAGAATTGAGGTAGCTCCAGGAAGCCAGTTTCCGTCAATCCCCTGCCATTCCACAGTCCAAGCACCTGCTTGTCTGCCTATATTGTCGGCGGCACTACCGGCGACCTGAATAGTGCGAACATCCTCTTTGATCGGAAGCAGACCATTGTTGTTTTTGAGAAGCACGAGTGATTTTGCCACCGCGTCGCGAGCGAGGACTCGGTGGGCTGACGATCCGACCTCAGATATATCTGGTGTAATACTGGTTTCAAAAAGCCCCAATTGAAACTTTGCAGTGAGTATTCGTTGTACTGCGTCATCAATTCTCGCTTCACTTATATCTCCCTTACTCACCGCTTGTTTAATATCTCGAACGAATTCCTTGTATTCAAACGGTAGCATCACCATATCCACACCTGCATTGATGGCTGTGATCGCTGCGGTGTAATTGTCACCAGGAATTTCATAAACCCCATACCAATCTGATACTACAAATCCTTTAAAACCAAGTTCTTCTTTAAGTACTGTTTGAACAAGATAGGTGGATGACGCAATCTTGGTGTCACCCCAACTATTTAGCCCGACCATGACACTTGCTGCGCCTACCTCGACTGCTTTCTGAAACGGCGGCAGATAATGCTCACGAAGCTTCTTTTCATCTACTGGTGTTGATCCTTGGTCGATTCTAAAATTCTCATTACTTGAACTGTTCCAAAGCATTCCGCCCACGCCAATATAATGCTTCGGGGTCGCCAGCACTGAAATTGTGGTTGAAGACTTAGTCTGGTTCTCTTGCAAGCCACGAATATAAGCGCTACCGAGACTGCTTACCAGTTGAGGATCGTCAGAGAAAGTCTCATACACGCGACCCCAACGAATGTCCTCGGGCATGTCGTACGTGGGCGAATAACTCCACCGCACTCCGGTGGCTAACAACTCATCTCCCGTAGCTTGTGCAACTTTTTTAACAAGTGTCGCGTCACCACTTGCTCCTAATCCAATAAAGTGCGGGAAGATAGTGGATCCAGGAACATTGCTGTGTCCATGAATCGCATCCACACCATACAGTATAGGAATACCTAAGCGGGACGAACGAGACTCCAAAACAAAAGTTTCGACCATTTGTTTCCAACCTGACGGAGTATTGTCGTCTGGCCTTCCGCCAAATCCACTAAGCGCCCCGCCGAGACCGTAGGTCTGTATATCCCCAACTTCTTTCAAACTATTTTTTTCTACGAGTGCCATTTGTCCGATCTTTTCTTCAAGCGTCATATATGACATGAGATCGGCGACCCGTTGGTTAACGGGCGTCTCGCTGTTTCGATAGAGTGGGTTGTCTGGTAACTCCGACATGTTTGACCCAGCAAACTTATGTGCCTCGTAGCTTATAAATAGAGTCATAAATAGACAGGCGATCAATACAATGAGCCAGTATTTACCCAAGTGAGAAATGGTCATATTTCAGTATAGCAGGCCGCAAGACTGCTCCTGATTGTTGCCAATTCTCTACACTGATACAAAAAACACCCCGAAGGGTGTTTTCTACAAATATGCGTCGGGCTGGAGGAGGTTCGATAATTTTGTTTAACTGTATAAAAAAGAAACGCCCTGCAACCAGTGAAGGAGCAAGGCGCTCCAGGTTGCAGGGCGTGAGAACATCAGTCGTCTACACGGCCGATTTTCAAGTTGAAGATGTCCATTATCTTGTAGACGACAGCTTCGGCCACTCGGAATGACGGTTCTGCACCAAAGTGCTCACTCAGACGCTCTTGGAGCGCCAGAGTGTAGTCGGTCCGTTGTTCGCCGACACCGATTTCAACACGAAGTGCCTTCAGATCCTCATCGGTTTTACCTTCGAGAATCTTGGCGGCGACCGAGTGTGCCATCTGCTTGGCTTCAGCCCATTGAGCATGGACCTGCGGAAACATTTCCCAGTAGGCGTTGTGGTCGAGCCAGTCAGGGTAGTGTTCTTCTAACCAGGTATAGACACGACGGCGCAGTTTCGGCATTCGTTCGTCGTACTCGTCATTCGTGACAGGTTGACGATAGATTCCGAAGAGACGCTCGCCGGCTGCATTTTCGACCCAGAAATCATACGGTCCGTAGTCGGCCAGAGAATACGCGCTCCGAACGCTGATGCAGGTGCGAAGTTGCAGTCTCGGCTTCTCCAGTTCCTTCTTCGGTCCGTCAGAAGCAAAAGCTGCCTCGAACTCCTCCTTGCTGATGCAGGCGGCTTCCAGGTCCTCGTCGGTAATGACCAGCTTGGTACATTCCGGACGCTCGAAAGCGGCAAGAATGTCACCACGAATCTGGTTGAAGCCGTCGATGAGAAGGAAGTCGTGCCCTTCAAGGCCAATGGTCCATCCTTCGGGAAGACCGACACGTTGCCAGCCGACATAATCGCCAACATCCGAAGGAAGTTTGCGACCCCAAGCTTTGAGGCCCCAGGCGTTGAGGATTTTGTTTCCGTCGACGTCTTCATCGTTGGAATAGACTGCCAAAGGCAAGTTGTTCCAGTAGCCGTTGTTCCGAGGCAGCGGAGCCGCTTTGACTTCGACTTTCGGAGTCTTGTCAGAGGTGATTTCGAAGCCCAGATACGCCCGGGTGTGTTGAGCGAAGAAATCTGCGAATTGCTTTTGCAGATCGTCCGCTGAGACATCGCGTTCTGATTCATCGGGCTGATACCCGAACCTGAACGCCATCTCCCCATCATCAGATAAGCCGGCATAGATGTCGAACAGATTGCCAGAGAAGCCACGGCTTCCTGCAGCAATCTTCGAGCCGACGGCGCAGAGTTCGTTGAAATCGATCCCGTCGTCGTGTTTTTCTCCATTTTTGAATTTCCAAAGACCGGCAACTGTCCGGGCACCCGCATTTGCGGGGGATTGCAAGATAAGCATGATGTGCTCCAGTAGGTTGTTGAAACTGGTGCAGTAATAACACTAATATTATTTAGTGTCAATGTTTGTACGTCGGAAAAGATTCGAACCAGCTTCGGTGCAAAGACAACAGATTTACCGGGTGTCGCGAAACGAAGTGGAGCGACTATAAAAATGAAGTCGCCGGTGGGCGACACCCTATCCAGCAAACCTGCCCAGTTCGGCGAACATTAGGTTGCTAAATTAGACTACCGTGTACTCAATTGTGCGCCGGGAAAGATTCGAACTTTCGAAGGCCGAAGCCGACAGGTTTACAGCCTGTTGTGATTGACCACTCCACCACCGACGCATTTATTTAGTTTTGACTGTACTAAGCTAGCAGATAGCTGATTTTCTGCAAAGAATCGCAAGCGATGCTTTTTATCTGATTGTCCTCCTTTGGTCGGTTCGCTTTCGCTCACAGCGACCAATCTGCTGACTTCGCTAGCAGACCGGATGAAAAGCAAAGTAGTTTGCTTTTCATCCACTCCACCACCGACGCATTTAGCCAACGGATTCTACCAAATTAGCGAAATAGCGCAATTTTTACATCTCATCACTATCAACACTTTCGAACAACATTTAGACACAGCAACTAATGCTGTGTTGTATCATATTAGTACGTCTAGTGTTTAGTATTAATTACCATTTCAATGAGTAACGTATCTATTAGTAGTTTTTTTAGTAGGAGTGTATTGCATTTGATTGCGATTCTTTCTGTTTCCATCATTGCAACCTTGTTTGTTGCAGTTAACTTCGCTGCCGCACAAGCCGCCCCGAGCGCGGCCCCAACCATCCGATCCTTCACCGGACCAACCGAACTTAAGGTTGGTGAAGACGGCGTATGGAAAGTAGCTACCAGCGATCAAGACGGTGGCCAATTGACCTATCGTGTGCGCTGGGGCGACGAGAGAGTGATGAGTAAGATTGGCAACGGCGTATTATCTATATTCCGCAAATCTGATGATTTTGTACAAAGGACTTCTTTCACACACTTCTATAAAAAGAGTGGCGAGTACACTATCACCGTCACTGTGCGCGACCAGACAGGCAAAACGACCAATGTCACATCAACAGTGCGCGTGATCGATGCACCTTTCAAAGAAGCTAAATTTTCTGTTAAGCCGAACACCGGCAGCTCACCACTTGAGGTTGTCTTCACTGTAAATCTTGGCACTAGAATCCAAGCCCAAATAGACTTTGGTGACAACACCCCTAACGCGTCAGTAAAATGTGATCAAGAATTGACCGGTGAAAGAACCACGTGTGAAAACACCATTGAAGTCAGACACACTTACAGAAGCCCTGGTTTCTACACTGCGGAGCTTTTCAAAACCTATGACAATGTGCGGTACATCAAGGACACTGTGAGGATCCGAGTAAAGACCGGCAATCCAGTTTTGGACTTCTTCAAAGGCATTACTGATTCTTTCCAAGGAGCTTTCGATACCGTAATGGAAAACCTATTCCCCGATAATCAAGACGCCATTACTGATCGTGAATTTGCCGACTTGCCAGACATCAGAACCGATGGATACAGTTTTGGTACACGAACCGTTCATGAAATCGAAGCCATTATCATAAATGATCGAGTAGGTACCAAAGTGACCTGCGGCCTAAGTACCGGCTCACACACCTTCCAGGCCTACATCATTACCTCTACCAACGAAATCGGTATTTCAGATTGTTCCAGTACCAAAGATGCCGACGGTTACTTAACGTCTATTATCACCAACCTGACCATACGCCATGCCTTCAGCGGTTTGACGGTTGAAGAAATGCGCGGGATACCGATTTATATTGGCAAAACTGGAGAAGACATCACCGAGATAGAAGACGATTCTGATCCAACCGTACCGGAAGAAGACCCTAACAAGATTGGTTTTGAAGTGAAGGTAAAGAATGCAGCCGGTGTAACAGTACAAAACTGGGTGCAAGGTAATCTCACCATAAAGTCAAACGATTCTCTTGCCTTCCGCTGGGATGCTAGAACTGGTTACTCACAATGTTTACCTTTCCTTGCAGACGACGGTAGCTATGCCATCACACGCTCTGACAGTAAGATGTTGACTGGCAACACCGAAAATGAGGACTTCAATATCTATGAACGTGCCGGTTCTTATTACATCGAATGCAAGAGAACTAACGATAGTTCCCTAGTGCACAGTAGCGTTATTGATATCGCGGTTAATGACAGTGTTGATCGTAGAGTAGAACCACCTACTAAGGATCAATATTCCCTAACAAAAGACACTGCCAATCCTCTAAAGATAACTGTTACCAGAAAGGCACCAGCTGGTTGTGCTGACCATCTCAAGTACATCGGTGAAATCTATTGGGGTGACGACTCCTTTACTCGACAGCCACAAACTGCAGCTGACGTATGTGGCCCTGCAAAGACCCTGACAGAAACCCACACCTACAAAAAGCCTGGTACTTACAGAGTTTGGGTCAAGCTAAACAATGTATTGGTGTTCAACAAGAAAATTGTAGTAAGAGAGACCGACACTCCTACTCAATCCGGCGCTCTTAAAGTGACTCCTGGTACAGGCGATCAAGAGCTCTCTGTTACACTCACCACCAACAACGCCGCCGTTAACAAGAAGATCAGTGAATGTAAGTATTCCCTTGGATTCTACGGACCGAGCGGCAATGGTCTTAGCGTCGATTGGGGTGACGGCAGAACTCAGCCTAGTGATTCATACGTTGACACTAAGCGTGGTCAAAGCTGTACCGGTGCCGTAAGCAAACACACCTATCAAAAAGCTGGTACTTATACCGTCAAGTTGACGAGTTGGCATCCGGGCCCTACGGACGCACCGATTACTGATTGGAATGATACTGCGACTGTAAAGGTTGGTAGTGCTGACCCTGTCGTTGGCAATGTATTCAGAGCAACTCCGACTTCCGGTCAGGCCGCCCTTAAAGTTACTTTCAGATTCCCAAGTAACCGAAACTCTATACTTACTTTTGGTGACAAATCAAAAGCCCGCGTCTTTACCCCTTGTGTACCATCAGAAGCCCCGGTTGGCACAGGTGGTGGGGCTGCCTGTCTAGCTTATCGAGAAGTCACTCACACTTACGAAAAAGCCGACGACTACAACGCCAAACTAATTACTGGCTGCCCTATCAGTGCTGGCACTTGTTACGACAATGCAAAAATCGACACCATTGCCATTACCGTAAAGTAACTGCACGTAAAACTAAAATCGACTAATCTGTTCAATTTATAAGTCACTCTAGTTATTTACCCACAATCTTCATGTACACCTTCAAGTATTTACTTACCATTCTACTAATTACAGCACTTGTAACGCCCAACATCACCCTCGCCCTCGAAGGCTCCCTCGGTGGTGAAGCAGACGGTAGTGAATACGGCGGTGGAACTGACGGCGGTACTGACACATCAGGTGGCGATACGTCTTCTGGAGGAGATCCCGGTTACAGTGGTGACGGTACAGACAATTCACCAAGTGAAAATGGTCCTGGCCCTGGTATGGGTGGAGCTGATGCAGAAGCCACTAGCCAAGCCGCGGCAGATGCACAAGCAGCTTCTAGTTATGGCATGACTGGGGATGTGGATGTTAATGCTACGGCGCAAGGACGTATGGATGGTACTATCGATGGTGATCAAGTAGCGATGACCGATGGTTCGGTAGCCAGTTTGAGTGCTGGTGCAGCGGCGGCGGATGCTATCAGTGCCGCTAACACTATAGGTGGTTATGTTGATAACGCCGCCACACACGCTGCTTATCAAGACAATCCGGACATGGTACCTGGTACTGTGGTTGGTTCCTTAACGGGTACGGTTGGTTATCCGGCGGCGGTGGCTAGAGCTGAGATTGATGCTGCAGTAACGAAGTCCACCGTGGACGCTATTGCAGCGATAAATAATTCTGCCGCCACTGCTTATGCCGCCACCGCTAAAGATTTGGCTGGTGCTATATCACTTGCTACCAACCCGGCTGCAGCGATGTCCAAAATGGATGACGACCGTTTGTCGGCAATACAGGACTACCGATCAACAATTACTGACGCCAACGCTGTATCTGTAAATGCCTACCAACAAGGGTTGGCTCAAACCTCTTACTCTGGTCCAAAAGGTGTTCCCTCACAAGGTCTAAATACTGCCGCACAAAACGCTTATAGTAATATAGGTAAGTTTTCATATGACCCAAGCGCAACAATAAACCACACTGTCACTGGCGGCTGGGTGGATCAAAATGGTCGTGTGGCCGGCGTAGATAGTTTTTCACCAAGTATTAACAAAAACATTGACGCCATAACGCAAGGAGTGGTGGACAATATGAACAAAGGTAACTTTAGTGTCTCAATAGACACTAAAGACAATACGCTATCTGTAACCAACCTAGACACCGGAAGCAAACAGACAGCGTCTTTGAATAACCTGGCCAATGATGTGGCCCAAAATACAACGACACAGGTTGGTCAACAATTTGGTAAGACTTACTCCGGGCCAAAAGGTGTTCCCGCTTTAGGCTTGAACACTGCCGCCCAATATGCGGCGGTTGTTAAATCTAACCAGATGCCGAGCCCAGTACAAACAAGCAATGCGGTCAATGACGCTAAGGCAATGGTAGCGGTAGCAATGGCAGAAGCAGCCTCCCTTGGCAAAGCAGCTGTCAGTATCACGATGGAAACAATCACTAACCGAGCGGTTGTAAAAAATACAGACATCACGTCAGTTGTTACAGCACCAGGACAATATCAACCTGTAATGGAAACTGCTAAAGCACTATGTAATTGCAGTAAGCCTACCGACGCTCAATATAACCAGGCCTTATCCAGTATGATCTCAAAGGTAGAAAATACTAAAGCCTTTCAGGACAACTTGGCGGCTGCAAATAGCCTAATAGCTGGTACTTTTGTGCGAGACGCTGTCACTGATACAAAACTCGGTCTTGTGGACTTTGCCAACGTCCCACTTACAGAAAAGCAAGCCTTGGCAGGTATTTCTTCCCAAAAAAGCCTCAACGCCGTAGTGGGAATGAAGGCAGATACAAACTCAATTACTATTACCACTAACAAAAAAGGCCTTGAGCAGACGTACGGGATCCGCGCTGGTAACAAAGCCCCAGACTTCACTCCACAGACACCTTCATTTGATCCAAACTCACTATCTACTAATAAGACTCCAACAGACACCTATTCCCCGACCAACAATGATACTTCGCCAAACGGCACACAGAATAATACAGACACCAATTCTGATAACAACACCAACCCTTCAAAAAATGACGACAAGACATTCTCAACCATCGGCTCCGTTCTCGGTGGAGTTATTGGTGGCCCAGTTGGTTCGATAGTCGGTGGTCTCTTAGGTGATTTCCTTGGTAAACAACACTGGAGTCCTGGTGGTCCATATACAACTGGGGACGGCAACAACCACAATTATATGCGTCTTTGTCCTCCTTATCCGATTTCCTGCCAAGGAGGGGCCGCTATTCTAGCTTTACCATCTTTAGCTTCTGTTTCTTCTTGGTTTGATGGTCTATGGAGTAATGATGAAGTCGCCACCGAAAATCAAGAGATCTTAAATAATATTGTTCCAGTACTTATTACCGTTAATCACAAGACCGGCGAGATAGAAATAAATCGTCCAGATATCATCGCTACTCTTGAAGAACCTTCTAAGTACTACACAACAGAGCAATGGAACACTCTAGAAAAACTTCTAAACGAAACCGCAATTATGTTTGGTGACGATGGCAACGTCGTTTATTCAAACGGACTATATTCCCCACCAGTACAATACGGAGAGCGTGTTGGACAAAATGTACCAGAGTACGTATATACCGTTGAATACATAGATGAAAACGGCGAGGTAATAAATATCGAAGATGGTGACACCGCTCTACCGGACAACGCCGCTACCAATCTAGTGCGTTCTATCTTAGGAAGTACCGCACCATTCTCAATTTCAGATGTCACCTCTGTTACTTACCGCGTAGTTGATCCGAAGACAGAAGTACTTGGTGATGAATACTATGATTACGTCATTACCCTTACCGGCGACGACGTCCGTGGTATTACCATTCCACAATTTACTTCGACTGCTTATATGCAGAAGCGTTTTGAACAACTCGGATTCAAAGGTAGAGCTACCGATCTAATCAGCATCGCTACTGAAACCACTGAGATACCGGAACAAGGACTACTCTCTCGCCTGTTCTCGTTAGTCTCTGGCACAGTCTCTCAATTTACTAACGTCAACACCCCTGAAGGAAGTACGACCAACCTGCCACAACTTTCAGACGACCTAACTGCTGCCGATATTGAGAAAGTTTTTATCTACCCAGTTACCGATATCACTTGTCCTGCTGATGTCGCGGGTTATGAGACTGGCTTTATGTACACTGCCGTTATTAAGAATCACGTATCGCCAGATTATGTGACGATGGTTTCAGACGGACGTTGTGGTTACGGAGATCCAAATCAGCTTGTAACCGAAGTAGCACACCATCTCGAGACCGCCTATGGTATCAATGACGTCACACACGACTCCATTGTTGATCGTAGTCTCTTCATCAACGAACCAACGGCCTTCCAACAAATCATAACCAACGTCTATCGACCAAGTACAACCGAGCCAACGGTTGAAGTACCTACCGAGCCAGTTATCGAAGCGCCCGCCACCACCACCCCTGAACAAAAACCAAACCTCACCAACGACGTAACACTCGAAGTGAAGGCTGTGGGTGGTGATGGCAAGATATTGTTGGACTGGTCCACTGCTAGTTCGATCAATATTTCCTCTGGTGTCTCTCTATACTTCCGTTGGGATGGTAGTGATTACCAACAGTGTCTGCCTTTCCTACAAGATGGTGGTAGCTATGCTCTTACCAGAAGGGATAGAGCGATGCTTAAGGGTGATACGGAGGGTGAAGGATTCAATGTACCTGAACGTACCGCCACCTACCGTGTGGAGTGTGGTGGACAGAGGAACAATGAGTTTGGGGTGGATGAGAGGACAGTGGAAGTAACATTAGAATAAAGGCTGACAAAATAAAATAAAAAAGGCCCTCGCAGAAGTTCTGCGGGGGCCTTTTGAAACTAACGTCACTTAGTTTCATTTATAGGGACGTGGGAGAGGGATCGGAATGTGATCTATTTCTTGAACGGAACGGAACAAGTCGTCGATCATCTTTTTTGTTTCTTCATTCTTCTCCTTTAGGGCCGCTTGCATAGCCTCCTCAACGGAGATCGTCGGCGGCCACGGCTCCTCTGCCAGCTTCTTCCAGCCGGTTGTGGTCCAGACGTAGTAGTAAGTAGTCTGGTCCGGGAAATAATCGCGATTGGCGAGGATTTCCACACTGGTGGGATTCACCACCAGTAACGCACTGTTGTAGCGATACTCGTAGCTGGAGCCGGCAACCGGGAGGTTGGAATTGGGTATCACCCGTCCAGTTTGCCGATTGACCAGTACACCGACCTGGCACGATGTGCCACAGCCGGCCTCGACGAGCACGTACTTGCCGCCGAACCAGCGGTGTGGCTGATTCGCCATCTCCCGATACGAGCCGTACTTGAAGGCGATCTCGAATGGAAAAACTTTCTCGTTCCATTGAAGAGATGCAGCTTCTTCGGTGAAGTGCGTTCGCACCTTGAAGGTGTTGAAGTTGAAGTGCAAATCAGCTGCAAACGCCGGAGCGGAAAAAAATACTGCGATGAGAAGAGCAATAAGAGCGCGCATGGCGACCTCCTAGTTTGGGTTAATTTTCTGCATCCAGTATAGCACAAATCAACACAAAAATCAAGGTGTCAAGTAGTGGTGGTGGATAAATCTAACAGGTACTTTCTTATAGAAAAACACGGGGCGGGCCAAAGGCCCGCCCCGTGTTTCTTCCAGTAACTCTCCTCTTTAAACTTCCTGTACCCCTACCCCACTCGACATTTTGACCGGTGAAGGAGTCCGGCGCGGTTTCTTCTTCACGTCGAAGACAAGTTCTCCGTTCTTCATCCCCACCATCACCTTGCCACCCTTTAACATCCCTTGCCCTACCATCATGTTGGCTACTGGTGTAAGGATCTTAGATTGGATAACACGCTTCAACGGTCGTGCACCAAACTTCGGGTCATATCCCTCACGCGCCAAGAATGCCATCACTTCGTCATTAACGACCAACTCAATCTCCTTAGTACGCAAACGCTCAACGACGTTGTTCACCTGCAACTTTACAATCTCTGCAATTGTTTCTGGCGAAAGAATATCGAAGACAATTATCTCATCAAGGCGATTTAAGAATTCCGGACGGAAAAAATTCTTCAAGCTCTCCATCACCTTGCTTTTAGCATGACCGTACTCGGAAACATCATCATGACTCTGCTGGAAACCAAAGTGAGACATACGATCAATATGTTCAGCGCCGATGTTCGAGGTCATGATAATAATCGTGTTACGGAAATTTACCTTGCGACCCTTAGCGTCGGTCAAATGACCAGAATCAAGAACCTGCAAAAGAATGTTGAAGACTTCCGGATGTGCCTTCTCAACCTCATCAAGTAGCACCACCGAATAAGGTCGATGACGCACGCGTTCTGTTATCGAGCCGCCCTCTTCGTGACCAACGTAGCCCGGTGGAGAACCGATAATCTTTGAAACCGAGTGCTTCTCCATAAACTCACTCATATCAATACGCAGCAGAGCATCCGGATCATCAAACATAAACCGCGCTAAGGCACGAGACAGCTCTGTCTTTCCGACACCGGTTGGTCCCAAGAAAAGGAACGAACCAATTGGACGATCTGGGTCAGCAATGCCCGCTCGTGATCGTTTTACCGCGTCGCTGATAAGTCGTACGGCATTATCTTGCCCGACTACCTTCTTCTTAAGATCTTCTTCCATGCGAGAAAGCTTTTCTGCCTCAGCTTCAAGCATTCTAGAGACAGGAATACCCGTCCAGCGTGACACGACAGAAGCAATATCTTCTTCGGTTACTTCTTCTTTAAGTAACCGGCGACTACGCTGGAGCTTACGCAAGCGCGCAATCTTTTCTTCTAATTTCTTTTCCATTTCTGGAATAGTGACATAACGTATCTCAGCCGCGCGAGTAAGGTCAGCCGTAGCTTCGGCTGCATCCGCCTCAAGACGCAAGCTTTCTAGCTCTTTTTTGAAGCGACCGATATCGCCAAGCGTTTCCTTCTCATTGATCCACTTTGTTTCGAGAGTTTTTGTCTTGTCACGCAACTCATTAATTTCGTTTTCAATATCTCCAAGACGAGCTCTGATCTTTTCTTTATTATCCGAGAGACCTTCCTCCTTACGTAAAGCCTCGCGCTCGATCTCGAGTCGTCTTACTTGACGATCAGTGATCTCCAACTCTTCTGGCTTATTTTCTAGCGAGATTCGAAGAGCCGAAGCAGCCTCGTCTATCAGATCAACAGCTTTGTCAGGCAAGAACCGATCCGAGATATAGCGTGAAGAGAGGGTTACAGCCGCTACAATTGCATCATCGGTAATGCGCACACCATGAAAGAGTTCGTATTTTTCAGTAATGCCGCGCAAGATAGCAATCGCATCTTCTGGTGAAGGCTCATTCACAAAGACCGGCTGAAAGCGTCGGGTCAAAGCAGGGTCACGTTCGATGTATTTCTGATACTCCTTGAGAGTTGTAGCACCAATAATGCGCACTTCTCCACGTGCTAGTGCTGGCTTCAGCATATTGCTTGCGTCCATAGAACCTTCAGCGGCTCCTGCTCCGACAATAGTATGCAGTTCGTCGATAAAGAGTATTACCTTACCTTCTGACTGCTCGACTTCTTTCATCACGGCCTTGAGTCGTTCTTCAAATTCACCACGAAACTTCGTACCAGCAATAAGTAATCCAAGATCTAGAGAAAGGATTTCTTTTTCTCTAAGCGACTCCGGAACATTCCCTTGCGCCATAATCTGCGCGAGACCTTCAGCAATTGCGGTCTTTCCAACACCAGCCTCACCAATCAAAACCGGATTATTCTTAGTGCGGCGAGAAAGTATTTGGATGACACGTTGTACTTCAGTGTCTCGACCAATTACTGGATCGAGTTTGTTCTCTGCCGCTAGCTTCGTCAGATTGCGAGTATATTTTGCAAGTGAGCGAAATTTTTTCGGTTGTTCAGCATCAGTGACCGAATTTTCTCGTACTTCTTTGAGCGCATTCGCTACCCGGCGCTTGTCTATTTGAGACCGTTGTAATACTTCAATGGCTGGGCCAGGGGATTCGATAGTGGCAAGAAAAAGATGCTCAGGACCAACGTATGAATCACCCATTCCTTCAGCAATCTTACCAGCCTGCTCAAGGGCGCGAGCTAGCTCTGGCGTAAGATACAACTGGTACGATTGGGCCACTTGGCTACCGACTTCTGAGCCTTCCAAAGCCTCTAGTAGCAAGTCTGTAAAAGCGATCACATCGACATCAAGCCTGTCGAGTATAGATATGACGGTGCTTTCGTCTTGCATAGACAAAGCGGCCAGTAAGTGGACTGGACTGACGTGATTTTGACCACGTTCAATGGCGAGTTCGTGCGCTTTGCGAATAGCCTCCTTAGCGCGAGTAGTGAAATTGTGAAAATTTGGCACAGTAAACAAGATTAGATTGAGATCAGAAGATCATGCAGACAGACTGGGAGTACGGAGTATTGATCTCACTGCTTATGATGCAGTAATACGCCTACACAGTCAATCCAGATTGGTGCATCTTCTCTATGTGTTTACGCAATGCATGAGTAGTCTGTTTCAAATCTCTCCAAGATGTCTCCGGACCTAGTGTAAAACGTATGGTAGAAGCGGCGCGCGCCTCGTCACCGGTCATAGTATAGACCACGTGTGAACGACCACTACCCGAAGCAGAACAAGCGCTTTTAGTACTCGCGGCGATACCGGCGGCATCCAAGACAACCACAGCAAACTCCGTATCAAAACCTGGCAAGGAAATATTTACATTGTTTGGTAAGCGTTCCGTAGCAGAACCGTTAAGCAGCACTCCCGGCAACTTTGTCAGCTCTTTAATCCAGCGATCGCGGAGCTTACTAGCAGCGGCACTTTTACTTTCGTGTTCTTTTTGCGCCAAAGAGATAGCAGTAGCAGCACCAACAATAAGTGGTACTGGTTCGGTACCTGGTCGCAACTTGAATTCTTGCCCGCCACCGCCAGTAATTGACGAGAGGGCGACACGAGAACGCTTTACCAAAACACCAACGCCTTTTGGACCCTCGCATTTACCAGCATCGAGCGACATCATATCAACACCCAAAGAATCTAGGGCGCAAGGAAGCCAACGCGGTGCTTGTGCAGCGTCAGTATGGAAAGGTATCGTCAGTCCATTCTCTTTTTCAAACATCCGCACCATTCTCGACAACCGACTGATGTCTTGGACAACACCAGTCTCACTGTTGGCATAAGCAATCGTAACTAGTCTGGTTCGATGTGATAATAACTTCTTAAATTCTTCAGCTATCACCTTTCCTTCAGTATCAATCGGCGCATAAATAACACGGACTCCTTCTTCAATCAAACGCTTAAGACACTCCGAGACAGACGGATGTTCGATTGCGGTTGAGATGATTTCAATATCAGTTGCAGGCACATTGGCTAAACGCATAGCACGAACAGCGCCACGGATTGCGAGGTTGTTGGACTCGGTACCACCGCTCGTGAAGATGATGTCGGTGGCGCGAACGCGAAGCGTTCGCGCCACCGTTTCACGAGCCTCTTCTACTGCACTCTTAGCCAATACGCCTGCTGTATGAATGGCTCCGGGATTACCATAGCGATCACTCCAAAACGGACTCATGGCCTTAAGTACCTCATTTCGCGCTGGCGTGGCGGCCGCGTAGTCCAGATAGACTCTCCTTTTAAACCAATTATTCAACATACTCTCTAGCGTATAGGGTTTAAGGCTCATCGTCTAGAGGTGCGGCTAGGTTCATTTATAGACGAAAGACCCTATGCTCTCACTACTAACTGTGGTATGGTAACGCCTATGTCAAAAGGCTCCGAAACAGCCAATCTCGTTAAGCGGCCGCCAATCGTCGTGGTTATGGGTCATATCGACCACGGTAAGTCCACCCTACTCGACTTTATCCGTAAGTCGAATGTGGTTGCGGGTGAAGCAGGTGGTATTACCCAACACCTTTCTGCTTACGTCGCCAACCACACCACCAAGGAAGGGTCGAATGAATCGATCACTTTTCTTGATACCCCTGGTCATGAGGCTTTCCAAAAAATGCGCCTTCGTGGTGCCGATGTCGCAGACATCGCTATCCTAGTAGTGTCAGCGGAGGACGGGGTGAAGCCACAAACCCTCGAGGCACTAGAAAGTATCAAGGCCGCCGGAATACCACTTGTGGTAGCTATCAACAAAATCGACAAACCGTCCGCTGATTTACCGCGCACACAATCTTCACTCATTGAGCACGGCATCTACATCGAAGGCATGGGTGGAGACATTCCATGGACAGCCATCTCAGCCAAGACAGGCGCGGGCGTAAGTGACCTACTCGACCTAGTAGTCCTCACTGCTGATCTAGCTGACTTTAAGGCTGATCCAACCGCTAGTGCCTCCGGCAAAGTGATTGAATCCCTACTTGATAAAAAACGTGGCAACACCGCTACTTTGATAATCAAAAACGGTACGCTTCACACTGGTGAATTTGTGGTTGCAGGAAACACCTATTCCCCAGTTCGTATCATGGAAGATTTTATGGGTGGTACGTTAAAGGAAGCCGGGCTTTCGACACCGATTGGAATCGTGGGCTGGAACGAAGCACCGGCCGTGGGTAGCGAATTTACAGTGGTCAAAAATAAGAAGATCGCTGAGGAAATGATTGAACAAGCCAACAACCTCAAGGAGTCAGTACCTGTAACCGCCTCCAGCTTACCAACTGTACCAATACTCATTAAGGCTGACGTGGGCGGCACAATTGATGCTGTTTTACATGAATTGTCCAAGTTTCACTCAGACCGCATTAACATCCGCGTGATTGAACAAGGTGTTGGTGACATCAGTGTGGCTGATGTGCAAAATGTTAGTGCTACCAAGGGTGCCATCGTCGTTGGTTTTAATGTAAAGGTTGAGCGAGCCGCTCGCGATTTGGCAGAACGACTCGATGTAGAAATCGACACTTTTAACATAATTTACGAACTATCAGACTGGCTCAATACAGCCCTTAAAAATCGCACCCCAAAGCGCGAGGAAGCGGTAGTGACCGGTCGTGCCAAAATTCTTCGTCACTTTAGTGTGCAAAGAAACGATCATGTCCTCGGCGGCCGCGTGGAAGAAGGTTCACTCAAGGTCGGGCAGGAGGTGAGAATCCTTCGCCGTGATATCGAAATCGGGCGTGGAGAGCTAAAAAATCTTCAGCAAGCAAAGAACAATGTTTCTTCAGCTGGCGAGGGCGAATTCGGTATGCAACTCACCACCAAAACAGACATAAACGCCGGCGACTACATTGAAGCTTACGACTTAGTAATTACTTAAGATGTCTGAAAGAACCGAACGTGTAGAATCTTTGTTATGCCAACTGGTGGCCGCTTATGTAGTGGCGGAGGCTAACCCTAACCCTCTTATTACTATCACCAAGGTATCTATTTCGCCCGACCTGCGCAATGCAACAGTTTTTTTGACAACCATTCCAGAAGATCGTGAACAAGACGCAGTAATATTTATGAAGCGATCGGCTACGGATTTGCGCAACCATATCAAGAAGCGTACTAACCTTAAGTTCATCCCTAACTTTGTTTTTGAAATAGACAGTGGTGAACGCGCTCGTCAATATATTGATGAGTTGGCAAGAAAGATTGCGGGATAGAAAAACGAAAAACGCGGTGCCTTCGGCACCGCGTTTTTCTTTTGAGGCCAGGACGGGAATCGAACCCGTGCATGGCGGTTTTGCAAACCGCAGCGTTACCGCTTCGCCACCTGGCCAGATATGCCAGATTAACATAAAAACTCTTCCAGATACATTTGTAGCAAGTGGAAAACTCCTATTCATCAGCAATCAATACTAGTGTACCATTTGATATAAATGAGAACCAAATGGACCCCTAGCCAGCTCAAAGTTGCCGCCAAAAAGTCTTATAGTCTAAGACAGGTCATTGAACTATTAGGACTGGTACCGGCCGGTGGCAATTATGTACAAATTAAAAGCGCCATCGAAATATACCAGGTTGACACTAGTCATTTTACTGGACAAGGTTGGCGAAAAAATCGAAGTTTTCAATTTTCTCCGCGCATAGATCTGACTGAAATCCTAAAGAAAGACACGACTTTTCAGAGCTTTAAGTTAAAAAAACGACTGTTCTTGTCAAAACTTAAAGAGCCCAGATGTGAACTTTGTGGGTGGGCAGAATCTTCTCCAGATGGTAGGATACCGGTCGAGCTAGATCATATAAACGGTGATAGATACGACAACAGGTTAGAAAACCTGAGGATACTTTGCCCCAATTGCCATAGTCTCCAGTCCACTCATCGTGGAATGAATCAAAAACGTCGAGGTGGCGGAATGGTAGACGCCCGACACTTAAAATGTCGTGAGTAGAAATACTCGTATGGGTTCGAGTCCCATCCTCGACACAAACTTGCTTGTTTTGGGTCATTAAATAATGTACACTTTTGCACGACCAAGTATCCGCCTATAGCTCAGCTGGTAGAGCAGGTCGCTCTTAACGACAAGGTCCCAGGTTCGATCCCTGGTGGGCGGACAACGAATTACCTAACACCTAATACGCGTGTTGGGTTATGCGTTTAAAATGCGTGGGTGGCGTAATGGTAGCCGCGTTGGTCTTAGGAACCAATGGAGCAATCCGTGGAGGTTCGAGTCCTCTCCCACGCACCAAAAAATAAAAACCTGAGTTTTGACTCAGGTTTTTATTTTTGTGCGTGGGAAGAAACAGTTTGGGAAACTGTTTCGAGAGGACTCGAAGAACCTTTTGAGATATTTGTGAGGCTCCGCCGAAACAAATATCCAAAAGGTGTACAGCGCCTGTAAGGCGAGAGATTCCTCTCCTACACCACCCTCGCCCTCAACCGATTCTTCTTAAACTGCGCCGGTCTGAAAAACTGGTTGTAGTAGCGAGCGTAGAGTTTCTTAAACTTTACTGGCAATTGGTCAAAAAGCTGACACCATAAAGAACAATAGCCGGCTTTCTTTTCTATACAACCATCACAAGCGATGAACAATATGTGACACACTTCACTCTTGCAGTGATAATGAACATCACTCTTTTCTTTATTACACAGATGGCAATGTGAAATGATCTCCTCTCCAATTCTTTCACCAAGCCTTTCATCAAAAACAAAGTTCTTCCCACGAAAACGGTTTTCCAACCCTTCTCTTTCCACTTGATGTTTGTAATCAATAATGCCGCCCTTTAGATGCTTAACATCTTTGAAGCCGTTATGACGAAGCCAAGCGCTCGCCTTCTCACAACGAATACCGCCGGTGCAGTATAAAGCGATCTTCTTGTCTTTTTTGTCCGCAAGTAGATCTGGAACTACTTTCAGTTCATCACGAAAAGTATCCACGTCTGGCGTAATGGCGGTTTCAAAATGACCGATCTCACTTTCGTAAGCATTCCGCATATCCACCACTATCGCCTCGGGGTCAGTGACGTACTGGTTAAATTCTTTTGCGGTCAAATACTCACCGGTTTTTGTTACATCAAAACTCTTATCATCAAGTCCGTCGGCTACGATCTTCTGTTTGACCTTGATGATAAGTTTTTTGAAAGATGCCTCATCCCCTTCCTCCACCGCAAATTTATAAGGGATATCAGAAAATTCTGAGCGCGCTTTGACTAGCGCGTCAAACTGCTCGAAGTTTTCCTTAGGTACACACAATTGGGCATTGATGCCCTCACTAGCTACATAAATACGGCCAAGTACACCAAGATCGCTCCAGGTACGATATAGTTCATTCCGCAATGCAGACGGATCTTCAATGCGAACGTATTTATAGAAAGACAGTGTGCGATACATAGATTGACAGTTTACCTGAAAATCTACTTATTTCTAGCCCTATTTTGCCTAATTTTTACTTGACTTTTCACTCAAAGTATGATATCATTGTAAGTGGAGTGGCGCCCTGCGCTTTCCTATCGGCCATCATAGATGACCGATCAGAAAACGCAGCTCGCGCTGCAAACGAAACCGCGCCTAAGAGCGCATAGACCTTTGACAGGAGTCAAAATAATGTGGAAGAACATTTGGAATCAAATCCAGAGAATATTCGTCGGTACTTGGTCCACGTTGTCTGCGTGGTTAACCTGGCTTACCAAACGAGCACGCTCTACTAAGAGCAGCAATGTTAAGACTGTCCTTTGGGCATTCATCAGCATTATACTGTTCGCGTCGATCGCCATTATCCTTTCACCTATAATGATCACCAGCGCCCTTTACTTGGGCTTCTGGATAGTCTTGTTTACAATGCCGCTCATTCCTACTTTCATTGAGCGCCTAATCAACAAGACCAACAGGAACAAGAAAAGGGCTGAGGTGTCATCAGAACGCAACTATTCCGTATCGGAATTCGGTTTCTTTACCGAGCTTCTGCCGGGACGTGTGAAGGTTATCGAGCGAGGCGGTGAATTTATCCGCTGCATCATGAGCTACGAAGGCCACGCTTTCCGTGGAGAACTCCAGAAAGAAGATGTAAAAAATCGGATCGGGCGTAACGATGATGCTTACTGGGAGGTACGGGAGACAACGTACGGAAAAAAAGATTCTCACCCTTTACCATGGGACGAGTCCTGGATGAAAATAGCATTCTTCCTGTTTGCCTTTCCGTGGTGGCTCTGGAAGCGCTGGGTGTTCAAGACTACAGGCTATGTGTTTACAGGCATCTACCCGTTCCAACGGGTCCGCACCTATCCGCTCGAGTATTTCAAAAAATTGAAACGCGGCGGAGGCGAGGAAGAGATCATTCGTATCGAAGATTATTCCGACCACTTCCGAGTGGCGGACTTCCAATTTCCGGTACGAGTACCATCTGCCGACACTAAGGACAAGATACCTGTCCGAGTATTCATTGAGCTAATGGCGAGGGTTTTCAATCCTTACCAAACAGCCTACTGGATCGACGACTGGTCATCGCGCTTATCTGCAGCTACAGTGGACGGGGTGACTCATTTCACCCGTGCCCGCGAATACGATAACGTTATCTCCATTATGGACCCGGCCAACAGTCGGGATCTCTCTACGGAGATAGCAAAGATCGGCAACAAAAACAAGACTAAGCATGATCGACAAGAAAATAGCGTGCATGCCATCGGCATTAAAATTAGCCAAGCATTAGTCATAGATATCTCTCCAGTTAGAGAAGAAGATGGTAAACGCCTTGGTGAGTTGGCACGAGCACGCGTCGACCGTGATTCCGCAATCGAACGAGCCGAAGGACGTGCGGCAGAAATCGATAAGCAGGCAGCGGCAGTGAGTCGAAACGGGGCCATGGGTCTCGCTGTACTTGCCGCCGAGCGAAACGTCCGCACAGCCAGTGCTGCTGGGGATAAGGCGATTGTGGTCATTGGAAACGGCGGTGATACCGACCCGATCCAGGCAGCCATACTCCATGAACTCAAAAAACAAAACGAGGGTACACAGCAATGATTGAATTTACGATAGCACTGCTTGTGGCCGTCGTTCTGGCTGCAGCAATAATGGGAGGTTTGGCTCTTTACGGCAGCCTTTCATCCCACGAGAAACGTTCTCCGGCGACGAATACCGTCGCCGGAGACAACCTCTCACCTTCTCCAACAAGCACCACACGCATATTGAATGTCAGTGGTGCATGGGGATATGTAAAACCTTTGATCAAGTGGTTGACAATCATCACGATCGTCACACTCGTCGCAGTCGTCGTTTTTGCGTTTGTTAAATGGGAAGCACCCAATACTACGGACGTAACGGCGACAACTTCGTCGGCCTTTCCTTACTTCAACATCTCCGATCTGTTTACAGCAGAGCTACTTCTGATCGGGGTAGTCGTACTGGCATTGGCAAGTATTCTGTTACTCTTCAGAAGAGCCGGCAGTGTCACAAGTGTCTTCGGTCGCGACCTGATCTTCTTGGTAATTGTGGGGGTAATGATCTACACCCTTTACCACTACCAACTTTTAAAGACTCCAGTGTTTTGGTTTGTAGTAGCCATGCTACTGCTGGTCTTATGGCTGGTCTCAAAAAATCTGCGCTTTCGTCTTGTGATGTTCTTTGCATTTTTGATCCTTGCAGCCATCTTCTTCCAACAAGGAATCGAGCATGGAATTACTTGGCTTGATCGTGGAATCAACCACAGAGAGTGGCTAACTCCAACAATGCCAACAAACACGCGCTCGGTCATTGACCAACCTGTTGTGATCCAGGCCAGAGCTTCTGGCCAGATCATCGCGCCAGTAGGAAAATGGTCCGACTGGATTTCTTTCCCCACTGATAAGTGTGCATACGCATGGGGGGAAGATCCAAATGGCTCGCGATTCGTTTCGCGTTTCTTGGATCGCAAAGGTGAGATTTGGACCAACAACGACAGCAGCGGCTACTACGTAGCCGCAAGAAGCTACCGTTCAACCACCGAAAGACCTGAGCGGGTAAGTTACCAACTCGTCGATCGGAGACCTGATGGTTCTTGTGAACAAATGTGACGGGCGTACGCGCCCGTCATCAAATAACCGCCAAACTCACAAAGTGAGCGAGGCGGTTTTTCTTTTTATTAAAGCGATACTATCGACTAGGGACACTGAGCCCGAAAGTACCAGCGGCGACGTTTAAAATCGCGTAGGCAGAGACCATAATCACCATACCGACAACTCCCCACAAGATGTGCTTCTTACCAGTAGTGCGGGCTGAATCATTGCCAGCATTAACAATGAATTCAAAACAACCATACAGAAAAACAATCAAAGCGACGGTCATCATCAAAGTGATGAGCGGGTATAAAATAGCGTCATTAAATTTCGCAAGAAAACCACGAGCAACTTCATCGGCGGCGGCGTAAACGATCATAGCGGTGAATTAGAGACTAATGGCAAATTGCGACACCCATCGCAATCTGTTGATCAATCACCAATTAGAAAATCGAGTATCCTTATCGAGCTCCGCCTGTGGTTGGTACGGAAGGAATGTCTTGAATCTGTTCACCACTAAAACCAAGGCCACTGGCGATCAAGTTCACAATACCCCAGATTGATACCATTAACACAAAGGCCACGATAGCATAGAGAGCCAGCTTCTTGCCCTGCTCTGCTTCCTCAGCATTCTTATTGATGAAGAGCTGGAACATACCCCAGATAAACACCAAAAGCGCAATCGCAAACACCAACGGAATAAGAACGTTGTTGATGAAAGCGGTGATCTTGCTGATAAAGCTGTTAATCTCTCCAAACTGCGCCAAAGCGATCACTGGAGCGAAAGCAACAATACCGGTTGTGGCACGTACTAATAGTTTTTGCATATTACTCATAATTGGCTTAATTAAATTGCCTTATAAGATTATAACGTCGCTAGAGGAGGACAAGGCCATGCCTTGTGGATAGAAAAGAAGCCCTAACCCCCAAACAAAGAGCTCTGAATCATCCGTACAATGGCCCAAATCGTGGACATTACGACCAGTCCGATAATGCCCCAGATAGCATACTGCCGACCCTCGTCTAACTTCTTGGTGTCACCAGGGTTAATGATCCAAGCGTCTATCAACTTCCACACTATAATCAAAAGCGTTATAGCAAAAATCAATGAAATTACTGGGGTCAGAATACCGATGAAGAGGCCGACTAGTTCTGAAAAGTTTTTGGGAGTGTTGGTCATAAATCCGATTTTATTTAAACGCGTCAACCGTGCCTTGAATAACTGCCAGGAGTGCCTGTGCCCCTAAAATGATCACGCCACCTATAACAGCGTAAAGAAGCGCCCGTTTAGCTTGTTCTAGAGTTTTATTACTACCCCTGTCCATAACAAAAAGAAAACCGGCGTAAATGATCATAAAGACGATCAAAGGTACAGCAAAAATCATTATTACCTTTAATATTTCATTGAGAAGACTGACGAGGTCTGTACTCTTGAGAGGATTTTGTAGTTTAACGCCAGTGCCGGTATTGTCATTGATAGTTTGTGCCAATAACACCTGCGGTAAAAACAAAAGAAAATTGGCCAGTGAAAATTTCAATCCTTTCATACATCAAAACGCTAATTCTAAACGACGGACTGTGTCTAGGGCGGCACCGCTGACTTTCTCACGCCCCGATACTACATCGTCCACCATTTGACCAAAAATATCCTTGCTCTTTTCGGCTCCTGGGTCGAGCCAACCGCGAGCAATTAGGGCTTGGTTAAAGATGGTTTGTCTAACAGGATCAGCTGATCCTTCAGACAAGGTGACTCGGTGTGCTGGGGCAAGTGAAAATGATTCAGCCAACTTAGCTGTGGTGTCCACTTCAGCAAATCTGAGAAGTGCTTGATACGCTCCTTGCTGATTGTCACTTGCCTTCACTAGGGCTAGGCCATAAAACTTGCCGTAAACACGCTTCACTGTTGCTCCTGCACCTTGTGGCACCGCTACTACATCGAAGTTGAAGTTGGGGTTTTGTTCGCGTAAATGTCCAGCATCACTACCGTAACTAAAGTAAAGTGCCAACTTCTCAGCCAAGAAAGCTGACGTATCATCTTGGAATGTACGATTCCACGAGTAGAGTGGGCTTGAAGAATTACTAAATTCTACAAAGAACTGGAGTGTATTAGTAAGTGGTTGACGACCATCTTCACCAGCCGCGCTGTCTATTGCCACTAAGTAGCGAGCCTCACCTTCTTCCACCAATCGACTGCCAGACTGCTGGAGAAGGGTTAGTATGACTTCCTTGAAGCGTACGACATTTTGATAATCACCAAAGGCGACGGCCGCTTGTAGAATGTTGCGAGTAGCGTCCCGCAGAGTCACCTGGGACACCATGTCAGTAAGCTGCTCCCAAGTGGCTGGCGGTCGAGCCAACCCCGAAGAAGCAAATAGATCACGGTTCCAATACATCACCAAAGGATCGACAAAAAACGGTATCGCGTACAAGCCGTCATTCCTCGCGAATACTTCACCGCCATCTACATAAGTGTCGCGGAGCATACGCTCTGAAAAAACATCGTACGGTACGGGCTGGAGCTTAGAACGAAGCGAGACCATATCTTCGTGTGAAAGGATAATGGCATCAGGCGCTGTTCCTTCCGCAATAGCGTCAACCAGTTCGTTTTCAAAAGTTCGCGAATCGATTTCGACGTATTGCACAACCATAAAGTCCTTGTCGGTGCGGCCAATTTCTTGAATTTGATCTGTAAAAGACTTAGCAGGAAAAGTACCCCAGAGCACTACCTTGTCACCATAAGGATTAACGGCATTAAGAGAAAAGCCTTGGAAGGCGGCGAGCATAAAAACACTGCCAACTGCAACTAATCCAAAAACTATCAGGAGTCCGATCTGAAAGGGGCGTAAATTGTCCATTGGTATTAAGTATAAAGGTGAAAGTTTAAAGGTGAAAGTAAATGGGGTGGATGACGGCCGAGGCCTCTGGCCTCGGCCGTCATTTAATTTCAGATTTAAATTGCGAAATCAGTGCTTTCTGAAAGAAAGCCCATAGTGATGGCCGCCCGCCTCAAAGACTCGTTCAAAAGTGAACCCAGCGGTTTCGGCGAGTGATCGTGCCTCGTCCTGCGACAACACAAGCCCTGGCTGTGGACCAATACCGCCCCATGATTCAGACCAATCAACCAACAAGAGTTTGCCGCCTGCACGCAAAGTGCGACCAATCTCACGCAAGGCCGCAGAGCGGTCTTCAGCCTGGAAAAGCATATTTATCACAACAGCGGCATCGAGCACACCAGTCTCAATTTTGGTTCCACCATCACTCTCAATGTCTGACCAGATCACTTCGACGTTTGACAAACGTTCGTGACGAATTCGTTCGGCGAGAGCCTCGACCAGATTGCGCTGAATCTCACAGGCATAAACGCGACCTGTCGAACCTACGGCACGACTTAAAACAACAGCGAAGTTTCCCGCACCAGCGCCAAAATCGCCAACCTTGTCTCCGTGTCGAAGATGAAAATGGGTGATTAATTTTTCGGGTACGATAAAGCTACGTTCAAGCATATCGACATTATAGGGCAGTATTTACGAATTAAGAACTGAAGATAATGTACAAGATTAACGGCGGCCGCGTAGCGGCCGCCGTTAATAATCTTCACTCGCGACTTGGTGCGTTTGGGACCTGCAGAATACTTTCTTGAACATGCGGCGCGATCCCAGAATTTGGTGTATTAATGTCGGGATTAAATGAGAGCGTCCCGACCCAGCCAATCAGTAGTACTAGAAGATGTGCAATCAGCGCAAGTACAATCCAAACAATTGATTTGAGAAATAGCTCGCGGCCATGCTCCGCCCGTTCTTCATCACCGCCCGAGCCGATAATAAAATATTCAATCACTCCGTACAAAAAATAAATGAGTCCAATTGCAAAAAGAACTGGCACCAAATATTTGGTAAGAAAAACCATCAGTAGAGTAAACAAGGACATCTATAAAGTATAAAGTGGAAAGGTGAA
>MFMS01000005.1:0-17401 GCA_001783525.1 Candidatus Kaiserbacteria bacterium RIFOXYB1_FULL_46_14 | reverse complement strand
GTTCACATTCAAATTATTTTAAGGCTTTAAAACCCGCGGCCGAAGAAAGTTTTGAGGCCTGGAAACGGACGAAGAACGAGGCGTGCGAGGGAAATATTGTAAGCGGGACAAGCTTAGTCCAGCGAACAATATTTAGCCGAAGCACAACGAAGTTATTCGTCCGTTTACTGCGTCAAAATTAGAAGGTGACGATGGAGGCGATAGCATCACCATCTCGCAATCTCATGATCTTCACGCCTTGTGTATCGCGTCCTAGTGATGGAACATCACGAAGTGCCATCTTGATCACCTGCCCCTTTTGACTCATTACAACTAGCTCGCCGTCTTCCTTAGCTTCTCGCGAAAGCACAGCACCGCCGATCACTGGCCCGGTCTTGGTTGTCACTTTGGCAGTCTTGATACCACTACCGCCGCGCTTCTGCACTTTGTACTCGCGCGCTGGAGTAGTTTTACCAGAGCCGTTTTCCATCACCACCAAAATCTCTAGATCCTTGTCACCTTTTTTGATCACATCAGCAGAGACGATATAGTCGCCCTTCTTGAAGCGCATCGCGGTAACACCAGCGGCAGTTCTTCCCATCTGTCTTACGTCACTTTCTTTGAAACGAATCTGTTGACCACTCTTTGTGATAAGCGACACTTCATCACCAGCACCCACGATACGCGCCGCGATCAGTGAGTCACCTTCATGCAAAGTAATAGCAATCAATCCAGATCGTCGCACGTCTTTGAAGGACTTAGTGTCAGACTTCTTAGCCACACCATTCTTAGTGACCATAAGGAGTCCCCAATCTCCTTCCCACTCGCCCTTACGCACCGCCAACACTGAAGTGACTTTTTCTTCTGCTGTAAGTGAGAGGAAGTTCATTATTGACTTACCTTTCGTAGCGCGGCGACCTTCTGGTATCTCATACATCTTGCACTGGAAGACGCGACCGCGATCAGTGAAGAAAAGCAAGTCACTATGTGCAGAAGTAGTGATGAGGTTGGTTACCACATCCTCTTCTTTTGTGTTTAGGTCAACCACACCAACACCGCCTCGTTTTTGCGTACGGTATTCAGATGGGTTAGTGCGTTTAACATAACCACCACGGGTCAAGACCAACACACTTTCCTCATCGGCTACAAGATCTTCAGCCGACAAGTTTTTTACACCGCCTTTGACGATCTTGGTGCGACGGTCGTCACCGTACTTTTCTGCAATGTCTAAGAGTTCCTTCTTGACCACAGACATAATAGTCTTGGCGCTACTCAAGATTGCTTCGAGCGCCTTAATCAGCTTTTGTACTTCAGCTAACTCTTCTTCGATTTTCTTGCGCTCAAGACCAGCAAGCTTCTGCAAGCGCATATCGAGAATCGCTTGTGCCTGTACCGGAGAAAATTTAAATTTCGCCATCAAAGCCTGATGCGCCGTTGGCACATCCTTTGAGGCGCGGATCAGCTTGATTATTTCATCGATGTGATCGAGTGCTTTCTTAAGACCAAGCAAGATATGTTCTCGCTCCTTTGCCTTATTTAGATCGTACTCGGTACGACGACGAACCACTTCTTTACGATGCTTTACATACTCTTCAAGAATCGCTTTGAGTGAAAGAGTCTGTGGCACACCATCAACAAGTGCCACCATGTTGTAGTGGAAAGTACTTTCGAGTTCGGTGTGCTTATAGAGTTTATTTAAAACGGTCTGTGGGTTACCACCACTCTTAAGATCAATAACGACACGAATGTCCGAAGTGGATTCGTCGCGCATTTCTCTGATGCCCTCGATCTTCTTTTCGCGTACCAAGTTGGCGATACGCTCCTGCATATCTGCCTTGTTAACACGAAAAGGTATCGAAGTGATGACGATCGAGTAGTTGCCCTTCTTATCTTCAACGATCTCCGCCTCGCCACGGACCACTACACCACCCCTACCATTACCGTAAGCGTGTGCGATGTCTTTTTGATTGAAAGCAACTGCACCAAGCGGGAAATCCGGACCTTTAACAAATTTAAGAAGATCGTCAGTAGAAGCTTCCGGATTATCGATCAAGTGAGCCACCGCATCGGCCACCTCACGCAAGTTGTGTGGCGGAATGTTGGTGGCCATACCAACAGCAATACCGAGCGTACCCGCCAAAAGAAGATTTGGTACAGCTGCCGGCAAAACTTCAGGCTCACGCTTGGTTCCATCAAAGTTAGGTCGCCAGTTCACAGTGTCCTTCTCCAAATCACGGAGCATCTCTTCAGCAATCTTCGACATCTTCGCCTCGGTGTATCGGTAAGCAGCCGCACTGTCGCCGTCGATCGAACCGAAGTTACCTTGACCCATCACCAATGGATAACGAGTTGAGAATGGTTGGGCTAACTTAACCATCGCTTCATAAACAGCCACGTCGCCGTGTGGGTGAAAACTACCGAGCACGTCTCCGACCACGGTGGCCGATTTCTTAAAACGAGCAGTTGAGGTAAGCCCATTGAGACGCATCGAATAAAGGATTCTGCGATGCACTGGCTTCAAGCCATCACGCACATCAGGCAAGGCGCGCGCTGTAATCACCGACATTGCATAGTCGAGGTATGAGGCGCGCATTTCCTCCGCGATTGATTGCGGTACGATGCCACGATGTGAATCTGGCAACGGAGACTGATTGGTGACGGTTTTTTTCGGCATATTTTAGTAAGTAGTAAGTAGAGAGTGGTGAAAACGTCTGTCCTGTTGTCGCCATTCATCCACGGGCTGACGCCCATGGATGAATGGCGGTGTCCAGTAAAAAGCTACCTCTTCGTCGCGCCGCCAAAAGCACGGCTGAACGCCTCCAAATTTACCATATTTAGGGCTAATTTGCGACTGGAGTTGAGGTTCCTGTCTTTGCCTTTTCTGACGTGGTGGTGGCGATCATGAGCTGTGTTTTTGAGGAAGACGCCGAAGGAGGTGTGACTTGAGGTGAGGAGGTAGAAGTCTCGAGAGGAGCCTCCGACGACTCCACAGTAGTGGTAGAAGTATCGTTTGAAAAACGTAATTTTGTCTTCTTGATAAATTGCGAGAAGGCGCCGGTGGTGTCACCAACTTCTTTAAATGATGAAGTGTCGATCTTGTCGAATTTTGTAGATAGAGACAACACCCACACGAAACCGATGACAAGGGTCAAGATAGCAGCTCCCCAAAAAGCGTAGAGGTTGCGAATGCCTTTTGGTTTTTTACGCAACTCTTCCAACATAGACTATCAATAGTTAAGTCCCCTCATTATATGAGTGATTCGTTACCTCACCCTTCTAACACCACGATCTCACCCTCCATCGTCATCACATCTTTCTTCTTTATAGTTAGTTTCTCCTGTGGCTTTCCACTTTCTGCTCCTTCCTCCTTGAGAAAAGCCGCCAACGCCTTTTCATCATAATGCATGGGGATGATGAGGCGTGCCTCTAACTTGACCGCCAACTTAGAAGCCTGAGGAACCTCCAGCACGTCTCCACCACCAATCGGTAAGAAAAGTATGTCGATATCGCCTAGCTCACCAAGAATTTTAGGGTCTATTTCCGGGTCGTTCAGTGCCCCCAAGAAAAGCATATTGATCCCTTCTAGTTGGACTTGATAAATAGTATTCCAGTGTGGCTTGCCATCATACATAGTTTGTATGCCAAAGCCCTGAGCCGTCACTTCACCAATTTCATATTCTCCTGGGCCATCCACAACAAAAGGTTGGCGCGTACCATGACTAGCATTCTCAGTACCGTTGAAGTCAGGGTGCTTAATAGAAACGAAAGCAACATCGGCGCCAAACTTCGGTGTACTAAAACGCTTAGAACTCTTGCTGGCTGGTGAAAAAGCGATGGTGGTGTCGCCAAAAGAAGCCTTGAAGCATTGTCCGCCATGGTAAGTGATGATCATACGGCGGCAGTATAGCATATTACCGGCCTCCAAGACTGCTTCGATTACTTGCTAGTAAGTATGACTTATGATATCTTCGCCCGAGCTCTAGTTCCTCGTCCGCGATCAACCCCAACGCGAATAACGAGGAAAAGGTGGGCCGGCTGTTTACCCCACCAGCCGGCCCACCACATCACCAGTCTTTGTACTGGTTTTTTTATTTTATTGTGGTACGATGCGGCCACTTCTTTTTGGAAGTTTATCAATCATCTAATCGGTGCGACCTAACACTGTGAGCGAGCATTTCGGCTATTGAGTAACGGATGCTTACAGAAGTCCACCGAGAGAACTAATCTAATGACAGAGACAATCACCACGCCGGAAAATATCGGCGTAATGCAGAAGTTTATCAACGAGAGCCCTGAGCCACCAAAGGTAGGTGATGTGGTAGAAGGTGTCGTATCGGCTATCGGCCGCGCGCGCGTCTTCGTTGACCTATCCCCTTTTGGTACTGGTCTTATCTACGGCCGCGAGTACATGAATGCTCGCGACATCTTGCGTAAGGTGTCAGTCGGAGACACCATCGGCGGTAAAGTAGTCGATAGTGGCAACGAAGATGGCTACATAGAACTATCTCTCAAGGAAGCTCGCCAAGCTCTCATCTGGAGCGATGCTGAGGCGGCTGTAAAGAATCAGTCTGTCTTCAGCCTACTCGTCAAAGAGGCAAACAAGGGCGGTCTTATCTTGGAATGGCAGGGCATTCAGGGATTCCTTCCTGCTTCCCAGCTTTCCACTGAGAATTACCCACGCGTTGCCGATGGCGACAAGGACAAGATTCTTTCTGAACTCAATGCCCTAGTTGGAAAATTCCTTTCAGTTGTGATCATCACTGCTGAAGCTAAGGAGAGCAAACTGATCTTCTCAGAAAAGAGCCAGCAGGAGAAAGAGAACAAGGAGGAAAAGGTTAGCCGCTACGAAGTCGGCGATGTACTAGACGGTGAAGTTACCGGCACTGTGGACTTCGGCGTATTCGTACGAGTTGAGGACGGCCTTGAAGGTCTTGTTCACATCTCAGAGCTTGATTGGGGCTTGGTTGAAAACCCTCGCACTCTCTACAAGATCGGCGATAAGGTTAAGGTGAAGGTGATCGAAGTCAAAGACGACAAGATCTCCCTCTCAATCAAACAGCTTAAGGAAAATCCTTGGGTCACTGCCTCTGATAAATATAAGAAGGATCAGATGGTTGAAGGTGTCATCATCAAATTTAACAAGCATGGTGCCCTCGCATCGATCGAGGAGGGTGTTGCAGGACTTGTTCACATCTCAGAATTCGAGAGCGAACAAAAACTCAAAGACATACTTTCTCTTGGTAATGTGTACAAATTCAAAATTACACTATTCGAACCAGCTAATCAGCGAATGACTCTCTCTTATAAAGAGGCGAACTCCTAGATTAAGGATACATAAAAACGGCGCGGCCAAAGGCCGCGCCGTTTTTATTATCACATCAATCAATTAAACCGATTCATCGCCTTCTCTACACCTTCACCCACCACCACTTCAAGCGCCTCTTTGATCAAGGAGGACACCTGTTTGATAGTAGCTAACTCACGCGATGAAAAACGACCGAGCACGTATCGAGACAACTCCTCACCTTGCGGACGTACTAAGCGTCCCCAAAAATTATGCTTGGCAATACCAACTCTGACCCTAATAAAATCTTTTGTATCGAGCGAAGCGATGATTGAAGAAAGACCGTTGTGACCACCGTCGCCACGACCAAATGATAATTTGAATTCCCCCAGAGGAAGATCAATGTCGTCATAAACTACGATCAACCGCGACAAGTCTTCTGGCGCAATAAACTTTCGAATGGCGCGACCCGATTCATTCATATAAGAATCCGGAAAGAGTATGTTGATCTCCGTATTACCAACAGACAACCTCTCCGACCTACCGAGTCGGAGTGAAGCAAGATCAAATATTTCTCGCAATACGACGCGGCCTGCATTGTGGCGCGTCAGTTCATATTCATCGCCCGGATTACCGAGACCGACTATCGTGTACATTGCACTAAGTATAAAGTTGAAAGCGTAAAGTTGAAAGTACAACACGATTACAAGCCGCCACTGACCCATTTTTGCTTTTTACTTTTTAAAAAAGTATAATTAGTGAAATATTTAGTTATGAGTCAAGAAAATCAACAATTTGAAGATACAAATTCGGTTGATAACTTGGCTATTTCAAAGCAGTCTCAGGAAAATTCTCTCACTGAAGTGTTGCGTTTTGCCCTTATTGCCCTCCTCATCGTTCTCCCTGTCCGCTGGTTTATTGCCCAGCCTTTCATCGTCTCTGGCGCCTCGATGGAAAACACTTTCCACAACAACGAATACCTAATTGTTGACCAAGTATCCTACCGCTTTGAACAACCAGAACGTGGCGACGTAGTGGTATTTCGTTATCCCAAAGACCACTCCAAGTTTTTTATCAAACGCATCATCGGCTTACCAGGAGAAACGGTAAAGATCAGCGGCCAAGCAGTTACTATCATCAACGAGGAGAATAAAGAGGGCTTTACTCTCACCGAACCTTACGCCAGTATCGGTGCCAAGGACAATGATGTTGAGACCACTCTTGGAGAAGAACAATATTTCGTACTCGGAGACAATCGTGACCACAGCTCCGACTCACGTGTCTGGGGCGTATTGTCACGTGACGAAATAGTTGGTCGTGCTTTCCTTCGTCTCTATCCCCCTACTCGTGCCTCCATCCTTCCGGGCGATTCCAACTTTAACAA
Organism: Candidatus Kaiserbacteria bacterium RIFOXYB1_FULL_46_14; assembly: GCA_001783525.1. Classification (GTDB taxonomy): domain Bacteria; phylum Patescibacteriota; class Minisyncoccia; order Phycocordibacterales; family UBA918; genus OLB19. The sequence continues at coordinate 10,754 of MFMS01000005.1, read as the reverse complement.
CTGATTCTATGGATCTAAGTACCACCGAGTTCTCAAAACGTGCCGTTGCTACTTGCGAACATTTCGGTTTTCGCCACCAGAGCCTTTTTCGACATCTCCCAGAGTGTCGTGACTGTACGGTAAAGCTCGAGCACAACGCTTCCGCACTCGACAAACGCAAGGATGGTGTCGGCGGTCTTATCGCCAACGGTTTTGCTGCATACGCTGAAGAAAAATTAAACGCTCTCACAGAACCCGTCTTTTACTACAATCTCGAACCCGTTCCACGGACCGGAGAGGTCGCTCTTTCCTTGCACATCTTTGGCGTTGAGAAATCAATTGCTGAAGCAATCTTGATACAAACCATCCGTTCCTTGCTTCAAGACAGCGGACTACGGAACCAAACCGTGCGCATCAATTCGCTTGGCGACAATGACTCACAAGTGCGTTACACACGCGAGTTGACCAACTTCCTCAAACGACGAGTCAATGACATACCTCGCGAAGCACGAGAATTAATGAAAGACCACGTCACCCTATCGCTACAACATCTCATAGAAAAGTCTCATCCTTTGGTACAAAAGTGCCCTAGTCCGCTAGAGCACCTAACCGACCAGAGTCGCCGACATTTTCGTGAGATCGTCGAATACTTAGATATGAGCGAAACGCCATACGAGATCGATCCCCGACTAATCGGCCACTACCATTGTTGGAATGATGCGATATTTACGATCGACCAAAATGACGAGCTGGGAAATCTTTTGCCGGAGCAACCTTTCAAAATTCAAGGCGGGCGTTATAGCGCATTCTTTGAGCGCCACAGCAAGACCAGAGTTCCAGCCGTTGGAGCGGTAGTTATTCTCCAGGGTAAGCGTTCTCCTGCTCGCCTACCACGACCGCACCAGCAAAATCCAATCATCTCTATCATTCAACTTGGATTTGGCCCTAAGGTGCGATCTCTACTCCTTATAGACCAACTCCGAAAGATTGGCATCAATCTTCACCAAGACCTCGCTAGCGACTCTCTATCTGCCCAGCTACGTGCCGCAGAGACACGTGGCGCCCTTTACACCATCATCATTGGTCAAAAGGAGTATGTTGATGGAACGGTCATTTTGCGCGATATGCTCGGCAGAAATCAGGAATCCGTACCAATGAACGAGCTTCCGGCCAGACTGAAGAAGATCAAGGTGGCTTAGAGCAAGATCAGGGTGGCAATAAGCGGTCTGGCCCTTGGGCCAGACCGCTTATTGCGAAGTTCCTATCACTGTGTTATCCTTGCGACCACTATATGGCAATAAATGTCCAAATTGAGAAGAACCCGAACGAGTCTAGCGCCAACGTTATTCGACGTTTTCAAAAGCGTGTGCAGAATTCCGGCATTGTCCGACGCCTGCGCGATAGCCGATACTACAAGCGCATCAAGAGCGCCAACGTACGTCAAACAGCTCGTCTAAACAAACTAACCAAAAAGACCGAGTACGACCGTCTTTACAAACTTGGCAAGACTCCAGAAATTACCACCAAGCGCCGTTAAGAATAATTTCACGAACGGCCGCCATCTACGATGGCGGCCGTTCGTTGTATAATCCACCTTATGTCCATCACCATCGATAGCACCGTTAGAAAAGCTCCCCCTTCTCTACCTTACGAAATGCTTAAAGACGAAGTCTTAGGCAAACGTTATTCTCTTTATATAAACTTTGTCGGTGAAAAACGCGGCCGCAATATCAACCAAGAATCACGCGGCAAAAGTTACGTTCCAAACGTACTTTCTTTTCCCCTAACCGAGTCCTCCGGTGAAATCTACATCACCCCAGCAGTAGCCAAGCGCGAAGCAAAAGACTGGGATCATACTTACCCTGAACACGTACAGTATCTTTTCATCCACGGACTACTACATCTCAAGGGTTACGATCATGGCGACAAAATGGAAGCACTCGAAAGTAAATTGATGAAAAAGTGTTCTATTAAAAGGACAAATCCACAACGAGGATGAACACGTTGATGTTATAATCAGCGAATGAAGGAGCGTATTATCGTGGGCGTAGATGTCGGCACCTACCAAGTAAAGGTAGTAGTGGCCAAGATGCAGTCGGATAAAGCCGGCGCTCCCCTCCCTATTATTGGCACCGGTGTCGCAGAGAGCCGAGGCCTCCGAAACGGATACGTTGTAAACGCCGAGGACGTAGCGCGCAGTGTAAGGAGCGCCATACGCGAAGCTGAAAAAGCAACCGGCCTACCTATCAAACGCTGCTACCTATCGACCAGCTCGATCGGTGTCGATGAAATATTCTCCCACGGCGAAATCATCACTTCTCGTGCCGATTCTGAAGTAACAGAGGGCGACGTCGATAAAGTAATGAGCGACAGCGCCGAGAGGATTCAAGAACATATCCCAAACCGCAAAGTACTGCACGAGATACCAATCAACTTTTCCCTTGATGGCGAGCCTGTGCTAGGTCGTCCGGTGGGTTTCCGTGGTACCAAACTAGAAGTAGATGCGATGTTTGTGACCGTGATCGAACAGCACATTGGCGATCTGGTGAATGCTGTCGAATCGACCGGTCTAATTGTCGAAGACGTAACCACTTCCCCGCTTGCTTCTAGTTTCGTTCTTTTATCAAAGGCACAGAAGCGAGCCGGTTGTGTGTTAGCCAACATAGGTGCAGAGACTCTCTCCATTGCTGTTTTTGAAAACAGCTTTCCTGTGTCGGTAAAAATATTTCCCGTCGGTGGCAGTGACATTACCAACGATATCGCCCTTGGTCTCAAAATTCCTCTAGAAGAAGCCGAGAAAGTTAAGCGCGGTATCGGCGGCTCATACAGCAAACGTAAGCTTGATGAACTCGTCAACTCACGCCTTAGTGATATGTTCGAGCTGATAGACAACCACCTAAAGCGCATCAAGCGCGACGGTCTCTTGCCGGCCGGTATCATATTAGCTGGAGGAACCGCCAACCTCACTGGCATCGAAGAAGTCGCCAAACATATCCTGCGCCTACCAGCGCGCGTCGCCGCTCTCGATCCCGGACAAAATGGTAAAGTGCGCGACACATCCTGGGCTGTTGCTTACGGCTTATGTGTCTGGGGTGCCAGTGAGAAAGAAGAAGACAGCGGCATAGGCATCGCTAAGCAAGCCAAAAATTCTATCCTGCATTGGCTCAGTCAGTTCTTACCTTAGAGAAAAGTTCGGAGTTTTTAAAGCGCGGATGGCCCAAAGGCCATCCGCGCTTTGGTTTTAAACTCCCTACTTTAGACTGATTTCGTCAATCGCACGAAACTCAAAATTGTCAATATAGTGACAGATTTTTTTATATCTGTATCATTAGTACCAAACGCAAACGGGAGTGTGCGTAGCAGGTAGTAAAAGTTGTTAGTTTAATCTTTTTCGATATGGAGCAAATCAAGACAGACGTGGAATCCTTTGCCCGCATTCGAGTAGTGGGTGTTGGTGGTTCTGGTGGCAATGCCGTCAACCACATGGTGTCGTCAAAGATTAAGGGCGTTGAATTTATCTCTATCAACAGCGATGCTCAAGACCTGCACCACTCCCTCGCCAAGAAAAAGATTCACATTGGTAAAAATCTAACTCGCGGTCTCGGTGCTGGTGGTAATCCTGACATGGGTCGTCGTGCGGCAGAAGAAACTCGCGAAGAGATCGCCAACTCGCTCAAGGGTTCTGACATGATCTTCATCACCGGTGGTATGGGTGGTGGTACCGGAACAGGCGCTTCACCAGTTGTTGCAAAGATCGCACGCGAGAGCGGCGCTCTGACAGTCGGTGTTGTGACCAAACCATTTCTATTTGAAGGACAGGAGCGAATGCGACTCGCCCTTCAAGGTATCGAAGAATTACAGCGTGAGGTTGACGCTCTGATCACCATTCCAAACGATCGCCTTCTAGCCATCGTCGATAAAGACACGACTGTGAAGAATGCCTTCGGGATGTGTGACGATATCTTGAAACACGCTGTTGAAGGTATCGCCGACTTGATCACAATGCCAGGTATCATCAACGTGGACTTCGCCGATATCAGAAGCGTGATGGAGAACGCCGGATCCGCACTGATGGGTATAGGAACAGCTTCCGGCGACAAGCGAGCTGAAGATGCAGCGCGCGCAGCCATCAACTCGCCTCTTCTTGAAGTATCTATAAACGGCGCGCGTGGCGTACTCTTTGCGGTCGCTGGCGGTGACGACCTTGGAATGCTTGAGATCCAAGATGCGGCACGTATTATCACTGAATCAATTGACCCACACGCGAAGGTGATCTTCGGTGCGATTCGTGACGACAAGCTTAAGAAGAACGAAGTGAAGGTGACTGTAATTGCTACTGGTTTCCCTGAAGGACGAGAAGGACGAGAGTCTTCGCCACTATCAAGAGCGGAGCGAGCAGTTGAAAATGCTGACCGTGAAGAAGAGGTCAGCGTACGAGGTCGTATTTTTAATTCAATCTCCATCCCTCGTCGTGAGGAAAATGAAGAACGACCATCTGTTACTGAAACACCACCTCGCCGCGAACCAATAGTTGCCCGAGAACCAGCTGTCGTGCGGCCAGAACCAAAGCCCGTTGATCCGGTTGACGAAGACAACGAGGACGACGACTGGGGCGCCGTACCGGCTTTCTTACGTCGTAGCAAGCTCAAATAAGCAGCTTAGGAATACAACCTCACAGAACTCTCTGAAAACAGTGCCTGCGCACTGTTTTCTTTTGGCGGGCCGGAGCGTTGTGTCTTGCTGACTCCTTCCTGTCAGCAAGACACCGCGAGGCGGGGTCGCGAACACTTAGTATATTTAGAATGTAATGAATAAATATACTTAGTGATTCGTGACCCGTGCCAGCTTTCACACAGAAAATACTTAGCAACTTGACCCCTGTGCCAGCGTTTCCGCACCGTAGCAAGCTCAAATAAGAACAATAAAAAGCGGTCGTCACGTCTGACGTGACGACCGCTTTTTTATGTTAAAATGTTGCCTACTTATCACTAAAGTATAATCGCAATGCCTGAATTTGACCTGATAATTATCGGTGGCGGACCAGCTGGTACAGCGGCCGGAGTCTATGCGTCACGAAAGCGATTAAAGACCCTACTTATAACCAAAGAATGGGGTGGTCAAAGCACGGTCTCAAGCGATATCCAAAACTGGATAGGCACTACAAATATTTCAGGTGAAGCTTTGGCTAAAAGTTTCTACGATCACCTACATGCCTATGCCGACGAGGTCCTAACCATCAAAGAAAAAACTTTTGTTAAGAAGTTGGAAAAGAGTGGCGAAGTATTTTCAGTAACTATGGAGGATGGCTCGACTGCCACTGCTCGTGCTGTATTGATTACTTCTGGTTCTAAGCGTCGCCAACTCACGACAGAGGGTGCGGCTGAATTTGAAAACAAGGGTCTCACCTACTGTGCTTCTTGCGATGGTCCGATGTTTTCTGGACAAGACGTAGCCGTGATCGGCGGTGGCAATGCCGGATTCGAGACAGCCGCACAACTGCTTGCCTACGCCAAGAGCGTCACCCTTCTTCATCATGGCGAAAGCTTCAAGGCTGATCCAGTGACCATTGAACATGTCCTGTCTCACCCTAATATGAAGGGATTGACTGGTGTGGAGACCACCGCTGTCGTTGGTGATAAGTTTGTTAATGGCCTTCGTTATAAAAATGCGGCCGGAGAAGAGGTGACTCTTCCGGTTTCTGGAATTTTCGTGGAGATCGGTATGATTCCTAATTCAGACTTCGTCGCTGACCTCGTACCACTAGACGAGTACAAGCGGGTCAAGATAGACCCTTGGACACAGAAGACTGAAGTACCAGGAGTATGGGCCGCCGGTGACTGTACCAATATCAAATACCACCAGAACAACATCTCTGCTGGCGACGCTGTGCGCGCCCTAGAAGACATCTACGTGACCCTGAAGACGAAATAACTATTCCACCAGACATAGCAAAAGGCGCCGCGTTTGACGCGGCGCCTTTTACCATACAACGCTAGAGTTTCGGTCTGCTCAGAGTTTCCTCCGTGCACCGGCTTGTAGCCGCAAGACAGTGCTGATGTTGGACCGTGTCCTAAACATCGTGCAAACCTAAGACTATTTTCTCACCACGGCCAGAGTCGTCAAGAGCCGCAAAAACTTCGTTTTTGCGGCTCTTCTGTGCAAAACCTGTGGGTAACCCCGTGTATAAACCTGTTCATTACCACTGCCTAAGCTGTGGTCACACCGCGTCCTGTTACAGTCTAAAAAACGTACCGACCATAAAGGCGATCGTGGCTGCCACCGAACCCACAAACACTACCTCTACGACCGATCGCCAGATGCTTGTATTCACCACTCGCCATTTGAGTAGTCCTAGGAGAATAAGTGCAATCAATGTGCCGAATGCAGAGACCTTGAACAGTACCGACGAATCAGCTTCGGCCAGGAAGAGGAAAGGTATGAGTGGAATAGAACCAAACACCAAGAAGGCGCCGAAGGTGCTGAGACCAGTCAAGGCTGGATTATCGCCACGTGGATCGGACATTCCGTATTCGTTAGTCATCATGAAGTCGAGCCAATACTCTTCGTTGTGACGATAAATATTAGCGAGAGTCCTGGCGTCATTTTCTGAAAAACCTTTCTCCGTCATAATGGTCACGGTTTCCTCAAACTCCCCCGCCGGATCATTACGTAGCAATTCACGCTCCTTTGCTCTCTCCGAATTATACTGATCCTTCTCCGCTCGAACCGAAAGGAAGTTGCCCAATCCCATCGATATTGCATCAGCAAAGAGATTGGCAAGACCAAACAAAAGTACGATAGCGAACGAGGCTTGCACCGTCATGTCACTGGATAAAGCCGCTCCGGAAAATCCAGACACTACGGCAAAAGTAGTGATGATTCCATCGATGCCGCCATAAATCACTTCTTTAAAGTACTCGGCCACTGCCGATTTTCTGTGAGCTATTTCCATCACCTTAGATGTTAATTTTGGAGCTGTATTGACCAACTAGAGGAATTTCTTTCTCTTTTCCTCGTAACACGTTGATCACACCGATCAAAGCGAGGATAAGGACAACGAAGTTTATGATCGCCCAAAGCGGCATCAAGAACCACATCACGCCACTAGCGATCCACACAAGAAGGCTGAGGATGAAGAGGACTGCGCCCTGCTTAACGTGAAATTTCACAAATGAATCCTCTCGTGCAACCAGAAAAGGAATGACGACGAGTGGACCAAGGTATGCCAAAACGCCCATCAAAGTCTTGTTGTGCTCCTCTGGTGTTCTCTCCTTACGATTATCAGATGTCGCGGGTTCCTCTGTTGTAAACTCCTTCTCGTGTGCGTTCGGATTTTTATTATCCTCCATAGGTATAAATGGTGGTTAGAAAACGAAAATAATGTACTCCCCCACATTATACCGTTTTCTGAGGCCATCTGAAAACGCCGATCTATTTGCGACCCATACGCCTAGATTTACCGATGAGTCACCGATGCGGGCACCCAGGCCAGCAACAAGGACGCCGTTTCCCTTTTCGCAAATCTTCACAAAGTCGTCTGAGGTGCTCTGTTCGTGTTTCTTCTTTTTTAACAATCGTAACCCAGCAAATCCACTCATTACGGGCAAGTGGTGTTAGCCCATTCCATAACTCTAAGACGTCATTATTAGACTGCAGTGTCGCCCGCAGATCTTTCGATACACGATGTACGACCCCAGCACTGACTGTCTTTTTAGCCATATAGAAAGTGTAGCATTCGTGGGGTCACGAACAGAAAAGAGCGCTTCCGGGGAATAATTAGCATACTTACTGATCATGAATCAGGCCATACGAATTGCTAAAATGGTGTCTCTGCTACTATCATTCTATTATTTCAGATGCTAATTATAGTATGTAGTACTAAAATTAGCAATCCAATATACTAAATTTGTCTTTTCTATAAAATATGAGCGGAACAACATTACAAAAGTTTGGTTCTCGAGTCAGAGAAGAGAGGCTTAAATTGAGTCTCTCTCAAGAGGAGCTCGCCACGCGTGCTGGTGTTCATCGTACCTACATTGGAATGATCGAAAGAGCTGAAAAAAATATCACACTCGAAAACATAGAGAAAATTGCAGCCGCTTTAAAAATGAGCCTCCCAGATATATTCAAAAATCAATAGTCTATGGACGTCCATCAGATATTACTTCGAATAAAGACTGATTTCGACCGCACAATCGCGACTGCTCAATTTAATGGTAATACTTATACAAACGGAAACGAGGCTAAACAAGCAGTGATTCGTTCTCAGAAAATCATTAATCTCATACACGAACTTGTAAAAAATGACTTTGTGAATTGCGGCGTTCCTCCGCATATGATTTTTCCGCCCATTGAGAAGTCAAATCCTGAAATCAAAATCAAGGGGTTTTTAAAATCAAAAAACCAGGACGTGACAATCATTCCAAAGGCAAGCAATGTTGTTTTATCGGGTACAGATTCAATAGAAAATGAAAAAATTCTTAGTGTAAATATCAGAAGTCAACTAAGTAGTTTGGCAAAAAATATCGACACTCTTTACGAAAGAACATTTGCAGAGGCCCTGAATTTGCATTTGAGTTATCCTCGTCAATGTCTTGGTGAGGTTTATCTGATACCAACACATGAATACGACGATAAGGCTATGTTGCAAAATCAGATTGCTTATAAATCTGTTTCAAAAATAGAAAGGTACATTGAGATGTTTCAGGCCATCAATAACAGAAGAGATACCGACAAAGACGGCTATAAATATGAACGAGTGTGCCTTTTAATAGCAGATTTCAGACAAACGAGTCCAAAATTATACGAATCAATTGAAGAATTAAAAAATGATGGCCTTGTTGCACAGGATTCAACTGCAACTATGGAAAATCTTACATTTAATAATTTTGCCAATGATCTAATTTCAGTTTATAAAGATAGATTTGGTCAAAATTCTATCTCCTAAATTTTTACATCATACTTTCGAATCAGAAAGTCATCGATTTCTTTTCTGTTAGTTTCCTTTGTAAGAAATTCAATTTCTTTTTCAGAAAAATGGGGAATGCCAAATAGCTCAATGAAATTTTTTTGATAGCAAGGATAGCCACCCTCAATAGATACACTTGTCCTTTTGATATAGTAGTCCATTACATAAGAATTTAATATCTTGGCAAGAATATTTAAATTCAGTTTTTGTTTTTCTTGTGAGAACAAATCCTGTTTATTAATCAAATAGATAGCATATCCATTACAAAATAATGAATTCTCATCTTGTTCAAGTAAAAACCTTGGTTCCGCACTAAATGTCGGGGTCAATAGTTTTTGGCCAAAAAAATTCAATCCTTGCGTTCTGGCATACGCATACCAAGTTGGATATTCAACATTTCCTTTATCTCTTGTCCCTAATTCTTCTTTGGCAGCTAATAAGTATGTATAACAGTGCGGGTACATTTCTTTGAAGTCATTTTCTTTTATTATCTCAAACTTTCCTTTATTTTTTTGATAAGGAAAAATAATTCTACGAGTATTACCGTCTAATTCATTTTGGACTTTGAAGTCAGAAATTTTAGCTATCGGTTTTGTTGCCTCTATTTCTATTTTATATTTTTCACCATTGTACTCTTTGAAATAGAAATCGTTCTCTAGAATACTTCCAGCGACAAAATAAACAGAGTCTTTACAAGTCGCTACACCGACTCGAATATCTACTACACTACCGAGCTTGTCACCAACATTTTCTATTTTCTTTATGTTTATTTGATCTTCCTGTTTCAACAGGCGCCATTTTTTATTATTTAATGCCGAATAAAACATCTTAGAAAAGTTTAATTTTTCTAATTTATTTAATGTTTCGTAATGGTCGACTCTTTCATATTCGAAGTGATCTTTTGTACTCCATCTTAAAAAAGTTATACATGTATATGTTTGAGCCTCAAAAAGTTTCAAGTGATTAAAATCTAAAATCTTGTCAATTAATTTGTTTGATTCTAAATATTCCCTTAGTGGCAATGCAGCAAGTGAGGTGAAGTAATTATTTGGAGTAATGTAGGCTAAAATACCATTTTTTTTCATTACTTTTATTCCCAACTCAAAAAATGCAAAGTAAAGATTAAAATTTCCTGTATTTGAAGTTTTCCAATCAGTATTTAATTTTTCCCTTAGGTCATTGTCCAAATCTTGAAATTTAACATAAGGGGGATTTCCAATCACAACATCAAATTGAGTATTAAATATTTTTACCCAATCACCAGATAAACTATCCCCTGTCTTTAAATTAAAACTGATTTCATTTTTGTCCTCTTTGTTTTTCAATGCCAGTAATGACAGTAGAATTTTAGATCTTTGAACGTTGTAATCAGCAATATCGATACCAAACAAATTTTCTTCAATCGTATCAATTACAGATTTATTAAATTTTTCAGAAATTAATCTAGCGGCAGAGATTAAAAAAGCCCCACAGCCGCAAGTCGGGTCACAAATTTTCTGTTCTGAATCTTTCACTGTTTCCGAGACAATATAATCAGTAACCAATTTTGGCGTAAAAAAAGCACCATTTATTTTTTTGTCCTTCTCTGGCACCAGTAGCTCAAAAATATTTACAAAATCAGAAATCTCATTTGATTGAAATACCGCCTGGAGTTCTTGCTTGGCCAAAACAACTTCTTTAGAAGAATCAGCGAGTATTTTTTTTATTAAAATATTATTTTCTACAATAATATTATTTTTCTCGACAAATAGCTGAACGAGGGCGCTCTCAATACATGGTGCTTCGTGTTTGTTTATTATTTTTGATA
>MFMS01000004.1:97909-105367 GCA_001783525.1 Candidatus Kaiserbacteria bacterium RIFOXYB1_FULL_46_14 | reverse complement strand
AAGGCAATGCCTTGGTCGGCCGCTTACTCCTCTTGAAACACAACTTCATGCTCCAGATCGAAAGGCTGTTGCCAGAACCGTCCGCCGGATTGGGTGAAGGTTTGTTACTTGGTGTGAAGCGAGCCCTTGGTGATGAACTAGAAGAGACATTTCGTCGGACTGGAATTATTCATATTGTAGTTCTCTCCGGTTACAACGTGATGATTGTAGTGTATTTCATTCTTTACTTATGCCGTAGTTTTTTAAGCAAGCGCACTAGTACCATTGTTGGCGTTTTAGCAATCGCTGCTTTCGCAATGTTGGTCGGACTTGGTGCAACTGTGGTGCGGGCTAGTATTATGGCGGTGTTGCTACTCGTAGTCGGTCTAACCGGACGCATCTATTTGGCTTTAAATGGACTTCTGTTGGCTGGCGTTATTATGCTTTTGTGGAATCCCTATTTGCTAGCTTTTGATGTTGGTTTTCAGTTGTCGTTTCTCGCTACTCTAGGTCTTATTTTACTCTCGCCACATTTAGAAAAACATTTGCTTTGGACGCCGACTACCTTTGGGCTGCGTGAATTTATGATTGCGACCATTTCTACTCAGATATTTGTCTTGCCGCTACTTCTTTATCAGATGGGAGAGTTTTCCGTAGTGGCAGTAGCGGTTAATATACTCGCCTTACCAATGGTTGCTCCAGCGATGTTACTTACTTTTCTGACCGGTGTCGTGGCTTTCGTTTCACCTACTCTGGCTCTGCCCATCGCTTACGTTACACACCTCTCACTCTCGTACATCATTTTGGTGGCGGAGTGGTTCGGCGCGTTACCGTTTGCCTCTTTTACAGTCCAGTCGTTCCCGTTTTATTTTGTACCGATTGGTTACGTCTTGCTCGGGTACTTTATCTGGAAGTTAAATCAACCAATTGATTTGTTAAAGGGTTGGGAGATTAAAGAAGTTTAAAAAGCGGCGGCCCAAAGGCCCGCCGCTTTTTAAACTTCTAAATCCTACTTTCCACTACTTCCCAGTTGAGGTTTTCAAACATCGCTTCGATGTATTTGGTCTTCTCACTTGGTGGATAGTCGAGCATATATGAATGTTCCCACATATCGATGCCAAGAATGATGTCGAGGTCAGCGAGGTGGCCGAAGTGCTGTTCGTCCACCCAAGCAGAGACTAGTTGGTCGGCTTGGCGGTCGAAGTAAAGCATAGCCCAACCAACGCCGCGCGTCATCGCGACACTCTTGAAGTGCTCGATGAATTTTTCTACCGATCCCCACTGCTTTACTAGCATTTCTGAAAGCTTGCCGGACTGCAGTGCTTTTGCACCACCTTCAAACTGCGCAAAGTAATATTCATGGTTGCGCATTCCACCAAATTCGAAGCCGAGACGACGCATCATTTCCGACTTCGCGTATGGGTCATTTACGTTATCTAACTCCTCGCGAATGTGGTTGACGTGCTTTACATAACCCTGGTAGAGCTTCAAGTGCTCATTTATCGATAGGGAAGAAATGCCTTTAAGGTCAGGGATATCAAACGTTTTTGCTTCGTATTTCATCGCCATATGATAACAATAAAATGATATGGATGAAATGCTGATTAAACGACGCCTGATAGTACTTGGTGTACTTCTGTTAATTACAGTCGGTGTGTGGTGGTCAGAATTGGACTATGTCCAAATCCGGCCAAGTGTCTGCAACGCTAAACTTTTGTGTGTCGTCTTTCTTGATGTTGGCCAAGGCGACGCAATTTTTGTACAGACCCCAACAGGTACGCAACTTCTCATTGATGGCGGTCGGGATCAGAGTGTGCTCCCCGAACTTAATACAGTAATGAGTTTTTCTGATCGCACAATTGATTATATTTTGGCTACACATCCAGACGCTGATCATATTTCGGGATTTTATGATGTGTTAGAGCGATACTCGATATCTAATGTGATACGTACTGAAAACGAAAGTGATACCGCCATCTGGCAGGCGGTAGAGGAGGCGGTCGTAGAAGAGAAGGCGAAGGTTTATTATGCAAGGCGCGGACAGCGCTACGACCTTGGTGATGGAGTCGTACTCGAAATACTTTTTCCTGACACAGACCCGAGCGGGATGGAAAGCAATACGTCCTCAATAGTGGCAAGGCTTATTTATGGAGACACGTCTTTTATGTTGACCGGTGATTCACCAAAGGCAATTGAAGAATACTTGGTGCTGATCGAGGGAGAGTATTTAAAAAGTGATGTGCTGAAGGCGGGTCACCATGGCTCTCGCACTTCAACTTCCGAGTTGTTTCTCGACCATGTCGATCCAAAGTTTGCCGTGATCTCAGCTGGTAAGGATAATTCCTACGGTCACCCACACGTTGAGGTAACAGACGCTCTCTTTAATGCTGGTATCACAACGCTAAATACTGCCGAAGATGGTCGAGTCGCTTTTTGGTCAGATGGAAAGCAGGTGAAATTAAAATAAAAACAGTCCGGATGATTCCGGACTGTTTTATTAGATGATGCCTGCTGCTTTGAGAGTCTTGTAGGCGCCGTTTTTGGCAATGGTACGCAAAGCTTTGGTCGAGACGGTGATGTTTACGTAGCTATCGATCTCTGGAACAAAGATACGCTTCTTCTGTAAGTTCGGGGAACGACGAACCTTGCCGCAAGGGTTAAACTGCGTCGCACGAGTGCGGTTAGAGTAACGGCCACCTACTTGGGTGCCTTTTCCTGTGATGTCGCAAACCTTAGCCATATGTGCGCGAAATACTATCATAGGGATCGGATTTTGCAACCATACCGTCAATGCGTTACCATAGTTTGTCTATGGAAATAACAGCTATTGCCACTATCGTCGTTTTGATCCTTTCAATTATTTTGCACGAAATGGCGCACGGTTTTGCCGCCGACCGTTTGGGTGACCCCACCGCTCGTCTGCAAGGCAGGTTGTCGCCTAATCCATTAGTTCATATTGACCCGCTAGGATCAATTGTCGTGCCTGCTTTACTCTTTTTCTCCAACGCCGGCTTCTTATTTGGCTGGGCTAAGCCAGTTCCCTACAACCCTTACAATCTTTCCGACCAGAAATGGGGAGAAGCGAAGGTGGCCGCTGCTGGTCCGGCTACCAACATAGCCCTAGCGCTCCTGTTTAGCCTACTGATACGTTTTGCGACACCACTTGGCCTGTCGGGTGCTTTCATAGATATTGCGGCCTATGTGGTCTATATCAACCTGTTGCTGGCTTTCTTCAATTTGATTCCAATCCCGCCACTCGATGGTTCTAAGATTATCCAACCGTTTTTGCCCCTTCGCGCACAGCTTGGTTATCGCAATTTTATCCAGAACTTTGAACGTTGGGGTCTTCTCGGTACGTTCTTGTTTATCTTCATCTTTATCAATCTATTTTGGGGACCTTTCTCCTCGGTAGTGTTGTCAGTGTTCACAGCCTTTACTGGTTTGTCGGCACTATGATAGACTGTTAGTAACCACAGTTCTTCAGTAGTACGGAGAGCGCCCCTCCAGCTGCATCAAAATATGCGCTCTCCTTTCCGGCGGCCCTGACACACACCTCCTCCCTCTGTGTGTCAGGGCCGCTTTTCTTTACAAAACGGTTGCAAAATTATCCATATATAGTAGAGTGTGCGGGCTTTATGGCAACGATCAAACAACTCATTAAGAAGAAGCGCGTCAACCCTGTCCGAAAGAGCAAGGTTGGTGCCTTGGCGTCTGGTTTTGATAAAATCAAAAACCGTCCGAACTCTTACGTCTCACCGTTCAAGCGTGGCGTTTGTACTCGTGTGACTACCAAGACTCCGCGTAAGCCGAACTCTGCTATTCGTAAGATTGCTCGTGTTCGCCTTACCAACGGTCAGGAGATCACCGCTTACATCCCAGGTATCGGTCACTCACTGCAGGAGCACTCGGTGGTACTTGTGCGCGGTGGTCGTGTGAAGGACATCGGTGTCAACTACACTATCGTTCGCGGTAAGTTTGACTCAACTGGTGTTGATAAGCGTCGTCGAGGTCGTTCTCGCTACGGTGCGAAGCGTCCAAAGGCCTAGTTTGCGAATAAATTATTAAAAGTCGCTATAGATTAAAGATAGGAATAATATGCGAAGACCAGTAAAAAAGAGAAATATCCCAGGACCGGACGTAATGTTCGGCGATGAATTGGTAGAGAAGTTGATCAACTACGTGATGTTGCGTGGACAGAAGGAGACTGCCCGCAAGGTTGTGTATGCCGCTTTTGATGTAATTAAGAACGATAAGGAAGGTGGCGATCCGGTAGAGGTCTTCAAGACTGCTCTCCAGAACGCTGGTCCTTTGATGGAAGTACGTAGCCGTCGCGTTGGTGGTGCTAACTACCAAGTACCGCGTGAGGTTCGTCCAGAACGACGCACTTCGCTAGCTCTCCGTTGGATCATTGGTTCAGCTCGCAACGCCAAAGGCATTCCAATGTTTAAGGCTCTCGCTAGCGAGCTCCTCCTTGCCGCTAAGGGTGAGGGTACAGCTGTGAAGAAGCGTGACGATGTGCATAAGATGGCAGAAGCGAACCGTGCCTTTGCTCACTTCGCTTGGTAGAAAATCTCCATTTCTGGCGCATTTGCACTGGTTTCAGTCAGTCCGTTTGGTCGCCGTAGTATGATCTACGTCTTCCGCACGGCCTTCCCTCCAACCAGCACAACTGCATCCAGAAATAAAAATTTTCTTAGAAAGGAAAAGCTATCCTCAAAACAGGCCACCCGATAGGGCGGCCTGTTTTATAATGTAGTTATGGATTACCAAACTTTTTATGCTTCTATCGAGAAGCCGTTCTTCGCGCCGGAGCCTTGGGTATTTGGTTTTGCTTGGGGGATTATTTACCCATTAATCGCCATCGCCTTTCTGTACGCACTTTACTTAGCTTCAAAGCGGAAAATCTCCTGGTCAATGGTTGGTGTTTTTGGCCTTAACCTGATTGCCAACTTAGCCTTTACTCCGCTTCAGTTAGGTTTACCTAATCAACTCTATGCCACTTTTGACATTGTCGTCATTGTCGGCACACTGGCTGTCCTAGAGTGGTATTTATGGAAACAGAGCAAGACGCTCTTTTTCCTGCTCCTGCCGTATTTACTGTGGGGCTCTTTTGCTACCGTACTCCAAGCCTCTATCTACTTCACGAATTTTGTTTAGGCCAAAAAGCGAAGCTTTTTGGCCTAAATGTGGTTGCCGTTTTGGTGCAAATACCGTATAGTACCGACACTTTCGTCTAAAACTCGTCTATTGTATGAGGTTTAGTTCGCGCCCCAGCGCTTTTATTATTTAGAAAGTTTACTAGTCCCTTATTACTTTACCCTCAATTTATCTATGGCCCGTGAATTTCCCCTATCAAAGCTACGTAACTTCGGTATCGTTGCGCACGTTGACGCCGGAAAGACTACTACTTCCGAGCGTGTGCTTTTCTATACCGGTATGTCACACAAGATTGGCGAGGTGCATGACGGTGCCACTGTGACCGACTGGATGGAGCAGGAGCGCGAGCGCGGTATCACTATTACTGCCGCCGCTATTTCATGTAATTGGTCCAAGACCGATGTCGTTGACCGTAAGGATAGGGCGCAAATGTACGCTTTCAATATCATCGATACTCCGGGCCACATCGACTTTACGGCTGAGGTGAAGCGTTCGATGCGTGTACTCGACGGCGCAGTAGTGGTATTTGACGGTGTGGCAGGAGTAGAGCCACAGTCTGAAACCAACTGGCGTTACGCCGATGAGGCAGGGGTACCACGTATTTGTTACATCAATAAGATGGATCGTACCGGTGCTTCTTTCGAACGTTCGTATGAATCTATTTTGAAGCGATTGTCTCCTAAGGCCGTGCGTTACCAACTTCCGTGGGGAAGTGAAGATAACTTGCAGGGTATCATCGATCTCCTTGAGATGAAGGCGTACACCTTCAGTGGCGAGATGGGTATGATCGTGACTGCGGTGGACATTCCAGCCGAGTATGCCGACGAGGCCAAAAAATACCATGATGAGTTGATCGAGCGCATTGTGACAACAGAAGACAATTTGATGGATCGTTTCTTCAATGGTGAGGAAATTCCACTCGAAGAACTCAAGGCCGCGATGCGCAAGGCCGTGATCAACAACTTGATCTTCCCAGTAATGACTGGTTCTTCACTCAAGAACATCGGTGTACAGCGCGTACTCGATGCAGTGGTTGATTACCTCCCATCTCCAGTTGATCTTCCACCAGTTAAGGGAATCAATCCAAAGACTGATGCAGAAGAGTTTCGTAAGGCTGATGATTCTGAGCCATTCTGTGCGCTTGCTTTCAAGCTCCAGACCGACCCATTCGTGGGCGCTCTAACTTTCTTCCGTGTTTACTCCGGTACCGTGAAGTCTGGTAGCTATATTTACAACGCCAACACTGGTGAAAAGGAACGTCTTGGCCGTATCGTTCGTCTTCAGGCAGACAAGCGTACTGAAATCGAAGAGGTGTACGCTGGTGAGATCGCCGCTGGGGTGGGTCTTAAAGAAGTGAAGACATCTCATACACTTTGCGATGAAGCAAAGCCATTAATGCTTGAACAAATTACTTTCCCAGAGCCGGTGGTTGCGATGCGTATCGAACCAAAGACCAAGAATGACCAGGAGAAGATGGGTCTTGCGATGAAGAAGTTGGCTGATGAGGATCCAACCTTCCGCGTTTCAACTGACGAAGAGACGATGGAAACCATTATCGCTGGTATGGGTGAGCTTCACCTGGAGATTCTAGTGGATCGTATGAAGCGCGAGTTTGGTGTTGAAGCCAATGTCGGTAAGCCACAGGTGGCATATCGCGAAACTATTCAGCACGCAGCCGAAGCAGAATACAAATACATCAAGCAGACTGGTGGTCGTGGTCAGTATGGTCACGTTAAGATTCGTATTAAGCCAATGGAGCCTTTGGCTGAAGGTGAAGAGGTGAAGAAGAACGTCACTCGTGAAGAACACTTCGAGTTCGTCAACAACATTAAGGGAGGTGTGATTCCGGGAGAATTTATTTCACCGGTAATGAAGGGTTCAAGGGAGGCAATGGCTCGTGGTCAGGTGGCAGGTTACAAGATGGAAGATATTTCAGTAGAGCTTTACGATGGTTCTTACCACGATGTGGACTCTTCAGAAATCGCTTTCAAGTTGGCCGCCATCAACGCTTTCCGTGAAGCTGCCAAGAAAGCTGGTGCCGTTATCCTTGAGCCGGTGATGCGAATTGAAATCACTACACCAGAGCAGTTTATGGGTGACATCAACGGCAACTTGGCATCGAAGCGCGGTATGGTTGAGGGATTCGAAGATCGCGATCTAGTAAAGGTTATCCGCGCCAAGGTTCCTCTTTCTGAACTCTTCGGTTACACCACCACACTTCGCTCGATGACTGAAGGTCGTGCCAACATGACTATGGAATTCGATCACTACGCGATTGTTCCTCCGAACATCGCGGAAGATATCAAGAAGGCTCGTGGCTTC
>MFMS01000004.1:27937-97894 GCA_001783525.1 Candidatus Kaiserbacteria bacterium RIFOXYB1_FULL_46_14 | reverse complement strand
GCCTTTGGCCCGCCCCGTTTTTGTTTGCAGAGATTATAATTCAGGTTCATACTGAACGCAGATGAAAAATGAAAGGAGAAGACAGTGATTATTCACCCTGCATTGCAGACTTTGATACGGTACTGTCAATCTTTCGAAGTACAGGAAGACGGTCAGACAGCCATATTGCCCATGCGAACAGGGCATAACCCATTCCGAGAAAGTCTATACATCGCCATCGTGGTCGTCCCAGAAACGAAAGGCGTTGTCACTTATGCTCAATTGAACAGTCGTTATTCAATTGAGTCGAAACGAACGCTGACTTTTTTGGAGCGGTTGAAACTTCGGTTGCAAAGGAGTGATGTTGAGCTCTCTTTGCGTTCGCCGCGCACTGTTATGCTCAGTGCCCCTACGAATGGGGCATTGGACAATGATCGGTTTGTCACCGAGCAATTGTCGGTTTTTGTAACCAACCACAATAAAATCTGTCGAGTTTCAAGTTCCTTGTTGACCGCTCTCCGCTGCAGTAGCAGGGAAGGTCATGCGAGGAGGTTCACGATAGAAAATCTGGTAGAGCTTACGGTATTGGGGAGCGCAGAAAGTGCGACGCTTCACTGAAGAACAAGGCCCGACTTTTGAAAAAGTCGGGCCTAAACGTATTCGCGCATAAAGTAACAACGCAAACGACAAAGTGCATCATAGACTTTGTTTTCGAGTTTTGTGGAACTCATGGCTCCATCAACAATCACCACGATTACCTTGGCGAGCGGTCGCTTGCTGCGAAATTTTCGCGCTCCGCAGTGCGAGCTTTTGACCTGAATGTAGAGCTTGCCAATAGAGCTATATACAACAACATCAATGCCACTCTCGTCCTCCTTGGAAGTGGCTAATCTGGCTATGTATAACCAGTCTGTTTCTTCGCATAGTCTAAGAGCAGCTCGGAGTACTCGCTCTTCAGCCACTCGTCCTTTCAAGTTACTCGCCTGACCTTGACGAAGATTCCTTTCATTCCTTATCTTTTCAAACACCTCATCCAACTGGGGAGGTGTTGAATACTGCCTGGGGCGCATCACTCATCTCCCTGGTTGATGTACTACTTTTAATTGTAGCTAAAAAGAAAGCCGCCTGCCACAATGTGTGGATAGGCGGCAATAGTCAGTCTGGTACTGGTCAGCAGTGCTCGATGGAGCAACTCCATTCAATTGAACGCTCGATCGGGTCATCTCGAATGTCCTCGACAGCGAGCCATTTAGTCGGCTCGAGTGGGGATTCGATCCCGTAAAAGCGATGTGGTGAAAACTGCCAAGGCAGCATTTCCAACATTTTGCCATCGAAGACAACGTCGCCGCGCTTGAATCTGGCGACGAGTACGACGTGCTCGGTCACATTGTCTTCCCTGTCGGTCTCGCAGTAGGCGAGAAGTAGGGCAGACCTTGGCCAGCCGCTCTCAATGAGAAGTCGTCTTTTTTCGAGTGCTGCTTTGAGCATGTCACCCTCGCTACTGTTAACTTCTCGATTGATCCGCTCCATGTGTTGCAAGAGCAACACATTGTACGGAATACTCAAGGCACTTCGGTCCGTTTTTTGGCTGGTGGCTTGCACCTCCATACATTGACCAACCAAATTGTCTCCTGAGGCATCCGCCAGTAGGGGGCATGGCCGAAGCCAGTCCGGCGGAGTGAACTCTGTACCAGGGATCGACATTTGTGACGTTTCGCCGGCGAGAGGGTGATTCCACCACTCGCCAGCATGAGCAGGCCATGATGATATTGTAAAAAACGCGACGATCGATATGAATCTTGAAAGACCAGTCACTTGGTTCATTTTAACCTCCTCTGAACCCAGTGATCAAAATAGCACAAAACCCCGAGTTTTTCAATAGATATGTGGACGTGTCAACCTTGCAGAACATTGCAATGGCTGGCTTGTTGCTGTACGATAGCCGCACCTGTACACGGTTTTTCCGTGGGAATAAGCGATCTTTGCAAAGGAGACGTGTGCCAAGCGGCAACGCGATGTTCTCGCGCCGTTGCCACTTTGCGCACATATCGCTTCCCATGGAATAAATGCAGCGTGCGGGCCATTAAAAATTTATTTAACTAATAAGTTATGGCAGATTTCGATCGTTCCAAGCCGCACATGAACGTGGGAACCATCGGTCACGTTGACCATGGTAAGACTACGCTCACTGCTGCTCTTCTAAATGTTCTCAACGCTAAGGGAGGCGAATATGGCGCCAACGTAAAGGCTGTTGAAGATATCGACAAGGCGCCTGAAGAAAAGGCGCGCGGTATTACTATTTCGCTTTCTCACAGCGAGTACTGGACTCCTAACCGTCACTACGCACACATTGACGCTCCGGGCCACGCCGACTACATCAAGAACATGATCACTGGTGCTGCACAGATGGACGGCGCTATCCTCGTGGTAGCTGCTACCGACGGTGCGATGCCACAGACTCGTGAGCACGTTCTTCTTGCTAAGCAGGTGGGCGTACCAAAGATCATCGTTTTCCTCAACAAGTGCGATATGGTTGAGGACGAAGAAATGCTTATGCTCGTTGAGGAAGAGCTTCGTGAACTTCTTGAGAAGAACGGCTTCGATAAGAATGCCCCAATCATCAAGGGTTCTGGTCTTAAGGCCCTCGAAGATACTTCTAGCGAATGGGGTCAGAAAGTTCTCGAACTCGCTGACACTATGGACACTTACTTCCCAATGCCTGAACGTGAGCTTGATAAGCCGTTCTTGATGCCAGTTGAGGACATCTTCTCAATTGAAGGTCGTGGTACGGTAGTAACTGGTCGTGTAGAGCGCGGTTCTATCAAGGTAGGTTCTGAAATCGAAATCGTCGGTATCAAGGACACTGCTAAGTCAACCGTTACCGGCGTTGAAATGTTCAACAAGTCACTCGATGCCGCACAAGCAGGTGACAACGCAGGTATTCTTATTCGCGGTATCAAGAAGGAAGACGTGCACCGTGGTCAGGTATTGTCTGCTCCAGGTTCCGTTAAGCCTCACACTGACTTCGAAGCTGAAGTTTACGTTCTCTCTAAGGATGAAGGAGGTCGTCACACACCTTTCTTCACTGGTTACAAGCCACAGTTCTACGTTCGTACTACCGACGTAACCGGCGAGGTTACTTTGGCTGACGGTGTAGAGATGGTTATGCCAGGAGACACTGCCACTTTCAAAGTAAAGTTGGTAGCTCCAGTAGCGCTCGAGGAAAAGCAGTCTTTCGCTATTCGCGAGGGCGGCAAGACCGTCGGCGCCGGCGTCGTCACCAAGATCGTCGCCTAAGCTTAATCGTAAATTGAAATGGCAACTGCAACTAAAAAGACCGTAAAGCGCGCGACAAAGAAAGAGGCCACTCCGGCCGATGCGCAGAAATTGCGTATTCGCGTTCGTGCTTACGAGCACAAGATCCTTGATGCTTCAGTGAAGCAGATCATTGACACTGCCCTGCGTTTTGACGCCAAGGTAGTTGGTCCGATCCCTCTGCCAACTGAGATCAAGAAATACACTGTTAACCGCTCGACGTTCATCGATAAAGATGCGCGAGAACAATTCGAGATGCGCCTCCATAAGCGCGTACTCGACATCCTAAATCCGAGCGGGAAGGTAGTAGAAGCGTTGACTAACCTTTCTCTACCGTCTGGTGTTTCGATCGATGTAAAGATGAACTAAAGCAGGTTGCCACCTGAATAATCAAAAAGCCACCGCGTTTACGCGGTGGCTTTTTGATGTGTTGCTAGAGAAAGAATAGGCCAATCATAGCGGCGGCTACCCAAGAGATGACAGAAATTGCACCGCTTAGAAAAAGTGGTACGCGCTCTATGAGAGAAAGGTCCTTGAATGCTCGCTCGTATGCAACATACATCAAGCTCTTAATTAGGAATCCGTTTGATACCAATATTCCGACAAACATCATCTTAATGATAAATGCCGGTTCTTTAATTAGGTAATTTATCATCGGATAGGCCAAAAAAATACCGCTGGCAATCAATCCACCAAGGCCAATCCATACGGCGTTGTGTACCAGATGCAAAGAACCACGCGGAATCTTTGCTGTTTTGCCGGTCATCCAGGCGAAGGCTTGTCTGTCTGCGATAACAATGGCAATCAAAGCGATTGCCAGAGAGAGGAGATGAAGTGCTTCCATAACTATTCTGCCAAGGCACCGATTTCAAATGTCTTTAAAGTCGAAGCTGGCTTTCTATCTCCACCGTGCTGTGCATTAAATGCGGCGCTACCGTCGATGCCACAGATACGAGTTATTTCTTTGACTCCTCCAGGGTGTTTTTTTACAAAAGGAGTAAGGTCGTACACTGAACCGTCAACAACGGTGTAGCAGTCATCGACTGTTGCGTGGGTGGCTACCTCAGCCATGGTGTAGGTTTCAGTTTTGTCGGTGACAGTTTCCTCAAGTGTTTTTGTTTTCGCATCGGTTGTTGTTGTGGATGATTTAGTAGGTGTTTGCTTGGCAAGGGTCATTTGTGAGGAAACAACTACTCCAGCAATGCCCATAAACAGCAACGCGATCACTCCAAAAAGTATTTTTTGCATAAGATGAAAATGTATTATACGGCTCTAAGTCGCTTTGTCTTTATACGTACGGTGCATAATTTTCATTCAATTTGGAATCAAATGACGGCAAGCATAGGGATGCTTGCCGTCTGATATATTCCGAGATTACCGCTCGGGACGGGATCGTGAGGCCTCGTAGTCCTCACGGATCTGGGTTAATGAAATTCAGGAGGAATCCGAAGGCGGTCAAGACCTTTCCGAAAATCCTGTACTTCCTCATTGTATTCTCCATGCGGACTATGCCCAAGAAGGACGAGGTTGCGTCCGCCAACCACCTCTGCTCACCTTTATACACCCGATTAGACCATAAAGGCAATAGTGACTGTGTATAGAGCATCGCTTTTCTTTTGATTGATTAAAAAGTACACTGACAGAATGTTTAGACGAATTGTTTTGGTCACAATCGCCACCTTCATGTTGGCGGCACCAATAGTTAACGCACAGACAGCATACGAGGAACTGCAAGCGATCTTGCGTGCCGAGGTGGTAACGATATCAGACGAAAGAACGGAGCGGATAATGGGCACAGAGGCGATGACTACCGTGCAGACAGTCCAAGCCCGTCTTCTAGAAGGTGAGCGGTCTGGAGACGTTGTCACTTTTGAGAATGATCTGATAATGCTCAAAAATGGTGATCGAATATATCTCAGTCATTTGCGTGACATCAACGGTCGCGAAATTTTTATCCTCAAGGATGTCGATCGTGGTAGTGGCCTTTTATTCCTGTTTGGATTATTTGTCGCGTTACTTTTGTGGTTTGCGGGGAAACAGGGTCTGCGGGCGCTCGGTTCACTTCTTCTTAGTATTATCGGGATCGTATTTATTCTCCTGCCGGCTCTTTTGGCCGGCTATGATCCAATACTGATGAGTCTGCTGATTTCAGCAGTTATCTTGGCACTAGCTCTCTTTGGCACGCATGGTTTTAATGCGCTGTCGTCGATAGCTTTTGGTGGTACGGTATTGGCAGTGCTTGCTACTAGTGCATTGGCTTGGCTCTTTGTTTCTGGATTACGTCTATCTGGCTATGGTAGTGATGCTTCGGTTTATCTTAATTTTGCTACCGACGGCCAACTTGATCTGTCAGGGCTTTTGCTCGGCAGTATTATCATTGGTGTGCTTGGCGTCTTGGACGACATATCGATCACTCAGGCATCTGTGGTGCGTGAATTGCGCGCCGCCAACAATAGTCTAGGTTCTTTTGAACTATATCAACGGGCGCTTCGGGTTGGTCGTGATCATGTGGGTAGTTTGGTGAACACACTGGCCCTTGCTTACGTCGGTGCCGCACTGCCACTGGTTCTCTTGTTCAGTACCAGTAATGCCCCACTCTATTTCACCTTAAATCAAGAGGTGATTGCGGCGGAGTTAACGCGCATTTTGATCGGTTCGATCGGCTTGATTCTTGCGGTGCCGATCACAACCGCTATCGCTGCTTGGTGGTTTGGGAGCAGGGTAGTGCTGGAGACGGACAACGAAGGACACCATCACCATCACCATTGAAAATCTAATCAAATAATATGAGTTACCAAAAAAGAGCCAAAGGTTTATTACAAGAATTCAAGGCCTTCGCGCTTAAAGGCAATGTCATCGACTTAGCGGTGGCCGTGATTATTGGCGCCGCTTTCAACAAGATCGTATCGTCTCTAGTGGAGAATATAATTATGCCTACCATAGGCGTTCTCCTCGGCGGTATCGATTTTCGTGATTGGTCAGCCAAGATCGGAGACGTCACTATAGCCTACGGAGTATTTTTACAGTCGGTCATCGACTTCGTCATCATCGCTTTCTCTATTTTTATGGCGATCAAGGTCTTGCGTCGTTTACAAAAAACTGAGGAAGAAAAGCCAGAGGCAGAGAAGGTAGTGGAACCAACCGAAGAGGTGCAGTTGCTTCGCGAAATACGTGATTCGCTTACCGGAAAAGGTTAAGACTAGGTCGTTGGTGGTTTTGTAATTTTTCTTGACGCTCAAGAATGGAGGTGTATTGTTTCCCCAGGTTCGCCCGTGGTGGGCGATAGAACAAGGAGGAGTTCAATGATACGGGTACAGGCTTTAGGCGAATCTTGGCAATGCAAACGATCGTCCAAGGAATCACCTTTCGAAATTGGTCGGAAGGTTCAATATTGGCGCTGGACACTGATGATTGTTGTTTATATCCCAGGAGTCAGCCTAATCGTGTCAGCATTATTACTGGCATCAACTGGGTATCTTATCGGTACCCCGTTGAAGATACTGCAGGTCCTTGTTCCATCTGCCCTTCTCGCCATAACCATTGCACTTTATATGACAATGAATGACAGAGAACGGTTGGTTTGGAACGAATTCCAGCAGCATCATGACCTTCTGGTGAAGGAGTTGTGTATCACTCAGTCTAGTGCGTCTTTGCACACAATTCTTTATCAGACGAATAAGTGCCTGGCAAGGAAAGGTGCAGAAATCCAATACTCGATACAGGCTTTTCAAAGCGATGGAATAGTGTCAGTCCCTTCTCCTGACGAGATAGGCAAATTCTATGCCAAAGGGGTGGACTATTGGCACCTGTATCAGGCTTGCGAATATATGGGCCTGGTCGGCGAAGAAGTGCCCCAGTGGCCAGTCGTGAAATCTGCGCCTGTACAGATGGGCAGAAAACCTCTAAGCAGTCCGAAAAGTTAATTGGCCAAGACTGTAAAATAACCCGTGCCTGCTTTTGGGCACGGGTTTTAATGTCAAAATACGAAACCTTGGTGTTGCGCTGGTCAGGAAAGTGATTACGAATTTGGAGGTTGTGGATAACTAATAATGGGCGGTTTGGCCAAAGGCCAAACCGCCCTTTGTTTGTCTCACTTTTTAAATATTGGCACTGTTGGCGTCATAATTCGTGTTTTTTCCAGAGTGGTATTATGTACTTACGCGACGGCAAGCCCCCATACCAATTATGCTGTGGTTTTGCGCATAGGGATTGATGGAAAGATACTAGTTATCTTCACCAAATATCAGATCTTTATGCCCACAACAACGGCAAAACCTAAGTAACGGCATAATTGGTGTAGTAGGTGAGGAGAGCATCGCGCTGGAGGTTTAATTGAGGCTTGTTTCACAGGCCTTTCTGATCTTTTGCAGAACTGATTGCAGATTCGACGATCAATTTTGCGTGAGATCGTTTTTTGTGCCCGCTCCTAAGCGGTTTTCTTTATCAGCAAAGTATAATTTGTGTTTATGGAGATCACACAGATTCGAAAAAGAGACGGTTCGGTCGTTGATTTCAAGGTAGCGAAGATTGAGGCGGCAGTACTCAAGGCCTTTGGTGAAACCGGTGAAGGTTCTGCCGCTGAGGCCGCGAAAGTTGCTACTTTGGTCAACGAAAAAATATTGGCGATGTGTGTCGCAGCTATGTCTGCTGAACCTGGCGACCATCACTATGGCAAATGTGTCGATGGTTATCCGACAGTCGAGGAAATACAAGACTTAGTAGAAGCGGCGGTGATGGAACTAGGTTTCTTTGAGACAGCTAAGGCCTATATCATCTACCGTGCTGATCGTAAGCGACTTCGTCAGCGTGATCTTTTCCAAAAGCGCACCAACTTGAAGCCTTATGAGTACCCAGAACTTATCGAATACGTGACCGCCATCCGTCATTCTTACTGGCTTCATACCGAATTCAACTTCACTCGCGATATTGATGACTTCAAGACTCGTGTTGCAGATCATGAACGCGACGCAATCAAAAAAACGATGTTGGCCATTGCTCAGATCGAAGTGGCAGTGAAGAGCTTCTGGGGCAATATCTATGGACGTATTCCAAAGCCAGAGATCGGAGCAGTGGGCTTCACTTTTGCCGAGTCTGAAGTGCGTCACATGGATGCTTATGCGCATCTTTTGGACATCCTTGGTCTCAATGATGAGTTCAAGAAACTAACAGATATACCAGTTATCAAGAAGCGTGTGGAGTATCTAGAAAAGGTAATTACTTTTTCTAAAACTGGCGAAATGCGGGAGTACTCGCAAGCCGTCCTGCTGTTCTCTCTCTTTATTGAACACGTGTCCTTGTTCTCACAGTTCCTCATAATGATGTCGTTTAACAAGTACAAGAATCTTTTCAAAGGCATTTCGAATGCCGTAGAGGCCACCTCCAAAGAAGAGCAGATTCACGGCATGTTTGGCATTGATCTCATCAACATCATTCGTGTTGAACATCCGGAATGGTTTGATGAGTCTCATCGCGAGACAGTTCGAATGATGTGTGTTGAGGCCTATCAGGCCGAGAGCGCCATTATTGATTGGATCTTCGAAACCGGCGAGTTAGATTTCTTGCCGAAAGATCAGGTGAAAGAGTTTGTTAAGCATCGTCTCAATAATTCGCTCCGCTCGATCGGAATGTCTGCCGTCTTCTCAGTTGATGAAGCTTTGCTTGATAAGACCGAGTGGTTTAACGATGAAGTAATTGCCACCAAACACGTTGATTTCTTCGATAAACGATCAATCAATTACAGTAAACGACAAAGCTCGGTTACATCGGACGACTTGTTCTAAAATTTACATCCTTTACTAATCCCTATTCATCCATTCTATGATCGACAGGAAGCAACCTTGGTACTGGCTTAACGAAAGTTCGCGGCAGTTTATGTCGCGCGGTTATACCCTCGAAGGACAGACACCAGAGGATCGCGTGCGGCAGATTGCAGAAACTGCAGAAAGTATTTTGAAACGGCCTGGTTATGCCGACAAGCTTTATGAATACGTCTCTCGCGGTTGGATATCTTTCTCAACTCCAGTCTGGGCGAACTTTGGACTCGGTCGCGGTTTTCCGATCAGTTGTTTTGGCTCGTACATTGCCGATGATATGTCGAGCATAATGTACACCCACGCCGAGAATGGAATGATGTCTAAGTATGGCGGTGGTACTTCCGGCTACTTCGGCGCACTTCGGGCCCGTGGCGCGGAAATCAAAAATAACGGTTCCTCAAACGGCCCAGTGCACTTCATGCAGATGTTTGAGACATTGATTCATGTGGTTTCGCAGGGCAAGGTACGCCGCGGCTCCTTCTCACCATATCTACCACTCGAACATCCGGACGTAATGGAGTTTCTCGACATCGGCACTGAGGGCAACCCGATACAAAACATGACGCACGCCGTTACGGTAGGGGACGAATGGATGAAATCGATGGTTGACGGGGATGAGGAGAAGCGAAAAATCTGGGCTAAGGTTATCCAGCGCCGCGGTGAGATCGGTTACCCGTATATTCTCTTTACGGACAATGCTAACAACAACAAACCAGACGTGTACAAAGATAAGGATATGAAGATCGTTGCGTCCAATCTTTGCTCGGAAATTATGCTCCCTTCGGACGAACAGAACTCCTTTGTCTGTTGTTTGTCCTCAATCAACCTGCTTCATTATGAAGAATGGAAGGACACTGATCTGGTTGAGACAATGGTTTCTTTACTTGATGCGGTGATTAGTGATTTCTGCACCCGTCTAGAGACCTTGCGTGATTCCGACAAGCATTCCGACAATCAAGCTTTCCAGTTTATGGAGCGTACCTATAACTTTGCCAAGAATCACCGGGCGCTCGGCTTGGGTGTACTCGGCTGGCATTCCTACTTGCAGTCTAAACGAATTGCGCTTGAGAGTGACGAAGCAAGCAAGATGAACGAGGATATTTGGAAAGGTCTAAAAGAAAAAGGCGAAGCCGCTTCAAAGGAGCTTGCCAAAGAATTTGGTGAGCCAGAAGTATTGAAGGGCTACGGCCGACGCAATACAACCATCTTTGCAATCGCTCCCACTACTTCCTCGGCCTTTATTTTGGGACAGGTATCGCAATCGATCGAGCCAGTCTGGAGTAACGCTTATGTGAAGGATGTGGCTAAGCTCAAGGTGACTATCAAAAATCCTTTCCTTGAAGAGGTTTTGGTAGAAAAGGACAAGAATACCAAGGAGATATGGAGTTCGATTCGTGACCATGACGGGTCAGTTCAACACCTCGATTTTCTAAATGATGACGAGAAAAAGGTTTTTCGAACTTTCCCAGAGATGGATCAGGCTGTCATTATCGAGCAGGCAGCCGTGCGTCAACGCTATATTGATCAAGGTCAGTCTCTCAACATCATGGTGCCGCCAGGAGTCTCACCTAAAGATATAAACCAACTATACCTTACAGCTTGGAAGAAGGGTGTGAAAGCCCTTTACTACCAACACTCAATGAATGCCGCGCAGGCCCTTACTCGCCAAAAACTTACGAGATAAAGCGCAAAATGAGCGGATTTGCATACGCTTCGGTCTGACTACTTGTCACCGTATGTCCATATACGGTTCCGGCGCAGTCTTCCCTCCAGCGAACGCAACTCCATCTCATTTTGTAAGTTTTTAAGGGGCGCGCAAAATAAAACATACCGTTATGAAAATTCTGCAACTCAATATTTGGGGAGGTAAGCTAGATAAACAAATAATTAGCTTACTGGAGCGTGAACAGGCAGACATTGTGTGCTTGCAGGAGGTGGTGTCTGTACCTGGTGGATCGACCTTTTTCTTTGAGGATCTCGAAGAGTTACAGAAGGATGCTGGTTACAACTATGCGTATCATACTGCTTCTCACAACTTCAAATTAATGAATCGCACGGCAGGGTGGGGCAACGCCATCGTTAGTCGTTTTCCGTTCGTTGAGACAAATGATCTCTATACTTACAAAGAAGCAACGGTTGATTTCGATTACCTGGAGGAGACAGACTACAACACTGGTCGCGCCTTACAACACGCTGTGGTAGATACAGAGAGTGGCCCGCTTAATATCTTGAATCATCATGGTTATCATCTACCTTCGCACAAAAACGGCGATGATGAGACCTTGCGCCAGTGCGGCATGATCGCTGATTATGTAAAAAAGTTAGAAGGTAGTGTCGTACTTTGTGGAGACTTCAACTTGGTGCCAGATAGTCCCTCTATCGGACTGATTAATGAAGTGTTAGTTAACCATGTGAAAGAGAGAGGTGTTTTGACCACTCGCACTCCACTAACCCACAAAACTGAAGCGTGTGACTACATCTTCACCAGTCCAGATATCGAAGTAAAAAATTTTCAGGTTTTGGACGACATCGCTTCTGATCATAAAGCACTGACGATTGAGTTTTAAATTATGTAACAAAAAGCGGCGGGCCAAAGGCCCGCCGCTTTTTGTTTTTTTGCCTACTTCTTCAGTTTTTCGATGTCGTTAGTTAGTTGCTGGAGAGCGTTGTAAATGTTTTGCAGCGTTTCTTTTTGTTCATTTTTATGCCTCTCTTCAGCGGCTTCTTCCGCTTCAGACTCTTCCAGATCCTCTCCGATCTCTTCCACATCTTCTTGGATTTCTCCAAGATCTTCCTGCAATTCTCCGACGTCTTCACCAATCTCCTCCACGTCTTCCTGAATATCCTCAATGTCTTCTTGAATCTCCCCGACATCCTCCTGAATCTCTTCTAGATCCTGTTCCACTTCTGCGATCGCTTCTCGCTGGAAATTCACACTCATTTGAATGAAGATAGCGAGATAGATCGCTTCTAAAGAAACGATGGTAGTCAAAACCAGCAACATCCGGTCAAGTGGCAAAATGCCAAAGGCAGATAGTAAAAATGCGGCCGCAAACACGATGGTGTGCACGAGGACAGAGACAGGCGATCCGACCCAATCAGTAATCGAACGCGCGCGCTTCTCAATTGGTGATAGATCCTTCATAGCGATAATCTATCACACTACGGGATTCTTCGGCGGCTCCCCGTTTAATACCGCTAGGATATTATCGGCGGCCACGACACTCATTTGATCACGGGCCTCGCGGGTCGCTGAAGCAATGTGTGGTGTCACAATCACGTTGTCTAGAGCCAAAAGCTTGGAGTTTACCGTTGGCTCGTTCTCAAACACGTCTAGTGCCGCGCCAGAAAGGAGTCCGGACTGGAGAGCGCCTGCAAGGGCTTCCTCATCGATGATTTTGCCCCGCGCGGTATTGATGAGTAAAGACCCGGGCTTCACCTTCGCCAAAAGTTCCTGGTTAAATAAGTGTTGCGTGTCTGGGGTAAGTGGCAAATGAATACTTATTACGTCTGATTGAGAAAGTAGGTCATCAAGTTCGGGCGCGTACTTGGCGTTAAGTTCATTGTCGAAGGCCTCGTTATTCTTCCGATCGTGATAGACGATCTCCATTCCAAATCCCTTCTGCATTATCTCGGCCACTCGTCTTCCGATCCGGCCGCCACCGATAATTCCAAGAGTCTTACCCTTTAATTCCATACCAAGGAGAAGCAGTGGACCCCAAGCTTCGTACTTCCCGTCACGCAAAAATTGATCAGCTTCCACAATTCGTCTTGCTAGCGAGATGATAAGAGCAACGGTGTGTTCTGCCACCGCCTCAGTCAAAACTTCTGGGGTGTTGGTTATAACAACGCCGTGTTGCTTGGCCGCTTCTAGGTCAATGTTGTCAAAGCCCACTGCGTAATTTGCAAAAATTTTAGCGTTTGGTGCCGCGTCAAAAACCGTCTGATCAATTTTGTCGGTCAAAAGACTAAGTACGGCGTCAGGATTTTCTGCCTTTAGTCTCTCGATGAGGACTTCGTGAGGGAGTACTTCGCCTCCAGCAATAACAACTTCGTGACCAACATCTTTAAGCTTCAAAAGCCCAACTTCTGGAATCTGTCTTGTTACAAAAATCTTCATAAGTTAATTAGTGTCCGTATTTTTCATAAGATACTACCTCCTCCAGGGTCTTCTTTGGTGCAATGTGGAGAACGTCCGTCTTTGGGTATCCTGTTGCTAGGCTCCCGATTATCTTTTGACTTGATGGAATGGATAATATTTCCTCGGTCTTTTGTTCATCCATAGTCACCCAGCATGACCCTAGTCCGAGCGCCGACGAAGCTAGCCACATGTTATACAAGGCCGCGGCACCACTGAAAAGATATTGTTCATGCTCATCTAACCACTTGTCGATCTCAACAGGTTTTTCTATTGTAACCACAATCACGGCGGCGGCTCGAGAGAGAAATGAACCATGTTTCGCGTACCCCATCAGCTTTTCTATGGTGTCTTGATTTTGTACAACTATAAAATGCCAAGGTTGCGAATTGAGAGGACTAGGAGAGCGTCTTCCTGCTTCGAGGATTTGAGACAGGATATCAGCAGGGACATCTTTGTCCGACCAGTCTCTCACGCTGTGCCTGTTTAGAATGGTTTGTAGGGCGTCCATAAATTTAAGTTTTAATTATAAGGGATCTGGCAGTCTTCGAAGCAGTGAGCAGAGCGGTTTAGTCGATAAATACGCTCGCGGCCACGCTCTTCTCTATTAACGGCGTTCACCTCACGCAGGATGTTTAGGTGGTGTGTTACGGTCGGCTGGGTTAGTTTGAGTTTTTTTGTCATCGCCCCGACGTTCATTCCTTCAGTGGAACTTCCTAAGAGACAGATCAACTTATAGCGGTTTTTATCACCAACTGCCTTAAAACACTCAGGGCAGAGCTCCTCTTCACCGCTTTTGACCCACTTTGGTCGCTTATGAGTCCCTACCGTTTTTTGTTGCATAAAAGGTTATCGATGCGATATATTATATAGATATTCATCAATATATTAACACAGCGTATGAAACTGTCAGCCGAAATTGTGGAATTCATTAGAGGTTCTGATCATAAAGTCCTCGCTACTTACGGCGACGATGGGGTGAACGTGATCCCTTTATCGATGGTTACTGTCGATGAGGAACATATCGTGATTTGTGACTGCTTTATGGATAAGACCAGAAACAATGTCAGGCAAGATCCGCGAGTCGCTTTGGCTTTTTGGAAAGGCTTTGACGGAGTTCAGGTCAAAGGGACTATTGTCTATGAAAGTGAAGGCGACCGCTTTGGACATCATGCCGATAAACTGAAGGAAGAACACCCAGATCGACAGTTGTGCGGAGTGTTAGTCTTCACGCCAGAGAAACTTTACGATCTGGCTCCGAAAAATGCCGGTAAGCAATTGGCCTAATCGTTAATATGTATATGTTTAGAGATAAATGGGCGGGAGCGCTTTTGTTGGGTCTAATTCTAGGTGCGTTGGGATTCTATGTTGGACAGCAATTCCTTAAGACCTCATCGACGACTGAGGAATTGATCGCCGAATATTATCGCGTCGAAAACGCAGTACATGTTAGCCCGCACGGTTTGCGCGGCAAAATGGACAAGGGGGACCAGAGTTTCATCTTAGTTGACCTGCGTTCGGCCGAAGAATACGAAAAGGAACACATTGTTGGTGCAGTAAATATTCCTGCCTATAAGGATAAGTACACCTCGGCCTATGGAGACATCGAGCGAATCGTTGGCGCATTTCGTGAACTCAAAGTGCAGTATGGAGATCGTGATTTGATTGTCTATTGTTACAGTACGCCTTGTATGACTGGCCGTAAGGTGGGGGAGATGTTGGCTTCGCATGATGTGTTCGTAAAGCATCTCAATATCGGCTGGTACGAATGGCGACACGACTGGAATTCTTGGAATCATGAACATGAGTGGAACACCACAACCTTCCAAGATTACGTCACTAGTGGCAAAGAACCGGGTGCGCCAAAAGGGGGAGCTATACCAAATCCGTGTATCGAGGGTGATCTGGGTTGTTAGTTACAATTCTGAAACGGCCGGCCCCTTCGGGGCCGGCCGTTCGTTTGACGAACTAATGTATAATTTTTCGATGCGCGGTATTTACATGGCCTTACTTATCATCTCGCTTCTCTTTGCGGGTAATTGGTGGTTTGGTTCACGCGGCCTTGCTTGCCGTATGCCCGTCTCTTATACAATAGGGCAGTTTGATGAACGTTTTGGTATCAGTGAGAGTGAGGCTCGCCTTGCCCTTACGGAGGCGGAGGCGATCTGGGAGAGTGCGATCGGTCGCGATGATTTGTTTGTTTACGAGGAAGACTCCAAACTCCAAATAAACTTTATTTATGATGAGCGACAGCGTCAGGCCGAAGCGACTGAACGGGCCAAGGACGACTTGGAAACCCGTGGCGAAGCCAATACGGTGCTAGTGGAACTCCATCGGCAGTTGGTCGCTGAGTATCGCTCTCATGAGATTGTTTATGAAGAGAGACGAGTTGCTTATGAAAATAGACTGAGTGCCTACAACGCCGAGGTGGAACGTTACAACAAAGATGGTGGTGCGCCACCCGATGTTTACGAGTCTCTAGAAAAGACTCGCAATGAACTCGACGCTGAGCGCCTTGAAATAAATAAGTTGAGTGAGGAACTCAACGGTTTGTCAGTGCGTGTAAATGAAATTGGAGAGAAGGGGAATGCCTTGATTGATGTGTACAACACGAGGGTGTATCAATTTAACGACACTTTTGCTGATGATGAAGAGTACACACAGGGTGACTATCGTTCTCGTCAGATAAACGTTTATACATTTACTGATCATCGCGAGTTGGTGCTGGTGCTAGCGCACGAGTTGGGTCATTCCTTGGCTATCGATCATGTAGAGAACCCTTCTTCCGTTATGTATTACCTAATGGGAGGTCAGACAGACCCACCAGCTCTGACAGATGAGGATCGTGCTGGTTTCAAAAATGCCTGTGAACAAGGCATATTCGGTCGTTTGATGGTAGTGCCACGGATGCTGTACAATAGTCTTATTAATTAATAGATCACTAATAGATATGGATACGAATCAACCATTTTTATCACTTTGGTATGTGCGTGTACTTCTGATCATTGCAATGATCGGCGTTGTTATGTCGCTCTCTGCCTACAC
The DNA here is from genome assembly GCA_001783525.1 of Candidatus Kaiserbacteria bacterium RIFOXYB1_FULL_46_14. GTDB lineage: Bacteria > Patescibacteriota > Minisyncoccia > Phycocordibacterales > UBA918 > OLB19. Next base: position 81,604 of record MFMS01000004.1, on the reverse strand, counting down.
CAAACTCACTCTTCGTGAGGCAAAGTACGGTCAGTACGGAATGACTTCTATCAACGTACGTGGCGAGGGAGAAGTGAATGCCAAGCCTGATATTGGATCATTTTCATTTTCGGTAACAGCCGAAGGTGCTGACGCCGCAACTGCGCAAAAGGATTCCGCGGAAAAGATCAACTCGATCCTCACTTTTCTTAAAGAATCAGGAGTAGAGGAAAAGGATATCAAGAACCGTGACTATTTCCTTAACCCTAAGTACCGCTATGAGGCAGTCGATTGTGCGATGGGTATGTACTGTCCTCCGGGCAACCAGGTCATCGATGGTTATGAGGTGACACAGACAGTCGAGGTGAAAGTACGAGACCTAGACAAGGCCGGTGATCTTATTACCGGCGCTGGTGAGCGTGGCGCTACCAATTTGAGCCAGCTTCAGTTCACTATCGACGACGAGTCTAATCTGAAGGCAGAAGCACGCGAAGCCGCTATTGCCGATGCAAAGGAGAAGGCTAACAAGCTAGCAGATAGTCTTGGCGTCAAGATCGTCCGAATGATGGGTTACTATGAGGAAGAAAATAACTCGTCTCCATATTATGGTATGGGCGGCGATGCCATGATGTCTAGTGAGGTAAAGGCCGTTTCACCGGAGCTTCCAACAGGAGAAAATACTATCAAGACTATCGTCAACATTACTTACGAAATACAGTAAAACTCTCAAAATCAGCGCACTTGCACCGGTTTCGGAAATTTTGCTCGGTCACCTTAGTTCAATCTAGGGCTCTCTCGCAAAATTTCCTCCAACCGGCACAATTGCATCTGATTTAGAAAGTTTTCGAGAAAAAGGCGCGGGCCAAAGGCCTGCGCCTTTTTCTTTGACTTTCTCGCAAATTCTGGTAATCTTGGCGACGTTGTGAAGGACTGTATAGATGCCCCTAAAGGCGGTCCTGCATAAATTTATTAGCGAGGTAGGTCAGCACATCTAGCTGATACCGCCTCGACCCTCAAAATAAGTGTTTTTCACCGTTTTTGAGGCTCGCAATTTTGTACCAGATAAATGGCTCGAACATCAGTAAAAGTACGCGCAACGCGTACTCCAAAGTACAAGAGTCGGGTAGTGCGTCGTTGTGCGCAATGCGGACGTAAGCACGGCTTTATGCGAGATTTCGATCTCTGCCGTATTTGTTTCCGTGAGCATGCACACGAAGGCTTTATTCCTGGCGTTAAAAAGTCGAGCTGGTAATTCTTAAGTTATGGATACGATAGGAGATTTCATCATCCGGCTTAAGAACGCCGGCGCAGTCGGACACGAAACAGTGTCTTTGCCACACTCTCGCCTAAAAGAGGCAGTTGCCAACAAACTACACGAGGTTGGCTATGTTTCTTCGGTTGAAGTAGAAGGCAAGGGTTTTAAACAAAACCTCATTGTTGGTCTTAAATACGAAGGAGGTAAGCATGTTATCAGCGACGTGGCTCGTGTATCGAAGCCGGGTCGTCGTCTCTATGCCAAGGTCGAAGAAATTTATCCAGTCAAATTCGGCAAGGGTCATTTGATCCTTTCAACGCCGAAGGGCATCCTAACCGATCGCGAAGCGCGCGAGAACAAGGTCGGCGGAGAGCAGTTGTTTAAGATTTGGTAAAGGCTTATGAGTCGTCTAGCAAAACAACCAATTAAATTACCTACGGGAGTCGAAGCCGTCTTCACCGACGGTGTCCTCACCGTAAAGAAAGGGAACGCTGTTCTATCGCGTGCTATTAAGCCGATCGTGTCGGTCAAAATAGAGGATGGTAGCATCATTCTCTCTCCGGAGAACGAAGGAGCGGCGGCGCTTTGGGGCACTTACGCCGCTCATTGTCGCAATATGATCGCTGGTGTGACCGATGGTTTCAAGAAGATTCTTGAGATCGAAGGTGTGGGTTATCGAGCCGAGCTTAAGGGCACTAAACTTGCTCTTATGATGGGCTTCTCACACCCGGTTGAATTGCCAATTCCTGAAGGCATCACTGTAACTGTGGAGAAAAACGTAGTTACAATCAGTGGTACTGACAAGGAAATAGTTGGCCAGTTCGCCGCAAATGTCCGAAAGATCAAAAAGCCTGAGCCATACAAGGGCAAGGGTATTCGTTATAAGGGCGAATATATTATTCGCAAGCAGGGTAAGAAGGCGGTTTAAGCCGGTAATCATTAGAATATGAAAACCAAAACTCAAATCAAAACCGAACGTCGCACAATGCGCCATCGACGCATCCGTGCTCGTGTTATCGGTACAGCCATCAAGCCTCGCTTGGCGGTATTCAAGAGCAATGTCGCTCTGTATGCTCAGTTGATCGACGATAGTGCGAATCGCACTCTCTTTGCCACTGATACTCGCAAAGAAAAAGGCGTACCACTAGAGCGAGCTAAGGCAATCGGCGAGAAAATCGCCACTGAAGCCAAGAAGCAAGGAATCGAGACTATTGTATTCGATCGTGGTGGCTTCCTCTATCAGGGAGCGATTGCCGCTTTGGCTGATGCAGCGCGCGCTGGCGGTCTGAAGTTTTAATAAATTCACTTAACCAATTATGGAAAAACAGGAAGCTAAAATTGCCGAGACGGCAAATGAGACTGCGAATACCGCAGTCGCCGATGCACCTGTGACAGCGGCAGTGACTGCTGGTCACAATGAACGTGGCGGGATGCGTAGTCGTGGTGCGGGCGGTCGTGGAGAACACGGTCGTGAACGAAACGCACGTCGTCCTCGTCGCAATGAAGGTGGTCGCGAGCGCGTTCGCCCAGAATTCGATCAGAAGATCATTGCCATTCGTCGCGTTACTCGTGTGATGGCCGGTGGTCGTCGCTTCTCATTCTCAGTAGCGATGGTGATAGGAGACAAGAAAGGCCGCGTTGGAGTCGGTATCGGTAAGGCCGGGGATACTCAGCTAGCGATCGAAAAAGCAGTACGTGATGCTAAGAAGCATATGATCACTGTACCGATGAATACGCACAGCCAGATTGCACACGATGTGCAGACCAAGCTCTCTTCGAGTGAAGTCATGATCATCCCAGCTCGGTTCGTACCGTCCTTGAGCTCGCTGGTGTCAAAGACGTTACTGCCAAGCTTCTTTCCCGAACAAAGAACAAACTTAACAACGCGCGTGCCACTATCGAAGCGCTTAAGCTTTTGAAGGCCTAACTTTTAATTATGCAGTTACATCAACTAAAACCGACAGCGCCTCGTAAAACAGCTCGCCGTATAGGTCGTGGTGGTAAGCGCGGCAAAATGTCCGGTCGTGGTCATAAGGGTCAGACCGCTCGTGCCGGTAACTCTACTCGTCCAGAAATGCGCGAGCAGATCAAGAAGATCCCGAAGCTCCGCGGTCACGGTGTGAACCGTGCTGAGGCAGTTAATGCTGAGCGCGTACTTCCGATCGTGGTTAACCTTAAGCTTCTAGAAGAAAAGTTTGAGGCAGGAGCTATCGTGAGTCCTAAGACTTTGGTGGCAGCAGGAGTGATTAGTGCCAAACGTCGTCGTTTGCCACTCGTGAAGATTCTCGGTACCGGTGAGGTAACCAAGAAATTCAGCGTTGTCGATTGTACCGTATCCGCCTCGGCTAAGGCCAAATTGGAAAAGGCAGGCGGGGAAGTTAAATAAGGGTTATAATGCGGGCGGATGCGAAGCATCCGCCCGCTTTCCCAAATGCTAAAAGTTCACTCGTTATGTCAAAATTCTTACACAAGCTCAAGATAGTAGTGTCCGATAAGGCTATTCGTAATCGTCTGCTTTTTATAATCGGCGCATTGTTTGTTTTTCGAGCACTTTCAACCATCCCAATTCCAGGTGTTGACCATACCGTACTGGAGCAGTTTTTTGCTAACAACCAGTTTCTTGGTCTTCTAAACATCTTTTCTGGCGGCGGTCTGTCCAACCTTTCGATCATCATGCTCGGAGTTGGACCATTCATTACAGGATCAATCATAATGCAGCTTTTGACCGTAATGTCCCCACGAATGAAGAGTCTGTACACTGAGGAAGGTGAAGCCGGTAGAGCAAAATTCACACAGTATTCTCGTCTCTTGACCCTACCACTCGCTATCTTGCAAGGATTCGGTTTCCTCTCACTTCTCCAGAGTCAGGGCGTTATCGCCGGACTTTCAACCTTCGGTTTCGTAACCAACATTATTTTGATTGTTGCCGGTTCGATTCTCTTGATGTGGATGGGTGAGTTGATTACTGAATACGGTATTGGTAACGGCGTCTCGATAATTATCTTCGCTGGTATCGTTGCTGGTATGCCGACCACTGTCAGTCAGCTCGCATTCTCTTACACTCCAGCTCAATTGCCGCTTTATATCGGCTTTGGATTCATGGCCCTGCTCGCTCTCTATGCGGTGGTTGTGATGACAGAGGCTGAGCGTCCAGTGCCGATCACTTATGCCAAGCAGAGCCGTGGCGGTGAGACTTACGGAGGAACTTCTTCCTACTTACCACTTCGTCTCAATCAGGCTGGTGTGATTCCGATCATCTTTGCGATGTCTATCCTGCTTTTCCCACAGATGTTGCTGAATGTTCTAACTAGTTTCAACATTAGTGGTTTGGATCGTGTGTCCAACGTTGTGATGGGATTCTTGAACAACCAACCGCTGTACGCTATTGCTTATTTCACCCTCGTTATTCTATTTGCTTTCTTCTACACTGCCGTTACTTTCGATCCAGATGCTGTGTCTAAGAACTTACAGCGTAGTGGCGCTTTCATTCCTGGCCTTCGTCCAGGAACTGCAACCAGCGAATATCTTGCTGGCTTGATCACTCGACTTACTTTGGTGGGCGCCTTCTTCCTTGGTCTCGTAGCGGTCTTGCCGCTCGTGTTGCAGATGGCGACAGGTGTTGCCGCGCTGGCCATTGGAGGTACCGCTCTCCTTATTGTGGTCAATGTAGTACTTGATCTGTTGCGTCGCCTAGATGCACAGGTCTCGATGCGTGAGTATTAGAATTTTGAAGTTTGTATAACAAAGCCCCGCGGCTACGCCGCGGGGCTTTGTTGATCATGCTATTTTTTCAACCACAAACCGTAGGCCTCGAGGATCATCCCGGCTACTTCATCGGGATTATTCGCCGCTGTGTCCACTACCAGATCATAGTTTTGAAGATCGTACGGATTTTGTTGGTAGAGATTTTCGTAGCGCCTAGCCTCACTGTCTAGTCGTTCTTGTAGTTGCTTCGCGTATTGTCCTGGCTCTGACGGAATATGCTCTGCTACCATCCTTTCTGGGTCCATACCGGCAGTGATCCGTTTGGCTGCCACCAAAATATCAAGATCTAGATAGACCCTGAAGGAGTACGGCATCCAGTGCCAAGCCATTCTTGAATCTATAACCAGATTGTCTCGGCTTTCACCAATCTGGCGCAATTTCTCATCCACTTCAAGGTCTATGGCTTTTTCTGTCTCGGCGGTCTGGTTGATGGTCAATATATCAATACCGCGCTCCTTGGCGATTGTCCGGAAGAGATCACCAGAAGAGAATCTTTCGTAACCAAGCCGTTCCGCCAGCTTCTTGGAGGTGGTCGATTTTCCGCTACCAGGCTTACCTGCCAGTGTAATGATACTTTTCTTATCCATCGCGATAACATAACATATTTCGCTTTGAATTTTAGCTTTTCATAGAGTACACTGGCCTTGCATGACATTTTTGGAAAAACAGAAGACGGTGATCTTTATCGGTCCGCAAGGAAGTGGAAAGGGCACTCAGATCGAACGCCTCGATCGTGTTTTGCGTGAGCAAGACCCGACTAGGCGAGTGGTTGATATTCAAACCGGTCGTCGCTTTCGCGCTATGGCCGCTTCGGGAGAGGGCTATACCGAAAAACATATTCAAGAGACACTGGATACCGGCATACTGCAACCCTTGTTTCTCTCTACCGTGCTTTGGGGAGACTCGATGCGCACTCATGTGGATCCCGATTGCCATCTCTTGATCGACGGCTTTCCTCGAATAGTAGATGAAGCTAAGGTGCTTGAATCGGCCTTTTCTTTCTATCAACGTCGCTCCATCGACATCATTCATCTAAAAGCTCCTGAGGCGGTAGTGCGCGAGCGAATGGTTTCGCGCGCAAGGCCAGACGATACTGTGGAATCGATCGAAGAACGTCTGCGTTGGTATCGTGAAGAGACGTCTCCGGTCGTGGAATACTACCGAGCTCGACCTAACACCAAGGTTCATGATATCGATGGTACGGTTTCAATAGACGAGGTTCATTCAGCTATTCTTAAGGCACTTGATCTACCTAAAAACTAATGGGAATCACAATTAAAACCGAAGAAGATATTATAAAACTGCGTGAAGGCGGGAAGCTTTTGGGTTTGATATTGGATGAATTAGAGAAAGAAGTGGTACCGGGAGCAACCTCTCTCGATGTTGATGATCGGGCTACCGAACTTTTGGAGGAGTATGATTTGGAACCGATGATACTCGGTTATCAGCCGACTTTTGCCCCACGTCCTTATCCAGCAGTCACCTGTGTCTCGGTCAATGATGTTGTGGTACACGGTATTCCAAACGAAGATCCGGTCACTTTCAGCGATGGTGATGTGGTCTCGATCGATCTGGTTATTGGCTACAAGGGGATGGTGCTTGATTCAGCTCGTACCGTCATTGCCGGCAAGGGTAGTGAACGCGCACTCGAGTTGTTGTCTGTAACGAAACAAGCGCTTGATGCCGCCATCAAGGCTGCACAACCTGGTGTACGAATTTCAGCCATTGGTGCAGCTGAGGAGGCCGTTGTTCCGAAAGGCTACGGCATTGTGGAAGAGCTGTGCGGGCATGGCGTTGGCTATTCTCTACATGAAGAGCCACAGGTACCAAACTACGTCCAAAGGGGCAACCCTGGGCCTATCCTTCGCCCAGGGATGGTCTTAGCGATTGAGCCAATGATCATACAGGGAGGTAAAGAGGTGGTCTTCGATAATGACGACGGTTACACGGTACGGTCTAAAGATGGAGGGTTTACAGCCCATATGGAGCATACGGTATTAATAACCCCGTCCGGTCCGGAGATTCTTACCGCTAGCCAGAAAGGGCAATAAAATTGGAATTTTGCTCAATTTCTTGTATACTCTCGGCACTTTTAAGCATTAATTTGATCAATTATTTATGGACAGATTGCCACATCAGGAGCGTTCGCTTGTACTGCTCAAGCCAGACACTCTACAACGTTCTCTTATTGGCGAGGTCATTGCTCGTTTCGAGCGGGTTGGTCTTAAGATCGGTTCAATGAAGATGGTAATGGCGACCGAGGAACAGCTCTTCGCTCACTACAATAAAGACGATGCTTGGTTTCTTCGTAAAGGCGAAGGTGTTATTAAAGATATGACGGCGCACAATATGCCTGTCGAGAAGGAGCCGATCGAGTACGGCAAGGACATCATTCGTAATCTAGCTCGCTATATGATGGCGGCACCATTGGTTGCTATGACTCTAGAAGGCAACCAGGCAGTGGCTGTGGTAACTAAGCTTGTTGGTACTACCGAGCCAGCCACGTCAGACGTGGGTACGATTCGTGGTGACTATACTCTCGACTCTTACGCTCACGCTACCATCGAGAACCGTGGCGTACGAAACCTGATTCATTGTTCTGAATCAGTAGAAGAGGCAGAGCGTGAGATAAAACTCTGGTTCAGTGACGTGGAGATAATGAACTACTCAACCGCACAGGAGCGCATAATGTACGACGTAAACTTTGACACTGTAAAGGAGTAGTGGAATAAACGGCGCGGGCCTCTGGCCCGCGCCGTTTTTTTTGTGTTAACATAATATAGAACCGCCGCGTATGTTCCGAGTTAAAAACTTTTTGCAGGGCTGCCTTTAGTCGCGGAAACTAATGAGAACATCATTGATGATTTCAGCGGAATCCGGCCCGGGTGCCCACCTGGCTCACGCCGGGGACATACGGGTGGTTCTAAGAACTCGTCTCCACTTTTGTCGCGATCGAGAATGATCGTTGCAAGAGAGGAGGCGGGTTCTTTTGATATAATAAAGCGTGATCAAATCTAATACCATCGTATTGTTGCTGACGCTCTCGGTATTATCAGTGACGCACTTTTTGTCACTCAATTTTTATTTGTACTGGATTTACCCATGGCTTGATTCTGTAACACATACACTGGGTGGGGTCGCGGTAGCGCTCGGCTGGTTTTCTCTACGTGATTTACATGTACTTTCTTCCGAGCGCTGGTTTCGTTTTTTGCCCTCAATGTTTTCTGTCCTAGCGGTAGCACTTAGTTGGGAATTATTTGAAGTTGCTATCGGCGTTTCGATACACGAACCAGGATATATAGGAGACACCATAAGCGACATTATTTTTGGATTCTCCGGCGGCCTGTTTGGTTATGTGATGGCAAAAAGCCTACATGATAATTTATGAAACACTCCAAAATTGGATTTTATGGCGGAGTAGGGAGTGTGACCGGAGCCAATTTCCTGCTTGATACTGGCGGTGCGAAATTTTTAATTGATTGTGGAATGGTGCAGGGAAGTCGCTTTGCGGAAGAATCAAATCAGAAACCTTTTCCGTACGAACCGCAGTCCATCGATGCTCTTTTGGTCACTCACTCACATAGTGACCACATCGGACGTATTCCAAAATTAGTTAAGGAAGGTTACGCTGGCAAGATCTATTCGACTGAACCAACGAGGGCTTTGGCGACTGTGATGCTTGCAGACGCTCTTAACGTAATGATCTTCGAAGAGCAGAGCTATGCCAGGCCTCGCCTTTACGACAGAGAAGATATTGATAAAACACTGGCTCTCTGGCAGACAATAGAGTACGGTGCACGGCTGGCTCTCCCCGACGATGTCACTGCCACCTGGAACGACGCCGGCCATATCTTAGGCGCTGGCTTTATTACATTCGAGCGTGGTGGTCAGAAGGTAGTTTTTTCTGGTGACATTGGCAACTATCCGCAACCTTTAATGGGGGCACCGGATATACCGAATGGTTATCAGTATTTGGTCATGGAGAGTGTTTATGGTGATCGTTTACACGAAGAGGTGAGTGAGCGGAGCGACTTACTGCTTCATCATATTGAACAAACGATTAGTAAAAAGGGCACTCTGATAATCCCCGCCTTCTCACTGGAGCGTACGCAAATCATCCTATTTGAGATTAATAATTTAGTAGAAAGTGGAAAAGTACCAGCACTACCAGTCTTCCTAGACTCACCATTAGCCATTGCGGTGACCGATATCTATCGTGATCACACAAAATACCTAAGGCGCGAGGTGAGAGAACAAATCAGTGCCGGTGATGATATTTTTGATTTTGCGAAGCTTAAGTTTACTCGTACAGTCGCCGACTCGCGCGCTATCTCTGAAGTACCAGGGCCAAAGATCATTATCGCCGGAAGCGGAATGTCCCACGGCGGTAGGATAGAGGGACACGAAAGTCATTTTTTAGCAGACAAAAATACCACACTGCTTCTAGTTGGATATCAATCGGTGGGTAGTTTGGGTCGCCGTCTTCAGGACGGAGCCAAACGTGTCCGTATCAACAACCAGGATGTGAAAGTAAATGCCACCGTCGCGACTATTCGTGGCTGGTCTGGCCATGCCGATCGCGATCAATTAGTTGATTTTGTGGCGAAGGGTGGAGAGAAAATTGAAAAAGTGTTCGTCACTATGGGAGAAGAGCGCGCCGCTCTCTTTTTGGTACAGCGTCTTCGTGATTATCTCGGAGTCAACGCGGTCGCGCCATCGCCCGGAGAAGTGGCAGAAATAGAGTTTTAAAAAACCGCCACGGCGTAGCCGTGGCGGTTTTTTTATGTGAGTTATTTAACTTGGTTGACGATACGCTCGAATACTTCAGGGCGGTCTTTGGCTAGGGAAGAGAGGATCTTACGATCGAGTCCGATTCCCTTGTCCTTGAGCGCCTTGATAAAACGGCTGTACTTGATGCCATGTGCCATCAACGCGGCGTTGATGCGAACGATCCAAAGTTGACGGAAGTCATTCTTCTTATCTTTGCGGTGTGCAAAAGAGTAGTTCTTTGCGTGGTGGATCGCCTCAATTGCTTGCTTTGTTTTCTTAGAACGGCCGAAGCGGTAGCCCTTTACTTGTTCGAGGATGTTGCGACGGCGCTTCTGGGCCATCAATCCTCCTTTTACTCGTGACATAAATTAGAATTAAAACGGGAGTTAAGCGCCAGTTGCTGGAAGGAAACGACGGGTAATGCGCTTACTCAAAGTGAGTAGCTGAGTACGCTTGCGGCGCAGACGCTGTTGGCCAGTCTGGCGGGCATTGAAGTGGTTTTGACCCGGCTTGCGAGCTACTAGCTTGCCGTTCTTGGTCACTTTAATACGCTTAGTATATGACTTGTTGGTTTTCATAATGATTTTTCGATTCGGGGTATTCTGCCAGAGAAGTAGCAAAAGTGGTAAGAATATACCGCAAAACGGGCTTTAAATCAAGCCTCCTTCGAGCAATTCGTCCAGGGACTTCTTTTTGGACTTAGGCTCTGAGGTGTCGGATTCTGAGACTACTTTCTTGATTGGCTTTTCTTCCTCAAGTTCCTTACCTTTTATAAACTTGGCCTTACCCTCACGTTCGAGTGTCACGGTGTAACCCTTAGGACTTTTCTTGATCGGATCAGCGATTTTGTACTCGATTGGGATGATCTTTAGGAATCGTTCCAGACGCTCTTTCAAAAAGGCCTCCTCCATATACTTGTATCGTCCAGACAGGAAAAGATCTACCTTCACGCGGTGTCCTTCTGATAGCCACTCAGCCGCTCGGCGAGATTTCTGCTGTTTGTCATGCTCGCCAGTGATAACTTTCACCTGCACCGACTTGGTTTCAGTGACATGTGACTTGGCTTTCACCTCGCTCGCTTTACGCTTGGTTTCGTAACGATGCTGTCCAAAGTCCATTATCTTAGCGACTGGAGGGTTGGCGTTTGGTGAGATCTCGATGAGGTCGAGACCCGCTTCGTCGGCTGCTCGGAGAGCGTCATTTAAGAGCAACACTCCCAAGTTTTCACCCTGAGCTCCGATAACACGAAGCTCCTTCGCGCGAATCGCGGTATTTATACGAGTTCTGTCCTTTGGATTGTAAGATGGTCGGAAGTTGTTCAGATCGGTTTTGCTTAATTTATAAGTCCCGTACAGGTGGTCTTATTGATGTGTCGCAATATAACACAATTACAGGAAAATTCTAGCTGGAACGGGTCTTTGTGCACTTCTCACACTTACAACCTACCGGCTTGATGTATTCATTGAAGTACTCCTTGCCGTAGTCATAAGTAAGCTCCTCTCCGGCCTTGATGTTGCGTATTGCCTCAATACCAATCTCGTTGGTGTCGGTGTAATGCACCGCTTCGCAATTTGGACGGCACGAATGGTTGATGTAACGCGCGGTGTTGCTACGGGGTGAGCCGTCGATCGTCCATTTGTCATCCAGATCAAATTGGTAGCGGTTTGGTTGGCGTTCTGCCGCCGCGTTGGTGGTCTTGCGTCCAGTGTATTCAATAACTAGCTCACCCTTTTTGATATCTTTCAGTGTCCGGAGTCCAAATCCCGCACTACTCTTGAAAACCTTAAAATCTTTTTTAGCCATAACGGAGCTGATGGTAGCATATTCGCTCTCTAGAGACGATAAGCAGTGGCTTTATATCTTTGCTTTTATAAAATCAACAATCTCATTCCATGAATACATCCTTTGTACTCCGGTGGGGTTTTCTTCACGGTTCCATGGTCGGTCGGGGAGAATGGCAGGTAGTCCACTTTGGGCCACGTCTTTAACGTGCTTAAGGGCGTCATCGACTAGTATTGATGCTCCGATTTCGCGACATACCTCGGATTTCTTTTTTACTGTTGCACCGTCGGCACCCATAAAGCCGTTGGTAAAATGTATTTGGTCAAAATGAACAGGGAAGAATTCTTCTATCCAGTGCAGGGTGACATCACGGATATGTTCGGGCCTACTGGTGACAATTTGCAGGGAATAATCTTTTGATAGATGTTCGATTGCTTCGATCGCGCCCGGTACTGGCTCGATCTCCTTATGTTCCTTTGAACGATAAAATTCGTGAGCGCGGTCGTTCATTGTCGCGCGGTCACAACCATACATCTTTTCCCAATCGTCATATAAATACAGATCTTCGTATTCAAGAGCTGTGCCGTAGTTTTTGTTATGAAACAAAACAAAATGAGCATTGAAGTGCGCGACCACGTCGTCAAAGTCTAGAGCGACTACTTTCATTTGGCCGGACTGCATAGGTCTTTATATTATATATAAAAAAGAGACGCCGTACCCGAGTGGGGTAGCGTCTCTGTGAGGTAGGCTTTTGGCTAGTCTATAACCATCAGCACGTTCGTCGTGATGATGTGGTCGAAACGAGCCGGTTCGCCGATCTTTATGTACAAGCTTTGTACCTTCCACTTTTCTTCGTTTGGAAGGATGGAGACGCCCGCAATTCGGGCGTCCTCATCGACTCTTGTTACCTCGAAGTGGTCGTCAGCCGCTTTGAGGTAGTACATAGCATCTTCGGTGTGTACGATCATCTTAGTCCTCCATTCAGGCGGTAGCTATAAGTTCCTTGTAGAACTCAAGGCTGGGCCCATTCGTGGTCGGCATGTTTGAGAACTCCATCATCACCCCGGTAAACGGAGACCAGAGTTTAGATGTCCCAGGTGAATCTGGCGGCATCACATGGAAGAACTCAGTCGAAAACATCTTCTGGTCCACTGGGGTTATTACCCAGGTGGCCGCAGAGTAGTGTTTCATCTCTGCCAACCAATGGAACTCAATGATAAAAATTGAGTCCATGCCAAAGCTAATCTTCCGAATCTGCCCATAGAGGGTGAAACCCTCGTCCGGGTTCATGATTGCCAGGTACCCGTTAAGGTAACTTTCTGGGTTCTTTATCATCAATACCTCCGTGGTAGTCTCCTTACATAGTACAATATAAATTAGCTTTTAGCAAGTTTAGCAACTTAGTAAAGAAAACACCCTGCCGTTGTAACGGAGGGTGTATTTATAGCCGGAGCACCATCTTCTAGAAAGGAAGAAAAACAAAGATCCGCCCGTTCGACTCCGCGCGAAAGCAAAGCAGTTTGCTTTCTCCATCTCCACGAACAAAAATCACCCACACAAATGTGTGGGTGATTTTTGTACTCGTGGAGATGGGCGGAGTCGAACCGCCGTCCGAGAATGTTGACCCAACTGGTTCTACAATGCATAGCCTAGTTTAGATCTTAGCGTCTGAAGTGGAAAAGTAGGCAAAACCTTTAGACGAGCAGTTCCTAACAATTCGGATAATTAATGGAACAAATTAATTATCTAGAGTCCGATGCTATTCCACCAACGCTACCTTATCAGACGTGGGGTAGGTTAGCGTCACCTACGCGAACTTACGCTCGAGCGAAGGCGAATCCGTATGAGAACGGACTTGGTATTGCTTTGTTTGCAGATACAGATAGAACCTCTTAACGAAGTGGTTCCAATTTCGGCATTGCGCAGATGAATCAGACAAACCGTCGATGCCTGTCATCCCCCGAACACCTTCAATCTAAGAAAGATTGAAGGTGTTCGGGGGAGGGCAGAGGAATGAAAAAATGAAAAGTGTGGCGAACGGATTATTTTTTATCCGTTCGCCGATTGGTGGGGTAGTAGAGATTGATAAAGTTTAAGGGTGACTTTTTTGCGTCATTCACCTCGATAAATATAAAACCAGACTTCTCCAACTTATCTAGATCTACAAGTTCACCTAGGAACTTGATCTTTTTGCTGACAACTTCAGGTTGAGACATCGCAGGCCTCCTTAGGTGTCCTCATTGACACACTTTTCATTTTTCCATTTTGAAATTGACTACTCAAAGGTGTGGTGAACGCATTACTCATTGCGTTCACCGGAAAGAACAAACTAGTGAAGAACGGCGTAGAGAAGAAGTGCCTTGCCGAGACCCTTCTCGGAGGAGGGATTCAACGCTTCTTCGAGCTCACTGCGGAGGAGGTTGATTTCCTCTGCAGTGAGCTCGTCGAGAATCGCCTCGACTTGATTTTTGGCGAGTCTCACCCTGCCCCGAGGGGCAAGGAAGGGGTGGTTGTCGATATCTGCGGGATTGATTTCCTCGCCAAAGACGAGGAGATTTCCATTTGGTAATGGCATTTCAATTTCCTCCCATTTTGGTGTGGTCCCCATGATCACACCTTTGAACAGTCAATTTCAATTTATTGGTTTTTCAATGTCCTCTCAATCTCGCGCTTGGTATCGCGTTGCTTGATGGTATCACGCTTATCGTGTTTCTTTTTACCCTTCGCAACAGCGATCTCAAGCTTCAATTTGACCCCATTATTGTACCATCTAATTGGCACTATTGTCAAGCCCTTCTTCTCACTTTCATTATAGAGGTTCAAGATATCTTTCTTCGAAAGCAGGAGCTTACGGACTCGCTCATTGTCGTAGTCGGCAGGGGCGTTTACTTTTTGGAAAGGTGGGATTGAGGCACCTACCAGGTATGCTTCGCCCCCGCGCACTACCACGTGCGCGCCATCGAGTTTGCCTTGTCCTTGGCGGATTGACTTCACTTCCGTACCAAGCAAAACAACCCCCGCTTCAAACTTATCTAAAAGTTCGAAGTTGAGAGTAACTTTTTTATTTCTGACGTAATCTGTCATTGCAATAAATATAAGCATAAATATAGCAAAAGCTAGCTATTTCTGTATAATCCTTGCAATGTCAACGAAAAAGGAAAAAGGTAAAAAGAAGGAGAATAAGGGTCGTGGCGCGAGCGATTTAATTAAGAAGATGCCAGTTGGTCCGGGCAATTTTTGGAACAATATGCTCTCGACCGTATTGGTCTTAATGCTAGTTGTTGCTGCCTATTCGTACTTTGTGGAGCAAAAAGTTGAAGTGCAGGAAATCTCACTGTCTCAGATTGCTGCTGATGTAAAAGAGGGGACAGTTAAAGAAATTGTGGTACGTGGCAGTAAGCTTGAGGTTAGTTACAAAGACGAAAGCAGAGCTAAAGCAGAGGGTAAGAAAGAAACGGACTCTTCCGTGACTGAAACTCTCGCCAATCTCGGTGTAGGACACGACGCTCTCTCCGCAGTTTCGATCGACGTCAAGAACGAAACAGGCTTTACGTACTATTTGGGTACTTTTGCGCCGTTCCTTTTTCCGCTCTTTTTCCTCCTGATCATTATTTGGTTTTTCACTCGTTCGGTGCGTGGCGCTGGTATGCAGGCACTCAACTTCGGAATGTCTAAAGCACGTGTGATTGATCCTTCCGACCAGTCGCAGAAGGTAACCTTCAAGGATGTGGCTGGAGCTAAAGAAGCGAAGCAAGAGCTCGAGGAGATTGTGGACTTCTTAAAGAACCCAAAGAAGTTTCTCGATATCGGTGCGGAGATTCCGAAGGGAGTGCTTCTGATGGGTCCGGCTGGTACAGGTAAAACTCTCTTGGCGCGTGCGGTTGCGGGCGAGGCAGGAGTACCATTCTTCTCTATCTCTGGTTCAGAATTCGTAGAGATGTTTGTTGGTGTTGGTGCATCGCGTGTGCGCGACTTGTTCCAAATGGCCAAGCGCGCTGCACCATCGATTATCTTCGTTGATGAGATCGATGCCGTCGGCCGTATTCGTGGTACTGGTATTGGTGGCGGTAATGATGAGCGTGAACAAACTCTAAACCAGATTTTGGTTGAGATGGATGGTTTTGAACCATCCGAAAAAGTGATCGTGATGGCGGCGACCAACCGCCCAGATGTACTTGATCCTGCTCTGGTCCGCCCTGGTCGCTTCGACCGACGTGTCACCATTGATTTGCCTGATCGTGATGATCGAAAAGCAATTCTTGGAATACATGCGCGCAAGAAGCCATTGGCTGATGATGTGAATCTAGAGGTTATTGCTACACGAACTCCAGGGTTCTCTGGCGCTGATCTACAATCCTTGATGAACGAGGCTGCCATTCTCGCGGCTCGCGAAGAACGAAAGACAGTGGCGCAGTTTGATATCATCCGTTCGATTGAGAAGGTTATGCTTGGTCCAGAACGCAAGAGTCATTTGCTTTCGAAGAAGGAAAGAGAGGTAACTGCGTATCACGAAGCGGGACACGCTCTGGTTTCTTCAGTATTGCCTTATGCCGATCCGGTGCAGAAGATTTCGATCATCTCTCGCGGTCGCGCTGCCGGCTACACACTTAAATTGCCAGACGAAGATCGCAAGATGCATTCGAAGAAAGAATTCATTGATGATATTGCGATGACGCTTGGTGGTTATGTGGCAGAGGAGATGGTCTTTGGTGATCTGACCACTGGCCCGTCGAATGACTTGCAGGTCGTTGCAAACTTAGCGCGCGATATGGTTACCAAGTATGGAATGAGTACTCGACTAGGACCAGTAGCACTTGAAGGCTCGGGTGGCCGGTTGATCGGTGGAGGCTTCGGTGAGGACCGCGGCTACTCTCCAGATGTCGCTAAGACTATCGATGAAGAAGTTTCTAAGTTGATCTCTGAAGGAATGGAAACTGCTCGTGATGTTTTGACAAAATACCGCGCGGCTCTCGATGCTATTTCCAAGCGATTGATTGAAGTGGAGACACTTGAGCGTGATGAATACGAAGGTATTCTGAAAGCCGAAGGTGTGGAAATACAAGATGTGTATCGAGACGCTCGCTTGGCTGAAGAAGGATTGGCTGATCCAACAAAGGCGATTGAGTTCGATGCCAGTCATTTGAAGGAATAGGACGGTTTGGTATTGATAAAAAGGCGCCCTAAGGGCGCCTTTTTATATACCTGTCCGCCCTCTTGGACTCGAACCAAGGACCCCAGAGGTATAAGCTCTGTGCTCTAACCAACTGAGCTAAGGGCGGATGGTCAATACTATAACCTATAAGCCACAACCTTCAACTTCACGTTAGTATCCTTTGAAAGGATCATTGAGGATGCGTTTCCTTGATATTCCAAGACCTAGGAGTTTAAGTCGCAAGGACTCGATCATCTTCGGTGGGCCAGATAGGAGATAGTGAGCGTCGTTATGGTTTTCTGCGACCGCATTCTCTAGAGCGGCGTTAACTTCTTCCGGTGAAGCGGTGTAAATGATGGAGATGTTTTGGTTTCTTTCACGACATTTTTCCATATCGTTACGATAAGTGTGTTGATTGTCACGAGCAGAATAGATAAGCTGAAGCTTAAGTGTCGAAGATTTTTCTGAGAGATCTTTGACAATAGATCTAAAAGGAGTGATTCCAATACCGCCGGCAACGCCGATCACTTTCTGCATTTTCTCATTTAAACAAAGTTCACCGTAAGGACCGTACATTCGGATCTTTTCTCCGGTTTGTAAGGAGGAAAGCTGTTGTTTGAAACTGCTTGGTTCACTGCTTACGATTGTGCCGATTCTGATCTCGTTCTCGTGCGGTGCCGAGGCAACCGAAAACGCCCGCCAAGCCTTACCTTCAACAGGTTTGTCTGGGATTGTGAAAATGGCGTGTTGTCCGGCTCGCCAATTCGGCAAGTACTCGGATGTGAAGATAAAAGAGTAAATGTCTCCCACTTCGTGTATTTTCTCTTTGAAAGTGAGATTTGTAACACGGTATATTTTGCTGTATGAGATGGGGTGTCGAAGGGCTCGTAGCAGCACGTCTAACATAGGCTAATTATATCACTCCATGTGTAGTGACTGATCAATTTTTGCGATGCGTTCTTTGATCTGGGGATGACCAATAAGTTCGGGATCATTTTCTATTAAGTCTCGCGCTTCGCTTCGAGCAGCCTCTACCAGCTTGAGGTTTTTGATCGCTTCCATACCAAGGTCAGACAGGCCCGATTGTTTGCCGCCGTAAAGTTCGCCCGCGCCGCGGAATTGCAGGTCATATTCGGAGAGTTCAAAGCCGTTTTTGGCGGTGACAAGGGCTTTAAGTCGATCGCGCGTTTTTTCACTCTTGGATTCTGTAACGGCAAAGCAGTAGGGCTGATATGTGCCACGAATGACGCGACCGCGTAGTTGGTGGAGTTGCGAAAGACCAAAACGTTCGGCGCCTTCGATGATGATGTTGGTGGAGTTGGGCACATTGACGCCGACCTCGACTACCGAAGTAGCTACTAAGATGTCGCTTTCGTGTGCCAAAAAGCGCGCCATCACTTTGTCCTTTTCGGTCGGCGTCATCTTGCCGTGAAGTACATCGATTTTAGTGTTTGGAAAGATGTCGCGCTTCAAGCGCTCTGCCTCCGCGACTACGCTTTTTAAGTTGAGTGCGTTTTCCTTTTCTGGATCGGGCTCATTGATGCGCGGGCAAATGACGTAAGCTTGTCGCCCAGACTGGATTTCAGATCGGACGTGCTCGTACATTGGTCCTTGTTGTTGTGGGCCGATGATTTTGGTAATGACAGCTTTGCGGCCAGCAGGCATTTGGTCTAGTAGTGTAATATCTAAGTCACCATAAATAGTGAGGGAGAGTGTGCGAGGAATCGGAGTGGCTGTCATCGACAAGAGGTGCGGCATAGGCGCACCTTTTTTGGTGAGCGCCTTGCGTTGATTAGTGCCGAAACGATGTTGTTCATCGATGATAACGTAGGCCAAATGTTTGAACTCCACGCTTTTATAAATGAGTGCGTGTGTGCCGATCAGAATCGGCACCTCACCATTTTTTACCCATTTGAGTAGCTGTGTTCTAGATATTTTGGTCGGTTTTCGCGGGTCTGTCTTGGACGGAAATTTATAACAACCACTACCTGTGATGAGTCCGATCTGAACCGGCAGGTGAGAGAAGTATTGAATGAAACTTTCGAAGTGTTGTTTGGCTAGGATTTCGGTGGGTGCCATGTAAGCAACTTGGAGATTTCCGTATTCCAGATTGCCACGTGCCCCAGCCGCCCGCCCTTCGGGCGGGCGGCTCATCGCGACCGCATAGGCAGTCGTGGCGGCCACGGCCGTCTTGCCGCTACCGACGTCGCCTTCAAGAAGACGAGACATCGCATGGTTTCTTTTGAAGTCTTCGAGAATTTCTTTGATGGCTTTGTTCTGCGCCGCGGTCAGTTTGAAGGGGAAGCGATCAACAAATTCTTGCACGTGTTCTTTGCCAGAATCGATCTGATAGGTCGTGGCGGCGCTGACCGCGGCGCGCCTCCTCGCCATTTCTACTTGTATATAAAAAACCTCTTCAAAGGCAAAACGCTTGCGTGCGCCTTCGGCATGCTCAAGCTTTTTTGGGGAGTGTATGTAGCGAAGTGCGGTTGATAGTGGGTAGAGCTTATAGCGCTTTCGTATTTCTTCTGGTATCGGATCTTCGAGTTGGTCTAATACGCCGGACTCAAAACACTTAATGGCCGTGTGGTAAAACCAGCGGCTAGTTACACCCTGACTCTCTTTGTAGATCGGGTAAATAGTGTCTTCACTGTTGCTTGTTTTGAAAATCGAGTCGTGGCGATCGATTGGCAAATGATCAAGTGGCTCGAGTTCGGGGTTGGCGATGTATTCTTTCCCTGGAGAACCGGTGACTTTACCAACTGCTTTTACAAACTGACCGTCGCGGTACATCTTAGCGATGTACGGTTGGTTGAACCACATCAGTTTGATGCGTGCTGTGCCGTCCTCTAGATAGCCGTCAGCAATTGGTCGGCGGCTTTTCCAGGCCTTGCGTGCCTTGAGTCCACCAAGTTGGCCATATACTACGGCCTCGGCACCAATTGATAATCCTTGTACGGATTGAATATCGCTCACGTCTTCATAGCGGACGGGCAAGTGGTGGAGCAGATCGCCCACGGTCTCGATACGGAGTCGCTTAAGCGCCTTTAGGTGGGAGACATCAATGCGGAAATGTTTGGAAAGCAGATCGGAAGGCGACATTGTTCAATGATAGCAAACTGAGGGCGATGTTATACTGTGTCCGTTATTTTAATTAGACTTGTATGGCCAAAAAAAAGACTCCGCGACGAATCATTCTTAAGAAAGACTATAACAAGATGGCTCTAGAGCGCCATAAGAAAATGAAGGGGAAGCTCGAAGTGACTTTGAAAGGTGAGCTTAAAACCAAGGATGATTGGAGCACTATGTACACACCTGGGGTCGGTGCGGTTTCTGCGCATCTTGCCAAACACCCTAAGGACGCGCGCGAGTACACGATCAAACGCAATACAGTGGCAGTGGTTTCAGATGGTTCAGCTGTTCTCGGTCTTGGTAATCTCGGCGCCCTCGGTGCACTACCGGTGATGGAAGGAAAGTGCGCGATCTTTAAAGCTATGGGCGGTGTGGATGCTTTCCCGATCGTACTTGATACTCATGATCCGGAGGAGATTATAAAAATCGTGAAGGCGATTGCGCCCACCTTTGGCGGCATCAATTTGGAGGATATTACCGCACCGCAGTGTTTTATGATCGAGGAGCGATTGAAAAAAGAACTCAAGATTCCGGTCATGCACGATGATCAGCACGGTACAGCGATTGTGGTTTTGGCCGGTCTAATCAATGCGGCGAAGGTGGTAGGGAAAAAGTTGGAGAAGATGAAAGTGGTGATTGTGGGGGCTGGCGCGGCCGGCTGCGCGGTCGCGTTGCTCTTAAGGGAGGCGAAGGTAGAGGATGTGATCGTAGTTGATAAAAGCGGTGTCATCTCGGCCGGCCGCTCGGGACTCTCTGGCTACAAGAAGGAACTCGCCAAAGTCACCAACCCACGAGGGGTAACTGGCGAAGTGATGGACGCGGTTGCTGATGCTGATGTTTTGATCGGGGTTTCTGGTCCTGGTTCTATCACAAGGCACCATGTAGAGAAGATGGCTCCAAAAGCGGTAGTGTTCGCACTGGCTAATCCGGTGCCGGAGATTACTCCAGATGATGCTAAGCGTGCGGGGGCAATGATAATGGCGACTGGCCGCAGTGACTATCCTAATCAGGTCAACAACTCTCTGGCTTTCCCTGGTATTTTTCGCGGGGCGCTAGATCGTAATGTGACTCATATCACTGATGATATGAAATTGGCGGCGGCTAAGAAGATTGCTTCTTTGGTAAAGAAACCAACAGTTGATAACATCATTCCTTCTGTTATGACCCCCGGCTTATCTAAGGCGGTGGCGAGTGTGATTAAGTAGTAGAGATTAAAAAAGAATTTGGCCGCGCGCACCTTTAGGTGCGCGCGGCCTTGTTCACCAACCGTTCCATTCGCCTTCGGTCATTACCCGAGGCGGTTGTTCGGGGGTGAGCTTAGTAACCTGTTCCTGTTCCGCAGGAGGTTCGTCTCTTGTGGAAACGTTCTCCTCGTTGAGAATGACACTCGTCTTTTTGTCGTTTTCCATCGCAGCTCTCCCGGTTGTGGTCTCCCTAAATAATTACAACAAATCAAATATTTGAAAAGGTACAACAAATAGGGCAATATAGAGCAACTTTTGGATTTGTGTCCAAGGGTAAATATTTGGAGACGTGTCAGAGTGGTCTAACGTAGCCCCTTGCTAAGGGGCCAGGCTTTAATCGGCCTCGCGAGTTCGAATCTCGCCGTCTCCGCCGCGCCAAATTTGATATAGAAAATGGAGAGATGGGTGAGTGGCTGAAACCAACAGTTTACTAAACTGTCGACCCCTAACAGGGTTCGCGAGTTCGAATCTCGCTCTCTCCGCCGACAGAACTGGTTGTAGTTGTGGTTTCAAACTCTCAAGTTAAAGAATAGGCCGATCGCGAAGCGATCGGCCCTATTAGTGTCAGAAGAACCAGCGACGGAAGAATGATTTACGTTTTTCCATCACTGCCTCAGCAATCTTGATGCGATCCGCCTCGCGTTTGGCGTTGGCGTTTGCTTCGACCTCAGCTCGTCTGCGTCGCGCTTCGTCGGCGACACAGAGTCGTTCTAGGATAATGTTCGCTGCTGCAAGCTTACTTCGACACATCTGGATTTCATTGTTCGAGACTTGGAGGCCGTGCTTGTCGATGACCTTAAGCATATTCTTGAGCATGGTGGTTGAAGGAAACGCCGCGAGGATTTGCGCCCGTGCTTCGCGGAATTTATCGTAGTTACCAAACAGGGCGCCTTCTTCATCAAGGTACTTGTTTTCGCCACTGTGTAATGGATCGCAGGCCAGGCTCCAGCAATGGCTGAGGCTCCCGTGCACGCGGATACGCGGCATCGCTTCGAGTAGTTTCATTGCGCGCCATGATCGTATGAGAAGGTGTGGTATGAGAAGTCCCCATATCCACGCTTTCTCGGTTCCGTCAGCCCGTGTAACGAAGATACCGATACCAAGTTGGTCGTTGTCCGATCCGACGAACGGTGTTACGTCCGCTTGCTCCCCCTCGTCGTTGATGTACTTTCTCCCGGTTTTTCCGGTACAGATAACGATTAGCTCGCCTG
Source organism: Candidatus Kaiserbacteria bacterium RIFOXYB1_FULL_46_14 (assembly GCA_001783525.1). Classification (GTDB taxonomy): domain Bacteria; phylum Patescibacteriota; class Minisyncoccia; order Phycocordibacterales; family UBA918; genus OLB19. The sequence continues at coordinate 59,314 of MFMS01000004.1, read as the reverse complement.
ACATGGAATACCCTTTCTTTTTGATGTGCTGATGAAGTCTGCAGGGAGAGTACCAGAAAATTTCCACCCCGCAACATTTGACAGCAAAAAGACGCGGATATATATTCTCTATATGGTACATACGTATCAAATCGCAATAAGGAGTAATGAGTTTCCTGCTTGGGGATTCTTTATGCTTCTGGTGATTCTCGCATCGTTAAGCGGGTCGGTTTGATACGTAAGTTCAAGAAATCAAAACCGGCCGCGCCAAACGTGGTCGTTTTTGTTTCGAAGTGAGTTAGTTCTTTTGTTCTTAACATGTCCAATATCAGGAGGATACGATGGACGTTACACTTGCAACCTTTACATTCAAAGAAATTAAAAAACTTCTTGCGGATGAAGGAATAAACGAAAACGACCCGAATTTTCGCAAGGTCTTGACTGAACGATATCGGCCTTCGGAAGCCGAAGCCGGTCGGTTCGTCGAAAGGGAGGATTGGCAACCGGAAATGAAAAAGCCGGCACGCAGAATCGCTCATCGGTCCGACGAACACTTCGACGTGGTGTGAATCATCGGCGCCATTGACCAGAAGCGCGGACAGTTTTGTCCGCGTTTTCTTTTTGCATAAAAACCGCCGGCCAGAGGATACTGGCCGGCGGTTTTATTAATATCTGCGGTAGTTATTAGGAGATGTGCTTAGAGACCAACTTGGTCATCTCAAACATTGAAACCTGTCCCTTACCATCGAAAATCTTCTTTAGGTTGGCATCGGCATTGATATTGCGCTTGTTCTTCTCATCCTGCAGGCCGTTCTTTTTAATGTATACCCATAGCGCCTTTACCACCTCAGATCGAGGCATCGGACCCTTTCCGACTACTGCTTCAAGATCTTCACTCAGGTTCATCGGCTTCATAAAAGCGGAATTTGCTTTTGCCATTTCGGTTTAAATTATTGTTATGCCCATAGTGTATCATCGAAAAAGGCTATTTTTTCAAGCCTTATATGAACTGTGCATAATAAATCAAGGTTCGTCAAATCGGCAGAAATATGAAATTTCGGCAGAAAGTGAGGGCGTTGTATGATTTAGGGACTGATTAAATTTATGATAAATCCATTTGAAAACGCATTGCGGCAGTTGTGGGGAGCGGCAAAGGTAGGGGAGTTTCCGAGTGATCTGATTGAGAAACTATCTCGATCTGAAAAAGAAATTACTGTAACTATTCCGGTACGAATGGATGATGGAACGCTTCGTTTTTTTGAAGGTTATCGAGTCCAACACTGCAACTGGCGTGGCCCGTACAAGGGAGGAATCCGTTTTCATCAGAACGCTGACATCGATGAAGTGAGAGCACTGGCGCTTTGGATGACAATGAAGACTGCGGTCGCTGGCATCGCGATGGGCGGCGGCAAAGGTGGTGTCGTAGTTGATCCAAAAGAACTTTCGGTAAGTGAGCTCGAACGATTGTCGCGCGGTTTTGTGCGCGCACTCTGGCGCGATATCGGCCCTAGGGTAGATGTGCCGGCTCCAGACGTAAATACCACTCCAGAAATAATGGCCTGGATGGTAGATGAATACGCGAAGTTGTCCGGTGATCAAACTGACGCGACTTTTACCGGAAAGCCGATCGGTGGCACGAGACCGCAAAATAGACAGGGTTCAGAAGGACGTGGTGCCGCTACTGGCCTCGGCGGTTTTTATGTATTTGATGCAGTCCGTGCACGAGCCGGCGTAGCAGAAGGAGCTAGTGTGGCGATACAGGGAATGGGTAATGTAGGTGGACACGCCGCCAAAATATTTGCCTCGCATGGTTACAAAGTGGTGGCGATGTCTGATTCAAAAGGTGGTATCTACAATGAAAACGGTCTCGATCCAGAAGAGGTTGAAAAATATAAGGAAGAACACCACACACTCACAGGTTTCTCTGACGCGAAGGAGATTAGTAATGCTGAACTTTTGGAGTTGCCGGTTGATGTATTGGTACCAGCGGCACTTGAAAATCAAATCACCGATCAAAATGTTTCGCGCGTATCTGCAAAGTTGATTCTAGAGCTTGCCAACGGACCAACAACACCGGAAGCCGATGAAATCTTGCACCAGCGCGGAGCAGTGGTTGTGCCGGACATTCTGGCTAATGCTGGTGGGGTAATAGTTTCTACTTTTGAATGGGAACAAAATTTGGCAGGGGAGCATTGGGAAGAGGAAAAGGTGTTAACGAAGTTGAAAGAGACACTTGTACCGCAAGCCGATCTGATTTGGCAGAGAGCAGAGGAAAAAAAGGTTCCACTTCGAGTAGCGGCGTTTATTGTGGCGTTGGAACGACTAGCTAGTGTGCAAGGGCAAGCAGTGTAATAGAGGCAGGACGGAGCGGCCGAAGCGTAGCTTCGGCCGCTTTCAGCGTTGCCCCAGTTGTCGCCACATCATCGAGAACAATGATATGCGCGCCACTGATGTCAGGCTGGTTGCGGACGCCGAAGGCCTCGGTGACATTCTTCAGTCTTTCTTGTCGCGTCAAGGACGTCTGGGGAGTGGTGTCACGCTTGCGGTAGAGGAGGTCGGCGCGAAGTCGGGGGAGTGAAGAGGAGGGTGGTTTGCTAGACGTCGTCATTCCGCTTCGCTGTGCTACCTCGGTTACTTGGTTGTAACCACGCTGCCTTAGTCTGGTAGATGAAAGCGGTATCGGTATGACTATTGATTCTTCTGGAAAATGTTTAAGGTAGTCGGATAAGATCTCTCCTAGTAATCGCCAAGCTTTCTCATTGCCGTGAAATTTTGCTTCATGGATAACGGCACGAACAGCGGGTTCGCCAAATGGCATAAGGAACACAAAGTCAGAGTGATTTGTCGGACAAAGGTGGTTTTTTAAATCATTAATCGAAAGTTCACGTACGATTTTGTGTTCGTCACGCTCTCTAAACACACACTCACACAATCTAAATAGCAGAGATAGCATTTTTGGTATGTTAAAATCTAAATGATTTACAGTGCATCAAATTGTAACCTGAACTTTTGTCGCGCGAGTTCTTATTATGGCTTTTTCTTTCAAAAAAATTTTTTCGGGAGCGAATGGTAATACCCCGACGCGGTCATCAATGGCAGTGGGTATCGATATCGGCGGTTCTTCAGTAAAGGTGGTTGAGCTCGAAGATATCGAAAAGGCAATAGCCCTTCGTACTTACGGCGAGCTACAACTTGGTCCTTACGAGGGCAAGTCTTTAGGCGAGATAGTAACTCTTTCAGAACAGCATAGAGTCGAGGCTGTTACAGATGTCTTGCGTGAGGCTGGTGTTAAGGGCCGTAGTGGTGCCTTGGCAATGCCACTTTCTTCTAGTTTCCTCACGGTAATAACTTTGCCGATATTGCCGAATTCATCAGATGATCTGGCGACCCGTATTCCTGTAGAAGCTCGTAAGTATGTACCGTTGCCACTTAGCGAGGTTACCTTGGATTGGACCGAGATCCCGACCGCGCCGACTGCAAACAATATGCACGAAGTGATGTTGGCGGCGGTTGAGAATAATGCCCTCGAAGAATATCGTTCGCTTTTGATGAATATCGGGATGACCTTGCAGCCGGCTGAGATCGAAGTGTTTAGTCTTATTCGTTCGGTATGGCGTGAGGGAGATACGACGTTGGCTATTGTTGATATTGGTGCCCGTGCCGCCAAATTATATTTGGTGCGTCAAGGCAATCTAGAGCGTTTGCACCGCGCCGGGCAAGGTGGATATGAGATCACGCGCCGTGTGTCTGAGACACTCAGTATTCCATTTGAAGAGGCTGAGAACGCTAAGCGTTCTTATGATAGAGCCGAAGAGAAGGGCGCCGGAATATACAAAATCACCACTACCGTAGTGGACGGTTCGTTATCTGAATTTCGCCGAATGATCGAACAATATGAGTCGCGTACCGGTGCGGCAATAGGACGTATCGTATTGTCTGGCGGAGTATTTACCGGACCTTACATGCAGGAATTTGCGCAGGATCGACTAGGTCGGCAAGTGGAGTTAGCAAACCCGTTTGGAAAGGTTGCTTATCCGGCTTTCCTCGAGGACACATTGCGTCAAATAGGGCCGTCTTTTGGAGTGGCATTAGGCGCCGCTCTTCGCACCCTCCAATAAAACTCCCGAAATGAGCGAATTTGTATTTGCTTCAGTCGGATCACTCCCGCGCCGTAGGTTGACTACGTCTTGGTCGTGTTCCTTCCTCCAGCAAACGCAACTTCATCTCATTTCGGGAGTTTTAATTTTTTAATTATTCGTTTACAGGTTGATTACGTTTTGGTCGTTAAAATTCCTCCAGTCCGTCGAATTTCCTCTCATTTTGGGAGTTTTATTTTTACACGCTCTTGTATTCGCTGAAACTTGTCCACACAGAGAAAGGCGGGGTAGGTGACTAAGTAACATATAATCATTTCTATGGAAGGCCAAGGATCTTCTTTTATACCCAAAAATAGCGCTCGTGTATCAAATGTACGTACACGAGGGCCACATCGTATTTACGTCCTTAGTTACGTCAGCTATGTAGTTTTCTTCGGCACACTCTTTGCCGTTGCCGGAGTTTTTCTTTACGCCTCGAGCGTCAATCGTTCAGTCACTTCTATAAAGGATCAGCTAGTTACTGAACAATCACGTTTCAGCACTTCTGATATTGAGATGGTTAAGTTGCTTGATCTGCGCCTTAAGAATACTGAGAAGCTAGTCAATGAATCAGCCGCACCTTCAAAGATCTTTGCAGATCTAGAATCAGTTGTGGCGGACAACATCAGTTTCTCTGCTATGAAGTACAAGTACTTACCAAACGGTCAGTATGAGCTGGCACTAACTGGTCGTGCTGGAGATTTGAATGAAGTACTTTGGCAAAAAGATCTACTTAAGAATGCCGGAATCTTAAAAGACGCCACTGTATCCAAATACGATTACAGTGTTCAGGGTGAGAGTGGCGGTGCTTTAGTTTCTGGTAATACCACACTCACTTTCATCATCACTGACACCAAGCCGGCATCAATGATCCCGTACACTGCAGATGTGGTAGAAACGGAGGCAAGTTCGACGGTGGTGGAAGAAGCTAGTGTGGTAGAAGGCGAGCCAGGCGTAAGTGGAGATAGTGCGACAACGACTGTAGAAAGTGAAACTTAGTTTTAAATTATGCGATTTCAAGCTGGAACTCAGATAGTACTCATCGTGATCTCGGTCGTGATCGTTTTTACTGTGGTCAAGCCAAAATTTTCTGAGATCGCTTACCAGCAGAATGAGATGGTGACTTACCGGACTGCACTCGATAACATTGGCCGTTATAATCAACGACTCCAAGCCCTTCTCAATCAGGCAAAGGCAATGTCTGCTCTCGAGCGTGAAAATCTCTTCCGTTATTTGCCAGAAGAGATTGACGCCGTTGTGGTAGGTCGTGACATATCCAATATGGCCGATAGTAATGGTCTCCTCTTGCTTGAGGTTGAACCAGCTACTCCGGTACGGGTCACCACCACTTTAAATGAACAGGGCGTGGTAGCTGAGCAGACTGCTGATGCTGGAATGGTCGCACCTCCAGCTGAGACGACAGAGGGCACAGCGCAAAAGAGCGGTATGTACGCACAGAAGTTTAAAGTTTCAGTAGTGGGCACTTACGATCAGATGAAATCTTTTTTGAAAGATCTGGAGCGAAATGCTTACCCGTTACGGTTGCTTGAATTTGAATTCGCCATTGAGGAGACCGACAATTCACTTTTGGAGTACAATCTTGTTGTAGAGACTTATTCGCTTAAAGGAAATTAGGATTTTGATTATGTCTTCCTTAGTTAAAAACATCCTAGTCTTTGCCGCTTTAGCCGCGCTAGCTTACGCTGGTTATTATCTTTTTATACTCAACAAAGATGCAGGTCTAGAGACGTCTTCTGGTAGCGAAGGGCAGTTACTCACTAGCGAGTTTCTCAATCGTCTCAATGATATAGAACAAGTTGCTCTATCGCGCACCGTCTTTGACGATGCACGCTTTCGTTCATTGATTGATTTTAGCTCTGCTCCACAGGAGGTGCCGGCCGGTCGCGAGAATCCGTTTCAGTAGATTGGCGGCATTATAGGTAGTAGGGTTCGTAGAGTGACAAAATAGCTGGGCTGTTTGTCGCAAGTGTTGCTTCATTAGAGCATTGGAGTTGGAATTTTGAACTTGGTTATGGAACTTCTCACCAAATTACAACAAGAAGGAGTACTGGATGCGACTTCGGTTACTGCTGTTGGCGAGGCTGTCCAAAATGGTTCTTCGTTAGAACAAGCACTCCTTTCAGTCGGAGTGGCTCGGGAGGTAGTGCGTGAAAAATTGGCTGAATTTTATGGTGTACCAGCCTATACTCCAACAGAGAATGAAACCGTGCCACAAAATGTCTTGCAGTTTATTTCAGTTGAGGCCGCGCGCAACTATCAGGTCATTCCACTAAAATTAGAAGAGGGTACGTTGTTGGTAGGAGTTAACGATCCAGAAGACTTGCGTTTGCGTGAAGCCCTAAGCTTTATCAGTACAAAGCACAGTGTTCCTTACAAGCTGACGTTTCTTCTTTCGGACGATTTGGCCAAACTGCTTTCGGCTTATGACAACTTGACTGGGGAAGTAGGACAAGCACTTACTTCGCTTGAAAGCGAACTCGACAACGAAATTGCAGAGCGCAAGAATGAAAAAGAAGGTCAGTCCAAAGAAGAGAACATCAAAGAAGATGCGCCGGTGACCAAGGTGGTAGCAACGATCTTGCGCTATGCAGTAGATGGTGGAGCGTCTGACATTCACGTAGAACCAACAGGAGAGAAGGTGCGGGTGCGCTTTCGAGTGGATGGATTACTTCAGACTAGTCTCGATCTACCCAAAAATGTCCATTCGGCCGTCGTGGCGCGCGTCAAAATCCTTTCTTCAATGCGTCTTGATGAAAAGCGAAAACCGCAAGATGGCCGCTTCTCGGCAACTTTTGATGGTCGCAAGATAGATTTTCGTGTTTCTACTTTACCTACCAGTCATGGTGAAAAGGTGGTAATGCGTATTCTTGATAACGAAAAGGGAGTACGCACACTTGAGAAGACTGGTATCTCAGGCCACCACTTGGCCGCTATCAAGCGGATGGTTGATGAACCGTACGGAATCATTTTGATCAGTGGTCCGACTGGTAGTGGTAAGTCCACCACACTATATGCGATGTTGGCCGAAGTAGATCGCGCCACCAAAAACGTGCTCTCGCTCGAAGACCCGATTGAATACAATATGGAAGGAGTGTCGCAATCTCAAGTGCGTCCTGAGATCGGGTACACGTTTGCCAACGGACTGCGCACGGCGCTTCGCCAAGACCCGGATGTAATTTTGGTGGGAGAGATTCGTGATAAAGAAACGGCCCAGCTCGCCATTCAAGCGGCACTAACAGGACACTTGGTTTTATCTACCATTCACACCAACAACTCGATCGGTGTGATTCCGCGACTTATTGATATGGGTGTCGATCCTTACCTAATCGCGCCTACTTTGAAGCTGGCCATCGCGCAACGTCTGGCCCGACGCATTTGCCCTCCGGGTAAAGAAATGCCTGTCGATCAAAGTATGAAATTGATGTTCGACAAAGAGTTTGAGACTCTGCCAGAAAAATATCGCAACCGAATTCCAAAATTTGAACATGTGCAGGAGGCTGAACCGTCAGCCGGTTGTGCCTCTGGTACTAAAGGGCGAATCGCTGTGATAGAAGTGCTTGAGGTTGATCAGCAGATTCAGGACCTCATTCTTAAGGGTGGCTCGGAAGAGCAAATCTATAAGGTGGCTCGGCAAAATGGCTTTATGAGTATGAAGGAAGATGCCATTATCAAAGCCCTAGAAGGTCATATTCCTTACGCTGAGGTGAGTGACTTTGGCACCAAGGTCGGTGCCGAGTCGGCGGTGTCCGACGAGTTTTTGGCTAGCGATACTTCAGTCGATGTGCCGGATACAAGTGAACCGATTGATGTGACGAAAGAGGAAGTGAGGAAACCTGATTTGAAGGAGCCGGGTACAGGTGTTGGTAGTACCGAGAAGGCCACAGAAAAAGATAAGTACACGATTTAAATAAGAAGAAGGGAATCTGGCGCCTTGGGAGTGAAAAGACGTTTTAAACGACTCAAAGTCAGAATAACTAATCAATTTTCCTTATACCCACACTGGGCAGCCGTTGTTAGGGCATACCGTATATAATGAACAAAACATAGAAGTATGGCTGGCGTTGATTATAAAAGAGAACTCGATGATTTGATCGAGATCATAGTGTCTGAAAAGGGTTCAGACATACACTTATCAGTTGGTTCGCATCCAGTGGTGCGAGTCATGGGTTCGTTGGTGCCGCTGATCAAAAAGCCAGTGTTGACCGCTGAGGATATTTACGGTTTTTGTGATGTCTTGATAAGCACAGGACGCCGCGAACTATTTACCAAGACTAGCGAAGTTGATTTCTCTTACGGAGCGAACAACGGCGTACGCTTTCGTGGCAATGCTTATCATCAGCAGGGCAGTCCGTCGATAGCACTTCGTCATATTCCTAATGAGATTCGTACACTCGAGGATCTTAAGCTTCCGCCGATTCTTAAAAGCTTTACCGACAGACCGCAAGGCTTCTTCTTGTGCGTTGGCCCAGTTGGTCAGGGCAAATCGACCACGCTGGCCGCGATGCTTCAGCTCATCAACCAAACGCGCGCTGATCATATCGTTACAATCGAAGACCCGATTGAATACGTGTACACTCCCGACCAAGCGCTTATTGAGCAACGTGAGATCGGTACTGACACTACAAGTTTCCCAGCCGGTCTTAATGCCGTCTTTCGCCAAGACATTGACGTGATTATGGTTGGAGAAATGCGTAACTCTGAGACAATTGCGACGGCAGTGACTGCCGCTGAGACCGGACACTTGGTATTTTCTACTTTACACACCAACAACGCCGCCCAAACCATCGACCGTATCATCGATAGTTTCCCAGCCGGTCAGCAAGACCAGATACGCGTTCAGTTGGCGGGCTCTCTGATGGGTATTTTTTCACAGCGTCTGGTGCCGAGGATTGAAGGCGGTCTAGTTCCAGCCTTTGAGCTCCTCATCAACAACAGTGCGGTATCCAACCTAATCCGCGAACGGCGCATTCACGAAGTGCAGACCGTGATCGAGACTGGTCTTGAACACGGTATGATTGACATGAACCGTTCATTGATCGAGTTAGTTCGCAAAGGGGAGATAACCGTCGAAAACGCCTTTGCATATTCAGTCAATCCAAAAGGACTGGAGCGCCTGATGTAGTATAAATTCTTCATATGCTTTTTTCTTACAAAGCGATCGATCAAAATAATGTCAAACGTGAAGGTACGGTTGAGGCTTCTAATATAGACGCCGCGATTGCGACCGTGCAAAAACGCAGCTACACGGTTATTTCGATTGATCCGATTGAAGAATCAAAAAGTATTTTTAATCTTGAGATCAAGTGGTTTCAACGAATCAGCAACAAGGAGGTAGTGATTCTGTCTCGTCAGTTAGCGACCCTCTTCGATGCCCAAGTGTCGGCACTCCGAATCTTTCGTTTGCTTGCTAGCGAGGCGGAGAATCCCCAGATGCGCAATGTTTTAAATGACATCGCTGATGATTTGCAGGCTGGTAGTTCGATTTCGCGTTCACTGGCGGCGCATCCTACTGTCTTCACTTCTTTTTATATCAACATGGTGCGCAGCGGTGAAGAGTCTGGTTCGCTAGAAAAATCATTCAACTATCTTGCGGATTACTTAGACCGTACTTATCAGGTGGTAACGAAGGCGCGTAATGCGCTGGTCTATCCGACCTTTGTGATTGGAGTCTTTATCCTTGTGATGGGTCTGATGCTAACTCTTGTTATCCCGCGCATTAGTCAGATTTTGATCGATTCCGGTCAGGAATTACCGATCTATACAAAGATTGTGATCGCTTTGTCTAATTTGGTCACCGATTATATCGGTATCATTCTGGTCCTGGGTTCAGCTATTGGAGCGTTTTCTTGGCGCTTTGTTAGAACACCAGTAGGCAAGCGCGCCTACGACGAATTCAAGATTAGTATTCCATACGTTGGAGACTTGTTCCGTAAACTCTATCTAACTCGCATTTGCGACAACATCTCTACGATGCTTGCTTCTGGTATATCAATGGTTCAAGCACTTGAAGTGTCTTCTGAAGTGGTGGACAACGCCGTCTTTAAAGAGATTCTTGAAAATACTTTGTTGGAGGTGAAGGGCGGCCGTTCTTTTGCAGATGCTATCGGCGAGTATCCAGAAATTCCTGGCGTACTTTCGCAAATGGCCAAGGTGGGAGAGGAAACGGGTAATCTTTCCGAGATCATGAAGACGCTCGCTACATTTTACAATCGTGAAGTAAATAACGCCGTCGATACCCTGATCGGACTGATTGAGCCTGTCATGATCGTTCTACTTGGTCTCGGCGTTGGTACGTTGCTCGCTTCTGTATTGATGCCGATCTACAACCTTACGGCATCGATCTAGAACTTATCCACTACATTTTAAAGGCAAGAGTATGTTTTGTCGTTATAATTGAGAAAAATAATCATTAATACTATGTTCAAACATTCATTACAGCGCGGCCGTGCCTACCGTCAGGCGGGCTTCACACTGATCGAGCTCTTGGTCGTAATTGCCATCATCGGTATCTTGGCCTCAGTAGTGATGGCTTCACTCGGTACTGCGCGTGCCAAAGGTGCAGATGCCTCTATCAAATCAACAATCAACAACGCTCGTGCCCAGGCTGAACTTTTCTATGACGATCAGACTCCTAATTCCTACACCAGTGTCTGTACTGCAACCGGTGGTATTGGTGCAATGGAGACTGCGGTGATAAACATCGCGGGTGGTGCAGGGTATGTCACTTGTGGTTCTTCAGCAACTGCTTGGGCATTCAAGGCTCGTCTTGTCTCCAATACTGGCCAGTATTACTGTGTGGACTCGACTGGGGCTGCCAAGGTTGTTACAGGTACGTATTCTGACACCGCGTTCACAGCTTGTCCGTAATCTATAATTTTCCACAAACACCCCGCCGCGTCTGACGCGGCGGGGTGTTTTGCTTTTCATCTTTTGCCTTTTCTACTTATACTTATGACGATGCTTCCTGAATGGTTTTTCTTTTCTGTCGTTGGAGTCTTCGGCCTCATTATCGGTAGTTTTCTTAATGTCGTAATATACCGTTTACATACAGGGCGTTCTCTTAATGATCGCTCACATTGTTTATCATGCGGACGAACACTTTCTTGGTACGAGTTGTTTCCGGTATTATCGTATCTAGTACTTAGAGCTCGTTGTCGATCTTGCCATTCCTTTATTCCGTATCGCTACGCCCTGGTTGAGTTGCTGACTGCGGGCGCGTTTATGCTGGCCTATTTAAATTTTTACAGTTGGTGGTTTTTGATACTTGACTGCGCTTTGCTCTCCACTCTGGTGGTGGTGCTGGTCTATGATTTTTATCACAAGATAATACCGGACGAGTTGTCCATCGCTACCACGCTTATTGCATTATTAATAGTGGGTGCGAAAGTTTGGTCGTCTGGCGATTATCTTCAATTTTTTCTCAGTATTTCGGCCGGCGGCATAGCGGCATTTTTGTTGACCGCCCTCTGGTATTTATCGCAGGGTCGGGCAATTGGTTTTGGTGACGCTAAAATTTCTTTTGGTTTGGGTATGTTAGTTGGTTTTGGTGGCTTGTTTTCATTTCTCGTCTTGGCTTTTGTGCTCGGTGCAGTGATAGGAATCGCGCTCATCCTACTATCCACCGGTGCTATCCGCAGAATGACGGGAGGAAGGATAGGGGGGCGTGTTAATATGAAAAGTGAGGTTCCGTTCGCGCCTTTTTTGATCGCGTCATTTGTTTTGGTTTATTTCTTAAACATTGACGTCTTACTCTTGGTGGAGAGGACTCTACTCACAATCCTATGAAGAAACGATACTCTTCGGCACGAGGATTTTCTATTCTGGAAGTATTAATCACTGCCGCTATTATTGGCGTTATTACCGGCATTATCGTAATTAAGTACGGTGCGTTCAATAATCTTATTTTGCATAAGAATCAGGCGTTTCAGATAGCGCTCGATCTGCGTGATGTCCAGACGCGCGCTTTGTCTGCTCAGGGCAGAAGTGGTACGGCGTTTCGTGACGGTTATGGCATTTATTTTAATCTGTCACAATCTGACAGATACCTTTTGTTTGTAGATACTAATGGGAATAATGTTTATAACAATGGCGAAGAATTGGAAACCAGAAAACTAGATACGCGGTTCGTGTTATCTGAACTATGCAGCAATGACAGTTGTGGAATAACAACAATGTCTGTGGTATTTAAACGCCCCAATTTTGATGCGTTGATTAACGATGGGTCGATAGCTACCGGTAAGGTTAGATTGGTACCAAAAAACGGAAGTGATAGTGTAAGAACAGTGGTAGTAAACGCCGCCGGACAAATTTCAGTTGAGTAATATGTTGCCTTCTAGCTTACAAATTTTAAGATTAAAGAGGCAGAAAATTGCGAAGCAATTTTCTGCATCAGCACAGTCTAGTCGCGGTTTTTCTCTCATTGAAGTGTTGGTGTCCCTGTCGCTTTTTATTGTCGTTATCACTATGGGGATAGGTAGTCTCTTAGTGCTCATCAATGCCAACGCCAAGGCACAAAATATTCAATCAGCGGTTGGTAACGTTCAGTTTGCTCTCGATAGTATGGCTCGCGAGATCAGAACTGGTCAGGCTTACTATTGTTCCGGCTCTTCTGCCACTGATGTTACTGGTGGTTTTGATCAAGTTAGAGATTGTGATGACCAAGGCATCTATTTATCGATTATTGAAGGTGGTGACAGTTTGACATCAGGTGCCTATAACAACCGGTTGGCTTATCGTTATAACAGTGTTGATCGTACCATTGAACGAAAAATAGGCAGCAGTGGCTGGTTGTCTTTGACTGATCCCTCCGTCAGTATCGACGATATGCATTTTCAAGTGATCGGTAGCGCAACCAGATCGCAGGACGGCTCGATTGTTCAACCCAACGTAACCATCTATATAGCGGGCTCTATCGCCGGAGTATCAGCTACGGACGCTGACTTCACTTTGCAAACAACGGTTACTAAGAGAGTACTTGATATATAGTTATGCATTCAATCCGACACAAACAGCGCGGTACTGCAAATACAAAAGGTGGCTATTCACTCGTTGAAGTGTTGGTTGCTATTACGGTATTGTTGATCGCTCTCGTTGGCCCGCTCACGATTGCACAGGTGGGTTTGAAACGCGCTCTCAATTCGCGTGAGCAAACAATGTCTGTATTCTTAGCACAGGAAGGAATCGAGACATTGTTTAAGTTGCGTGAAGATAGTGCTCTCAGTGCCTTTCCTAGCTCGCTCAATAACCTCAGCCTCGTCTGGGGCTACGTATCAACTTTGGCAAATCGTTGTACGGTGGCCAATCCTTGTGGTGTTCAGATCGGTACTAATGGAGTTATTAACACGGCCAGTTTTTATAATTGCAACAGTAGCAACTGCAAAATGCGCTATGACACAACTGCTGCTGTGCCATACCGACAGGGGGTTTTGACTGGAGTGGAGACGATTTATGAGCGCAAGCTGGTGATTAGCGTTGATAACGATAAGGCGATTATCAAATCTACCGTTAGTTGGGGCACTAAGCCTGAACAGCAGGTTAGCCTAGAAACATATGTGTACAATATCTACTATGAACCACCGATGTAACAAAAGGGGTGAAGACGGATTTGCATTACTTATCACGTTGGTGGTGGTGAGTGTTGTGTTGGCGATTGGTCTATCGCTCTTGTTTGTTACCACCAAACAATACGTACTGGCTGTAACTGCCAGTGAATCGGAAAAAGCCTTTCAGGCAGCCAATGTGGGTCTTGAGTGTATGCGCTGGCACCGCGCTCAACCAGCCACTTTAGTAACACTCTTGCGAGAAGGTGGAAATTGGCCGCCTTCGCTTAATTGCGCCGGAGAAACACCAGATTCTCCACCAGGCGTGCAGGCTTCTACTTTGTACAGTCAGAACAATCAATTTTTTTACAATTACAAATATACGTACACTACTAACCTTGGACAATGTATAGAGACCAGCATGTATATTGCTGATGTCCGTACGGCTACTGCAGATTTTGATCGGAGTATTAGTGGTGAGGGTCTATCCAGCATAAATTGTACGGCCGGTACTTTTTGTACAGCAATCTTCTCAAGAGGTTATAACCGACCTTGCGATCAGTTGGATTCTATACTTACTATCCAACGCGAGATCACCATCGAATACTAAAAACTCACCAAATCGGCCAATTTCTTTGTTGCACTTCGATAAAATGTCACTCACAGTATGTCCATATACGGCTTGTGCCATTTTCCTCGTGCGCCTCGAAGTTGACTCGATTTGGTGAGTTTTAATTTTTTAAACACAGTTTGCCGCCCATTTGCTGTCGGGGACATCGATAGTAGAATTGATGGCAATGAAAAAGGCAGGTCAGAGTAAGGCCGAAAGAATAGAAAAATTGCGTGATTTGGTGCTCTATCACCAGAGCCTTTACCATGAAAAGGACGCTCCTGAAATAAGTGATGAAGCCTATGACTCCTTAGTCCGAGAGCTTCGGTCACTCGAAGGAGTAGATGAGGAGGGGCAGTCAGTGGCTAATTCAATCGGTGGTCGCCCGAGTGAAGCCTTTTCCAAGGTTGTGCATCAGGTGCGCCAGTGGTCTTTGAACAACGTGTTTAATGCCGCGGAGCTTCTTGATTGGGAAGACAGTCTGAAACGGCGCCTTGCTACCGAGGGCCTTTCGTCTGCCGTACTTCAATACGATGTGGGACATAAGCTCGATGGTTTGAAGGTAGTGCTTACCTATGAGAATGGTCGTTTGGTTCGCGCCGCAACGCGTGGCGATGGCGAGATCGGGGAAGACGTGACTCATACTGCGCGCACCATCGATGACGTTCCGGACATTTTGTCAGAGCCCGTGTCCTTAGTGGTGGTTGGAGAAGTTTGGCTTTCTGAGAAAGAATTTAAACGCATCAACGAAGAGCGAGAGCTTGAAGGTCTCCCACTATTTGCCAATCCGCGCAATGCTGCCGCTGGCAGTCTGCGCCAACTCGATCCTGCTGTCACGGCACGTCGCAAGCTGTCTTTGATTGTTTACGACCTTGATTTGATTGATACAAATAAAACAAAGGTAAAGACTCCAGCAACACAGGGAGAGGAGATTGCGCTATTACGTGATCTTGGTTTTCCGATCGGCCAGCACACAGTCCTTTGTACCGAGATAAACGGAGTAATTGATTATTATAATGAGTGGAAGGAGAAACGCGGCGCTTTGGCCTATGGAGTGGACGGAGTGGTTGTGAAGATAAACGATATCGACTTACAGCGCCGCTTAGGTTACACGGCCAAAGCGCCGCGTTTCGCCGTCGCCTTCAAATTTCCAGCCGAACAAGCCACAACGATTGTCGAGGATATTGTTTTGCAAATTGGCCGCACCGGCGTAGTGACACCGGTAGCTCACCTTAGGCCAACTCTTATTGCCGGAAGTGTCGTTTCGCGAGCCACCTTGCACAACGAGGATCAGATCAAACGTCTGGATGTAAGGATTGGCGATACTGTCGTGTTGCAAAAAGCCGGTGATGTTATTCCTGAGATTGTTTCAGTGGTCAAAGAGTTGCGATCGAGCAGTGCCAAAACATATCACTTTCCTAAAAAGGTCGATGGTTGCGGTGGTGACGGTTCGATCGAACGTGTTCCAGGGGAAGCAGCTTGGCGATGTGTTGTATTGGATTCTGATTTTATACATCGCCGTCGCCTTTATCATTTTGTTGGAAAGACCGCACTCAATCTGGATGGAGTTGGTCCGCGCATTATTGATGACTTACTTGATGAAGGGTTGATTAAAGAACCTCATGATCTCTTCACCCTTAAGGTGGGCGACTTGATTGGTTTGCCAGGTTTCAAAGACAAGGCGGCTGAAAATGTAATCAACGCTATTGAAGCGGCCAAAGAAGTAGAATTGCCCCGACTTTTGGTGGCGCTATCGATTCCAAATGTTGGCGAGGAAACGGCTCGCCTAATCGCCGAATATTGTGGATCGATAGAGGGTGTAATGAATGCCAAGGTAGAAGAATTGGCGGCGATCCATGGTATCGGCAATGTTGTCGCTCTGTCGGTTGCTCAATATATGGGCGACCGCCAAAACCAGATGAAACTGCATGAACTCCTACCTTTCCTAAACATCAGCCAAGTAAAAAAGGTGGCAAAACAAACTGCTTTATCTGATAAAACCATCGTCTTTACCGGCTCTTTGACTTCACTGTCGCGCGACGAAGCAAAGTCAATGGCACGTAAAAGTGGCGCCCACGTAACCGAGAGCGTCTCTCGCAAAACCGATTTCGTGGTGGCTGGCAATGATTCGGGTTCTAAGGCCGAGAAGGCCAGTGAGCTTGGTGTCACTATACTTTCCGAAGCGGAGTTTTTAAAAATGATTGCTTAGTGTATGATGCACCAAAATGACTAAAGAAGAGATACTTCACCTTGGAACACTTTCACGCATCCGGCTCTCTGACGCCGAGGCTCTAAAACTGAAAGGTGAAATTGACGCTATTTTGGAATATGTCAGTGAGGTCAACAAGTTGGTTCCGGATGGACACTTGGAAAAAAAGGTTGGCCTTGTTCATAATGTCTTTCGTGAAGATAAGGTAGTTAACGAACCAGACTCTTATTCCGACGTACTCCAAGCCGCTTTTCCAGAACGAGAAGGGGACTACCTTAAAGTTAAGAAGATCCTTAATCCTGATTCATGACCATTTCCGAATTACGCAAAAAATTTATTTCCGGTGAGTACACTCCTATGGAGGCAGTAGCGGAAGCAAAGGCCGTGATCTCTGAAAAAGACGGTGACATTCATGCCTATCTCGATGTCTATGATGATGCGGAAGAGATGGCAAAAGAAGCGACCGCTCGCTATCAGAAAGAAGGTGGAAACACCCCGCCACTTTGTGGCGTGCCTTTGGCAATTAAGAACAATATTTTAATTGCTGGAAAGCGAGCTACTGGAGCTTCCAAAATATTGGATAACTACATCGCTAGCTATGACGCGACCGTGATAAAGCGTCTCCGTGATGCCGGCGCTATATTTATCGGTAGTACCAACATGGATGAGTTCGCAATGGGTTCCTCCACCGAAAACTCTGCCTATGGCCCGACTCGCAATCCGATTGATCAGAGTCGGGTACCTGGCGGATCGTCTGGTGGTTCGGCGGCGGCAGTGGCTATGAGTTCGGTTCCTGCGGCACTCGGTACCGATACGGGAGGGTCTATTCGTCAACCAGCAAGTTACTGTGGGTTGGTTGGACTCAAACCTACTTACGGTGCGGTGTCACGCTATGGCTTGATGGCAATGGGTTCCAGTCTTGATCAGGCCGGCACCCTGACCAATTCAGTCGAAGACGCTGAAACACTCTTTAATGTGATCGCTGGTCGCGATCCTCACGATATGACCACCATCAGCGGAGAGACATATGGTGTCGCACCAACCAAAGACACCTATACCTTCGGCGTGCCGCGCGCCTTTCTTGGCCAAGGTGTCGACGCCGATGTGATGGAGCGCTTCGAATCTCATCTTGATGAATTACGAGCGGCAGGACATCGCATTGTCGATATTGAACTACCACTTTTTGAAGCTGGTCTGGCCGCTTACTACATAGTGATGCCGGCTGAAGTATCGTCCAACCTAGCGCGCTTCGACGGTATTCGTTACGGAGTACGCAAAGAAGGCAAAGATCTTTTGGAAACTTATCTCAACTCGCGAGCTGATGGTTTTGGCGCTGAAGCCAAGCGTCGTATATTGCTCGGCACCTATGTACTGTCCTCTGGTTACTTCGATGCCTACTACGGCAAGGCTGAGGCACTACGAGGAAAAATGCGCGACGAACTCAACGCTGCTTTTGCGCAGGTTGATCTGGTAGTGACACCAACAGCGCCTACACCAGCCTTCAAGCTAGGTGAGAAGTCGGACCCACTCTCGATGTATCGACAAGACATCTTCACTGTGCCAGTCAACCTCACTGGTGTTCCGGCTCTTTCTATTCCGATGGGTGAAGTGGAACGTGACGGGGTTTCTTTACCAACCGGTGTTCAGTACATTGCACCACATGGCGGGGAAGCACGCTTGTTCGATATTGGCCGGAAGGTGTACGACGCCAAGCGTTATAATAATGGCTAGATGAAAGTATCTGCTTTCATTAGAATTGATTAATTGTGCGCGACGAAAACGATATCCCATTCAACGAGTACTCCGTTGATTTTTTCACATTCTTAAACTCCTTGTTTGAGCGACTTTTTGGTGGCGGTAGTGATGGTGGAATTGCGTCTGGTTGGTCTATATCCGATTTCATCAGCATGCTCGCCAATATCTGGAGTATCATCGTGGTGCTCTCTTGGCTCCTCGCCGCCCTTTTCTTGTTTGGTCTAATCTATGCCTATATTCGTGGTGAACAGGTAGGTGAGGTGATTGCCGCTATACTCAAAAGACAGGAAGAAACTTACGATGAACTATACAGACAGGGCGCAAAGAATGGCCGCTGGCACGACATCCTTTCACATATTGAGAGCGATCGAATGAATGACTGGAAACTGGCCATCATTGAGGCCGACATTTTACTTGAGGAATTGCTTGAGAGTATCGGTTTGTTAGGCGCGACAGTGGGAGACAAACTCAAAAATGCGTCACCCACATCATTCCGTACTGTTAATCAAGCATGGCGTGCACACAATGTGCGCAACCGTATTGCTCATGAAGGTTCCGAGTTTGAATTGTCACAAAGAGAAGCCCAAGAAACAATCGCACAATATAAGATGGTCTTCGAAGAATTCAACGCCATCTAATATAGACAAACAGCCGTGTCAGTGGTAACATTTATCCCACGATTGTGATATAGCGGGGTAGAGGAGAGGTACCTCGGGAGGCTCATAACCTCCAGACCCCGGTTCGATTCCGGGCCCCGCAACAAATAAGAAAGAACGACACCTCACGGTGTCGTTCTTTCTTATTTTGGTGGGTGGAATCGAACCGTAGAAGGGGGTCGGGGAAACTTAGTTTCCCCGTGGCGGAAGGCAGTGAGTTTACGAACGTCGGAAAACCGAGGGGTTTCCGAGTAGTTCGATAGCGAAGCGTCCGGGCCCCGCAACAAAAAATAAAAAGTCTGGCTGTAAAGAGCCAGCTTTTTATATTGAATCGTATGGCTTTAAATGCTATTCTCATGGTCACCTGTCGGGGTAGCTCAGTTGGTGAGAGCGTAGCATTCATAACGCTAAGGTCGAGAGTTCAAGTCTCTCCCCCGGCACACGTGCATTTTTAGTATTTTCTGCTAAAATCGGGCAGTTGCAATTTTGCGGGAGTAGCTCAACTGGTTAGAGCGCTGCCCTGTCACGGCAGAGGTTGCGGGTTCAAGTCCCGTCTCTCGCGCAAAATGAAGGTCCCCGCAAGGGGGCTTTTATTTTGCGCGAGAGAAGCAAGTAAACTGCTTTGCTTGCGTCGGGACTTGAAAGCCGGAGCGGTGCCGGAGGCAAGCGAGGCGGGGTCGAAAAATTTTCCGTCAGGAAAATATTCGTGACCAAGTCCCGTCTCTCGCGCAAAAGAAAACGACTTCTAAATTTTGAAGTCGTTTAGTGGGAGAGTACGATCTCGCCATAGTCTTTTTTCATCACGAAACCCAATTGTCTCGCTGTGCCGTCATATCTGCGGCGCATCCGTTGCCTTATTTCATTTACCACTTCGTCTCGAGTTTTTCCTTCAGGAAGATTTGGTAAATGGGGCTCTTGATAGAACATGTCGCAATGTGCTCTGTACAGTCGAACTTCGGAGAAGTTTTGCTGTTTAGCGAAGTCCACTATCGCACCGACGCATACAGCCGGAAGACCCTTTATTTTTTTAGGAAACTTTACACCCGATATTCCTTGGAGTTGGCGGATGTGAATTTTCTTCTTGTAAATTTCCAGACCAATTCCAAATATTGGTTTATTTCTGTAATAAAGAAGTATGGCAACTGGTGCTTCCCAGCACAGCGGACTTGTTTCATGGTTGTAACCAGGAGTATCAAACAGCATCCATCTAATGCCACTTAGGCCGCCACCATCTTTCGTGACTGACTCAAACAGAGACCCAGTCAAGGTTCTGATTTTTTCGACATTTCGGGTTGCTGTCCAGTATTTTAACCAGAAATGCACGTCGTTAGTTTTAAAATGTAGCCTTTTCCAGATGTTCATTCGGACCTCCTCTGTCTTTCTGTGCGGAACTTTAGGTTATTTTTCTAAAGATTGCAAACATATTCATTAGAATAGTGGTCACTAGTGGGTTATTTGGTTATGGTATTATTGTCGGGTATGAATAGAAACAAATATTTGCCGATTATTTTAGTTGTCGGTATTGCGATTATTATCGGGGCCATTTTATGGCAAGTATTGGGCGGAAAAGGTTTATTTGAGGAACGCTGGACAGGAGTAGAAGGAAAGCCGATTGATATTACGCTTGATTTTTATGATGCTTGGCTTGGAGCCCGCCAGACGGGAGACAATGAACCTTTTACACAAAACTTACTCGCTTTCGAACAAGTTGCTCCTGACCTAAGGACACGTTTGCAGGAATCGAATGGCAAACTCGGCGGTGATCAGCAAGATCCAGTATTGTGCCAAGTTGGAGTACCTGAAGGGTTGCGAACTTTGCCTATTTTCCAAAAAGATGAAGAGGCACAGATGTTGGTGATGTCCACTACTGATGGACAAACTGGACAGGCGATAGTCAAACTCGCTGCCAAAAATAATCTATGGAGAATCATCGACATCACTTGTGGTAATGCTGAGCAGGCTCCACAAGGAGAATTCTCCTTTGATAAAACCGGCTTTCTTCTAAAGCAGGTACCAGCTCCACTCGACTCTAAGTATTGGCACCTAGTCTTTGAGGAAGAGGGAGTTTTGGGCCACGCGGTGCCTCTCTATATTGATGAAGGAAGCGCTTGTACACGCCAAGATGGCTCCACTGGTGCTTGTAATGAAGAGGTCTTGAAGGAAACATCTCCAGCTCGCGTGATGGGTGAAATGACCGAAACTGGTGTTAAGGTGAAGCGGATCGAGATGGTTGAATCTGTCTCTATTCAGTAAAACTTATATGACGAGACGATCATCATTTACAGCTCTGATTCTATTCTCAGGGCTGTATTTGTCTCTGGGTGCAATCTACTTCATTCGGCATCTTAACTTTGAGTTCATTGCCTATGTGCTCGTGTTGATCGGTATTTTTAGTGCCGTACTGTGGATACATAAGCGCGCTCGCTTTCCTTTGTGGTTATTATGGCTGTTGTCATTTTGGGGTTTGGCACACGTTTTGGGAGGTTCCGTACCGACGCCAGACGGAGTCTTGTTCGCTTATCGGATCTATCCATTTTTGGATTTAGGTGGCGAATTCTACATTCTTAAATACGATCAAGTCGTACACGCTTACTTGTACGGAGTGGTAGCAGTGATGGCTTATCATTTGATACGCTCTAAACTTTTGCCGCGTGGACAAAGCGCATTAGTGTTCCTGTTCGCAGTTATGGCATCACTTGGTATAAGTGGCCTTAACGAGATTATGGAATTTTTTATTTCTTTGACCGTGAAAAACGGGGTAGGCGGATACTACAACACAATGCTCGACATGTGCTTCAACTTGGCAGGAGCGGTACTAGCTACTTGGGCGTATGTTAGGTTGAAGCGTGAATGAGCCGTCTGACAGAATTGAACTGTCGACCTTTGCGTTACGAATGCAATGCTCTGCCAACTGAGCTAAGACGGCGTGGTCACTATGGTATTACACAAAAACTTTGTTTTCAACGAAGTTTTTTGTTATGCTGACCCACGCGATCGGATATGTTTTGCGTTCCGGTCGTCGTGCGGGATAAGACACCCTGTCCTACATCCGTAACTGGATGGCAAGGCAATGTATCAGGCTGTCCCCGCGCGTGATTTTGCCATCTTAGCTCAGTTGGTAGAGCGCATCCATGGTAAGGATGAGGTCCCCAGTTCAATCCTGGGAGATGGCTCAAAGACACAAAAACCTGACCTGCGTCAGGTTTTTGTGCTTTGAGCCCGGACTCACGATGTGAGCCACAGCGAACCGTGAGTCAGGGCGAGGAGACGAAATTTTGACCTGCGTCAGATCAACGTGACTTGAGCCCGGACTCACGATGTGAGCCACAGCGAACCGTGAGTCATGGCGAGGAGTAGAAACGGCGGCAGTTCGCGAAGCGGACTGCCGCCGTTTCTGTTAGAATTGACACACTTTATGGCTAATGGGCAAAATCAGCAAACAGCAGACCGGATAAAAGAAATTGAAGAATCGATGCTTCGTTCAGATTTTTGGGGCGATCCAAAAGCAGCACAAGCGATGATTAAGGAGCTCCAAACACTTCGGGATGAGGTAGAAGGGAGGGGTAAGTATGATCGTTTGTCGGCGGTGTTTACAATTGTTGCCGGTGCTGGTGGTGACGACGCCGAAGACTTTGCGCGAATGTTGGTTGAAATGTATCAGCGTTATGCTGCAAATCGTAATTGGTCTGTGGTCATGCTTGATCAAAATGAAAACGATCACGGTGGCTATCGAAACATTGTTTTTGAAATAAATGGAAAGGATGCTTTCGGTACTCTCAAACACGAGAGTGGTGTGCATCGCCTAGTGCGCATTTCACCGTTCAATTCCAACGATAAACGCCAGACATCTTTTGTGCTGGTTGAGGTGTCTCCAATTATGGAAGAAGATGACGGTGAGGTATTGCCAGAGACTGAGGTTGAAATATCTTTTGCGCGATCAGGAGGAGCTGGCGGGCAAAACGTAAACAAGCGTGAGACCGCGGTGCGTGCGGTACATACACCGACCAATATATCGGTGCACGTTTCTTCAGAACGGAGTCAATTACAAAATCGAGACAAAGCGCTCAGGCTTCTCTATGGCAAGGTTTTTGCTTTTAAAGAAACTCAGCGCGAACGTGAGTTGGCTGGTTTAGCTATCGAAAAAACCGTTAAGATTGAGTGGGGGAGCCAGATCCGTTCATATGTCCTCCATCCGTATCAATTGGTTAAAGATCATCGTACTAGTGTAGAGGTGCGCAATGTGGATGCCGTGCTCGGTGGTGATATACAAGTCTTCATAGACTCCATGCATGGTGTATAATAAACTTATAAGTTGTGTTTCTGTGTAGCCGTATATGATTTATTTTGACAAAGTTTCCAAGTGGTATAACGACAAAGAGTCGATAGCCCTAGAACAAGTGACATTTCAAGTGGCACCACACGAGTTCGTGTCGATCGTCGGTCATTCCGGAGCTGGTAAATCGACCCTACTCAAAATGCTGATTGCGGAGGATCGCCCTTCGGAAGGTTCGGTTTTTTACGAATCACTAGATATTCATCGTATTCCACGCGGCAAGCTGCCTAAGTTTCGCCGCAAGATAGGTACTGTCTTTCAGGATTTTAAACTCCTACCTAACAAGACTGCTTACGAAAACATCGCCTTTGCGATGGAGGCTAATGGTCGCGATGACAGTGAGATCGCAGAGAATGTGCCACAGGCTCTTGCACTGGTAGATCTCGAAGACAAAGCTTGGAATTTTCCACATCAGTTGTCTGGAGGTGAGAAGCAACGAGTGGCGATTGCTCGCGCCATTGTCAATCAGCCCGATATCATCATTGCTGATGAACCAACCGGCAACCTCGACCCGATTGCTACTTACGAAGTCGTGCAAATCCTAAAGAAGATCAATGATCTTGGTACCACTGTCATAATGACCACCCACAACAAGGGTGTGATTGATGAATTGGGTCGTCGTGTCATCACTATGGATAGTGGACGTGTTGTCCGTGACGACGCTACCGGTAAGTATGTCCTGTAACATTCATAAGTTTCATTTTGATATTTAATTCTTAATTTCTATGTGGGTAGCCTTCAAAAGAGTCGTACGTTCTGGAGTAGTCGGTTTTTGGCGAAGCACTTTCGTTTCGTTTGCTTCAGTCTTTGTGATGACAATCGCATTGTTTGTGATCGGCGCCATCATGATGATCGACCAGCTACTCGGTGCTTCTTTGGCTCAGATCGAAAGCAAGGTTGATATCAACGTTTACTTCAATATCAATGCGGCCGAGGCAGATATGCAGGCCTTGCAGGGCCGGCTCGAAGCCTTGCCAGAAGTATCTGAGGTTGTCTTTACCTCACGCGAAGAAGCGTTGGCCGCTTTCCGTGAGCGCCACCGCGGTGATGAGCTCACCATCCAAGCTTTGGATGAGTTGGGCGAGAACCCTCTCGGTGCTTCACTTTCTATTAGTGCGGGAGATACTTCGCAGTATGAAACAATCGCCCGCTTCCTCGATGAACAGCGTGTAGGCGAATCGCCACAGGCGCCGGTCATTGATCGTGTGAACTTTGTCAAAAACAAAGAAGTGATCGAGAAGCTTGCTTCTATCATTGGCGTTGTCGAACGAGCTAGTATCACCACTATGCTCATCTTGGTAGCGGCGGCTGTCCTTATTACCTTCAACACCATAAGGTTGGCTATCTATACGTCACGCGAGGAGATTACTGTGATGCGCCTAGTTGGAGCTTCCAACACCTTCATTCGCGGTCCGTTTATGTTGCAAGGAGTGTTGTACGGATTGGTTTCCGGAGTCGTTGCTATCATAATAATGTACCCGATTCTTTATTGGCTAGGACCTGGTACTGAGACTTTCTTCAGCTTCAACATCTTCCACTATTTCCTAGCCAATTTCGTTTATGTCTTTTCGGTCATCGTTGGTTCTGGAGTAGCACTTGGTCTTGTCTCTAGTGCTTGGGCCGTTTCGCGCTATTTGCGAGCTTAATGGCAATAAAATAAAAAGTTTGGCCGGCGCACCATTGGTGCGCCGGCCTTTCTGCTAGTGAGCGTTCTCCGAGCAAAGTTCGGAGACATACTGGTGGATCTCCTCAACCGTACTTGCGTGCAAGATCGCGCCATTAATCGTTACGACGTCTTTGCCGTTATGACGAAAAATGTTGATCTCGTGATATTTGTTGTTGAACGATGTAGGATTCACTCTCACATGCACCTCGACGGATCCGTTTTTTGGTAAACAGCCCCGTCGCACATTCGCCAGTTGTGGTGCAAGAGGAAATAAAATTTTCATCTCCAGCACCCGCTCTTCTGTCGGTGTTCCCGGACGAAGTTCGTTCTTGGGCAGCGACAGTACTTTATCCATTAACTCAGTGATTGTGGTCATTGTCCGTCTCCAGTGAACTAGCCAGATTAATCATACAGACAGTTGGCCGGTTTTCAAGCCAATCCATGCGGCGCGGGCTTCGCCCGCGCCGCTAGCTGAAAATCGCCGCCTAATATGCTAAAGTACAGCCACTAAATTGCGGGATCGTCTAAAGGTAGGACAGCGGCCTTTGAAGCCGTTTATCTTGGTTCGATTCCAAGTCCCGCAGCATGAGCGAATTTTGGATGAATTTCTTAGCAAGCCTGCTATCAACTTTGGTAGCCGCGGTTGTTATTTACTTTACAGGTCGTGCATTTGGGCTCTTCACATCGCCACAACCCGATTTGGTCATGGTAGCGAAACAGAATAGTGTATATAGCGATGTTATAACTTTCACAAAACAAGATGACGGCTCTTACACAGCAGACTTTCAATTAGCGATAAAAAATCAAGGAAACCTCACCCTAAATGCAAATGATGGTTTTTGGCACACCTATGTTGTGACAGATGCATCAGTCACTCCGCTCACGGCGACAGGCGAGGCCAGTCATCAGCGGGGAGTAATCTCTTATCCTATATATCCTGGCTATATTGTTGATATTGACGGCTCTCAATACCACCTGGTCATTAAGAAGGATGATGTACCAAGTGAAGGACTTCCTTATTTCTTCGCGACAGACTACGGATTTTTCCCTAGAAGCACCCATTTCAACCAAAAGACAGGACAGGTTAATAAGTTAACAATTGGCATCCTCAGGTTTAAGGTACTTGGCCCATAGAGTGCTTCTCGCCGCGCATGAGACACGTCGTTTCGAACTAGCTTATACTCACCAAACAAAGCAATCCGGGCTTAGCCGACCACGGTTCTAACACGAGACGGCCAGCAAAATATGGAGGCATACGCATGTATTTTGGTCTAAGGTATCCGCGCTCAATCTCTAACCGCCATTGCCGAGGGGTTATAATATTTTGATATGGAAATATATCAAATGATCGTGGCTCTACATGTGATTGCGACGATCTTGGGTACTGGTGGCGCGACCATCGCTGAATTTCAAATTAATAGAGCGATCAAGGACAAGCGGGTTAGTGACGACGAACGGGCGCTGATGCACGTTAATTACGGCATGATACGAGTTGGTATGGCTCTTATGATCATATCGATTGTTGCGATGTTTTGGTATCACTTGGGGCAAGGTAATCAGTTTATTTTGACCAGTGAAAAACTTTGGATCAAGGAACTAATGTTTGTTGCCATCATACTAAACGCAGTGGCGCTTCATAAACGTTGGGTACCACTTTGGCTCGGGGCAAGTATTTCCTTCACATCTTGGTGGGGAGCAACACTTCTCGGTATGGCCGGCCGTCTGCCTTATGATTTCACGACTTATCTAATCGGCTATGTAGTCGCCATCTTTGTTGTTTCGTATCTTCTACATCTAGTACGTAGATTTTCTCGTGCCAGATAAAAGGTGTAGGATAGGGCAATAAGTGTATGTTAACAGTCCTGTAAGTAAATAATCCGATATGTATTTGTCTTTGTTAAACACCCTTAATTGGTCGCTGGCCGCGGGTTCTTTGGTAATGCTTTTCGTGACCGTTCTCCTGTATGTGGACTTTTTCTTTTATGGAAGCAAGTACACGGGTTCCTTGGTGAAAAAATTTGCGTGGTTGCTCATCATAGGCGCGAGTGTCGGCAGTGTAGTAATGTCGCTTGTATATTCAGAGTATTTTGGATTTATCCCGTGCTCATTTTGTTGGTTGCAACGCATCGCTATTTATCCGCAGGCTTTGTTGTCCATAGTTGCTTGGAAAACAGGAGACCAAAGACATTTTCCACTTTACGGTATTGCTTTGTCGATCTTTGGACTGGTGATTGCTCTGTATCAGTATGTTTACCAAATGCTTCCGCGCACCAGTACCGAGTCTGGTTTTCTACCGTGTTTAGCCGACGGCAGTAATGCTGACTGTGCGATTAAAGTGATTGATATGTTTGGTTTTGTTAGTTTTCCGTTTATCTCAGCGGTGACCTTCGCTTTCCTTATCGTGATCTACCTTAATCTTCGTCGCTCATAAGTGTATCGCGCATTTTTATACATTCTGATTGTTGTCGCGGCCCTCTATGCAGGGTGGAGTAGTGTCATTGTTAACGATATAGAAGTAGATTGGAATGAGGAAGCTTCTTCAGAAGAAGTCATCGTCGGGTCGTCTTCTGCGGCAGAGGTTTCTAGTGATAAAACAACACCAGTACAACTTCGAGCCTCATACAAAGTCTTGAAAGTAATAGATGGCGATACGATCGTCATTGATATAGACGGCACGAGCGAAACTGTACGAATGATTGGAGTCGATACGCCCGAGACTGTTCACCCGTCAAAGGCAGTGCAGTGCTTTGGTGTTGAAGCCTCGGATCAAACCAAGGCTTGGTTGACTGGACAGTCGGTGAAGCTAGAGACAGATTCGTCACAAGGGGAGCGAGACAAGTATGGAAGACTGCTGGCTTATGTATTTCGCGCTGACAACCTCTTCATTAATCAGAAGTTGATTACCGAAGGCTTCGCTTACGAATACACCTACAACCTACCTTATAAATATCAAGCCGAATTCAAAGCCGCCGAAGCAAATGCGCGCACTGATAAGCGAGGCTTGTGGGCTGAGGGTGTTTGCGCCGAAGGGTCACAAGCTGTCCGCACTTCTCAAATCGTGCCAACTTATCCCAGCGGTCATATGGATAAAGACTGTTCTGACTTCAGTACCCAAGCAGAGGCACAGGCTCATTTTGAAGCGGGCGGCGGTTCGCCGACCTATGACTACGATCGGCTAGACGGTGATCATGATGGTGTTGTCTGTGAATCTTTGCCGTAGTTTGGAGGATTTGTAATTAGAGAAAATACTGTTGGCATTTCGGGCAAATGTTATAGTTAAAGAAACTTACAAGTTAATCTTGGTGCGTATGAAAAAGAAACATCAAATATTTCAAGATGATCGCAGTATGCTGGCGCACGGGAATCGGGAATTGCCACTGCGTGTCCCAGCTCGTATGGAAGGAGTAGTCAAGAACGCTGGCATCAAAAATAAACGCAAAGAGAAGAAGTCAGAAAAATAACAATTAAAAAGGCCGGCCACAAATGTGGCCGGCCTTTTTAATTGAATCCTTAAGCAGGTACGAAGGTGAGTGCAGAACCGCGCTCATTACCTCGTCCGGTACGACCGATGCGGTGTACGTAATCCTCAAACGTGTTGGGAAGATCGTAGTTGATAACGTGCGATACGTTATCGACGTGGATACCACGAGCGGCTACGTCGGTAGCCACGAGAACGCGAGCATTTCCGCTCTTGAAGGCGTTGAGCGCGCGCTGACGCTGGCCGTGACTCTTGTTGCCATGAAGTGATTCGGCCTTTATACCGTGCGCAGTCAACTCCTCTGATAACTTTTCAACACTGTGCTTCATGGCACCAAAAATGATGGTGCGGCTGAAGGACGGATCGGCAAGTAACTTGGTGAGGGTTTCGAATTTGTCGTGATGTGAGTAGCGAACGACATCTTGTGCGATTGAGTCGGTTACGTCCTTCTTCTTTACTGAGATAGTCACAGGATCACGAAGGAAATCTTTTACCAAGTTCTCCGCTTCTTTAGTGATAGTAGCTGAGAAGAGAAGGGTCTCACGTTCCTTCGGAGTGTTTTGAAGAATCTTGCGAATGTCTTTGATAAAGCCCATATCAAGCATACGGTCAGCTTCATCTAGTACGACGGATCGCACTCCTTCTGGTTTGAAATGTCCTCGTTCCAATAGGTCGAGTAGTCGGCCTGGGGTAGCGATGACGAAGTGATTCTTACGACGAAGGTTGCTGATCTGACCACGAATACCCACGCCACCAACACAGACGGCTGAGTAAAGGCGGAATTCCTTGGTTAGTTTGCGCAGTTCAGCTTCGATCTGAGCGGCTAGCTCGCGAGTCGGTGCCAAAATCAAAGTTTGACGATCGTATTCACGCAAGGTTTTGTCGATCAGTGGAATCAAGAAAGCGGCTGTTTTACCAGTACCAGTTTCCGCTAGACCAACGACGTCGCGTCCTTCCAGGATCAAAGGAATAACCTGATCCTGGATAGGTGAAGGGACTTCAAGTCCAGTAGCAACGATCTCACGCGCAAAACGATCGTTGAGACCGAAGGTGGTAAAGCGGTGCTTGGCCTCATAGACTGTCTTTTCAGCAGTGCGAGGATTGGTATTTATAAAGCGAGAAGGATCGAAGGTTGGGAGCTTGCGGCCACCACCACCGCGTCCTCCTGCTGGTCGGCGACCATGGCTCTGTCCTCCAGAGGTGTGTCCACCAGTACGATGGCTACCAGAGGTATTGCCACTGCGTGGGCTACGTGAAAAGCCACCACCACTGCGGTGTGGTTGATTACTAGAAAAGGGGCGGCGTCCGGAACTAGTCCGGCGCGGCCGATGGGTATCGTTTGACATGTATTATTTTGTTATTAAACGCCGAAGCGTTGTGCAGGAGAGTTAAATTCAGAAACCAGGGCTCGCAGGTACTGAAGCCGATGAGCCCTACACGAGTTTCAAAAGCTTGTTTCCATAGTAACATATTTATAATAAAAAGCAAGTCATAAAATCAATAATAGTTGACCAGCATATACGGTTGTCTGGCTGAAGACGTAAACGTTTTGTGTATAACTTAAGTCACTTAATGGTCAATAACTCTATATAATTAGTCTGAAATATATGCAATGTTAGGCCGATCTACTTTTCGGAGCAAAGGAGGCTTTTTGTGGTTGATTGCTGCAGTGTTGTTCTTCGTGCCGCTTTTAACATTTGCGTATTATGCGCCAGGGGAAACCCTTAACCCGGGGTGCTCGCCGGGTGATTCTGGGTGTGATATTGAGACAAGAACGCTTTTGCTTGCTTCTAGTTCGGCACCAGCAGATACGGGCTCGAAACTCTACAATGTGGACGGAGTTTTGTACTGGAGTGGCACTGCTGTAGGTGGGGGGTCTGGGTTGATTTCATTGAATGGTCTTACTTCAAGCACACAGACCTTTGTTAATGACACCAACGTTACGATGGTATCGAGTGGTTCAGCACATACTTTAACCTGGTCCGGAACATTAGCTGCTTCACGCGGCGGCACCGGACTCTCTTCGGTTTCCGCCAACCAGCTTCTTATCGGGAACGCGGGTGGAACTGGTTGGACACAAGTCGCCACATCGAGTCTCGGTGTTGCTCTGTCAGACACAACGGGCACGCTCACGGTGGCACGCGGCGGCACCGGCGCCGCCACTCTCACTGGCCTCCTCCTCGGCAACGGTACGTCTGCCTTTACTGCGACTACTACTTCCGCAGGAATTGCTTCCATCATCAGTGATGAAACCGGTACCGGATCAGTAGTCTTCTCCACTTCGCCATCACTGCTTGGTAACACCACTCTCGCTAATGCTTCTACCACTAACCTAACTATATCTACCAATAGCTACTTGGGCACAATACAAAGCGGTACTTGGAATGGTACTGATATAGACATCAGTGACTACACCAATCTTTCTATAAGCGCTACTGGCCTATCACTTTCTGGTGACGCCATAGCCCTAACTGCTGGTTACACTATTCCTCTCACTGCTTCCACTACCGAGTGGTCTACCGCCTACGCTTCTTCCACGGCACTTACACCAGCCTATATTCGCAACTTATGGAGTGAAACTATCACCGGACTCACTTACAATAATTCCACAGGAGCTTTGTCCTTGGATGGAACCTACATGATTCCCTTGGTTGCTAGTTCTACCGAGTGGTCTAGTTTCTACAACACGCCGTCTACTATCATCACTGCAGGTAATGGGTTAACTTGGTCTGGAAGCATGCTCAACTTTGATGGGGGCGAGACACCCGGCGGTATTCTTGGCGGAACTTGGACGGCACCTACGCTCGATCTAGCTTCTGTTTCTTCTAGCACTTTGACTGCCGCTGATTACAACCCAGGCTATGTTCTCCAAGCGTCTTCGACAGCTTCTGGTGGTATCTACTGGGTTTCCACTTCTACTCTTGGAATCAGTGGCGGAAGTGGTCTCACTTCCTTAAACGGTTTATCCAACTCTTCTCAAACCTTCGCCACTTCT
>MFMS01000004.1:2642-27922 GCA_001783525.1 Candidatus Kaiserbacteria bacterium RIFOXYB1_FULL_46_14 | reverse complement strand
CTAGCGATACCAATATCGGGCTCAATATTATTTCTTCAGGATCGACACACACCTTTACACCAACTTGGTCTGGAACACTAGCTGTGGCTCGCGGCGGCACCGGCGCCACCACCCTCACTGGCCTCCTTCTTGGTAACGGCACCAGCGCCTTCACCGCTACCACCACACTCTCTGCTTCATATATAGAAGACGCTTACGTTCGTAACACTGGAGACTCTATCTCAGGTAACCTTACTTTCTCTGGTTCTGCCGCTAACATTGCACTTGGTTCTAACTGGCTTTCTGGTGATGGAGATGATGAGGGAGTGTATGTTGATAGTACCGGTAATGTCGGGGTGGGGACTAATGCTCCAGTTTCTCAGCTTAGTGTTATCGCGCCTGGTACCGCTTTGCTTACTGATAGCTTCGACACTCCAACTCTGTACGTGACAGTTGGGAGCGCTCAGTATGCAGCGGAGTTTAAAGGTGATGCAGTCTATACCGGCTTTTTGGTAACCAACGCAAACGGTAGCGGCTCTCCTTTTGTACAGCTGTACAACTCTGTAAACTCTAAGGTCTGGACACAGCAGCTCGAAACAAACAATAATTTTGCTATCCGTGAGGGCAGTGCAGTGGGAGATCAACGCCTTACCATCCAAGCTGGAGGCAACGTCGGCATCGGCATCAGCACTCCATCTACCAATCTTGAGGTGTACGGATCTGGTGAGGTGACTAGACTCGGTGATGACACCGATACCTCTACATATATGGGTATCTCTTATAATTCAGGAAATGCCACGCCACGTGCCTTCCTTGGTTATGACTCAGCCGGATATGCTCGAATTCAGGGTAGCGCAGGTAATGGTATTCAGTTTGGGGTTAATAATACGACTTTTGGTTCTAGCACCGTGATGACTATTGATACTGCCGGCAACGTCGGCATCGGCTCCACTTCACCGTCAGCCAAGCTTACTGTAAACGGCGACTCATACCTCGGTGGTAATATAACCGCAACCGGTACATTAGATGTTTCAGGAGCCAGTACCTCCACCTTCGCGGGAAGCCTTCAGCTTACCGGCGCAACTGGACCGTCCACTCTTTTGCTAGGTACTGACGTCAACTTGTATCGTGGTGGTACTGACTCCCTATATTTGGCTAGTGGTGACAGCCTTAATATCGTCAGTGGAAACCTTAAGGCAAATAACAATGTTGTGCTCACCTCTGGAAGCTTGTTGCGTGTTGCAAACGGCACGGTTTCTGCCCCTTCACTTTCCTTCCAGAATGACAACAATACCGGCATGTACACCAACGGTTCTGGACAACTCCAGTTTACAAACGATGGCACACTCCATGCGGTAATTACGTCTGGAGGTAACTTAGGTGTTGGTACAACCTCGCCAGTCACTACCCTTCATGTATATACAGCATCAGTTGACCCAGTAGCGCGGTTTGAAAATACTGATGGATACTGCGAGATTGATCCAACCAACACAGCACTCGTTTGTGTTTCTGACCGAAAACTGAAAACTAATATAATGACGCTTGATGATGGTGTACTTGACGGTGTGCTTTCTCTGAACCCAGTAAATTACGATTGGAAAACTCAGGTAGGAGAAGGAACTCCTGGCACACGTGGCAACAGACTCGGTCTTATAGCTCAAGAGGTCGAAGAAGTGTTTCCTTTCCTAGTTGCAGTTGATGAAACTGGTACAAAAAATGTTGCGTACAGCAACTTCACTCCACTCATTATTAAAGCCATTCAAGAACTTTCCGGCATATCATCTTCCACAGCACCGCTCAAGGATAAGGATGGTAAAAATACATTCGCGGGACGTTTTTTTGACCGGTTGTCCTTATGGTTTGCCGACAGTACCAATGGCATCAATGATTTTTTTGCGAAGAAAGTATTTACTGATGAGATTTGCGTTAAAAAAACTGACGGTACGTACTATTGTGTAACTGGTGATGAGTTGGAAGAGACTGTGGAAGGCGGAAACACACAATCTACTGTTCCGTCGAATAGCGATAATACAGGAACCACAACGGACAATGGAACCAATGATCCTGTTGATGAACCTCTAGATCTTACGGAAGATAACAATACAGGAACCACAACGGACAATGGAACCAATGATCCTGTTGATGAACCTCTAGATGTTGCAGAAGATAACAATGTTGGTACAGAAACAGTCGATGAAGCGGCGGATGACGCGGCTCCGGTAGAGACAGCAGGCGACAGCGCAAGTAATGACATTGAAATTTCGGTCGATTCAGTACCTGTAGAAGAAGTGGTAAGTGGAGAAGGGACACAACCATAATTTATGAAGTTGCAGTATTTTTTTGTTGCCGGCCTCGTGTCCTTGGTGATGTGTGTCACAACGGTTCCGGTTGTTGCCTCCGAAACAAACGGCACAATCAATTCGTCATATAAATTTGCCTGGGGGGAAAACCTTGGCTGGGTCAATATGGCACCTCAAACTGGCGGCGGCCTTGTCATCACCGATTCTGCCGTGACTGGCTATGCATGGACGAGTGCCGCCGGATGGCTCAATTTTTCAGCCGATAGTGTAACTAACACGAGCCAAGGCGTACTGGGGGGAAGTGCATGGTCGTCACAAAAAGGCTGGATTGACTTCACTGGTGTCACTATCAATTCATCCGGTGTATTTACCGGAACTGCCGGCACCGAAGGCTCTACCGCTGGTCGTATCAGCTTCGATTGCGACAATTGCGAGGTTCGTACGGACTGGCGACCGGCTTCTGTGCGCACTTCCAGTGATGGTGATAGTGTCGTCAGTTCGGGGTCGTCAGGCGGTGGATCAGAAAATGGAGTGGATCAAGCAACTCCTGCTACCACAGCTACAAATGAAACCAATAACAACACCCAATCTTCATTATCAAGTGAGCCTGACCCTAATGCGCCTGATCCCAAAAACGACCCAATCGGAGACTTTTACCGCAATATCGACAAGTACGAGCCGTCGGCTCGGTGGCTTGATAATCATGTTGAAAGTTTTGGAGCCCCGCTCGCAGTGGAGCCAGACCAGAATGGACTGCTAGTTTGGGATCTTTCAACCGAAGCGCAGATTGAAAATGGAGAGCGTGTAGCAGTAATTGTGGAGATACCAAAAGGAGCCTACAAGAATAAAATTGTTGTTGCCGTCTCATCGGAAGACCTAGGTGACATCGTCGCTTCCAAAAATATCGATGGGGATGTCATAAATAATGCCATTTTCGACATAACAGCAACCGACAACGATGGCAATCTTGTGCATAATTTCAAAGAGCCTTTGACAATAACGCTGGTGGTGCCGGAATCATTACAGGGACGTGATGATCTTGGAGTTTATTGGTTTAATGAAGAAGTTGACGAGTGGATATTGGTCGAAGGCGCGAGATTTGATGACCAGACAGCCATGTTTAATGTCGATCACCTGACACTTTTTGCTATTATGACCGTGGCAGATAGGGGAGATAGTGTTGCCGCATCTACTTTGTTGTATTCGCTTAAACCTAATCGGTTCTGGTTATTGGTGATGATACCCGTGTTTTGGTTTCTTATTAGAAGGAGGCATAATAAAAGTATTCAGGGTTAATGGTTAATGGTTAATGGTTATTAAGTAGTTATGGCAAGAACAAAAAAGCAACCTGTGTCTCGGAATGAGCAAGAAGATTTACCGAATGAATCTTTGGTGGATGACCCAGAAAGCCTTTTGTTAGAACACCCCCGATGGGGCGGGTTGAACAAAAGACCAATCTTTGTTCTTCCCATTCTATTTATTTCGCTCCTCGTAATCATCGGTGGTATTTTCTTTGTTCATCGGTCATATTTCAATCCTGAAGCTGTGACGAAACGTGAGGCGGAACACCAGAGGGCAGAAAACAAAGATCTTCTGGCAGAGCTTGGTAAGTTAATTATTTTGCCGCAAGAAGAGCCGTTAATTTATCAAATCGATGACCCGGAACTACTAGTGTCAGAGCAGCCGTTTTTTGTTGGTGCTGAAGCAGGAGATAAGCTAATAATTTATCCGAATTCAGCCAAAGCCATTATTTACAGTCGGACTCGCAAAATGATCGTCAATGTCGGACCAGTTACTTTTGATGAAGGTCAGGGAAGTGGCGCTGGAATGGAACCATTATCGCCTCCGCCATCTACAACTCCATCATCAGAAACAACGGAGATTGAAGATCGGTAAGAACATGTCTGAGGTTCGGAATTAGCGACTAGCAGATGCTATTATTAGTGTACTGGAGTTATGTTCAATACGTTTCGGCACCTTTTGTTAGATGTAATTATTTTCTTAGCCGCAGTTGGTACAGTGTTTTTTCTCTACCAAACTTATGGCTCTTTTGTGATGGATCGTTTTTTTGGTGAACAGCAAGTCGGGATGTTTGTGCGTGACGTGGGAGTAACAGTCAGCGTGGCAGACACTCCCGAAGAGCGCAATCTAGGTCTGTCTGGAGTGGAATCTTTGCCTACCAACGAAGGTAAACTCTTTGTCTTTGATAAAGAAGGGGATTATGGCTTTTGGATGAAAGATATGAATATCCCACTCGATATTATCTGGATCAATAATGAGCGTCGTGTCGTGCATATTGAGGAGAATGTGTTGTCTGAGTCATACCCCGCCATTTATAGCTCTCCTGAGCCAGCTCGTTTTGTACTCGAAGTCAACGCGTTCTTCGCATCTACCTTTAAACTAAACGAAGGGGATACGGTAACCATTCCTATCGGGCATCTGCCACCTGACCTACGTTGATTTTCATAGATAAGTCGTATTTGCTTTCCTTGGGTAGTTGTTGCATAATAGAGAGGTTCGATGGTCGCCCCTTTACACTATGTGATAAAGGGGAGGAAAGTCCGGACATACCCGTGCTTAGGTGCGGAGCAAGGTAGCAGGTAACACCTGTCGTGGGTAACCACAGGGATGCGAGCAGAGACGCCGATGCCGAGAGGCTAGGATTCCTTCGCCTGCCGTAAGGTAGGCTTCTGGGAATAGTTTCGTCGAAAGGCGGAAGTGAAACGGCAAAATTCCTACCCGTATGCAAGGTCGTACTTTTGTGTGATTCATATGAGCACACAAATTTGAGCCGCAAGAGGTGGCTGGCAACAGCCATCCTAGGTATATGACCATCGTCCAGCCCTGCTTTTGCCAGTGTACTGAGGGTGAAATCATCACATAGTGGTGTGGTAAAAGCAGGGCTGGATCACAAAATCCGGCTTATGAACAAACAAAACCCCCTTTCGGGGGTTTTGTTTTATTTCGGCATGTTAAAATCGGGGAATAGCAGGAGGTAAATTTAGTAATAGTCTTTTTGTATGCATAATTCGTTTCACCCTAATCCGGTACCAGAACAGAACGACCTGCTTTCGCGGCGGTTGAGCCATATGGCCTCAACTATTTTGGCTTTTATTTTTGGACTTTCGCCGTTGTTCTTTTTGCCGACACTCTACATCAGTAATGGAACAAGCAAGTTTGTAATTCTGCTTTCGGGTATTTCCTTGGCGGTATTCTTTTTTGCCTTAGCTACCTTGCGCGAAGGTAGGTTGGCAGTCCGTCTGCCGCTTGGCATATTTGCACTGTGGTTGGTTGCAGGAGTTACCTCTCTGGCGGCCTTCTTCTCTGGTGATCAAAGCGATGCCTTCTTTGGCAATGGTTTTGAAATCTACACGGCGGCTTTCACTATTATGATTGCGCTGGTTGCACACACTTCTTGGGTGCTCGGAGGACGGAAGCAATCAGTGATTCGTCTTTATGCTTTTCTAATCTTCTCCGCTCTGATCCTGTCTCTGTTCCATATCGCACGCCTGTTTTTGGGAGCGGACGCATTGTCTTTTGGTTTTTTTGACGCCGCTACCGCTTCACCAATCGGTAGTTGGAATGGTTTGGCTATCTTTTACGGCCTCATCATTCTCCTTTCACTAACAGCGCTTCTGCAACTCCCACTCGCTGGCGCTGGTCGCTTCATCGTGATGGTCTCGTCGGTGTTGGCCTTATTTATGCTCGCCGTCATCAACTTCACTACCATCTGGTACGTTTTGTTTGGAGTATCTATCTTGATACTTATCTACGCGCTGGTAAAAAATCGTTGGCTGTCTCCACCAACTAATTCACAAGGAGATGGGGTCAATCAAATGTCTTCTGTTTTGATGACTTCGATTGTTGCTCTGTTCGCCATCGTGTTCATTATCGGGGGAGCACGGATGGGCTCGTTGATATCTGATCCGCTTGGTGTGAGCTTTGTCGAAGTGCGCCCGTCGTTCTTATCGACTGTGGATTTGGCAGAAGCCACCTTTGCAGAAGACCTATTCTTTGGTGTAGGACCAAACCGCTTCGCGGACGTGTGGCGTATGCACAAGGATCCAAGCATCAATCAGACGATCTTTTGGGATACGCAGTTTGATACTGGATACAGCTATATCGTCACAACTATCATCGGTACTGGACTTTTTGGACTGATTGCTTGGGCGATCTTCTTGATAGTTTGGCTGTGGTCAGCAATCCGCTTTTTGGCGAAAGCTAGTGATCTTGATCAGTTTTGGTATTTCGTAGGACTTTCCTCGTTGATTGCTAGTGCTTATCTATGGGGGATATGTTTCTTTTATGTACCGCCGCCAACCATCCTTGTCCTTACAGCTTTGACGACTGGTATATTTTTAGCAACCACTACTCGGTTGGGTACAGGCTGGAAGTTTGATCTATCAGTATCACAGCATCGCGTGCATGGCCTAGCATTGATTGTATTTTCCGTAGTCACTGTCTCGGCTCTGGGTGGGGCAATGTTCCTTGTCGGTAAGCAGGTTTTGGCATTCTATGAATTCAACGGAGCTTTGGCAAACGTGCAACCTGGCGATCCTTTGTCCAAATTGGAAGAAGGTATCGGTCAAGCATTCGCTACTTACGATAATGATGTCTTTGCTGGTCAGCTAGCTTTTTACCAGCTACTTCACATGCGCTCATTGTTGCAGAAAACCGAGCCGTCCACCGAAGATCAGCAGTCCTTCCAGGATGCTGCCGCTAAGGGAGTAAACGCCGCGCGCTTGGCCGTGGAGAGAGACGCAACCGATCCGCGCAACTACCAATTACTGGGTCAAATATACTCACTATTGGCACTAGTCGAGGTAG
Organism: Candidatus Kaiserbacteria bacterium RIFOXYB1_FULL_46_14; assembly: GCA_001783525.1. Classification (GTDB taxonomy): domain Bacteria; phylum Patescibacteriota; class Minisyncoccia; order Phycocordibacterales; family UBA918; genus OLB19. The sequence goes on along the minus strand of MFMS01000004.1, from coordinate 20,816 downwards.
AGGGTGCGGGTGATCGTGCAAATGAATCATACGAGGCAGCTCGTCGCTTTGATCCACAAAATCCACTGTTGTACCTACTTAAAGCAGAATTAGCCCTGCAAGGAAATGACCGAGCGGCCGCGCGACAAGCGGCAGAAGAGGCTGTGCGTATCCGACCAGTTTATACGGAGGCCTTGTATCTGCTAACTCAGCTTGATGTCGCTGATGGAAATATGGATGCGGCGATAAGTCGTACTGCTGGCCTAGTTCAACTTGAACCACAAAACCCAGCCCGTCGTTATCAACTGGGTGTCCTCTTAGCCAATGCTAATCGTCTTGATGAAGCTATCTTGGCACTCGAGCAGGCGGTGACTCTTGATCCGCAGTACGCCAACGCCCGGTACTTCTTGGCAATGGGTTATTCAGAAAAAGGTCGCAATGAAGACGCCATCGAACAACTCACGGTCGTCCGAAGTCTAAATGAATCAAACACAGTCGTGGATGAATTGATTGAGCGTTTGCGCCGAGGAGAGTCTTTGTCGGTAACTAATCAAGATACAGTTTCCGAACGTAGTCCTGAAGACGGTAGTGTGACCGCCGAAGATCTTGAGGGAGGTTTGGTAACATCTCCAAATCCTGTGCAAGGTAGTGTAAAATCCGAGGAAGGGGTTGGTGAATAAGTAGTCCACCGTTGAAGTAATCAGTTGCCATTGCATCGATTTATGTCTCCGTTATCATCTCAAAACATCAGTAGCGATAAGAATCGATCATGGTACGTCAGATGATAAATATGGTTTACAAAGAAGTACGCGGCTTACACCAAGCCGCGTATATTTTGGCGCTCTTTGCTCTCGCTTCACAACTTCTTGCGTTGCTTCGTGATAGATTGTTAGCGCATCAATTTGGTGCAGGTGCAGAATTAGACATTTATTACGCCGCCTTTCGTATTCCGGATCTATTGTTCGTATTGATCATTTCGGTTTCGTCTGTCTATGTGTTGATACCTTTTGTGTCGGGGGCAGTTTCTAATGGAAACGGGTCTGATGCACGGCGTTTACTTTCACAAGTTTTTTCACTGCTTTTTCTGGTTTACACCGTGGTGGCGGTGACTGTCTTCATTTTTGTCCCGTCGCTGTTGTCTGTGTTATTTCCTAACGTTCATGACCAAGAAACTCTGGTCGTTCTTACGCGTATTTTGCTCCTGCAACCATTTCTCTTGGGTATTTCTGGACTCTACGGGGTAATTACACAATTGTCACACCGCTTCGTTATCTATGCGCTTTCACCGCTTCTGTATAATGCCGGAATAATTATTGGTATCTTGTTTTTCTACCCCGTCCTTGGGCTTGCCGGTCTGGGGTGGGGAGTGGTACTCGGTGCGATACTACACTTCTTGGTGCAGTGGCCTCTAGTACGACAAAGTGACTTGCGTATTGGCTTTGATTGGCATTTTGATTGGGCTAAGCTCCGATCTGTTTTCGCTGTTTCAATCCCGCGCTCGCTGGCTCTGTCGATGCAACAACTGGTGTTGTTGGCGCTAGTTGCGCTCGCTGGCACTATGGCCACTGGATCGATTGCTATCTTTCAGTTCGCGTACAATCTGCAGTCTGTACCACTAGCCATCATTGGAGTCTCTTACTCGGTCGCCGCTTTCCCTCTATTGGCAGAGTTATATTCCAAAGCCAATCATGAGAAATTTGCAATTCATGTTCTGACGCCGCTTCGCCATATCATCTTCTGGTCGATGCCGACGATCGCCCTCATTGTGGTATTGCGAGCACAACTAGTGCGAGTTGTTCTGGGTAGTGGTGAGTTCGACTGGACTGACACGAGACTAACAGCTGCCGTACTGGCCCTGCTCTCACTCTCGTTGGTGGCACAGGCAATGTATCTCGTGGTGGTACGCGCTTTTTATGCCGGAGGACGTACTAGAATTCCTTTTTATGGCACGGTGATCGGATCGGTTTTGGCCATCGCATTTGCATACGGTTTCTTGCTATTGTATGGAGCACATGAAGAAGCTCGTACAGCTATCGCTTCATTTATGCGTTTAGATGGAGTATTTGGCAGTGAGGTACTAGCGATCGCTTTTGGTTATTCTTTGGCCACGATTTTGCAAACTATCGTACTAACTTGGCTGATGGGAAAGGTCTTCTCCATTTCGCTAAGTGCTCTTATACGCCCTCTTGTTGTCGCTTTTTATGCGGCTGTTGTTGGTGGTCTGGCCGCATACATCACGCTCAATTTTATTGTCGTAGGAATAGATCAAGAACGTTTTCTTGGCGTGTTTATCCAGGGAGTATTGGCTGGGATAGCCGGCCTTGTTGGTACGGTCATTACTTACGCTTACTTCGAAAGCCGTGAGCTTCATGAAATTTACACTTCTTTACATCGTAAGTTTGTGAAGACTGAGATAGTGGCGCCGCAGGAGGAGGTGTTTTAGGTGACTATAAATGGGGCGCGGCTTTGCCGCGCCCCTTCGTTCAGTCCTTAATCTACCGCGTTTTTCGTGGTAGAGTGACGCGCAATGGAAATACGCAACTTTGGCATTATCGCTCATATCGATCATGGCAAATCGACACTGGCTGACCGAATGCTTGAGGTCACCAAAACTGTCGAAACTCGCAAGATGAAGGAGCAGGTTCTTGACTCCATGGAGCTTGAACGTGAGCGTGGTATCACGATCAAAATGCAGCCGGTTCGGATGCATCACAGCTACAAAGGGGCAGAATACATCCTCAACCTGATCGACACTCCGGGGCACATCGATTTTTCTTATGAAGTCTCACGCGCTCTACGAGCTATCGAGGGAGTTTTGTTGTTGGTGGACAGTACTCAAGGAGTGCAGGCACAAACTTTGACCACTCTTCAAATGGCCAAGGATCTGGGTTTGGTTATTATTCCAGTACTAACAAAAATCGACGTTCCTCATTCTAGGGTTAAAGAAGTGGGCGAGGAATTGCGAAAGTTGCTCGACTGTAAAGAGGAAGATATTTTGAAGGTGTCTGGCAAAACCGGCGAAGGCGTACTCGATTTGCTGAATGCTATTTGCGAAAGAGTTCCGGCGCCCAGAGAGTCAGAGGCAGATTCGACCCGCGGACTTATTTTTGATTTTCAATATTCTAACCACCGAGGAATTATTATTTACCTAAGAGTATTTGACGGAATAATAAAAAAAGGTGACGTGCTACGTTTCGTGGTAGGGAAGCGAAGCTTCACTGCTTTAGAAGTGGGGGTGCTTTCACCACAAGAAGTGCCAACTGGTTCTCTGGAAGTGGGAGAAATCGGATACATTGTTACTGGTATTAAAGAGGCCGGTATTGCCAATGTTGGTGACACTATCGCTTTGAACAAGTCTTCAGTCGAGGCAATCGCTGGTTATTCTGAACCGCAGCCAGTGGTCTGGGCGAGTGTTTTTCCAGATAGTCAGGATGACTTTACTATCTTGCGTCAGGCGCTGGATAGACTGCGCTTGTCAGATTCGTCATTATCGTACGAAGAAGAATCTTCGGGCGTGCTCGGTCGCGGTTTTCGCTGTGGCTTCTTGGGAATGTTACATATGGAAATTGTGACCGAACGCCTACGTCGTGAATTTGATATAGAAATTATTATCACTTCACCGTCCATTTCCTATGAGATTACTAATCAGGATGGCCGGATAGAAAGCATCTATGCCGCTTCGCGTTTTCCAGATTATGGCGCCAACGTAACAATTCGCGAACCGTGGATACTTGGGCAGATCATCACTCCAAGAGATTTCATTGGTAATATTTTGACACTCCTTTACGAGCATGAGTCTAGCGTTATTGATACCGAGGTGTTTGGTGACGGTAGAACACTTCTAACCATCGAGATGCCACTCCGTGAACTGATGCGTGGTTTCTTCGATAAGCTAAAAAATAGTTCCAGTGGATACGCCTCGCTCTCTTATGAGATTGCCGAGATGAGACCAGCTGATGTAGCCAGGTTGGATATTTTTGTGGCAGAAGAATTAGTACCAGCTTTTTCACGCGTGATTGGTACTCGACGTATTGAGGCGGATGCCCGCGCTCTGGTAGAAAAGTTGTATAAGACTTTGCCTCGCCAACAATTCGTCACCAAGATTCAAACAAAAGCCCTCGGTAGATTTATCGCCTCAAAGACATTGTCCGCAATGGGTAAGGATGTTACTGCTCATCTCTACGGCGGTGACGTCAGTCGAAAAAATAAGCTGCTGGATAAGCAGAAAAAAGGTAAGAAGAAAATGTTAGAGCGTGGACGTGTTCAGATACCCCAAGAGGTGTTTATGAAGATGATCAAAGAGGACTAGTCACTAGTTGTATTGTTTCAAGGTTACAAAAAATGCGGCCGAAGCAAAGCCACAGCCGCATTTAGTTTGTGGATAATCTGTAACTAGATACCCAAACCGCCAGAGTAGGTCAACAACATACTGATCACGATCAATATAGCGATAACGCCCCAGACCCACTTAATGGCCTTCTTGGTATGCTTGTGGTAGAGAAAACTCATAGTGCTAAAATACTACCATATGTCTCTCCTTCGTAAAAAAACTTGGTGGCAACATATAGTGATGTCACCCATCTCCATAGCGGTTTTGCTGATCTTATCAGTGATGTTTGGCTTTGCGGTACATGACCGATATGTCGTTGAGCGTGAAATGGCTTTTCGCAGGGCCAAAAGCGAAGCAGAGTTGGAACGAGAAACTTATCGACGAGGTGAACTTGAAAAGAAGGTAGAGAAGTTAAATACACAGCAGGGAATTGAGTCAGAGATTAGAAAGAATTTTGACGTCGCACGAGAGGGTGAGACAGTAGTGGTTCTAGTCGAAGAAGATCGTCCGATGATAGAACCTTTGCCGCTGGCATCCTCAGAAGGTTCAATTTGGAAGCGTTTTTTGAACTTTATTATTCCGTGGTAAAATATTCTGCATATGCATAATGTAACTATTTACAGCACACCCACTTGTCACTTTTGCCACGCGGCTAAGGACTTTTTTAACGATAACAAAGTAGCCTACACCGAACACGATGTAGCCTCAGACCTAGACAAGCGTAAAGAGATGGTCGAAATGACAGGTCAAATGGGCGTACCAGTCATCAAGATCGATGACGACGTCATTGTCGGCTTCGACGAGAATCACATCAAGCAGTTGCTTGGAATGTAGATCAGACAAAATAAGAAAAAGGGCACTCTCTAAAGAGAGTGCCCTTTTTCTTACGTCAGTTGTTTTAGATAGGGGATCGAATTAACTCAGTCATTGGGGTAAACTACAACACTTTTTTGTTATAACTAAGCTTTATAAATTCACCAGGGACGATTGAACCTGCATTGCCGTTTATTTGCACAGAGGGAAATATATACGTTGGCAAATCTAGTGTTGCGTCTCGCGTGGCTCGCATCTTCATAAAGCCTTCTTTACTGATGCCATCACGAACATGAATATTGCTTAGGCGCTGTTCCGCAACCGTCGTTTTGTACAGAAGCTCGCGATCTTTACCTTCGGGATAGTCATGACAAATGTACATGGTGGTTTCGGGAGGTAGTGTTTCGAGGATGTTTCGTACTGAGTCATACATAGTCTCGGCGCTTCCACCTGGAAAGTCACAACGAGCGGTGCCCATATCTGGGGCAAGTAGTGTGTCTCCGGTAAAGAGTATGCCATCAATGACATAAGTCATATCGGCCGGAGTGTGCCCTGGAGTATGAATAGCTTTGGCTGCAATATTGCCAATCATAAATTCTTCGCCATCTGCGAAAAGGTGGTCAAATTGCGATCCGTCGGTTTTGAAGTTTTCATTCAGATCAAACACATCTTTTAGATATTTCTGCACCGCAGTAATCTGATTGCCAATGGCTTTCTTGCCGCCGACGTGCTCCTTCAGATAGCTTGAGGCAGAGATGTGGTCGGCATGCATATGAGTCTCCAAAATCCATTCGTTGGTTAGACCCTGCTCGACAATGTAGGCAATAACTTCATCCGCCAACTCGGTGCTCGACTTTACATTTTTGTGATTATAATCCAGAACCGAATCAATGATGGCAGATTTTTTTGTCGCCGGATCAGATACCACATAGGTGATAGTGTGCGAGTCGTGGTCAAAGATAGGGTGTACTACAAGCGTTGATTTCATACTAGATATTATTTATTCCACGGCATCTTGCTGAGTAACAGAGCCATGCCACACCAGCCAGTGATACCTGATATAAGTAAACCGATTGATACAAAAAGCGGTATTAACAAAAATTGATAGTCGATGAGGTGAGCAAGCACTAATCCTCCGAGCATTAATCCACCCGCTCCTATGAAGACTTGGCGCATAAGTGGCAGGCGCTTTGTGAACGAACCGGTCTCGTGACCGGCTTCTTCCCAGGCCAAGAGCCCACCTTCAACGTTTACCAATTCTGCGGTCACACCGAGTGATCTGAGCTTCTCAATGGCTTGGCGGCCACGGTTGCCAGAGCGACAGTGAATATAAATAGTTTTCTTTTTGTTCAGCTCATCAACTCTGGTGTGTAGCGTATCAAGGGGCGCACTGCGCACTCCTTTAATGTGTTTTTCTTTATATTCAGCTGGGGTACAGACATTAATAAAATCAACGGTCTGGTTATTGGACTCACTTTCAATAACCTCTTTGAAACCTGATACGGAAATATGTTTCATACGGTTTAGGCGTTTATTACTTGAATCAAAGCCTTGTAGGTAGTGTCCGAAGCTTTGTTTGCTGATAGGTATTTACTCTCCAAAAAACACGACACAAAGGCCATTCGCAGGGCAGAGAAGGAACGAGAAGCGGCCTTGAGAGTGAGAGCGGATTTCTCACAGTCTGGTTTGTCGGTGGCCAGCCCTTTCTTAATAGATGCGAGTTGTCCTTCCAATCGACTAATATGGTGAATCAATTTTTGTGTATCTGTTTGCATATGGGCGCATTATAGCATACCTAGGGGGGTATGCAAGAAAGGAGAGTAAGTAAAAGAAAAACAACCTGAAGCAGTTCAGGTTGTTTTGTCTCTTTGTGCCCTCGTCCGGAATCGGACCGAAATCGTACCCTTAGGACGGGTCTGCACTATCCATTGTGCTACGAGGGCTTATACAAGGGCAAGGTGGTCGTGGATGATATAATACCCCGTATATGCAAACAGACAACAGCGATTTGAAGAGCATTTTAGATAAACAGAATGAATTGTTGGAGGACAACAACAAGATTCTCCACAAGCTACATCGTTACGAACTCATTAACTTTTGGTCTAAGATGGTCTGGTTTGCTCTTCTGATCGGTCTGCCGTTCGCGCTTTACTATTATTTGCTAGAGCCATACTTCTCGGCTTTTGGTGCTTCTTATGACACCTTTAATGCTGGTATGCAGGAAATACCGGGCATCAAGTCATTTGAAGAATTTATGAAAGCCTATCAGGAGAGTCAGAAGTAGGGAACAGGAGTTTCTCCCCAAGCATAACAAAAAATAACCCCGCAATTTGCGGGGTTATTTTTTGTTGTGCTTGGGGGCAGGTTCGAACTGCCGACCCTTCCCTCTTCAGGGGAATGCTCTACCAACTGAGCTACCCAAGCGTGTCTGCCGTTTAGGCCTTTGGATTATACTGGTTTTTGGTCTTTTTTCAAATACACAGAGCTAGCTGGACAGGGTAATTACAGAGGGCTATAATCGCCTACATGAAGATCACAAGCACAATCGCCACTTGGAGCAGTTTCTGCTCATCCTCATCGATTTCTGATCCGCAGTAGGAGATGGCTTTTGTGTAGAGAATACGAAATCCGCCTCCTCCGGCGGATTTTTGGTTCGCAGAGTGAGGTAGTTCTTTGAAGGAGAGAGAAAATGAGTGAGTTGCCGGTTCTTAATAAAATGCAGGAGCAGATCGAAAATCTGGCCGCTGCTGGTAACTGCAACGGCCAGATGATTGCCGCTCTGGAGAATCTTGGCTATAAAGTGATCACTGACCCGTTCCTCGGGAAAGGCGTCAGTGCCGTTTCCTCCGATGGCGAGCAAGTGACCTGCTATCACCCGAGACTCGATGAAAACAAAACCGCCGACCCATAGGGTCGGCGGTTATTCTTTTATTTATCCTTAACGGCTGTACTGCGCACCTTGAGTCTGGTACTCCTGTCTTTATCAACCTTAGGCAAGACTATTTCTAAGAATCCGTGTTTTTCCTTCGCTTCAGCTTCGTCGATCACTACTTCCTCTGGCAAAAGCAGGGTGCGTGTAAAGCTTCCCCAGAAAAGCTCGCGGTGATAGTAGTCGTCACCAGCTGCTTCACGTACTTCTTCGCGGCGGCCACGGATGGTCACCATGTCGCGAGTAATAGCGATGTCGAGGTCATCAGGCGAAACACCAGCAACCAAAGCACGAATCACTATGGAGTCAGGAGTCTGGTACATATCGACTGGTAGTTCACCCTCCTCGACGGTTTCTTCAACTGAGGACTGGTTTGGCCACTCGGATTCTCCTTGGTAAGTTTCGTCAGATTCAAGGTCGTGGTTATTATCCAAGACCTCGTCGTATTCATCTTGACGGGAGACACCAGTTAATCGTTCTAAGAAAGAGATTTTTTTCATATTTTACCTGCGAAAGCGAAAGTGACGGAGTTCGAGTTGTTTAACTTTCTCAAACAAGAAAAACAATCCGATAGTGAGGAGCCAAACGACAATAAAGACGCTTAGAATCCGTTCGCCATCAGCATCCATTATAAAAAGATTGAATAGTGTGTGCAATACTATCGCGACTAACAACCCAAATGTTCCTGCCAGTAATTTTATAAAATCTCTCTTATAAAATGCCAGCGCTAAGAAAACTCCGATGGAACCGGAAGCAAGAACGTGAAGTAGTGTTGCGCCAAGAAAACGGAAATTACCAGTGATGATGCCTCCTGATAAATCGCCAGATACCACTGGGTTCCAAATAAACAAAGCATTTTCGAGTGAGGCAAAACCAAGTGCGATCGTGATCATATAGACGATGTAGTCGATTGGTTCATCAACATTCTTATGCCAAAGTACTACCATTAACGCAATGGCGTATTTCAAAGTTTCTTCAATTATTACCCAAACAGTGATCAGGGTCGCGTCCGTAAAAAGTCCAACCGCCAGCTTTTGAAGCGGTAGAGCCAGTGGTACTACCAACATTCCAGCAATAAAGGTTCGTACGATTAGTCCAGTTGGTTCGGGCTTCTTTTTATCTTCTCTAAGCCAGAACCAAAGCCAGAAGAGTGCTGGCAAAAGACCGCCTAAGATTGCGATAGTAAGATTAACGAACTCCATTAGCTACATTATAGGGTTTGAAGATCAGGGTTTAGGGATTGGTGTGGGGACAGAAAAGCCGGCGGGAGCGAAGCTCCCGCCGGCTTTTCATTAAAACTTTATTTCGATGGCCACTTAGCTATCATCAACATCTCCGCATCTTTCATTTCTTCCGGTAGTCTTTGCCAAATCGCTTCAGTTACGAATGGCATAAATGGATGAAGTATTTTGAGAGAGCCAGTGAGACATTCCCGCAACACCATCTGTCGAGCCAACTTAGTCTTCACGTCTTCACCGTTTAGTATTGGCTTTGATTCTTCAAGTATGTTGGCCGCCAACTCATCCCAAACATAGTGGTAAGCTTTTTCACCAGCTAGATAAAGACGGAACCCTTCAATGTCTCCGGACACTTCCGTAGTTACTTTCTTCATCTCGGCCAAGATCTCCTGATCACGCGCGCTATATTCAACCGTTGCGCTATCTTTGGAGTCCGTAGTGTTACTCAATATAAAGCGGCTGATATTCCAAAGTTTGTTAGCAAAATTCTTATAGCCACGAATCTTATCTTCAGACAGCGGCACGTCATTGCCTGGCGCGGCACCAATCAAGAGCGAAAGGCGAGTGGCGTCGGTGCCGTATTTGGCAATCATGTCGAGCGGATTAATAATGTTGCCGAGTGATTTAGACATCTTGCGACCTTGACCATCGCGTACGAGGCCGTGTAGGTAAACTTGCTTAAAAGGCACTTCACCAAGAAGGAATGTACTCATCAAAATCATTCGCGCCACCCAGAAAAAGAGAATGTCATAACCAGTCTCCAATACGCTGGTTGGATGGTAGGTTCTTAGGTCGTCTGTTTCTTCGGGCCAACCGAGGGTCGAGAAAGTCCAGAGTCCAGAAGAAAACCAAGTATCAAGAGTGTCTGGGTCTTGCTCCCAGCCTTCACCTGGAGAGTCTGTTTGTACTTTTACTTCACCTTCTTTAAACCAGGCCGGTACGCGGTGCCCAAACCAGATCTGACGGGAGATGTTCCAGTCGCGTAGATTGTCTATCCAATGGTAGTAGGTTTTGTTAAAACGATCTGGTGCAATTTTTACTTCACCTTTTTCAACCGTCTCACGCATACGCTCCTTGAGGGTCATGACGCGTCCGTCGGGGAACGCGACCGCTTTGTTTACCGCAATAAACCATTGCGCTTTTATTTGCGGTTCAATCACTGCACCGGTACGTTCCGCTGTCGATACATTGTGCGTGTAGTCTTCTTCTTTTTCTAACAATCCTTTGGAGCGCAATTTTTCAATAATCGCTTCGCGTGCCTTGCTGATATGTTGTCCGGCAAACTCACCTGCAATTGGCAGTAATATACCGCGTTCATCTATCACTTGTTCCTTGTCTAGATTGTGTCGCCCGGCAATTTCAAAGTCAGTCACATCATGCCAAGGTGTGATGGTCATCACGCCTGTACCGAATTCCATATCAATCGCTTCGTCTTTGATGACGGTGGCGGTTATTGGGCCATTGATCCATTCCAGCTCGATTTGTTGACCGTGGGAAAAGTCCTTATAGCGCGCATCATCAGGATGCATTACCACATATTTATCACCAAACTTAGTCTCCGGTCGTGATGTACCGATAGTGAACGGACCGTACTTAAGGTAATAGAATTTTTCTTTACGTTCTTCGTACACGATCTCGTCATCAGAAATAGTGGTCTGGCCTTTTGGATCCCAGTTTACGATGCGTTCGCCGCGGTAAATCAAACCGGCTTCATACATCCTCACGAATGCTTCCATCACAGCGCGGTAGCGCTTGTCATCAAGTGTGTATGCGTAACGGCTCCAGTCGAGTGAAGAGCCCATCGCCTTTGTTTGTCCAATTATTGTGTCTTTGCTTTGTTCAGCAAAGTCGGCCACCCGCTTGAGAAGTTCTTCGCGCCCTAGGTCGTGTCGTGTCAATTTATCTTTCTTATATATGTCACCCTCTACTTTAGACTGAGTGGCGATGGCGGCGGAGTCGGTGCCTGGGATCCAAAGTGTCTTTTTTCCGTTCATTCGATGGTAACGTACCAAAGCATCCTCCACGGCAAGCATGGCTGCATGACCCATGTGTAGTGTGCCGGTGACATTCGGTGGCGGGAGAACGATCGAAAAGGATTCGGCATCTTTGGCCGTTACACCTTTTTCTACACAGACATCAGGATTAAAGTAACCGGATTCCTCCCATTTTTTATATAAAGCGTCCTCGTTGTCCTTTGGAGAGTAGGGTTGTAAAAAGTCGGGATTTATAGCCGTTTCTTTGGATTCCATAGTCTTTGCAATTTATCACGGAAACGAGTCTTTTTAAAGAGTTTCTTCGGCAAGCGATCGGTTGCCAGAGGCGCGGATCAGAGAGAGGGCTTCAAGGGTGGGCGCGGTTGGTGTGGAAGACCGCGCATGGCCAGCGAGTGCGATCATTATGCTGTTGTCTGTCGAAAGTTTTGGATCGGGCAAATACAAAGCTAATTCAGGATATTCACGTCCAAAGAATTCAGTAAATGAATCACGAATGTGACTGTTGGCAGAAACACCGCCGCCCAAGATCAAAGATTGAATACCGTGTTCGCTTATCGCTCGCTCGGTCTTTTTTAGTAATACTTCTGTCACTGCGTCTTCAAAGTCGCGAGCCATCGCTTTTATATCATCTTCACTAAGCCCCTTGTCCGCTACGGCATAGCGCACAGCGGTCTTCAGTCCTGAAAAAGAAAAATCTAAATCCTTCGAATCAAGCATCGGGCGGGGAAGTTTGGTAAACGCGGGCAAGTTGGCTGCGCGAGCAAGCTTAGCGAGGTGACTGATCTCTGGTCCGCCGGGATACGGTAGCCCTAAGAGGCGCGCCACTTTATCAAATGCTTCGCCGACTGCATCGTCGCGAGTCGCGCCGATTTTTTCGTAGCGACTCCATCCACTCATCTTTATTAATTCAGTATGACCACCGGAAATAAGTAAGGCCAAAGCAGGGAATTGTAATGCTGCCAAATTACTGCCGTCAAAAACTGAAGACAGAACATGACCTTCCATATGATTCACCGCTACTACCGGAATATTCCAGACCAAAGCTAATGCCTTCGCAAAATTTACTCCAACCCACAGTGTTGGTTCGAGCCCTGGTCCAGCGGTGACAGCGATTAGGTCGATGTCGGGGCGTGCGTACTCTGATACGAATTGCGAAAGTTGTTCAAACAATTCTAGTTCACGGTCTAGAAGTGTTTTGATGGTTTCTGACGCGGCGAGGGCTTCGCCCTCGCCGCCCTTTAATTCTCCCGCTTCATGCAAAGCTTTCTCCATCATCGGCACTAGTGTCTTGGCATGCTCACGCTTGGCTACGGCGGGGAAGACGCCACCGTATTCACGATGAATGTCTATTTGGGAAAACAAAGCATTGCCCAATATCTTGTATTCAGCCGTAGGGAAATCGCCCGTAGCCTCAATGATGGATACGGCGGTTTCGTCACAAGAGGTCTCGATCGACAGAATCTTCATAAGTCATCAATATATTGTATAGTTAGCCAGTATGCAAAAAGTAGTAACCCATAGCGGACCTTTTCATGCCGACGATGTGTTTGCGGTCGCGACGCTTCAGCTCCACTTCGGATTGGAAAATATGGAAGTAGTGCGCACACGAGATGAGGCAATTATCGCCACCGGCGACGTAGTGGTCGATGTGGGTGGGGTTTATGATCCTGAACGTCAGCGTTTTGATCACCATCAAGTTGGCGCACCGATCAGAGAGAGTGGCATACCTTACGCCGGCTTCGGTCTGATTTGGAAACATTACGGAGACAAAGTAACCGGAAGCACTTCTGTTTCGGAGACTATTGAAAAGTCATTAGTTCTTTCTATCGATGCTAGTGACAACGGAGTTTCTGTCTACAACCTAACCGAGTTAGAGATCAAGCCAACCACCATCTCCGATATCGTCTCACTCTTTAATCCGACCGAGGGTACGTCGGCCGATTTGGACGCGGCATTTTTGTCTGCTACTGCTCTGGCTCGCGAAATACTTTTGAAATCCATTGCTCGTGCCAAAGCAAAAGAAATAGTGAAGCAGGTTGCGACCGCAGTTTACGAGGCGTCTAGTGACAAAAGTTTGTTGATCTTTGATGTGCCGATGGCCAAGTCTTTATTGATTGAATATCCTGAAGTGCAACTGATAGTCTCACCAGATTACCCTGCCGCTAGCACCAACTGGCTAGCAACCGCAATTCCAAAAACCCACGGTTCGTTTGAACTCCGAACTCGTTTTCCAGAAGAGTGGGGTGGCTTGCGCGGTGAAGAGTTGGCTAAAGTGTCCGGTATCCCTGACGCCGTATTTTGTCATCGAGCTGGCTTTCTCTTTGTTTCAATGAGTCGCGAAGGAGCGCTGGCGGCTGTAAACAAAGTGCTAGGGAGGTGATAGATGAACAGGGATACATACATATACGAAAGGCCGCCCCTTCGGGGCGGCCTTTCGTATATATGTGACCGGTACAAGACTTGAACTTGTGGCCTCAGCAATGTCAATGCTGCGCTCTACCAGCTGAGCTAACCGGTCAGTGGCAAAATACTAGCATAAGAAAGTGGGTGATGGAATGTTGGTGCGGAAGCCACGCAGCTGTACCGACATGTTATTATTCCCTCAAAATTATGTTGACTAATCTCACTATCAAATTGAAAGACAACTTAGCTATTCCAGTAATCGGCTTTGGTACGTGGCAACTAAAGGGGGAGGAGTGTCGGCGGACTGTCTCCGACGCTTTGGCTATCGGTTATCGACACATCGATACGGCTGATCGGTATGGCAATCACCATGAAGTCGCCGCGGCGATCAAAGACTCTGGTGTCGATCGCTCAGAGTTATTTATCACCACTAAGATTTGGCTAGATAGTCTGCATCATCAGGATGTCCTGGCTGATGTTGATCGTTTTCTAAATGAGCTAGAGCTTGAATATATCGATCTTCTCTTGATCCATTGGCCAAACAAAGATGTGGCGATTGCCGAGACTCTCGGCGCGATAGAGGAGTGTAGGAAGGTTGGCAAGGTGAAGGCAATTGGGGTTTCCAATTTTACAACCCATCACCTAGAAGAAGCTTTGGCGACCGGTATCGAAATCGTTAATAACCAAGTGGAACTACATCCGAGCTTTAACCAGAAGGAACTTCGCCAATACTGCGACCAAAAAAACATTTCGGTCACGGCCTATTCGCCACTTCGTGCTGGTGATATGGATCTACCGATCGTGCGTTCGTTGTCTTTGAAGTATGGTCATTCACCGGCGCAGATTATTCTAAACTGGATAGTGAGCCGCAACATGATTGTGATTCCTCAGAGTACTGACAAAGAGCGTATGAAAGAAAATCTATCGGTGACGGAGTTTGTTATCGATGAAGCTGATCTGGCCTTGCTCGATTCTGTACCACAGGGCGAGCGTTTTAATGATCCGGAGTTTGGCGAGTTTGATCGTTGAGAAGCGCTATACCACGCAACTACCAGAAAGCAATCGAATAAGCTGATATAATAGCGGACGTCATTGTTAGCCTAATAAAAAATAAAATGATGGAAGAAACTACCCCGATCACTGCTCCGGAGACTACTCCGACAGAATCAACACCAGAAGCTCCGGAAGCCCCTGCTATGCCGGAAGCTCCTGAGGCTGAGGCACCAGTTGCACCGGCCACTCCAGAAGAGCCAGCTGCCTAACTAGGCCGTTGGTTGCTCTCGAGAGCACCTATACAAACAAACCGCCGCAAGCCATTGGCTTGCGGCGGTTTGTGTTTAGGATCGAAAAACTATGGAGTTAGGGATTAGGCACTTTTTAACTTAACGCTAAACAGTTTGGACTTACACACTGTCTTGTTCCTCCAGAGCATCCTTAGCCCGGTATGTGTCCACTGTGCGGGTCATCAGTACCAACTTGATGATACCCCAGACGAGGACCCAATAGACCAACATAGCGAGCAGTGTGCTCCATTCGAACACATTCGACCCGATAGCGTTGTTGCTGAATACAAACCTAAATGGCGCCAGCGGTATCGCTGACACAGAATAGATAAACTCGGTAAAGCCTGCGCCCGAGTTGGCACTAAGAAGCTTCAAAATAAAACGGAAGGCGAGTAAAGCCTCTACTACATAGAATACGTACCATACGATTCTAGTGGTTCGGAAGAGGACAGTGGTCTCTTGTGGGGTAGGTTGGTTTGACATAGTAATGCAATGTTAAGACTAATACTAAAAAGTGTAGCCTACGTCACCTGCCTCCGCAATGAAGAAAGGACGTTACTTTAAAATATTCGCATCACCTATTAGGTTGCCTTTAGTGCGGAAGCGGAGAGGGTGAAAGGATTTGACCCAGAATCGCGGCTGTTTTGTTCGCGCTTCGCACTCCAAAACAGGCTCGCGTTCTTGGTCGGCGACTCCTCATTTTTCCTCCTAGGGAGTCGGAAAAATATCGTCCGTCGCTTCAAATCTCTCACGTAAGCAAAGCAGTTTGCTTACTCGCTTCCGCGAACAAAATAGCACCGCAGGTGCGGTGCTATTTTGTACTCGCGGAAGCGGAGAGATTTGAACTCTCGAAGGCTTTTACACCTTGGCGGTTTTCGAAACCGCTGCACTAGACCACTATGCGACGCTTCCGTGCCCATAAGCTAGCATTTTTCGACATTTTTGATAAGATGTGGCAACTTGGCAAGACCGATTATATATTGCCAATTAAGGAGAAATGGCCCCATCGTCTAACGGTTAGGACGCCCGCCTTTCACGCAGGAAATCGGGGTTCGATTCCCCGTGGGGTCACGAGTGCAGAAAAGGCGCTTTCACAAGAAAGCGCCTTTTCTGCACGTGACCCCACGAGTAAACCTGATGGGAGCTGGTTTGCGTGGGAATCGAAGACCTTGTCTAGTATTTTGTAAGCAAAGCGAAACAAAATACTGACAAGGTGTACTGATCCTGTAAGGATCGATAAGCGAAGCGGTCCCCGTGGGGTCCACCAACTAGAGAGCTAGTTCGAGTACTCGAGAAGGGTCAGAACTAGCCTACAAAAACAGCCTTGTTTTGAAGCTGTTTTGTATGTCACAAGCTTGAAACTTCCCAATATGGGTGCATACTTTCAAATATATGGGCCCGGAACAGATTTCCAGAATTAACGAACATTACGGAATTGATTTAAATGTGTTCGAAACAACAGGCGCTTTCAATGCTGTTGTTGGAGTTGATAGACCATTTTTCCTTGACCCGACTCTTTTGGAGGGTAATCCGATTCCAGAGTTTCAAAATGCCAAAATTGTCTTGGACCGGTTCTTTTCAGAGGTTTTAACGTTAATTGCTACCATGCACCCGAGAGCTATCACAAGGGCTAATCAATTAATGATCTTACGTGAGATACGAGGAGTTGGGATTGGTTACGGAGCACGAACCGATGATGGATCAGCTATTGGGCAAAGACTGGCAAGACGACTCGTGCACTCAGCACAACAACTTCTGGAGATGGGTGTTAATGACCCAGCTATTTTTCATTTGATGGGTCTGTTTGAGGAAGATTTTGGGGCTGACCGAATTAGTGATGCAACAATTAATATTTTACAAAGTAACATCTACGCATATACAGCTCGAGTTTCAAGTGAACTTGGTATTGAATGCACTCGAGAAGTTCGCACACTTCGCACTCACGAGACCTTCCTTCTGCCTGAACACCCATTAGGCAACAAACCTCTAGTGTTAGTTCCTCAATCTTTGTTAAGAGACATACCAATAGCTTTCACCCCTGAGGATATACCCGAGGTTGCAGCATACAATGATGAACTGAGAGATAATTTTAATCGTTTACTGGCACCTGTCCTAGCCAAGACGAAAAGGCCAACTAAAGGTGATATTAGAGCATACTTGTTTGAGAATCCAGAGCGTATCACGGCACTCCTTGGAGGTTATAAATCCGCACATCCGCATCCCTATGACTTTGAAAACGACCCAGTAGGGTTACAAAGATGGATCGATGAGTCTGCCGAGGCAGTTAGAGAAATACCCCTTGAAATCCCCAAAGAAGTCGCTACCGAGGCAGAGGTTATTGATGTTGTAAATTCAATTGTCCTAGCATTCAAAAGTTTTATTGAGACCAAAGGCGGATGGAGGGGTCTTTATGATAATAAAAACAATCGGCTGCACGAAGAGCATACGTGTCTATTATTCTACGCAATGGCATTAAAATATTGTAATGATTCAAATATCGATATAAGTCCCCAAAGCAATGCTGGACAAGGACCCGTTGATTTCAAACTTAGCCGAGGCATATCAAAAGTAGTAGTTGAGGTAAAGTTAACAAGTGGCAATGTTCGCCAAGGGTACGAAACGCAGACGGTGATTTACCAAACATCTGAAGACGCTCAATACGCCTATTTTGTTGTTATGCAGGTAACTAATACTTCCAAAGCGCTTGATGATGTGATTAAACAATCTGAACAAGAGGATGAAGATGAAATCAAACATCCCGAATTAGTTGTTATTGATGGCAGACCTAGAGAATCTGCTAGCAAGGCAAAATAATCAAAACTAAGAATAATCTTTGGTAAATTCGTGGTTGTATACTTCTCTCGCGCTACTTGCGGGCATTACAAGAGCACGTACTTCTTTGTCACTTTTTGGCCTCTCGAGAAGGGTTGAGATATGACATGGGTGAATAGTTAAGAAAGCCTTATGGGCAACGAATTCACTTGGTTTCATCACGATTCGGGTCACCAAGGCGAAAGCACCGCGAGGACAGGGTCGGGAGCAGTATAAAAACGTAGCATAGCGCATAGCGGCTATGTTTTTATACTGTGGGTTTTCAATTAGACTGCATAAATTGTAAGAATCTTGCCCCGGTCCACTTTTTCGAAAGGGTTCCTCAGCTGGAGGATGTAAAATGGAGACCCGTGCCGTTGTTTGTTTTATTTTC
>MFMS01000004.1:1825-2550 GCA_001783525.1 Candidatus Kaiserbacteria bacterium RIFOXYB1_FULL_46_14 | reverse complement strand
GAAAATAGAGTATCCATTTTTGGAACTAAACTTTGTGTCGTAACATCTAACCGTAAAAACGAGCCGGTTATCGGAACCGTAAGATCGCTTGATACCATAAGCATCACAATTCCGGAAATTAGGTGAAGCAAAGATGCATAAATGTTTAGCGATTTTAGTTTTCTAAATGTCTCATCCATAGACCCTCCCTTGATAACTATTATAATCTGATTAAATTATACTTGATCCTGTCTAAAAAAACATCAGCATGGGCATGATGTTTACACTCGCTATGATTTTTGATACTATTTTAATATACTCCGGAGTAGCTCAACGGCAGAGCGCCTCGCTGTGAACGTTAACATTCCTTCATATTTTTGAGATAATTGGATAATGGAAAAAAGAAAATACTCGGATAGAGCCGAAAATCTCAAAAAAGCAGTTGCTAAGCGTCGCAAAAAGATAAAAGAAATGGCGATTGCTTACAAAGGTGGCAAATGTTGCATTTGCGATTATCACAAATGCAATACGGCACTGGATTTCCATCACCGGGACGACACCAAGAAAAGTTTTGGACTGTCTGTCAGAGGTCTAACGAGATCTTGGGAACGGACGAGAAAAGAGCTTGATAAGTGTGTCCTGGTATGTGCAAATTGTCATCGTGAAATTCATGAAGGAACAACGCAGCTTCCGGTGGAAACATCGGAATGAAAATCCTGGGATAACGGTGAAGGCTAAGTCTTGAG
>MFMS01000004.1:235-1818 GCA_001783525.1 Candidatus Kaiserbacteria bacterium RIFOXYB1_FULL_46_14 | reverse complement strand
GAGGCCAGATACCAGGGCTCCTAAATCGCTTTGCGATATGGAGAAGATATGGTCCACGCCATTATGAAAATAGTGGATTAAGTGTAACGAGGATGTTCTCGGTTCGAATCCGAGCTCCGGAGCCATAAGAAAAGAATCATCGCAAGATGATTCTTTTCTTGTCAAGTTCTCGTGGTATAATAAAGGTACAAATATAGACAAGGAGGGCTATGAAAAAGTTATTGATAACTTTAGCAGTAGGGTTGATGGTGTTTTCGGCGTCGCCTGTGTTAGCAGCGGATAGCCAAAACGAATTGCCAACTTGGCTTACTTATACCAAGGAGTGGGTTGTTCTCAATTTGTTTACTTGGAAATCCGAATCAAAAGTCAAGGTTTTAGACGACCTTGCATCGAAACGCGTTGATAATATTGAAGAAGCTAATCAGATTGGCTCCGATGAGGATGTCATCACATTTGCCGATCGTTATTTGCAGATAAAAGAGAGAGAAACCAACCGGATTGAAACCAAAAATATCTCGGCTGAAACCATGAATATGGTAGCTACGCGCGAAACAGAGAGACAGAGAATCCTTTCGAAAATACGTCAGGAAAGCAAGTCTGAAACAGTAAAAACCCTCATGGTTCAAGTTCAAGAAGAGGCGGTTAACCGAACGAAATCAGCTATTGAGAAAAAACAACAAGATGCCGATGTTGAAAATTTTCAAAATGATATTGTCGCCGCTTGGCGTGATCCCGATGGGACTATTGATCCGAGTAATGAAACAGATACTCGTGTTTATGCCGCCGGAACAACCGCCGCAGGAATTGACGGTGTGTTGATAGACGGCGGAGAAGCAAAAATCACTCAAGTTGGTGGCGAGCTAAAAATTGAATATGCCCCCGGAACCGGTCCAAATTCGGTAACCAGTGATAGTGGCCAAAAAAAATGGACTATCCAGCAAAGCAACGGTACGGTTATAGAAAGTTACACCAGTGGGGGCCAAGTCGTGATCGGACAAAGCACCGGAGTTTCAGGCAATGTAATCGTTAACACGGTAGTCGGCGGGACATCTTCATCTGCACAATCAGTTGTTGGCGGGTCAGGTGGTACTTCCAGCGTAATTATTGAAGGTGGCGATCCTGGAGTCAAAGGATCTTCCGACGGTTCTACTGATTCCGGCGACGGACAGAATATTGTTCAATAAGCAAAATTTTCCAATAATTTCCCGATAAGTTCAGCATTGGAAAGCCATTCGACTTCGCTTTACAAAGTAAAGCTACGCTCATGGCCATAGGCCAGAAAAGGAAATTGAAGAATTTATAGTATTCGACCGTGATAGAATGGACCACTTTGGTGGTCTTTTTCTATTATTTCGATACAGCATAGCTGATATCAGACCCCTGTTTGACTAATTGTAAAAACTCCAATATCATTGGGATTAAGGAGAAACGCTGATCGGAAGGAGGAGCCGAATGGGAGCAACGCCTCAATGCTTCTGGGAGTTCCTGGGACTGGAGGGTGTCGTGAACCGATCGCTCGAGTGGCTTGACCTGCCCGAGTTCGACAGACGGCACCTCAATTTCATCATTGTGGGCTTGCAGAG
>MFMS01000004.1:0-211 GCA_001783525.1 Candidatus Kaiserbacteria bacterium RIFOXYB1_FULL_46_14 | reverse complement strand
TGAAGTGATCGCACCGGCACTCTGTGTGCTTCTTCAGCTCCTTTGCAGATGCAGGAAGCTGGAAAGCGTAACAGACGAGACCCGGGAAGTGCTTCGAGTCGCAACCGAGAAGTTCAAACAGGAGCTCGAAGATCTGGCCTACCTTAAGGAGCGCTGGGTGCCACAGCTCGCGGATACCGCACCGATATCATTCTGAGGCATCAACCGGGAG
>MFMS01000003.1:17765-20818 GCA_001783525.1 Candidatus Kaiserbacteria bacterium RIFOXYB1_FULL_46_14 | reverse complement strand
CTACCTGCAGTTAGACGAAAAGACCCCAGGAGCTTTACTGTAGCTTCTTATTGGGGCTGTTTGATTTATGCGTAGCATAGGTGGGAGACTTTGAAGCGTTCCTCTCGGGGAACGTGGAGTCGCCAGTGAAATACCACTCTTAAATTGGGCAGTTTCTAACCCGGCGCGACAAACGCGTCGGGGACAGTGAGTGGCAGGCAGTTTTAGTGGGGCGCTACCCTCCCAAAAAGTAACGGAGGGGTCTCAAGGTCAACTAGGCGCGAATGGAAACCGTGCCGATAGTGCAATGGCAAAAGTTGGCTTGACTGTAAGGCGTAGATGCCGAACAGACACGAAAGTGGAGCATAGTGAACCGATGGTTGGCGTTAGATGCCGCCGGAGATTACCCGATAAAAGTTACCCTGGGGATAACAGGCTAGTCGTGCCCAAGCGTCCAAAGCGACGGCACGGTTCGGCACCTCGATGTCGGCTCATCTTATCCTGGCGCTGGAGCAGGTGCCAAGGGTTTGGCTGTTCGCCAATTAAAAAGATACGCGAGCTGGGTTTAGACCGTCGAGCAACGAAGTTGCTCGACGTCTACCAAGATTCGATGAGAATTAAGATTAAGACGTCGGTCATTTAGTGATTCGACAGTCTAAATCCCTTTGAGGAATTGTTATAAAATATTTTGTCTTTGAACAAAGAAAGGAACCAACCAAAATCACGGCGGTCATATATAGGAATATATATGATCAAACTAACTGATATCGGTAAAACCCGACCGCGTAAGCGAGGGTGATACCGAGGGAACTATCATATTTATATATGAAAGGCCCGTAGAGACTGAACGTTAGTCATCGAGAACCGATGAAGCTACAGTCCGATCCTCCGAGTAATCGGAGTAAACGAAATGCGTGAGACAGGTTGGTCTCCTATCTACTGCAGGCGTCGATTTTTGAAGAGATTTGTCCCTAGTACGAGAGGACCGGGATGAACTGACCTCTGGTCTACCGGCTGTCGCGCCAGCGGCACCGCCGGGTAGCTATGTTGGGAATGGATAACCGCTGAAAGCATCTAAGCGGGAAGCCAACTCTAAGATTAGAAATCATTAAGTCCCCTGAGAGATGATCAGGTTGATAGGCTTTAGGTGTAAGCGCAGTAATGCGTTGAGCCGTGAAGTACTAATAGGACGTATTTCCTGCAAGGAATACTGGACATCGCTGATACAATTTTGAGTAAAGTGTGATCTGTTAAGAAGATATGTAAACTTGGATATTCTGAAACGGTCCGTAATGGATCGTAGGTCGGAGTGTGGCGCAGTCTGGTAGCGCGGCACGTTAGGGACGTGTGGGTCGCGGGTTCAAATCCCGCCACTCCGACCAGCCATTTTTTTAAAATGGCACCGTTTCAGAATATCCAAGGTGAAGATTGAAAATATAATATTGAAGTTTTGAAGTTGGTGCTTTAGCGGAGGGGGTACACCCGTTCTCATTCCGAACACGGAAGTTAAGCCCTCCATCGCCGATGGTACTTTCTTTGAAGGGAGAGTAGGTAAGCGCCAACTTCAAGTCTTTAATATTTTCAATCCTCCTAGTACAAAAAATCCAGACATCAAGTCTGGATTTTTTGTACTCCGAACACGCAAAAGCCCGCGACCCCTGCCTTTAGGCAGGGGTCGCGGGCTTTTGCGTGTTAAAATATTTCCGTATGCGAACTACCAAGGTTTGGGCAAATTGGCGAAGGGCACAGTATTTTGCTGGTTTCGCAACCTTTTTTCTTTTGGTTGCCGGATGGATTTACTACGCGTACTTCTACCAAGCACCTGGTTGTTTTGATAATGAACAAAATGATGATGAGACTGGTATCGATTGCGGCGGTTCATGTGTGCGTATTTGTACCGATACGGTGATAGAGCCAGTAGTCAAATGGTCGCGCGCTTTTAGAGTCACTGAAGGTTTATATAATGCGGTCGCTTATGTTGAGAACAGTAACCAGACTGCCTCTACGCCGGCAATTGAATACACCTTCACTCTCTATGATAATGCGGGAGTTATCACTACTCGTAATGGCACCTCTATCCTGCCGCCAAATGGCCAGTACCCGATCTTTGAAGGGCGTATAGAGACTGGCCGCCGCGTTCCAACGCACACTTTCATTGAGATCAAATCACCGGAATTGTGGCAACCTTCTGATATAGGAAGAGAGCAATTTACTGTCGTTGATCGCGAGCTAGAAGAGTCTGATAGTAAGCCACGGCTTTTGGCTAATTTACGCAATAATGGATTAGAGGAGGTAAAAGAAGTTGAAGTGGTAGCGACTATCTTTGACGCCAATGGTACAGCACTAGCGGCCTCACGTACTTTTGTCGATAACTTTTCTCCTCGCAGTGATACTGAGATCGCTTTCACTTGGCCAGAGCCGATAGCCAAGACTATTCGCAGTTGCGAGGTGCCAACTGATATTGTCGTAGCGATCGATGTCTCTGGCAGTATGAATGATGATCAGCAAAATCCTCCAGAGCCGATCTCTTCGGTGAAGACTTCAGCGGCGCGGTTTGTTAATCGGTTAGGCGAAAACGATCATGCTGGGGTAACTATATTTGCCACAGGTGCAAATACTGTAACTATGCTTGGTAATTCCGCCGCCGCCGCCGCTACTATCAGTGCGATTGAGATTGCTTCTGCTGAGGAGCGTGGCTACACAAATACCGGCGAAGGTATCAAAGCGGCGGCGGCGGAATTACTTTCCGAACGCCACAATAGTGGTGCTCGTAAAGTGATTGTGATATTGACCGACGGACTAGCGACCGCTCCTGGGGACACTAAAGAAGCGGAAGAGTTTGCTCTTGCTGCCGCGGTCGCCGCTAAGGCCACAGATACAGAAATCTATGCGATCGGCCTAGGTAAATCTGTCAAAATGGATTTCGTATCTGCACTAGCGTCTTCACCGGCGCAGAGTTATCAAGCACTGGAAGTGACTGATGTTGATCGGATTTACCAGACGATCACTTCTTCTTTGTGTGAGGAAGGGCCGGCCGTGATTGATATTGTGCCGAAATCAACTTCCGGCTTTGT
>MFMS01000003.1:297-17742 GCA_001783525.1 Candidatus Kaiserbacteria bacterium RIFOXYB1_FULL_46_14 | reverse complement strand
GCTTTGCTATTTTCGGCGCCCTTAATCCCTGAACCCTAATCCCTGTCCCGCTATGTCTTTTTTTCGTAACATTTTTTCCGGCTTAGACCTTTGGCTGTTTATTTCAGCCCTGTTGTTGTCGCTGCTGGGGTTGGTAACGATGTACACATTTCATGGTGACAATGGCTTTTTTGAGCGTCAGATAATCTGGCTTCTTCTTGGTGTTGTGGCGATGTTTCTCTTTATGATTCCTGACTATCGCTTTTTACGCGCTGGAAACACCGCGTTTATAGCCTATGTAGTGGTAGTACTCATGCTTATACTCATCCTATTGTTTGGTGAAGTGACGCTGGGTGCCAAAAGCCGTTTTGACCTCGGGTTTTTCTCACTCCAACCAGCCGAATTTTCTAAGCTTGCGCTGATCGCACTCTTGGCCAAATATTTTTCTAAACGCCACGAAATGATAGGCGACTTTCGTCACATTATCATTTCCGGACTATACACTTTTGTTATTTTTGCCCTCGTATTCATTCAGCCCGACTTCGGCTCGGCACTTATTATTTTTGCAATTTGGTTTGGAATGATCCTGATTTCGGGTATTCACCTCCGACACCTTTTGCTGGTGTTTGCTATCGGTGCAATTGCTTTTGGAGCGATGTGGAGCTTTGTCTTGCTTGATTATCAAAAGGCTCGCATACATACTTTCCTCGATCCTTTGGCTGACATTCAAAACACAGGCTACAACGTTTATCAATCAATCATTGCCGCCGGAAGCGGTCAGTGGATCGGGAAGGGAATTGGTTATGGTACTCAGTCCAAACTAGAATTTTTACCAGAATACCAAACGGACTTTATTTTTGCTGCCTTCGCTGAGGAATGGGGGCTGGTTGGATCGTTGGTGTTGTTTTCACTTTTTGGAGTAGTCGTGTGGCGCCTACTGGTACTAGCCAAACTTGGCGCCACCAATTTTGAACGCCTTTTTGCGACTGGTGTAGCGATTTTTATTGTGGCACACTTCACAATTCACGTGGGTATGAATCTTGGACTCTTGCCAGTCACAGGACTCACTATTCCTTTTATGAGTTATGGTGGTTCGCACTTGTTGGTGGAATGGATAGCGCTCGGTGTCGTGATGGCAATGAGTCGTTACACCATGTCTCGTTACGGACACGAAGAAATTACCCTGACATAACTTGTTCGGGCCACTGTTTAGATGTTGTAGAGAGAAACAGTTTCTCTCCGAGTGCGATCAAAGGTGAAATAACTTGATCTAGTAACGGCGCCGGAGGACAACTGAGCCCGTTTCTCGTGGTTGGTTCGTAGCCCTAAAATGGCTTCAAATAAGGCTTTATTGTCCATTGGTTTTGTCAGGAGTCCGCTTTTTTCATTTTCAATCACTTCGGGAATTCCACCAACGGCGGTCGCCACAATTGGTAGTCCGGCAATACATGCTTCGATTATTACGTATGGCATCGCTTCACTTCGGGAGGCGAGTATAAAAAGATCAGCCGCTTTTAGATATTGTGCCGCCTCGTCAATCTGACCTAGTAGGAAGACATTATCCTGTAATTCTAATTTTTTTATTAGCTCGTGTAGTCGTCTTTCATCTTGACCGCCGCTTATTATAAGGTGGCGAGTGTGCGGCCAGCGTCGCACAATTTCTTTCATTGATTTAATGACTGCATCGTGACGTTTGATAGGATGCAATTCACCGATGGTCATTGACCAAAAATCATCTTTATACTTTTGCAAACGCGGCTCGTCTTCGATAAGTGCTGCGCGTGCTTCGTCACGACTTTTTAAGTTTTCTAACTCACGGCCGTTGTAAATAACGGTCATTTTCCTCTTGGCAAAAGGCCAGTTCATTTGTCTAACAACTTCCTTAGATACGGCGATAGTTTGATGACAAAGAAGAACTGTTAACCAGTGAATTTTTTTAAGTATCACGCGTTGCCAGAATGGACGATCTTCATTGAAGGCCCAACCGTGTGCTGTGAAGACTATTTTTGGCACATGATGTAGTCGTCCAATCAATGCCCCGTATGCTCCGGCCTTAGAACTATTTATGTGAAGGATATCTGGCTTCTCTACTTCTATGATGTCAGAGATCTCCCGCAGTGAGCGTAGTTCTTTGACCAGAGAGATGTCGCGTTGGAGAGAGGGAATTGAGATCACTTTAATACCATCCGATCGGAGCTTGGTGGCGAGTAGCCCGTCGCCACCAAGCGCGACCATGACATCAAAATCCTCCTGGGGTAGCCCAACTGCCAAGTCATAAACGTAGCGTTGAGCCCCACCCCAATTACTCTTAGTTATTAGAAATAATACTTTTTTTCGGTTCTTCATATTTGCCAATTTCTTCTACATTATGCATTATGATTCAGAATCTAGGCATTTTCCACTTATGGGTGAGAGGACTCGAGAGCTATTTATTTTAATACTAGGAGATGTCATCTGTTTTACGGTAGCGCTTTGGCTGACCCTACTCGTCCGTTATACGGAGTGGCCGTCCACCCCAAACCTTCAGGCTCACCTAGGGCCGTTTCTTTTGCTATCGACTCTCTGGATCACTGTTTTCTATATCGCGGGCTTGTACGACAAGCACACGCTTTTCTTAAAGAACCTGCTTTTGTCTCGCATCATCAATACGCAGATCATAAACATTATCGCGGCCGCCATTCTCTTCATCGTCATACCTTTTGGTATCGCGCCAAAGACCAACTTGGTCATTTATCTCGTAGTGTCCATTATCCTGATTACGGTCTGGCGCCTGTTTTTATTTAACTATTTTTCACCAAAAAACAAACATAAAGCCTTGTTGATAGCCGATGGCCATGAGGCGGTGGAATTGGCGGATGAAATAAACAACAACGACCGCTATAACTACTCCTTTGTCCGGATCTTAGACTATAAGACAGTGCTCAACACCGAGGACTTTGAAAGTAAGTTGTTGAAAGTAATCAATGATGAAGATATTAAGACGATCGTCGCCGACACTAGGAGTGCGCATCTTGCAGAAATAATGCCTTTGATCTTTGACTTATCTTTCTTGCGCTTTGAGTTTGTCTTGCTTGATTTCAACAAGTTGTACGAAGACACTTTCGATCACATCCCGTTATCCTCTTTGGAGTATGAATGGTTTGTTTCTTATATTTCTCCGGACAGTGGTTTTCTTTACACCTTCTTAAAACGTACCGCAGACATAGCAATGGCGGTACTTTTGCTGATACCTTGTGCCATTGCCTTTCCGTTTGTTGCGCTCGCGCTCAAACTCAGCGACGGGGGAGTGATCTTCTACACCACTAAACGCCTAGGACAATTCAACCAACCAATAGATATTATTAAATTTCGTACCATGACCGGTACTGATGATGGAGCCACTACGCTTAATACTAAGTTGGAGGTGACGCGTTTGGGACGCTTCTTACGCAAGACACGCATCGATGAATTACCACAGTTGGTCAATGTGTTGAAAGGAGACCTGTCGTTTGTTGGACCTCGTCCTGAACTACCGGCGCGTGCCGAGGTTTATGCTGAGTCTATTCCGTACTACAACACAAGACACTTTATTAAGCCGGGACTTTCCGGCTGGGCACAAATAAACGACTACAATGCACCGCGTGGAGAAGTAGATGTGGATCTGACTAAAAACAAACTGTCTTACGACCTGTATTATCTTAAGCATCGGTCTTTGCTGTTGGATATACAGATTTCTCTTAAGACCATCGCCACGCTTTTGATGCGTACCGGCAGTTAATCAAAATGAAATGTTAGTAGATGGAAAAACTATTGCCGCGGATATTTATCGTGAGCTAAAAGAAGAACTGTCAGGGCGTACAAAACGCCCGCGGCTTTTGGTAGTGACCGCCGCGCCAAATGTAGAGACACAAAAATATCTCAATCTTAAATGTCGTTTTGCTGAGGAATTAGGAATAGAGGTAGTAGTGCAGGAATTCTCAAGTGAAGTAACCACTCAAGATATCCAAGATTTTTTGGTTGGAGCTTTTGCTACTTATGATGGAGTGATTATTCAGTTGCCATTGCCAGTGCAGGTTGATACAGCGTTGTTGCTTTCGTTACTACCAAAGCAGCTAGATATCGACGTGGCCAATTACGTCGCCACCGAAGCCGAAATATTGCCGCCGGTTGTTGGCGCGATCAAAGAAATTTCAAAGCGTCATCAAATAGATTTTGTGGGCAAGAAAGTAGTAGTGGTCGGGCGAGGTCGGTTGGTAGGGAAGCCGGCGGCACTTTGGGCGGAGGCCCAAAGCGCCGCCGTCACGGTCGTTGATAAAGATACTGTTGATGCTTCGACGATCCTCAAAGAAGCCGACATCATCATCTCTGGAGCTGGTGTACCTGGCCTTATAACCCCAGAACAAATAAAGGAAGGAGTGGCGATCTTTGATGCTAGCACCTCAGAGGAGGGTGGGGTACTCCGAGGGGATGCTGATCCAGCCTGTGCCGAGAAATGCTCGGTTTTTACACCAGTTCCAGGCGGTATTGGCCCAGTTACAGTCGCCGTCCTGCTTAGAAATTTAGTCCAACTGACCAAACCGTCATCATAATATACGTCATGCTCCCACACCTACTTTTGCAGCGGTAGCTCTGTTGAATTGGGCATATAGAGTGTCACGGCACCTTATTTGTCAGAAATTGTACACTTTTAAAAAAGTAGGTGTGGGAGTATAGTAGCCATCGAATATGGAAAACACGACTGGAAACAATATGATTGTACGAATCTTTTATGCTCTAGTGACCCTAGTGTTATCAGCTGCGGTCGCTTTTTTTGTTTATCAAAATACGATTGCTCCGGATACCAAATATCCATTTAAGTTAGGTCTCGACCTAGCTGGTGGTAGTCAGCTTACTTATGTAGCAGACACAACAAATATCGCTCCGGCAGAAGTGCCAGAATTGATGGAGGTATTGCGTGAGGTGATTGAACGTCGCGTCAATGTCTTTGGTGTATCGGAGCCACTAGTGCAAGTAGAAAAAAGTAGCGTTGTGGCCGAGACTGTTGAGCAGCGATTGATTGTGGAGTTGCCTGGTGTGACCAATATCGACGAAGCAGTAAAATCAATCGGCGAGACACCTTTGCTCGAATTCAAATTAGTTGATGAGACGCTGGCTGCAGCACAGGCGGCCATCGAAGCGGCCTTGCCAGACAACGTTAATATCAAGACAAGCGATGGCGGCAGAGAGCCTTACATTGATACAGGTCTAACTGGACGCTATCTTAAGAGTGCACAACTCCAATTTGTTGGACAAACTAATGGCGGTCTGGCAAACGAGCCGATAGTATCTATCACCTTCAATGACGAAGGAGCTCAATTGTTTGCAGAAATTACTGGGGACAACGTTGGCAAAAATCTGGCTATCTTTTTGGATGGCGAAATGATCTCAAGTCCACGGATCAATGAACGTATCGCCGGCGGTCAGGCCACTATCTCCGGCGGCTTTACTCCGGATGAAGCGCGCTCTTTGGCTGAAAACCTAAGTTTTGGTGCTTTGCCTGTGCCAATCAAGTTGGATAGTACTGAGACTATTGGTTCGAGTTTGGGTGAGCGCGCTCTTCACGACGGCGTTTATGCCGGTATCGTCGGATTTATCATCTTGTCACTATTTATGATTCTGTGGTACCGCTTGACCGGAATCGTGGCAGTGATTGCTTTGAGTATTTATGTGGTTTTGATGCTGGCTCTTTTCCAATTTATTCCAGTGGTACTGACGGCCGCAGGTATGGCCGGTCTGATCTTGTCGATTGGTTTGGCAGTGGATGCCAACGTCTTGATTGCTGAACGCATCAAGGAAGAATTACGCACAGGAAAGGGAACAGATGAAGCTATTAAGGAAGGCTTCGGACGCGCTTGGCTCGCCATTCGTGACGCCAACGTTGCCCATATTATTGCCGGCGTTATTCTGTTTTGGTTTGGCACATCGCTCATCAAAGGCTTCGCACTAGTACTCCTAATTGGTGTCTTCGTGTCGATGTTGTCAGCGATCACGATTTCACGAACACTACTGCGTGCTATTCCAGTTAATACTGATAGTAAGATCGGACGGTTCCTTATGAGTTCTGGTTTGGCTAAATAAAGTTATGGACTTGAAAAAACATCAAAATTATTTTTTTACCCTACCGGTGGTGCTAGTGGCTATTTCACTTGCGGCACTTTTTATTTTTGGTCTTAAGCCCAACATTGAACTCTCTGGCGGTTCGCTACTCCAAGTGCATTATTTGGAATATCGTCCAGCAGTAGAATTGATGCAAGAAAAAATTGCTCCGCTTAATCTCGGTGAAGTGTTGATTCAGCCATCAGGTGAGACTGATTATGTTTTGCGACAAAGGGCACTGACAGCAGAAGAAAAGGTTTCTCTTGACGAAACTCTGGCTTCCTTCGGTGCAGTTGAAGAGGAGCGCTATACTTCGATCGGTCCGTCTATTGGTAAGGAGTTGGTTCGTAAAGCATGGTGGGCTATTTCGTTGGTTGTCTTATCGATCATTGTTTATATCGCCTTCGCTTTCCGACATGTTAGCGACTCAACTTCACCGTCAGGACGACGCAATGTTCGCTCTTGGCAGTATGGCGTTGTCGCTATTATTACCTTGGTGCACGACATAATCATTCCACTCGGTCTTTACGCTTGGCTTGGTTACTACACAGGGGCCGAGGTCGGGACTCTCTTTATCGTCGCTCTCCTTACAATTCTTGGTATCTCCATCAACGACACTATCGTTATCTTTGACCGTATCCGTGAAAATCTAGCCATCAACGAAAGTAAGAAAAATCACCACGAGTCGTTTGCTGATGTGGTTTGGAAGAGTATTACTCAGACAATGGCTCGTTCTATCAACACTTCTCTCACGGTAGTGGTGATGTTGCTTGCTCTTGTATTTTTGGGCCCTGAATCAACCCGGGGTATGGCCATCACTTTGACAGTTGGTATGGTTGCTGGTACTTATTCCTCGATCTTCCTAGCCGCGCCGCTACTTGTTCGCATCGAGCAATATCAGAACCGATCTAAGATAAAAAAGGCGTAATTATGATCATCGGACTAACTGGTTCTTTTGGAGCAGGGAAGGGTGTGGTAGTAGATTATCTAAAGACCAAAGGGTTCAAGCATTATGCTGCTCGCGATTTTATAACCGAGGAAATTAATCGTCGCAACCTACCAGTCAACCGCGATTCTATGATCGAGGTTGCCAACGAGCTACGCAGTGAACACGGCCCCGCCTACATCGTCGAAGAGTTATTTAAACGAGCGGCCTCAAGTGGTAGGGATGCGGTAATCGAATCACTGCGCGCTGTCGCCGAAGTGCACAAAATGAAAGAATTAGGCGCCGTGGTGATCGGCGTTGATGCTGATCCAGAGGTGCGTTATAGGCGCATAGTCAGTCGTGGTAGTGAGACCGATCATGTTTCTTTTGAAGAGTGGTTAGCCCAGGAGAAAAAAGAATCGAATCCGGACGATCCTACCAAGCAAGATATCTTTGGTGCTCTCCGCGAGTCGGACTCCATTGTTGTAAATGATGGAACTGTTGAGGAACTGTACCAAAAAATAGACAAACTCCTCAGTTAGTCTTTTGTTTGATTATTGTACTATCGAATAGCACATCGGAAGCTTTATTTTGTCTAGATTTACGAAGTCTGCTGCCCAGATTGTACAGATAAGCGAACATACAAAAACCCAAAATAGACATTTGACATTTTCGATAAATAATGTATACTCCCGAATCTAGATGCTCCAATGACGGGGCATTTTAAGTTCTTTGACTTAGGATAGGAAAGAAGGGGATAGCAATGAAAGGCATGTATGTATTGGCAGCTGTAATAATGCTGCTAGGCATGGAGGCTGCAAAGGCCGTTGCTGGTAATGCTTCTAGCGACTGGAGTAGCACTCCGGGGTTCTCCTCACCTGAACAACAGGCTGTGGATTACAACCGTGCGCAACAACAGTATCTGGCTCGCAAGGGTCTGCTCGGAAACGTCACCAACTACACGACCAATTGCGAGACGGATGGTGCTTGCACCACCAACAATCAGACGAACCTCAACGGTGTCACAATCGTTGATGTAAAGAATGGCGACGGCACTGTGACAGTCGAGACTGACACAGACACCGACGACACCGATCAAACCAACACCAGCGGCTCGATCGACATCGGCACGCTCAACCTGAATTAAGGGGGACGAAAATGAGGGTTAATCGGATTATTGGGGCAGCACTTTTGTTGACAGCAGCAGCACTGGCCGGTTGTGCAACGACAACCGAGAAAACAACGCCCAAGACGGCCACAGTACTTCGTGGTCCAGTGACCACCAAGGTTGCTGGACCGTACGAAGCGGCCAAGGCGTGCGTGGCGAGCATTCCTGAGGTTGCTTCCATTCGCGTCGGCGTCGGTGTCATTCAGGATTTGACGGGTAAAACCAATATCCAGACTGACGGTACCGGCTCGTTCATCACGCAAGGGGCGACTGATATGGCCACTACTTCGCTCGCCGAACTCGGCGTGCAGGTGGTGGAGTTAAGCTTCACCTACAAGCAGAATGTCGACTGGTATGCAGCGAAGGGAGTCAAAGGCTCCATCAAGCAACCGCAATTTATCGTGATGGGGAGCGTAACTGCTCTTGATTTCGGTACATACGGTACGGTGGGCGAACTCTCAATCTACGGTGTTGGTCCAAGAGCTCGTGCTTATCGGGCAACTGGTCGTATGGATCTCCGCCTAGTCACATTGCCGTATGGCAATACGACTGGTGGATCGGTTCAGGCCGTTTCAGCTTTTCAGAAAGAGTTTCTGGCAGTTGAAACAGGTTTGGGCGCAGCGAGTTTCATTGGTAGTGGTGAGGGTCTGACCTTTGCTTCTTTCAATGTTGGCTCCAGCCAGCGTGAACCTATGCAGGCCACTATCGGTTATATGACCGATTATGGATCTGTCGACTTGGTTTTGAAGTTGCTCGACAAGCTCGGGTTACAGAAAACCAAAGTGGCGGAATGTCGAAAATTGCTGGTGGACCCTTATGCGCCCACCGGACACAAGATTCAGGTTGCTAAGGCAAACTGAAGACTCCGACCACAACACTTGCATATTTTCTAAGCATGTGTTATGGTCTTCCGGCTCGAGTGGGAAAGCCGACTCGGGAAATTGAAACTCACAGAAGAGGAAAAGCCTGTGAAAAAGATCCTTTCCATTTTTACCGCCGCCGTTCTCGTTGCCACATTCTCGGCTCTGCCGGCCAGTGCCGCAGATGTCGACATCAACATCAATACCGGCGCCAGCGATATGCTTCAGCTCAATATCGGTGGCGCTCTGGCGCTCGACGAGGTTATCGTCGATCAGACCAACGCGATCAACATCGCGACGGTGGTTGGCGAAGAAGTCGAGGACGTCAACGTCAATCAGGCGGCCGGCAACATTCTTCAGGGCAACCTGGCGCTGGCGGTCGGATTCGATCCGGCATCGGTCGTCACGACCACCCAGACCAATGCACTGAATGTTCTGTCGGCGTCTCTCGACACGAAGGGTTGGAGTGACATCAACATCACCCAGTCCGCTTCCGGCATCATCCAGGGCAATCTCGGTCTCGTGGCCGGCGGCTCGCTCGTCGACCTCTCGCAGGTCAACGCGGCGAACGTCATCGACCTCTCAGTCAACGTCGACTAAGGTCACCCGTTCTTTGCTCCCAAGTGGGAGTCTCAATTGGCCCGATGGATTCATTTCTGTCGGGCTTTTACTATGCGTGGATCTTTGTGCCGGTGAATGTTTCGTTGTTTAAATATTTATGTAGTTCCACCAAGTTATCGCCGTTGATGCAAGTAACTTCAATACCGTTAGCTTCTGCCTCGCGGGCCGCTATTGGATCAAAAGGGGAGGAAAGGCCAGGATCCCATTCGGTTGGTATTAATTTTCTAAATTCAGTCCAGGTAATGTCTTTAATCGGTGTGGCAGTGCTGTCGATCTTTGGGTCAGCGGTGTAGACGTAATCAATATTAGAAAGATTAACGACTTTGTTGGCGCCAATTAGTTTGGCTATTTGTACAGCGCGTAGATCAGTCGAACTCCCTGGCCGGTAGCCGGCGGCGATAATCACCCGCGCTTCTTTTGGTGCGTCCAAGATCTCATCAGGGTTGGTGATCATTACCGGGTAGGCCACGTCCTTGAAAATAGTGCGAAGCAAGTGTCCATTGAGGCGGGTAGCATGAATACCGATCCAGTCTAAATCTTCTTTATCTAGCAAGTGGAGTGAAGCGGCTGCGTCTTGGTAGCGGCGGGCGGTACGCCCGCCGCCGGCAATGATGACGAAACGGCGGTTGCCTTCGGCAACCGCCGTTTCAACAAAGTTCTTAAGAGAAGCCAAAAATCCTGTATCAATTTGATCGGGGACGATCAGTGATCCACCAACTGACACCACTATGGTTTCCATCGTGGTGTATTATACATGGAACAAAATCTCTTATGCAGGTACCTAGAATTATAATCACTACCTTACAGCTCGCTATGCTGGCCTTGATCACCGTCGGTGTCTTGTTGGGTGGTTGGTGGCTGTTAAATCTCGACGTTAACACGGAACAGACTCAGTACAAGTTACAGATGTCTCGCCTTCAAGTTAGTGCGCAAATCTATTATTCACGTCTTCAATATTACGAAGGAGTTTGTAATGATATCGGGCTACCTGCAGGTTGGCGATGTAATTCTAACGAGGCTGGTTATGCGGTCGAATTTGACCTCGGCACAGGTCGTTTTTACTGCATGGATAGCGCTGGATTCTTGGGTGAAACTAGGGTCAGTAAAGGGGTGACAGTTGCCTGTCGTGACTACTAGAGTATTTGAACAGGGCAGGGTTGCAGTTTTCTTTAACATCTGTATAATGGCGCCACTATGCCGGAGGGGAAGGTGAGCGCGTCTTTTGTAGGCGGTAACCCAACCAAGCCAGCTGGCGATTTTTGACAAACACTACGAGCGAGCGTCGTCTGAACATCAGAGTTTATCAAAACTAAGATGTTCGGTTGACCGAGTGAGTGGTGGTTGTATGGGTTTCCATACAATTACAACAGTACGCATCATTCAGTATCTGCTTTACTAGTTGGAAAGCAGGTGCTGGGTAAAAAAATCCAATGTGGCAACCACCACATTGGTACAGCAAGTCCTTTTTTCTTCCAAGAAGAAAGGCAAGACAAAAGATTTTGTAATTTCTTTTGTCTTATCCTTTTAGGTGGTCAGCCGGAAGCGCGAAGCAAAGTACACGCGCAGAGTACGGTTTGACCCAGGTAAGTATCGTCTTCGGACGATTCGAAACCTGTCTTTAATTAGAGTTTGATCCTAGCTCAGGATGAATGCTGGCGGCGTGGATGAGGCATGCAAGTCGAATGAATTTAGATTCATGGCAGACGAGGTAGGAACACGTAGGTACGTACCCCAGAGTCAGGGATAACCCGGCGAAAGTCGGAATAACACTTGATGGTCTCGAAAGAGTAAAGATTTATCGCTTTGGGAACGGCCTGCGGGCTATCAGCTTGTTGGTAAGGTAACGGCTTACCAAGGCTACGACGGCTAGGGGAGGTGAGAGCCTGACCCCCACCGATGGAACTGCGACACGGTCCATACTCCTACGGGAGGCTGCAGTCGAGAATCTTCCGCAATGGGCGAAAGCCTGACGGAGCGACGCCGCGTGGTTGATGAAGTCCTTAGGGACGTAAAAACCTTTTATGAGGGAGGAAGTTTATTGACGTTACCTCATGAATAAGGGGCTCCCAACTCTGTGCCAGCAGGAGCGGTAATACAGAGGCCCCGAGCATTATCCGGAATCACTGGGCGTAAAGGGTGCGTAGGCGGTCATATTAGTCGGGTGTTAAATCCCGGGGCTCAACCCCGGACTCGCATTCGAAACGGTATGACTAGGAGAAGTGAGAGGTGCATGGAACTCAAGGTGTAGGGGTGAAATCCGTTGATATCTTGGGGAACACCAAATGCGAAGGCAATGCACTGGCGCTCTCTCGACGCTGAGGCACGAAAGCGTGGGTAGCGAATGGGATTAGATACCCCAGTAGTCCACGCCCTAAACGCTGTCCGCTGGCTTTAGCGAGTATCGACCCTCGCTGAGGCGAAGTTAACACGTTAAGCGGACCGCCTGGGTAGTACGACCGCAAGGTTAAAACTCAAAGGAATAGACGGGGACCCGCACAAGCGGTGGAGCGCGAGGCTTAATTCGTCGCTAAACGAAAAACCTTACCGAGATTAGAAATCTAGCTGCACGCCTAGGGAAACCTAGGAAGCTTTCGAAGGTGCTAGACAGGTGATGCATGGCTGTCGTCAGTTCGTGGCTTGAGCTGTTCCCTTAAGTGGGGAAACGAACGCAACCCTCGTTGTCTGTTATAAGTGTCAGACGAGACTGCTCCCTCACGGGAGAGGAAGGTGAGGATGACGCCAAGTCAGCATGTCCCTTGATATCTCGGGCTGCACTCACGCTACAATGGTACGCACAACGGGACGCAATACCGCAAGGTGGAGCCAATCCTTATAAAACGTGCCCCAGTTCGGATTGAGGTCTGCAACTCGACCTCATGAAGTTGGAATCGCTAGTAATCGCGGATCAGCATGCCGCGGTGAATACGTTCTCGGGTCTTGTACTCACCGCCCGTCAACTCAGGGGAGCCGGGAGTGCCCGAAGTGCCACCTTGCGTGGCCCTACGGTAAGCTCGGTAACAAGGAGTAAGTCGTAACAAGGCACGGCTAGCGGAAGCTGGTCGTGGATTAATTCCAATTGGACACGTCGTTCCGTTTTGGTAACAAAACGAACCGAACGGCTAATTGGGTCGATATTGTGTATCTCGATCGAGTACGCAATGGTAGATGATACTGATGCCATAAATCGTATTTATACATTCAGGAAAGACTGAAATAACTAAAGGATAAGACAAAAGAGATTACAAACTTCCAAAACTGGCGCATTGCTTCGTCTTTGCGGCACAAAATATTACTCACCGTATATCTATATACGGCTCGCAATATTTTGCACCGCACTCCTCGCACTGCATCCAATTTAGAAAGTTTGTTCTCAAAATTTCTTGCTGAAGATGCGTACTACAAAAAACAGCCCGCAAAGCGGGCTGTTTTTTGTGAGTGATTCAATTATCTAGACTGCCGACCGCTGTTGTTGAAGTAGTCTGGCTGTACGTAAGAATTTTGGTCGAGTCCCAAGCCGCCTATTATCATGTTCACAATTCCCCAGATGCTCACGAGTAGCACAAATGCCCCAATTCCGTAGATTGCCATTTGGCGCGCCTTGTCCTTAGCATCTTTGTTGTCTGCTTCTAATATAAAAAATTTGAATGCATTCCAAACAAAGAATAATAAAGCTACCGCAAACAGCATCGGCAAAACCACGTTTCCAATAAACGACGTTGCTCCTGTAATAAATTCTTGCAAATTACGCATATTTACATTTTACCCCAACTTATTCGCCAGGAAGTGACATCCATTGAATAAGTATCCCGATTTTGCTAGTATAGCCGAGCAAATAAACGCGCGCTTAGCTCAGTTGGTAGAGCATTCGACTGATACTCGAAAGGTCCTAGGTTCGAACCCTAGAGCGCGCACTGATACACAAAACCTGCCCTGCGGCAGGTTTTGTGATAGGTGCGGGTCGGAGCGATGTGTTTTCCTGAAAGAGAAAACACCGCGAGACGGGGTCGCGAGTGCTTTGTAGAATTGGAGTGCGTAGCAACGAACAATTATACTTAGCAACTCGTGACCACAAGGAATGTGCCAATTATGTAATGACCGAAACCCCTAGAGCGCTAATTCACCTGGCCTCAGTATTATTGAGAAGAAGCTCCGCCTCCAACGTAAGAGTTCGTTCAGTGATTTCTTGTATTTGATGGTAAGCATTCCAAGTCAGAGAACCAACAAAAAGCGCGCTTGATATTACAATCATCCACGCTACTGGTTGAAAAAGAGGACTAGCTTCAAGAGTGTGAGTCATTTTAATTACTCCAAGTATAAATCATAAAGGGACGAGTTTTTAGTCATTCCTTACAGTAGCCGAAAATTTAAGAACGTATTTAGGAGAAAACCAATGACACCTACTACACCACCTACCATCACACGAGCCACGAGTAGTGGTAAGGCAAACACTTCAACCAGCCAGCTGGTACTAATTGTAATAACGAACGCGCCAATGATTGCCACAATTAAAAATAAAAAGTAACCATGATGGAAACGACGGGTTGTTCCGGCATAAACCCAGTAGTACGAAATAGAAAAATTGATTGATACACCGATTAGAAAACCGATAGCCACCGCGAACGAATAAGGGACTGCTGTGAATTTAACTAGCGTGAACAGTATGCCAAGGTCTAATAAAAAGGTAGCAAAACCAACCATTGCGTACTTACTGCCACGTGACAGTAATCTTTTTAAAATAGAAGGTTGAGGCATATAGGATTTTAACACTCAGGGTTGATAAAGTAGGCTTTTATGGTGCTTTTCCCTTGCTTCGGGCTTTTGTGTATTATTGACTTATGGAACCACTCGCTTCACGCATCAGACCGCGTGCGCTCGATGAATTCGTCGGACAGGAGCATTTGGTAGGCCCAGGTAAACCAATCAGAGAAGCAATCGAAAAGAAACACCTTTTTTCATTTATTCTGTGGGGACCGCCTGGGGTTGGTAAGACCACCTTGGCCCGTATTTATGCCAATGCTCTCAATGCTGAAATGTTTGAACTTTCAGCCGTTTCGGCTGGCAAGGAAGATATTAGGAGAATACTAAAAACCCCGACACTTCATCCAAAGGTTTTATTTCTGGATGAGATCCATCGTTTTAATAAGGCTCAACAGGATTTTCTCTTGCCGTATGTAGAATCAGGAATGCTGACGCTGATTGGAGCCACTACTGAAAATCCCAGCTTTGAAGTTATTTCGGCACTCTTGTCTCGTACTCGGGTTTTTGTTCTGAATGAATTGGGAGAAAGTGAAATGCTCCAGATCATTAAGCGCACTAAATTGAAGGTACCAAAACCCGCCGCGGATTGGTTAATTGAAATGGCTAATGGGGATGCTAGACAAATGCTAACCTTGCTTGAGCAAACCGAAGCTCTCCATAGCAAAGTATCGCTGGAGCTTCTAAAAGAAACTCTGCAATCTCTCCATCTTCGTTATGATAAGAAAGGGGAGGAGCACTATAATACAATCTCGGCTTTCATAAAAAGCATGCGTGCATCGCAGCCGGACGCGGCTATTTATTATTTAGCCCGAATGGTTGAGGCCGGAGAGGATCCACTCTTCATTGCGCGGCGGATGGTTATATTTGCTAGTGAAGACATTGGCTTGGCCCAGCCAACTGCGCTAGTGGTCGCGAATGAGGTCTTTCGCGCTTGTGAGATGATTGGCTATCCAGAATGCGCGATTAACTTAGCTCACGGGGCGGCATATCTCTCACAAGCCAAGAAAGACCGGCGTTCTCATGACGCATTCTTGGAAGCGCAGGTTGATGTAAAGAAACATGGCAACCTTCCGATTCCTATGCAGATCAGAAATGCCCCCACTAAACTCATGAAAGATCTCGGTTATCACAAGGGCTACAAAATGTATGAACAAGAGTCGTATCTGCCCGAAAAACTAAAGAAGAGGCGGTATCTTAAATAAATCAGCAGCCCGTAGTATAGTGGTCAAACCTATGGATTGGAGCCAAAATTTTAAAGGTCAAAAAATCACCGTCATGGGACTGGGGCTACTTGGCCGTGCGGTAGGAGACGCGGCCTTCTTAGCTGAATGCGGTGCGGAATTGATTGTTACTGACCTGAAGACAGAGGACCAATTGGCAGAGTCTTTGGAGAAACTAAAAGATTTCTCCAACATCCAGTTCACTCTTGGAGAGCACAAAATGGAGGACTTTGAAGATCGGGATATGATTTTGGTAGCGGCTGGCGTACCGAGTGATTCTCCGTACCTGGCACACGCTCGTGCCGCGGGGATACGCTTGGTACAGAGTGCGGCTCTCTTTGCCGAGCTTTCGAAAATTCCGATGATTGGTATTACTGGCACACGTGGCAAATCCACCACCACCGCGATGGTCGCTCATATTGTTGAGGTTGTCACCGGCGAAACGATAATCAAGGGTGGCAATGTACGCGGGGTTTCTAACCTTCAGCTTCTCAAAGAAGTCAAAGCGGATTCCTTAGCTGTTTTTGAGCTAGACTCTTGGCAACTCCAGGGTTTTGGCTGGGCTGGTATCTCGCCGCAAATAGCCGTTTTCACCACGTTTATGGACGATCATGCCAATTACTACAAAGGTGATACGGGCGCTTACTTTGCTGACAAAGCCAATATATTTATAAATCAAGATGATAGTGGAATTTTTATAACTACACCGGAAGTCTTTGAGACTGCCAAAGAGTTTGCGCGCGGTCGCGACATTACTCTTGGACAGGAAGTGGTGTTGGTTGATAAATCTATTATTCCTGATGATGCGATCCTTTCAATTCCAGGTGAACACAATCGCCTAAATGCCGCTTTGGCAGTGGCGGCGTGTCGTTCGATCGGACTCTCTGACGACGAGATTTTTGATGCGCTAGCCAGTTTTCCTGGTTTAGAAGGACGTCTCCAGTTAGTCGCTAACAGAGATGGCGTAAAGATTTATAATGACAATAACTCCACGACACCACAGGCCACTATTGCTGGCCTTAAGGCCGTCGGTGAGGCAAACGATGTTGTTCTCATTGTGGGAGGATCGGACAAAAATATTGCACTTGATGGTCTGCCAGAAGCAATTGCCAAGTACTGCGCGCATGTAGTCTTGTATAGTGGTACTGGTACAGATAAGCTCAAGCAATTGTTGTCGGAGGTAACTTATGAGGAACATGGCACTCTAGAAGAAGCGGTGCAAGGTGCGATCGCTACCGCGCAGTCTGGTAATGTTATCTTGTTCAGCCCCGGCTTCGCTTCTTTTGGTAAGGAATTCAAAAACGAATATGATCGCAACGACCAGTTCATAAGTCTGATAGACAAGTATGACAATTAATCTTAGTAATATTAACAAAGCACACTTCATCGGCATCGGCGGCATTGGTATGTCCGGTTTGGCACGGCTATTCTTGCATGAGGGTAAAATCGTATCCGGCTCTGATCGTACAGCGTCAACCATAACGGAAGCTTTGGAAAAAGAGGGGGTTAAATTCTACCCGTCACAGGTGGCGGATAACATAACAGACGACATAGAAATGGTCGTCTATACCGAAGCGATGGCACAGGATCACCCTGAGATGGAAGCGGCTAGGGCGCTCGGTGTGCCAATGGTGAACTACTTCGAAGCACTCGGTTTGGTAGCAAATCAGTATTACGTCGTCGCCATTGCTGGCACACACGGCAAGACCACTACGACAGCGATGCTGATAGATAT
Organism: Candidatus Kaiserbacteria bacterium RIFOXYB1_FULL_46_14; assembly: GCA_001783525.1. GTDB lineage: Bacteria > Patescibacteriota > Minisyncoccia > Phycocordibacterales > UBA918 > OLB19. The sequence continues at coordinate 362 of MFMS01000003.1, read as the reverse complement.
ATTTGAGAACGCAGGTCTGGACCCAACGGCTATTGTTGGCTCTTTACGTAGTAAAACAAAAAGTA
>MFMS01000003.1:0-273 GCA_001783525.1 Candidatus Kaiserbacteria bacterium RIFOXYB1_FULL_46_14 | reverse complement strand
ATTTTATAGTTGAGGCTTGCGAATATAAAAGAGACTTTCTTTATCTTGAACCTGACATATTGGTAATAACGAATATCGAGGCAGAGCATCTCGACTATTACAAAGATTTTTCTGATGTTCAGTCAGCTTTTCGCGAGCTGGCTCTGCAGGTTCCTATGGATGGTGTGATTATTGCGGAAACCGCTAGTCCGGCGCTGTCTCCAGTTTTGCAGGATCTTAAAAGCAATATTGTTGATTATGGAAAGTATCTGGATCTGAATCTGTCGCTTAAGA
>MFMS01000002.1:208134-244959 GCA_001783525.1 Candidatus Kaiserbacteria bacterium RIFOXYB1_FULL_46_14 | reverse complement strand
TTCTTCTGGGATATTAGTTATTCGCACAACTTTATTTGGGGCATATTGCTATTAGCAACTGGTACTTTTGCGGTATCTAGCATGCGATTTTCTACCAATATCGCATTAGCCGCCATACACAGTGGCTTATTCTTTGCGCTTCATTACCTCGCGATGAAAGGGTTGTTTCAGATGACCAACTTTGATGATGGTTTCTTTTGGTCTCGCATCGCGCTAATACTTTTTGCGCTCTCATGGCTCCTGGTACCTAATTACTTGGAGCTTATCAGAGAGCAAAGCAAAAAGACCAGCCGACGTACTGGGTTGTTGGTGTTTGGTAATAAGATCTTAGCCGGTGTTGCCGCTTTTATGATTCTAAAGGCAACCGATTGGGGCGACGTGGCAGTGGTACAAGCGCTCGACGGAGTGAAATTCGTATTCATACTTTTGGTCACACTATTTCTTGGCCGGTGGCTACCAGAGTCTGTTCGTGAACACGACGGTGATTCAAAGACGTTGGTGCAAAAGTTTGTTTATATCACTATTATCTGTCTCGGCTTTACTCTCCTATTCTTATAAGCGATGAAGAAAAACAAAAAAACTAACAAATGGTCACGCTGGCTACTAGTGGCGCTGTTGCTCATTGGCATTGTCGCGGCTTTTGCATGGTGGCTGACTGAAAAGCCCGTTCCTTCGAAGATAGTTTACGGGATGTCTTTTAATACGTTGTATGCAAATGAACTCGGTCTTGATTGGAAAGAAGTTTACGATGCCATTCTCGACGACCTCGGTGTACGTCACTTGCGATTGGCGGCTCATTGGCCGATGGTTGAGCCAGAAAAGGGCGTGTACAACTGGACAGAGTTAGATTATCAGATGGAGCGCGCGGAAGAAGTGAATGCCGATGTGATCTTTGCGGTTGGCCGGCGTTTGCCAAGATGGCCTGAGTGTCATGTTCCAGAATGGGGCGCTAGTTTGCCGTGGGAAAAACAAAAAGAGGAAATACGAGAATATCTGCGCGTTGTGGTGGAGCGCTACAAAAACAATCCCGCCATCATATATTGGCAAGTTGAAAACGAACCTTATCTGGAGGTGTTTGCCAAGGATTATTGTAATGAGTTAGATGAAGAATTTTTGATAGAGGAAATAGAGCTGGTTCGTTCACTTGATCCAACCAGGCCGATTTTGGTAACAGACAGCGGCAATCTAGGTCTGTGGGCACATGCATACAAGCACGGTGATGCTTTTGGTACGAGTGTATATGTTTATTTTTGGAATCCAGAGCTAGGGCAGTTTAGGACAATTTTGCCACCGTGGTTTTATCGAGCGAAAGAAAATTTTATTAAGTTGTTTTATGGTAATAAACCGACTTTCTTGATCGAGTTATCTGCTGAACCGTGGTTGGTAGAACCGGTCACCTCCGTTGATTTGAAGACACAATATGAACGAATGGATCTTCAGAAGATCAACGAAATTATTGATTATGCGGTCGAAACCCGTTACGATAAGCAATACCTATGGGGAGCCGAGTGGTGGTACTGGCTCAAAAAACAAGGACACAATGAGATCTGGGACAGAGGAAGAGAACTTTTCAAAAATTGAAAATCTAAATCATTAAAATGAAAAACCTAAACTTAAAGTCCATAACAGCAAGTAGTGGCTTGTTTGCTATCCTCGTCTTGGCGATCTTCCCACTCTTTGCTTCTGCGGAAACAGTCGTGCGTACTGGTAGTAATGTTTCGGTAAGTGCTAGTCAGATTGTAGAAAATGATTTTTATGCGGCTGCCGGTGGTGTGACTCATTCCGGCGAAGTGCGGGGTGACATGTATGTGATTGCTGGCTCGGTCACGGTAAATGGACAGATTGGCGAGGATCTTACAGTGATGGGCGGTACTACTAATGTCCACAATACGGTAGGTGATGACTTGCGTGTCATTGGTGGTGAGGTAGTGATAGCGGGAGAGGTGAAAGATGATGTGTTTGTCCTAGGTGGACAATTGCACATTTTATCTACTGCCAAGATCGGCGGTAATGTCTATTTCTACGGCGGTGAAGCGGTGATCGAAGGTAATGTATTGGGTACTGTGATGGGTCAGGCCGATCGCTTTACTGTCAACTCGGCAGTTGGTGGTGTTGATGTGATCGGCACTTTGGAGTTGCAAGACAGTGCTGTGGTCAAGGGTGATGTTCGGTATCAAAGTGAGCAGGATGTTACTCGCTCACAAGGCGCGACTGTCGCCGGCGATGTTGCTCGCGCGGATGTCGCTATCTCTGATAGTAAAGAAGGGAACTTCAGTTTATTTGCGATGGTGGCATGGTTCTTCACTACACTCTGTTTGTTTTTCCTATTTCGTGGACGGATCGAGCATCTTTGGCACTTGCTACGCCGTGAGCCTGCCAAGAGTGGTCTCTTTGGACTGACAGCGATTATTGCTGGTCCGGTTCTCTCCTTTATCTTGTTGGTCACTGTGCTCGGAGTTTGGATCGGCTTCTTGACTCTTCTGACTTCAGTCTTGCTTGTACTAACCAGTATGCTTTTGCTACCGATCATTATCGGGCGATTAGTTGTTTCATTCTTCCCGAAATGGGACAAGATGAATTTTGTCACAGTGTTGGTAGGATTTGTTGCGACTACTCTTCTTTGTTCACTTCCGTGGTTTGGCGGCCTGTTTATCTTCATTGCTTTAGTAATGACGGTAGGCGCCATTGCATATAGTGTTTATTTGAGCGTAAGGAATCTTGTTTGACATTTAACAAATAATAAGGTACAATGTATCTCTCACTAATTCCGGTGAGAGAAAAAAGGAGAATCCCGATGGCGGATATGAGTAAGGTTGGCATCACAATTCCACATTCCAAGGGCGGGCTTTATGTCAACGGCCTCGGCAGCTCCGGTGATTACACCGGATACGTTGTGGACAAGTCCGGCCGCAAGATCGGCAACCCGCGTACCCTTTCCAGACAGGAGTCAGAAGTCGTCAACAACACGCCGCGCTGATACTACCGATCCTTTACGTACAAGCCACCGGTTTCTGCTACAATTATTGTATGCAGAAACCGGTGGCTTTTTTTGATATTGACGGGACGGTATTTCGCTCAAGTTTGTTGATTGAGTTGGTAGAGAAATTGGTTGAGCGTAAGATTTTTCCTGCCGAGGCAGAGGAATATTATTTGGAAGCCAAACAGAAATGGATTGATCGTGAGGGTAACTACGAAGAATATATAGACGCCGTGGTGGATTCTTTTCGCCATCACATCAAGGGCGTTTTTTATGGCGATCTGGCCGACATTGGCCGCGAGGTGGTGTCGCTTCATAGTAAACGCGTTTATCGATACACTCGCGACTTAATAGCCTCACTTAAGAAAGAAGGTTATTACCTAGTCGCCATCTCACAATCACCAAAGACAGTGTTGGATGAATTTTGTCGTCAGTATGGCTTTGATAAAGTCTATGGGCGTATCTACGAGATAGGCTCACAAGACCGTTTCACTGGCGTTGTCGAAGGAGAGCATCTGATCGGAAACAAAGCCAACATCGTGGCTCGTGTTTTAAAGGAAGAAGGTCTTACTGACAAAGGCTCTATCGGTGTCGGTGACACTGAAGGCGACATCTCACTTCTTGAAGCGGTAGAGCATCCGATTTGTTTCAATCCTAATCAGGCACTCCTAACACACGCCAAACGTCGCCGCTGGAAAGTGGTGGTGGAAAGAAAGGATGTTATTTACGAATAAGTAGTATTACAATTGATCGTATGGAAATTGATCGTCATCAAAAACATAGTTCTAAGGCTGGTGTAAAATCAGTTTCTGCGCGTACTTACATCATCAGAACACTGACTGCTAACGACGTTACCTTTTGGGGAGCTGATGCTTTCGTATCTGTGGCCCTGGCGCTGTTTGTGGTGACTTACATTGACGGTGCGAGCGTACTTAATGTCGGAGTGGCACTAATGATACATAGAGTCGTCGGAGCATTTGCGGCTATTCCAATTGGACGCTGGTTTGATAAGAATAAGGGGTATCTGGATGAGGTTTGGGGTCTTTCTATTGCTTGTATGCTGGGTGGTTTTACTTATATTCTGCTCAGTTTTTCTACGGCTATCTGGCAGCTCTATGTAGCGATGTTTTTTATGGGAATTTTTTCCGTAATCAATCTGGCTTCTTGGCGCATTCTTTTTTACAGCAATATCAACAGCGAGCAGTTCGGACAAACCGTAGGGATGTACCAAACACTTTACTCGCTTGGGATAGGTTTGTTTATGGTCATCGGTGGCTTTGTTGGTGAAGAGTTTGGCTACGATGAGGTATTGATGCTCGGTGGATTGTTTATGGTCTTTGGTAGTGTTTTGCCGATTTTGATTAGAGGATATTTTAGAAAGTAGTGGAAAATGTATGGCGTACAAAAACGGCCGGAGCGAAGCTCCGGCCGTTTTAATATCCTAGGTATAACGTTGATTAGATTCCAATCAATACCGGTATCACCATCGGTGTCTTGTTGGTTTTTTGCATCAAGAATCCAGAGACGGTGTTGGTAAGCTCATCCTTAACGTAATCAAGATCCAAAGGATGCATATTTTCAGTATGCTTCTCGACCGTCTTCTTAATAAGCGTGCGAGCTTCGCCAAGCAGTTGCTGGTTTTCTCTTAGATATACGAAACCACGAGAAATGATGTCGGGTGATTTGCGCAATTTGCCGTTCTTGGTGTTGACGGTGGCAATGATGACGAACATGCCGTCCTCTGCCAATGTCTGACGATCACGCAGTACCACTTCTTGCTTGGTACCGACAGTGAAGCCGTCAACCATAACAAGCTCTGTTGGTGCCTTTTCCTTTCGCACGATCATCTCGCCATTTTTGAAATCAATCAAAAATCCGTTGTCTGGCACGACGATATTGTCGCGAGGGAAACCGTTTTCAATCGCCGTGTACATATGACTCTTCAAGTGGAAGTGATGTCCGTGTACTGGAATCAAAAACTTAGGTCGTACCGCTTGGCGTACCCAGTTGAGCTCGCCAGCGTTGCCGTGACCAGAGGAGTGCACTGCGGCACTGCGGTAGTTGATGACCTTTACGTTTTTGCGGTAAATATTGTCTTTCAACTTCTGTACGGCAATTTCATTGCCAGGAATCACCGAAGATGACAACACGATAGTGTCACGTTCGTTTAGGGTGATGGACTTGTGCTTATCGGTCGCGATACGCATCAAGGCGGCAAATTCCTCTCCTTGTGCACCGGTTGAGAGAATAACGATTCGATCTGACGGGTAGTCACTCATGTCGCCAGCGTTGATGAAGATTTTGTCTTCAACTTCTAGCAGCTTGGCTGTGCGAGCAATGTCGATGTTGGTCTTGATGCTGCGTCCTTCGAGCACGACTTTCTTGCCGTACTTTTCGCAGGACTTAATGATCGCTGTTAGTCGTTCAAACTGAGAAGCGAAGGTACCAATAATCATACGGCCAGTGGCGTTTTTGATGATGGTATCGAGGTTGGCCAGCACCTGTCCTTCTGGTGCAGAAAAGCCTTCGCGGTCGGCGTTGGTCGAATCGCAGATTAAAACGAGGTTGTTGTTCTTTCCAACTTTCTCCCAGCTCTCCCGTTCATCGAGAACAACTTCTCCGTCTTCGTGAGAAAGGCGGATGTCGCCTGTGATAACGATGTCGCCTTGAGGGGTCTCTACCGATACACCCATCGCGTCTGGAATAGAGTGAGTAACAGGGAAGGTTTTGATTTTGACTTTACCGACAGTGAAAGAATCACCTTCTTTGATAACGTGCATATCGATTGGATCAAGATGAGGGAATTCTTCTTGGCGCTTCTTGATCATCAATGAAGTGAGGTATTGAGTATAAACAGGAGGATTACCGATTCGCTCCATTACAAAAGGAATACCGCCGATGTGGTCGAGGTGGCCGTGGGTCACGACGAGTGCTCGGATTTTGTGCTTCCGTTCTTCAACGTACTGCGTATTTGGCAAGATGTAGTTGATACCTGGGGCGTTGGACTCTTCGGTGACAAACTGAAAACCAATATCAAAAATGATGATATCGTCTTTGGTCTCTACGATTGTCATGTTTCGTCCGATCTCTTCCACACCACTCATTGGTATAACGCGCACAGTGTCGTCATCGAGAACCTCTGGCAGACGTGGATTCTTTTCGTCAGTGATAGAGATACGGTGCTGAAGCGCCGGTGCTTTGTTGGAGCGACGCTTATTGTTGAAGCGTGAAGGGCGGCGTGAACCGCGGCGTTCTCCTTCGGGAGCACGACCACCTCCATTCGCGCGTTTTGGTGCAGATGGTGTAGCAGATCGTGGTCCAGCTGGGGTTGCACCAGCGGCCGGTGCTTCCTTGCTACGCGCAGGGGCTCCGCGGTAGTTGGCGCGAGCACCAAAGCGAGGGCGGTTTGAACCACCTTGTCCAAAGGAACGTCGAGGGCCGCCAGTGCTAGGCTTTTGTTGATTGTTTTGATTGTCCATAGTTAGTTAATTAAGTTTTTAGTTAAATCAGTTCCAAATATCCCAGTTCCTGTCAGCAAAGAATGACCAGACTCCGCTCTCGTTCATGTACCAGTCTGTTACGTTGGAAAATCGTTCACTCGGTCTTTGGATACGTTTCATCTCGGCTGTGCTGATGTGTGAATCTATGACGTATTCGAAGGACGGAGCAAATAGGAATGTGGCCGGTTGTTCGTTGGCTATTTCATTTGAAAATTGGCGTAGTAGGTCGGTGCGTAGCTCACTCGATGTCGCGGTGCGAAGTTCGGACACTAGCTGATCGACAGCAATGTTGGCGTAAAGAGAAACGTTTAGCCCTGGATCTTCACGTTGTGAAGAGTGCCAAAATGGATAAAGATCGAGTGAACGGCCGATGTCGGCTCCGAAGATCAAGATCTGATAATCACGTGGGCGAATGATCGTCTGTACTAAGTCGCTTTGTTCGTAAAGTTCTACTGATACGTCGGCACCCATTTCTTGCCAGATACCGGTCAGATAGCTGCTGATGGTTTCGAAGAGTAGGCTGTTGCCTGAGCGCATCGTGATTGTTAGAGGGGAGTCGATGCCGTCGATTTTTTTCTCATAACGGCCGTTTGCACCGATTGCCCAACCGCCTGCTTCGAGAATTTGTCGGGCGGCCTTCAGCCGCTCTTCTTTGGTTCCATAATTAGAGGTGGTTTCTGGGACGTCAGTAAAACCTGGTGGAAGTGGTGAGTAGGCAGCACGTCCGTAGCCGTTGACGGCTAGTTTAAGTAATTCATCACGGTCCACAACAACAGACAGTGCTTCACGCACGGCCTTGTCTCGCAAAGCAGGATTTTTATTTTGGTTATAAAAAACAGAGAAGACACGAGGCAAGGGCTCGCTAATGAAGTTGAAATCGTCGCGAGAGATGTCATTAAGCCAGCGTTCACTCAAAGCGCCGGTGGCATTTATCTTACCTTCCTTAAGAGCGTTTAAAATAGCTTCTTCGTTTTGATAAAAGCGAATGGTTATCTGATTGAGATTGGTTTGTTCATTGTAGTGTGGAGATACACGCAGGTGATATTCAGACACTAAGCCGGCAGGGTTGCGCTTAATCTCCGCTACTTCGTATGGGCCGCTACCGATTGGTTCGATATTATGTTGGCTAAAAGGCAACTCTTCATCAGAGAGAGTCTCCCAAATATGTTTTGGTAAAATACCGACGGTCATATTTTCTACGAAAGGTGCATATGGATTTTCCAATACAAAGTTTATTTCGTACCGGCCAATCAATTCGACAGTGACGCCGCTCCAGTTGCCGCGGAGTGGTGACTTAAGGTCGGGGTTTTGGATTAAGGCTATCGTGTAAGCAATATCTTCTGCTGTGACTGGTGTACCGTCGTGCCACTTGCGATCCTGTCGCAGGATGACGTTATAGACTCGGCCGTCGTCAGAAATAGTCACTGACTCGGCTAAGTCGTTTTCAAATTCACCTGATGGTGAAAGTCGTAAAATACCACTGTATGTGAGGGCCACTAAGTCATGATCTGCCCGTGTGATTGCGAGTACTGGATTGATGAAGCGTGGGCTACCGATAGCGCCTTCGATAAGTTTGCCGCCGCCTTCAGGCACGCTAACTAAGAAAGATTGATTGAGAATGATTGAATTTACAATCAACGAAAAAACAAAGACCAAGAATAATACACCGAAGACTAGTCGGTCGAAGGGACGAAGTTGGTCAAGGTAGGAGAACCAGCGGTCCAACCAGCTTGAATGTGGGGGTAAGGACAGGCTCATTTAAGTAAGCGAAGTTGTTAAAGAGACCCTTTTGGGTCAGCGTAATACATTCCAAGGAAATCCGAGCGTCTATCGTAATAGTCTAATGAGACCTAGGCAGCAATAGCGACAAGTGCAGAAAGCACAAACAAGACCGCCAAGACAATGGTAAGACGGAAAAGAAAGAGTTCACTACCGCGACGCTTGTGAAAGGCCGCTGAAAAATTGTCACCTCCGAAGGCTCCGCCCAAGCTCGATCCGCGCTGTTGCAATAGAATAGCTGCAACCAGCAAGACGGATAGAGCGATCTGGATGTGAGGTAGTATCGGAAGTACGACTGTACGGACGAATTCCATGACGTTGACAAGAATATCATAGCGACTTAAAAACGGCAAACTGTGAAATTGCTAGCGCAAAAGTTGGTTGCGTTGAGAGTTTGGACGGTTTCAACTATAATCAAGGCGCAAAGGTATGGAGGTATTAATGGGCGGCACAATCCTTTGAAAAGCACGCGTAATTTTTTCTGAGGAAAAAATTCGCTCTGCTCGCCACTCTGGCTGTGCAAGGCTTTTTAAAGGAATGTGCCGCCCATACCAAACCCCAAACCCGAGCACCCATTAATTTATAAAGCTTTTTTATCTATGTCAGAAATAAACATCAAGCCCCTCGCCGATCGCGTCGTGGTACGTCCACTGACCAATGAAGAAGCGGGGAAAGTATCAGCCTCTGGAATCATCATTCCTGATACTGCCAAGCAAGAAAAGCCGGAACAAGGAATTGTGGTTGCGATAGGAGCTGGCAAATGGGATGAGGATGGTGAGAAGCGATTGCCTTTGGAAGTAAAGGTTGGCGATCGTGTGGTGTTTAGAACTTGGGGTGAGCCAACAAAAATTGGCGACAGTGAATATTGGATACTCGCAGAAAGCGACATGCTCGCAATTATTATTAGTTAGTGGATTTGAAACATGGCAAAAGTAGTAATCTTTGACGAAGAGGTAAAGAAGAAGCTGAAGGCGGGTGTTGATATCGTGGCCAATGCTGTAAAGGTGACTCTCGGGCCACGCGGTCGCAACGTTGTTCTCGATAAAGGCTATGGCGGTCCGACTATTACGAATGACGGCGTCTCGATCGCTAAGGAAATTACCCTTCGAGACAAGTTTGAAAATATGGGAGCCGAGATCGTAAAAGAAGTTGCCAACAAGACTAACGAGCAGGCTGGTGACGGTACTACAACTGCCACGGTACTTACACAGGCTTTGGTACATGAAGGTTTGCGTCAGACTACGATGGGTCTCAACTCGATGGCCGTCCGACACGGAATGGAGCATGCGGCCGCTGATGTCGTAGAGGCTCTCCGCAAGATGGCAACTCAGGTATCAAATTCTGATGAAATTAAGCAGGTAGCCACCATTTCTGCTGAGTCAGTCGAGATCGGAGAGAAAATCGCTGAGACAATTGAAAAAGTGGGCAAGGACGGCGTAGTAACCGTGGAAGAAGGTCAAACGATGGGTATTGAGACTGAATATACTGAAGGAATGGAATTCGATAAGGGATTCGTTTCTGCCTATATGGTGACTAACCATGAACGAATGGAGGCTGAGTACAAAGACGCGCAGATCCTCATTACCGACAAAAAAGTATCGAGTGTCAAAGACATCTTGCCACTTTTGGAAAAAGTAGCGCAGGCTGGTCGAAAGGAGTTGGTTATCATTGCTGATGATGTCGAGGGCGAGGCGCTAACTACTTTTGTGGTAAATAAATTGAAAGGCGGATTTTCTGTATTGGCAGTGAAGGCACCGGGATTTGGTGACCGAAAGAAAGAAATGTTGCAAGACATCGCGGCCCTTACCGGGGGTCAGGTGATAAGCGATGAGCTTGGTCGCAAACTAGAAAGCACTGAACTCTCTGATCTTGGTCATGCCGATCGTGTTACTTCAGATAAGGACAAGACGATCATTGTTGGTGGCGCAGGTGATAAGAAAATTATTGAGGACCGCGTTAGCGCTTTGCGTAAGACACTTGAAAATACCTCATCTAAGTACGACAAAGAAAAACTCGAAGAACGCATCGCGAAACTCTCTGGTGGTGTAGCTGTGCTTAAGGTAGGCGCGGCGACCGAGACTGAGATGAAGTATCTGAAACTCAAGATAGAAGACGCTGTTAATGCTACTAAAGCAGCGCTTGAAGAAGGCATCGTACCAGGAGGAGGAACCGCGCTTACTCGTGCGGCGGCGATTGTAGAAAAAGAACTCCTTGGCAAGAAAAACTTGGAGCGCGAAGAGATGGTTGGTTACAATATCGTACTGAAGGCACTGGAAGTACCATTGCGTCAGATCGCTGATAACACCGGCAAGATCGACGGCGCTGTCGTGGTGCAGAAGGTCAAGGAGGCTAGTGGCAACGCTGGCTATGATGCATACAAAGGCGAGTTTGTGGACGACATGATCGCCGCTGGGATTATTGATCCAGTAAAGGTGGAGCGTGCCGCTGTGCAGAATGCTGTTTCAGCCGCCGCTATCTTGCTGACCTCAGAAGCCGCAATTGCTGATGAACCAGAAGATCATAAGCATTCGCATGGTGGAGGGGGTGGTATGCAAGATATGGGAGGAATGTACTAAAGTTAGAGTATAAAAATTTAAACGGGGCGGACTCAAGTGAGTTTCGCCCCGTTTGTGTTCATTCGTCGGCAATTCTTGCGATTACTTCGGCCATATCCCTGACGCTGATCGGAGTCTTTATAAATTCAACCCTCCCTTCGTTGAAGTTAAAGTTGAATGACTCGCGATCTTCTGGCGACAGGAAGATTATCGGTCCATCTTGCCATCTCGATTGGCGGATGTGCTGGATGTCTCTCATGCCGACTTCTCGGTCGCCGACGCCATCAACTACGATGATCAGCTTGAAATCGTTGAACTGCTTGAATTCGTTAACCCCAAGCAGTTCGCTAACCACTTCACTGGAAGGGCTAATAATAATGCTACATCCGATATCCCGTAATTTCAGCACTTCTCGGGTAGCCTCAATCGATTCACCGATGCATAATACTTTCAACACGACTTCGCCTCCTTTGCTCGTTAACGAATCGGCCGTATCGTACAATAACTTGCATTTGTGTCAAATATGCTAAAATAAGGATATTAGAATAATTTCATAACCATTCTCTATGGATCCAATAATTATTACTCTAGTTGTCGTCGCTGTCGTTGGTGTTTTTGTGATGTTCACCTACAACCGTTTCGTTCGCCTAGTTCAGCATACTAGCGAAGCGTGGGCTGATATTGATGTACAGCTCAAGCGTCGTTACGACCTTATCCCGAACTTGATCGAATCAGTAAAAGGGTATGTGTCACACGAACGCGGTACTTTAGAGGCTGTTACCGAGGCTCGTGCCAAGGCTACTCAAGTACACGTTGACCCGAGCAATATTACTCCAGAGCAAATAAAGGCCATGGCCGCCGCAGAGGGGGCACTTTCTGATTCTCTCGGAAAATTATTGGCAATTGCCGAAAATTATCCTGATCTCAAAGCTAGTCAGAATTTCGTTGAGTTGCAACGCGAACTCACCGATACTGAAAACAAGATTCAAGCCGCTCGTCGCTTCTACAACGGCAACGTACGCGATCTTGGCATTGCACTCCAGTCTTTCCCAAGCAACATCATCGGCAATATGTTCAACTTCAAGAGCCGAGAATACTTCGAACTAGGTGAAAACGAAGAAGCGGCTCGTGAACCAGTGAAGGTCAGTTTCTAAATACTAGTCAGACTAGTATAAATCTATGGCTCGCATAGAATACAACAAACTAATCCGTGACCGAGTGAAGGAAAAGATCGAAGGTGCCGGCGACACGTGTGAAGTGAGAATCGTTACTGACCCGTTAGAATTAGCAGAGGAACTGCGCAAAAAAATCGTTGAGGAGGCTGGCGAATTAGCTTCTGCAGAAGGACGTGAAGACTTTCTTTCTGAATATGCTGATCTGATGGTAGTGCTAGACGCTCTTACCAAAATGATGGAGCTAACTGAAGCTGATATAAAAGTGGCGATTGAAGAAAATCTCACAAAGAAAGGAGTTTATAATTCAAAGCACTTCCTTGTCTGGGCTGAAAGTAAAAATTAACTATGGCAACTCTTTATACTCATCAATCAGCAAACGTTCGCAAGACATGGTTCTTGATGGCGATGTTTTTTGCGATTGTGATAGCAATCGGCTATTTCCTCAACTGGTACTACGGCAATCCGGCCATAATGTATGTGGCGATTGGCTTTGCACTTTTTATGAACGTCGCGAGTTATTGGTGGAGTGACAAACTTGTCATAGCGATGACAGGTGCAAAAGAGGCTGATCCACGAGCACATTATGATCTCATCAAGGTGGTAGAAAATCTTTCTATCACTGCTGGCCTGCCAATGCCTAAGGTGTATGTGGTAGAAGATCCTGCACCTAATGCCTTCGCTACCGGTCGCGATCCTAAACACGCAGTAGTGGCCACTACCACTGGTTTGCTCACCATCCTCGACCGTACAGAGTTGGAGGGGGTGATGGCGCACGAGCTTTCACATGTTGGCAACCGCGATATGTTGGTCTCCACAGTGGCAGTGGTGTTGGCTGGTTTTGTGGCGATTGTAGCTGATATGTTGATGAGATCGATGATGTGGGGTGGAGATAAGGGTGATCGTGACAGCAAAGCCGGAGCGATTATGCTCGTACTTGGCATCGTCGGTATCATCCTCGCGCCTATCGCCGCTCAACTCATTCAGATGGCAATTTCACGAAAGCGTGAATATCTGGCCGATGCCACAGGCGCACTCCTTACACGTTATCCGGAGGGCTTGGCTTCTGCTTTGGAAAAGATCAGTGCCTATGGACGACCGATGGCTCGTGCCAACAACGCCACTGCCCATCTTTTTATCGCCGACCCATTTGGTCCAGAAAAAAACACTTTTGGACAAAAGATTTCCAACCTTTTTCAAACTCATCCACCGGCCGGCGAACGCATTCGTATTTTGCGTGAAATGAATCATTGATATCAACATGGCAACTCGTCGTCATAGCAAAAAAAGAGAGAAAGTTTTAGATGTTTTACAACGACATCACGGCGCCCTTTCGGCGGCTGAAATCCATCTCAAGTTACGAGATATGGATATTACTACCGTTTATCGAAATCTTGAGCTATTTGTAAAGGAGGGGACAATCAAGAAATTAAACCTCGGTGGTGATGAGGCACAGTATGAATACGCAAGTGAGCCACATCATCACGCTATCTGCGATGACTGCAACCGAGTGCTACATTTCTCCGTGCCAACCGATATGCTTAAAGAGTTACTTAAGCTGCCGGACTTCGAAACAAAATCGATTGAGATCACTGTACGAGGAAATTGTAAGCATTGAGATAAACAAAAAGGCCGCCGCGTCTGACGCGGCGGCCTTTTTGTAACACCGATTAAGTAAAGTACACGCTCCAAGTAAGATAGACGCCGATTATTACCAGCACCGCGCTACTTGTTGTGAGCATTTGTAAATTATTATCCATCCAGTGACCCGAGCGCTCGACCCAGTTTGGCATAATCACACAGGCAAGACCTTTAAGAAGAAGGAGCCAACCAAGTAGGCTCACCAACATCTCTGGCAATGTCTCCCATATATTGTGTGCATTGACCTGCGCCATACCTACAACGACTGCAGCCATCCCGAAAATCATTACGGCGAATGGTTCGCGTGCGAGATCGCGGTAGATCTTTATGTAGTGGCCACGATTGATAAACATCCCTATGCCGATAGCCAACATCGCTGGACCCCATAGACCTGCCAGGAACATCGTCATTTCCATACGTGATAAAAATTTAGCTTTTAAAGCCCTTACATACATTTTACTCCTATGCAGAGTCCGTTTGACCGATCAAGACGCAGATTGTGTATAACTCACCATTCATAGAGAAATATGGGTGCTTAGGGAAAACAAGCTTCTTATGAAGAATTTGGTACAATTAAATTATATGGAAAATGCAAAGAACAATGTCCTCGTCGTTGGTCTATTAACCCTCATCCTTGGTTTAGTCGTCGGTTATTTTGTTGGCACGAATCGTCCAGTAATTAATCCCACACCAACCTTTACCTCATCAGGCATGCATGGAGCAATGGGCGGCATGATGATGGGTCTTGAGGGGAAAACAGGCGACGCCCTTGATCGAGCATTCCTTGATGAAATGATTATTCATCACGAGGGTGCGGTACAGATGGCACAAACACTTATCCGAGGTACCAACCGCCCAGAACTGACCAAGCTTGGTAATGACATCATCTCTGCTCAGACAGGGGAGATACAGATGATGAGAGATTGGCGTAAGGAGTGGTTCAATCAATAACTCCGCAGACTATCTAACAAAAAACAGCGACCTGAGTCGCTGTTTTTTTGTACCATCTTTGATTATGAATCTTGGCGGAGGGTGAGGGAGTTTTTCTCTTACAGAGCAGTATACCTTTTGGCTAAAATTTTCTTTAAATTAATTTCAGCTCAAAAGGATTTTCAAATCCCTCCCACCTCTCTCAAAATATAATCACACAAAACTCCAAGTGTTCGTTTTGCGTTCATTATTTTGCGGAGGGTGAGGGATTTGAACCCTCGAAGGAGTTTCCCCCTTACCGCCTTTCCAAGGCGGCGCACTAGACCACTATGCGAACCCTCCAAAATATTGCGGGGTTATCATAGCCTAAAGTGTGTCGGTTTACCAACCGACGGTGGTGCGGCTTCGCCGCGCCACCGTGTATAATTTAGACAATGAAACGCGACGATTGGATGCTCTTCACGCTGACTTTTTTTACCGGTGCGGCGCTCGGGATGTATATGTATGTTGCTGTATGGAAACCGGTGTATTTACCGGAAGATCTAGGAAGTGAAGAGGCCGCCGCTTCTGATTGGAGCATTGTTGGCGAAAGACGACAGGGTTATATAAATGATGCTTCTTTTCGACTATTGTCAGACGGCACTTACACTCTTATGACTATTGACGAAGAGACGGGTGAATCAGTGGTCAGTAAAAAGGGGTCAGTCAGCGGTTCTTTGGTTAAAAAGTTGATGCTTACAGAAGACGAGATTCTTCCATACAAAGAGGATAAGGAATGTGAAATATCAGAAGATGTCGAATATGAATATCGCTTCACTGTCGATGGCTATACCTATCTGCTTGATACTTGCGAGACCGAGCTCGGACATGACACCGAGTTGGCTATTTCACTTCAGAAGGTGTGGCAAAGTATTGATGAAGGAGATGGTAGCGAAAGTATGACTCCATCCAAATGGCTCCAAAAATGGCTCAATGAAAATATAGGGGTAGAGAATAAGGATTAAGGAGGAGGGTTTAAAACGGCCGGACAGCGTAGCTGTCCGGCCGTTTGAAATACAAACTACTTTTCTGCGTAGCAATAAGTGAAGCGATCAGACAAATGCAGATTAGTCGCTATTAAACAACGCAGAGCTAATTATTTTTCATCTATGAATTTAAGATCAGTGTTAATACCAGTAGCTGCGTTTGCTGTGACTGTGACCGGCGCCAGTGCCTTTAATAGTGACCTACTTCAGAAGGCTGGTCTTAAAGACGAGCAAATCAGCGCTTTTGAAGAAGCTAAAAAACTCCGTGAAGCAGGCGATAGTGATGCCGCCCGTGATGTACTCGAAGAAGCCGGTATTGATGGAGACGTAATGGAGCGCCTTCGCGATACGATGCATGGCGAACATGAGGCAGTAAAGACGGCAGTGGAGAATAACGATTACGATGCTTTTCTGAAAGCAATCGAAGGTTCACCACTTGCTGACATCATTAATACTAAAGAGGAATTCGCTAGCTTCGTTGAGGCGCACAATCTGATGAAGAATGGTGATCGTGAAGCCGCCAAGGAGATTTTTGATGAACTTGGTATCAAGGGCCCTCGTGATGGCGAACATGGTGGCAGGATGGGTGACGGTAAGGAACCGCCATTCTTGTCGCAACTAACCGATGCCCAAAAGACAGAGATAAAAGCCGCTTTTGAAGCGCGCAATCATGACAAAGTAAAGGAATTACTCACCTCTTACGGCATTGAATTGCCAGAGAAGGCAGAGGGTCGTGGCTTTGGTTTTGGTCGAGGAATGGATAGGGAAGACGACGATCAGGATTAATAGTCTATAGTCTTCGGCAAAAAGCCGGCGACTTGCGAGGTAGAGACTTCTGCGAATCTACCCCGCAAGCCGCCGGCTTTTTCCAATTCTATTGGACAATCTGTCGATTTTGATGTAGGATTTCGTGCACTTATAGCCGCCCCCAAGGGCACTTTTTCTTTTTTGATTATGGAAATACGAAATATCGCAATTATCGCTCACGTGGACCATGGTAAGACAACCCTTACTGATGCCCTGATGGAGCAGACTGGTTCCAAACTCGAGGGTCAGTCTATGGACTCAAACGCTCTCGAAAAGGAGCGTGGCATTACTATTTATGCCAAAAACACCTCGATCGAATATAAGGGCACCAAGATCAACATCGTTGACACTCCAGGCCACGCCGACTTCGGTAGTGAAGTGGAGCGTGTTTTGCGTTCTATCGACTCCGTTCTGCTCGTAGTTGACGCACAGGAGGGTCCGATGCCTCAGACACGCTTCGTACTGAAGAAGTCACTTGAACTCGGCCTTAAGCCGATTGTGGTCATCAACAAGATCGACAAGCCGGCCGCTAATCCACACCATGCTGAAGAGCAGGTGTTGGAACTTTTCCTAGAGCTTGGTGCCAACGATGAACAATCCAATTTCACTACTGTTTTTGCGATCGGCCGTGAAGGTATTGCCAAGCGTGCACTAGAGGATGATTCAAAGGATCTTTCCCCGCTTCTTGATGTGATCTTGGAGCAAGTGCCAGCCGCTAAGGGTTATACGGAGGGTGAACCTCTAACAGCGCAGGTTTTCAATCTTGGTTATGACAACTTCCTCGGTCGCTTAGCCGTAGCGCGTGTATATAGCGGAAAGTTAAGCAAAGGTCAGAACCTATTTGTGACAGCGGACGGAAAGGAGAAATGGAGTAGCAAAGTGGTAAAAATTTCTACCTTCAAAGGCACTAGCCAGGTAGAGGCTGAGACTGTTTATGCTGGTGATATTGCACTGATCGCTGGTTTTTCTAAGATCGATATCGGCGAAACACTCGTTGACAATGAGGCGACTGAACCTCTCACTGCCATCCACGTTGATGAACCAACTATCGGCCTCCGCTTTATGCCAAACGCTTCTCCTTTCGCTGGTAGAGAAGGTAAGTTTGTTACTGGTCGCCAGATTAGAGAGCGTCTTGAAAAAGAATTGGAAATTAACGTCGGTCTAAAGGTGGACTTTTCAAAGGGAGATTTCTTTGAGGTGTATGGACGTGGTGAAATGCACATTTCGATCTTGCTTGAGAACATGCGACGTGAAGGTTACGAAATGGCCGTGTCACAACCACAAGTAATCATCAAAGAAGAAAATGGCCATAAGACTGAGCCGTTTGAGGAAGTGGTAGCTGATATTCCGTCTGAATTCCAAGGCTCAGTAATTGAGAAGTTGTCCAACCGCGGTTTCGTGATGCAGAATATGATTACTCACGAAAATCAGGTTCGTTTGATTTTTGTTGGCCCAACTCGTGGCCTTCTTGGGTATAAGGGCCAGTTTATTATTGATACTAGAGGAGAAGGCATTTTGGCTTCTCAGTTCGTTGGCTTCCGACCATACGCTGGCGAGATTAAGAAGCGTCAGGCTGGTAGTATGATCTCGATGGCGGCAGGTAAAGCACTTGGATTTTCTTTGTGGAACTTGCAGGATCGTGGTCAGCTTTACATTAGCCCTGCCACAGAGGTATATGAGGGTATGGTTATTGGTAACACTTCTAAGGGTGAGGAGATGATGGTTAACCCGACCAAGGGTAAGCAACTTACCAACATGCGCTCTTCTGGAGCGGATGAGGCAATCAACCTTACTCCACCGCGAATCCTTAGTATTGAAATCGGCTTGGAAACAATGGCAGACGATGAATTTTTGGAGGTGACTCCGCAAAGCGTGCGTTTGCGAAAGGCTCTTTTGAAAGAGAGTGAGCGTAAGAAGGGTAAATAATAATAAAACAGCCGCCGGCGAAGCCGGCGGCTGTTTTATTATTGTTTAAACCATCCCCAGAGCTTTCAAAAAGTCTTTAAGCTCTTTTCCGGCGATTTTGCGATATTGATTTGGTTTCAATTTGCCAAGTTCGATGTTTACAATACGCACACGCTTCAAGTTTTCTACCTGCCAGCCGAGAGCGGCACACATACGTCTGATTTGGTGCTTCTTACCCTCAGTGAGGACGAGTCGAAAGACATTTCTGCCCTTTGGCACAGCGAGGGCTGGTTTGGTCTTGTAGCCTTCGATATTTACACCGCGCGCTAGTTGCTTCAAAAGACCGATGGTCACCGGCTTATCTACTGTTACCTCGTACTCCTTTTCGTTGTCGTTGCCTGTATCGAGGAGTGGGCCAGTGATCAGACCGTCGTCAGTGATGATCAGAAGGCCTTCAGAGGCCTTGTCCAACCGACCGACCGGAAAGAGCCCTGTAAGGCCATAATCCTTCTTTAGACGCGTCACAATGTCGGTTTCGCCACTGCTTGGAGAGTGAGTAATAATACCAACACCTTTGTAGTAGGCGAGATAGGTGCGGGGCTTAGTAGCATCTGGCGCGAGGCGGACGATGTCATCCTCGGTAATTTGTTGTCCAAGGACGGCCTTTTTGCCATTAACCAGCACCTTACCTTCGGAGATCAGTCGGTCTGCCTCGCGCCTAGAAGCAAGCTTTTTATCGGCTAGATATTTGTTCAAACGAACGCTCATCTCACCATTCTACCATTAATGGTCTGAAATATTTGACCGCATAGAGCGTATAATTCTAAGATGGTCGCAGAGATAACATCGCTAGGGGATAAGGAGGTGGTAAAACTAGCGCTCAAAGAGCGGGCGCTATTTGGCCATATCGTCGAGCGTTATCAAAGCAAGTTGTCTCGCTACGTCACTCGTCTTGGGGTCAGAGACCCTGATGATCGCGATGATGTGTTACAGGAGGTTTTTATCAAGGTCTATCGCAATCTAAACGATTACGACGATAGTTATTCCTTCTCAGCTTGGATTTATCGCATTGCGCACAACGAAGCGATTTCTTGGTATCGTAAGAAAAAAGTAAGACCAGAGGGCAATCTGGTGGCAGATAGTGAGGAGGTGTTGGCTTTTTTAAATAATGACGAAGAAGATGCTTCGGTACGTCTAGATCAAAAGATAAATGCTGAATATCTGCAAAGGGCAATGGCAGAACTTGATCCTAAATACCGAGACATCTTGATCCTTCGATACTTTGAGCATTTAGAATACGAAGAGATTTCCGACGTTCTTAAATTGCCGCTAGGAACAGTCGGGACTTTTATTCACCGTGCTAAGAAACAGCTCCGTGAACTTTTAAAAAAATATGAGTGATACACAAAAACAACCACATAATGACCTGAAGGAGTCCATTCTTTCACGTCTGGAGAAGGAGGGTATCGAGCCACGCTCACGCCTATATTGGCTTTCTCACGAATATGCCCTTTGGGGAGCTTGGGGGGCTACTGTTTTGTGCGGTGCTTTAGCTCTTTCAGTGGCTTCTTTTGCATCTTTGCATATCGGATACGCTCTATATGAAGCCGCGCACGACAATTTCCTAACCTTCTTGTTTGATGCCTTGCCATACCTCTGGCTGGTAACCTTTTTCTTGCTGGTAGCGGCCGCCTACTTCAATTTACGACATACTAAGCGCGGTTATCGCTATCCAATAGTGTTGGTGGTCGGTAGTAGTATTGGTTTTAGCGTTTTGGGAGGCGGTTTACTGCACTGGCTCGGTGCGGGTTGGTATTTGGACCAAATGTTAGGGAAAGCAGTTCCGGCTTATCAGTCACGGGCAAAATTCGAAGAGGAAATGTGGCAAAAGCCACTTGCCGGAAGGTTGGTCGGGCAGGTAGTAGAGGAGATAAATGAAAAAGAAGATTTTCTAGACTTCATCGACGCCGACGGAGAGTCTTGGCATCTCAATACAGAAGAACTGCGTGAACACGACATTAAACTGCTAAAAAGCGGCGAAAAAGTACGCATTTTGGCCGCCACTTCAAGCGAATTGTCTGAAGACGCACTTTACGTCTGCGCTGTCTTTCCATGGATCCTCGACCATGCACCAGGGCTCCGCGAATGGCGTGAAGACCGAGCCGAGTTTATAGAAAACGTCAAAATGCCTAGGGAGAGGTTTCGAGAAGCTCGTCTAGAGAGGGAGGACGATGAACAAGACCGTGCTTTGCCACCTATTGCGATAGCAACCGAGAATTCAAAAACATCTTCTGTCTGCTACAACTTATCAGTTTTCAAAAAAGCCAGACCGGATGTAGAGGAGTAGCGAAGTTCAAACTTAGCCACGACTCTGTTATCGACCGCTGTCAAGCTTACCAAGGAGTGGGGGCTTGCTAGAATGAAAACATTATGAACGCAGACATAGTCCCATCCATGGGTCTGTTTGACGAGAGCATCTAGGCATTTTATGTGCCAGATGCTTTTTGCGTTTTAGTATTCAAATTAAAAATTTATATTTATGAATTCCCACACTGCTCACTTCTTCAACCGTGTTCTTTCATTTATGACCATAATCGCTCTGGTTTTGGTCATGGTTCCGGTCTGGCCACAAATCGCCAACGCCGCTACTTTTACTGGAGAGATCAGTTTGATGCCAAATCCTGATAATGGCGTTGGGGACGGAAATGGTGAGTGGTTCAAAATTCAAAACACTGGCGTCGGTAATCTTGATCTGACGGGTTGGGAAGTAAATGATGGACAATCCCTTTCTTATATTTTTGGATCTACGACGCTGTCACCCAGTGAATCCTATGTGGTATGCGCGAACGCTAGCACTACCTTAAATGGTGGGGTGGACTGTGACGATGAATGGGGCGCCGGTGGCTGGAACAATGGCGCTGGCGGCGACACATTTATTCTGTCAGACGCTTCATCCGCAGAGGTTACTTCATTCTCTTATGTGAATCCTGCGGATGAACAAATATTCACCAATACATTTCAGTATGAAGATGGTTCGGTACCAGAGTGTAGCTCTACAGATGATGTGTCGTTGACCACCTTCGACACTTTCGCTACCGGTACAGTGAATGCCCAAAACTCATGGAGTGCAACCGGCCCTTATGATCAGGAAGTTGTTCCGAACACCTATGGTTTTACTGAGTTCGGTTGTAAGTCACTCCGCATCTCGAATGCCGTTACGAATGGTGCTTTTGGAGATCAAACATTCGCTGCTCCAACTGTGACGACAGCCGGCGAATCGAGTGTTGCCGCCAATAATCATTTTGAGGCGCAGTTTGATATTGCCTCAACTATGCCTGGCTTGCAGTCAGGGCTTGCGCTTTCCGTATCTCCCGATGACGGCAATGGTTCACGAATGAGCTATTTAAGCTTTACGGACACTTCAGATGGTATCGACGTAGTCTTTTACGACGTGACCAATGCTGGTCCTCTACCAGGTACAACCTCTTGGAATGATCAAGAAATAGCCACCCTCGATCGTGATGAATCACACACGATAAAGTTTGTAATGGACTTTGTAGATGGTCCGGCCAACGATATTGTAAAGATTTACATTGATGGCTCCCTTGCACACACAGGCACCAGTTGGGAGGATTATTACCGCTATGACGCAGAACAGAGTGGTAATGGAAATGCTTTGTTCCCAGTAGATACTCTTATTTTCCGTGCCGGTGGCTCAGCTGTTCCAGCAAATGACAACAAGGGCTTCTTATTTGACAACATGTCGCTATCTGTGTCGAATGTATCAGATCCTGAGACTTCGGAGACAGTTGTAGTAACACCTGGTGTTATGCAAGGTTGGGAGTTTAATAGTGATCGCACTACTTGGACGACTGGAGTAGGTGAGATTGTCGCTGGACCGGCAACTCCTCCGCTAGGCAAAGGTAGCGCCCGCATTACCACTCCGACCTCAAACGAAAGAACAAAACTTCGACACTATTTGGAAGCTGGACTCAACATAAGTGATATAGTTGAACTCAAATATTCTACATACAGAACGGAACCTACTGGTGGAGTGCTTGCTTTGGCGCTTCAGTTCGATGTAGATATGGACGGCACGCCCGTTAATCCAGCAAAAGCTGACGGACGTATTGTTTATGAACCATACTACACTCAGACCACTCAAGATGATACTTGGCAGGAATGGGATGCACTAAATGATTCCGCCGGATCAGGAACAGGCAACTGGTGGATAGCAGGTCCTAATGGTGGATCAATGTGTACCATGTCAGACCCGTGTACATGGGAAGAATTAAATGATAATTATCCAGATTTGCGTATCAGCGCAAAATCTTTGGAAGATGTCGATACTCAAGGGGCAATGATATTTAAGGCTGGTGGTTCTTGGGCTGGCTTTGATGGTAGTGTGGACAAATTTGTAATTGGTATCGATCAGGGTTCCAACATTCACACAACCACTTACGACTTCGAGCCTGAACCTACTTCGAACGTGACAATGTGTAAGTACGATCAAAGTGAAGTTGCCATGGGCGGTTGGACTTTGATGTTGAAGGGTGAGCACGTGGAAGACCTGGTTGTCCCTGCAAATACTGCAATGGGCACTACAACAGTGACTTCACTAGAAGCTGGTAAATCATATATCGCGGTAGCGACAGGTGTTTGGCTAAACGATCGCAATCCTGATAATCATGTAGATGCCGAGTACTCCACTGAGGACAATTGGCTTACACAGATGGATGGCTTCACTGGCTACGGAGAAGATATTCTTGATCTTCAAGTGGCTGAAGACTTTGTAGAATGGGGCTCTTACAATAGCAACCATACTTATGCCACTTCATTCACTCCGGATGCTGACGGCACAGTAAACTTCAGAATCTTTGACGGTACAGGCACAGACCCAATCCCTAGCTGGTACAACGACAACTCTGGTTCACTCAACGTTTCTATTTACGAAGGTTATGCTGGAGTAACAGGAGAAGGTTGTGTCACTTTTGAAGGAGTGCCTTATGGTGAATACGAGGCTGACGAAGTAATGCAGGCCGGTTGGTGGCATCTAGACGGACAAGGTGTTGTGAGTGTTAATGAAGAAAATGAGAACTTCTCTATCTTCAATACCGATGAAGAACCAGTAGATCCTGGTCTTGTAATCACCAATCCAGCCACCGATTATGAAGTCTTGTCTGAATCACATACCTTCTTGGCTGAGTATATTGATGCAGATGTAAGCCTAGACCCTGTTCAATGGGCGATCCGCGCGGGTACTTGTAGCGCCAACACCAATACTGTGGCAGGTAACGTCGATGGCTTCAGTACTCCTTTCTCTTGGAATGGAGCTGACTTCTCGACAACGATTGACATGAGTGCTTGGAGCGACGGCGACTACTGTTTAGTGGTCAATCCGACTGAAGATGGTGGTGAAAATTTCCGTGAGTCTCGCTGGTTCACTCTAGAAAATCCAGTTGTCGTATCTTGTATCGCTGAGACAAACCTCCTTGCGAACGCTAGCTTCGAAGAACCAGCAATTGATGGTCAGTGGGAACACATCTCTGACCCGGTTGACTGGGTAGTTAAAAAAGCAGGCGATACTGGCACTGCGTTGATGGAAATCATCCGAGGTTACTCCGGATGGCTTGCGGCTGATGGCGAACAGTTTGCAGAACTCGATAGTGATGAATCAACTCGTCTCATCCAGACCATTCCTACTATTGAAGACAAAGAATACACTTTGAGTTGGGCTTTCTCACCACGACCAGGTTTAAGTACAGGAAACAACCAGATGGAGGTCTTCATTGACGGTGATGAAGTGGCCTCAAATCAAGCAGATGGTACTGCCAACACCAACACTGATTGGGAGACTCATACATACAGCTTCGTTGGAGATGGAAATGATGTAGAGGTGACGTTTGCTGACGCCACTCCTTCTGATGGCTACGGCGCTCTTCTCGACAACGTATCTCTGACCTGTAACCCTGATACTGGAACAATCAACTACTGTGGTGACGAAGAGGTAAATGGTTACGAACAGTGTGAACTTGGCGACGAAGGTTGTAACACCTCTTGTCAGCTTGCCAACCAGTGTCACGAAGACAAGCTCGTCAAGATTACACTTGATGACACCATCGAGGCTTCTGGTAGTTGGAATGGCAAGGTTTACTTGGGAGACTCCAACAAGATCGCTCCGAATGGTTACTGGTTCAGTGTCGATGAAATCGGTGAGGCTTCAGCCGTTAGCCTAGCTTCTGCTGGCTTCAAGGGTCTAGCCCTCGACTTCGACGGCGCAAAGATGAAATTTGCCTGGAGGGGAGAAAATCCTAGTGGTCAGATTGACTACATAAAGGGCAACCTCGCATTCCAGGGTTTTGATAGCATTGTAAACGACGATGTTGTACGCGAGATCAACGGTACTGGATTCAAGTTGGAAAACCCAGGTCAAGGATTCGTTGATGTCTTCCAGACCACAAGCACCTCAAGCCTAGTGTTTGATATGCGTGCAGATACTGGTAATGATGGAGCAACCCTAACACTTCGTGATGGAGTAATGTGTGAAGAGGACATTCCTGATGCTGAGACTTACGAAGTATTTGGCTTCGTCTGGCGCGATGAAAATGAGGACACTGTAAAAAATGAGGATGAAAATTATCGGGCTGGAGTAAGTATCTCGATTACTAATGGAACCACAACGGTAGCTACGACTACCGACGCCAGCGGACGTTACTCCTTCGAGGTAGAAGCTGGTAGCTGGACTGTTATTGCCGACATCGGTAGCGACTGGGACTATACTTATCCTGACAACATCGGTCATTCCCACAGCGTAAGTGTTGTATCATCCGATACTGGCCCTTATGACTTCGGTACTGCTGAAGACAATTCTTCTTCAAGAAACACTAATGACAACAACGGAGGAGATGGCGATGGTAATGGCGGTGACGGCAACAACGGTGGTGACGGAGGAGGTGATGGTGTAGGTGGCGGAGATACAACTATCGACGGCACTGGCGCTACTCCACAGGTCGCTGGCGCATCAACTGGCAACTTTGGATCGGGAGAAGGTGATGGTGATACTGGTCCAGACGGCAAGGTATTAGGTGAAAGCACCTCGACTGATAATGATGTTGATGATTCGACCGAAGAAACCGCTTCTTCGTCCAAAGCAGTAGCTGCACTGGTAGATTGGATTGATGAGTGTTGGTACTGGTGGCTTATGGTCTTGACTTGGATCATTGCAAGCGGCGCTGTTTACTACTGGAAGGGTTGGAGCACTGAAGCAGTATCTGTAATGAGTGTGTCGTTTATCTTCGGCATTCTAGGATTGCTCGGGTTGATCTTCTACTTCGTACTAGGTACAGAGTGTGCACTTTGGCCATCACTGATCACTACCATCGGTGCCGCCCTGCTCTACTACATCAATAGTCTTGAGGTTCCTCCAACCAAGCCGGTACTGTAATTTGGGAAATTTCAGCTTCCATTGTTGAGGATTATTCTCGGCATTTGTCCCCGTGTCTTACCTCAAGAATATCCGATCGCCGGCTTTATGGCCGGCGATCGTCGTATAGACTTAGCTTGATTCATCTTTTTGTCGTGTGAATATCTTGACCGAACGTCATACGCAAATTAGGATCTAGTACCGCTGCAAAAATTCGAGGGCTACATGACGCGGCGCTTGTTAGACATTTAAAACATTGCTCACTTGAAATGGGCGAGATCTACAGACGAGAACAAGAGTTACAGAAAGTGATTACAAAGTATGAATTCTTGCCGCTGACACTAGCGACGGCGAGGGGTTGTTGATGTGTGTTGCTTTCGTTGGTTTTTAGTCACACTTGCTACTAGATGAAATTAGACAGTGTCATCATCTATCTACCAACCATGTTCATGAACTCAAAATTATTTTATTTGGTCGCGGAAATAAATTGGAGACCAGCTTTTACACTGGACGTTCCGCGACCAAATAAAATAGTTTTGGTACGGCGGGTTTTAACAGGGTCTATCGAGGTTTGAGCTAAAGAGCTTATCAATACAGTGTATAGCAGTTTATCGACAAAGGACAATAAGCCGATGTCCCCAGTTGATATATTGACAGGTGATCTTCTTGTATCGCAGTGAGATTTTTTCGTATTTTTCATTGCACCCTTTTTGGTGGGGTGTATTATTAAATAAATTGGAGGCCAGCGAGTGAAGGACATTTGTATTATGAATGTTACTCGCATCAGTTTTGAATATTTGTTTTGGGTGAGAGCTGCTTTCGTGCGTATTCGCACGAAAGCAGTTTTTTTTGTAATTTTACAATCTTAAGAGACAGGAAGGAAGTCGCAGACTTGAGTTCAACGACGTTGAATTTAATTCCGTGAGCTCCTTCAGCTTCATTTGCGCGCCGTTTGGCATTCAGGTGAAGACTCCGGGTTCACCGGCGGAAACTGCAAGTCAGTTCGCCGCATTATTATCAGAGTTAAAAGTTTTAATAAAACTAAAACAAACATTATGACAGCAATAATCAACAGGACAGCCGCTGTACTCGTTCTTCCAGCTTTGGCCTTTGGCATGTTTGCTATGCCAGCTAATGCTTATGAGAACGACACGGTGGTAGTAGCTAACAGTAATTCGGCCAGTATTATGAATGTGGCCGTATCTTCCGCTTCGACTGGTGGCAACGCTTCTCGTGGAGGTCGTGGCGGTCGCGGTGGTAATGCCGGTGATGGCGGCAGTAATGCCGGCGATGGCGGAAGCAGTATCAACATCGCTCCTGGTGGTGACACTCAGGGTGCTGGCGACGGCGGCAACGGCGGCGCTGGCGGCGACGCTACCGGCGACGTTGACGGTAATAATGGCACTCAGACCGGCGGCAATGGCGGCGCAGCTGGAGTTGGTGGCAACACTGGCGCTGGCGGCGACGGTGGCGACTCTGGCAATGGCGGCAATGGCGGCTCTACTGGCGCTGGTGGTTCCGGTGGCGAGGGTGGTAACGGTGGTGCTGGTGGCAATATCACCACTGGTGAAGCTGTGTCAACCTCCGAAATCAATAATGACATCAACAATAACGATACTGATGTCGTCCGTGATGCTAACAGTAATGCGGATCTTGATGAGACCGCAGCTGTGGTTGTAAACGAGAATGAAGTTGAACTCGGAAATGCAGCTATCTCTGCTTCCGATACCGGCAATAACTCTTCAGATGGAGAGGATGGCGGTAGAGGCGGTAACGCTGGCGACGGCGGCAATGGCGCTGGCAACGGCGGTACTAGCTTAGATATCGCTCCTGGTGGTGACACTCAGGGTGCTGGCGACGGCGGCAATGGCGGCGCTGGCGGCGACGCTAACTCCCTTGGAGGAGACGAAGTAGATGGTAGTCAGTCTGGTGGCACCGGCGGTACTGGTGGCACTGGCGGCACCACTGGTCCTGGTGGCGACGGAGGTGCCTCCGGACACGGCGGCACTGGCGGCACCACTGGCGCTGGCGGGCACGGCGGTGACGCTGGCGACGGCGGCAATGGTGGTACGGTCTCTACTGGACGTTCAGATTCTTGGAGCGAGATCACTAATGTAGTGAATCGCAATATGACCCGAGTCGTTCGTCGATAAAGGTTGAGGGTTGGGAGTTCTCCTCGGAGAACCCCTCCCTTAAGGCCGGGATTCTCCTGGCTTTATGGAGGGAAATCTATGTCACGCTTTCAACATATATTATTTTTCGTCGCAATTGTATTCGTCGCATCTTTTGGTCTTTTGACCCAAGCAAGGGCCGAAACGGTGCGGATCGAAAACTATGTCAGCGCCCACTCGAGCACTGGGGGTGTTATGTCTAGTGGTCAAGATGGCCAGGACGGTCAGGATGGTCTACCTGGCCAAGACGGCCAAGATGGCTTGTCTGGCAAGAATGGGGCAGATGGAAGGTCTTATATTTCTGGAGACAGTGATTCGACGGTCAAGATAGAGGCCAGTGTCGACGGTAAGACTGTGGTGGATATTGTCAGGCATGCTTCAGGCACTAGCGAGTCTGACACTTGGGTCGAATCGAAAATGGAAGTAGGGAGTACATCTCTTCCGTTCGATGATCAACAAACATTAGTAGCGTTGTTGGATAAGATACGTTTAATTTTCCTAAATTATGTTCTCGCTATTTTCTAACGATCTCAAAAAGACACGAAATTTGGCCGCGGCGTTGACTCTCGTGGCACTCTTGTTTAGTTTAGTCCCATTATTTACCTATGCAGAAGAACCAGTAGAGGGCGAGGGAACGGAAGCGCCAGTCGAGGCCATAGAGGTCATTAGTGAAAACAACGTGCCGACCGAAGGCGACCCAGGCACAGGAGGAGAAGGGGGTGTTTCAGGTACTCCTGGCGAAGAGGGTGGTGAGAGCGAAGGTGAAGACGTGACCGGGCAACAAGTGGAATCCGGCACTACGACCGCGATTAAGACTGGCGACGCTACTGCGACCGGTGACATCTCAACTACTGCTAACTCGAATAATATTCAAAGTACTGCCACTTCGTCTTTGAATGATCTCGACACCTACGAACTCAACGCTACTGGTACCAACAGCGGCATCATCACCAATATGGGGACTACAACCGCCATTACTGGCGATAACTTGGCATCTTCTAGCGATACTGCCACGATCGAGACCGGCGACGCAGTGTCAGTCCTCAATATCGCCAACGTGTTGAATACCAATGTTATCAACTCCAGCGGTTTTATGAGACTGCTCAATCAGATGTTGGGAGACGAAGGTATCTTTGATCTACGGGAACTTTTTTTCAATAATCCAGATGCATTAGTCAGTGCTTCTAATCAGTGTTCTCTGTTGTCGTGTGCAGCAGAGGATGTCATCTACAATCTTTTGCAACAGAACGAGGCTGTGATCGACAATGATGTCGATATATACGCTATCACCGGCGGCAACTCAGCGGAA
Organism: Candidatus Kaiserbacteria bacterium RIFOXYB1_FULL_46_14; assembly: GCA_001783525.1. Taxonomy (GTDB): domain Bacteria; phylum Patescibacteriota; class Minisyncoccia; order Phycocordibacterales; family UBA918; genus OLB19. The sequence goes on along the minus strand of MFMS01000002.1, from coordinate 215,765 downwards.
GGAGAGATTGCTGCCATCGAAACCGGTAATGCTTACGGCGCGGCCAATATAATCAATGTCGCCAATACCAATATCATTGATTCAAACTATATTCTCATGGCGGTGAACGGTATGGGTACCCTAAACGGAGACCTTGTCTTGCCTACGGCAGATCTTTGGTACGCCTTCTTCGGCAAACCAAACGCTCTAGTTCAACTTGAAGATATTGAAGACGCTTCATTGGTCGACAATAACGTCAACTATGCGGATATTAACAACGAACTAGATACTGTCGCCGAGTCTGGAAACAATGAAGCTTTCACCGATATAGTGGAGTCCTACACTTCCACTGGTATCGCGGAAGCCGCCTCAAATGTTCTCAATAAGGTCAATCAAAATTTCTTCGGCGGCGATTCGATGTACATGTTAATAAAAGTACACGGCAACTGGAACGGAAACGTCTATGGACTACCTCAGGGACTATCGTGGGAAGTCACTCCAGAAGGGGTGGTTATCTACAATAGTGATGCTGAAGTGACGCCATCAGAGCTTTTGATGTGCGGTAGTAGATATTGTGATGTCGATTCCTACGAGGCCAATTTCAATAATCAGTCAACCAGTACGATCAATAACAAAGTCGATATTGTCTCACTCACTGGTGAAAACTTGATCGACGCCGAGCTTGGTGTGATCGAGACAGGCGATGCTTATGCTGGCGCAAACGTCATGAATATCGCCAACACGAACGTGGTTGGACGCAACTGGGTGATGGCAGTACTGAATATCTTCGGTGATTTTAATGGTGACATTTCTTTTGGAGCACCTGATCTTTGGGTTGGTGGTCAGTTGCAGGCTGATAGCGATACGATCAGTCCTGGTAGTAAGGTCATCTATACTTACACGATCAAGAACAACGGCGATCTAGAGGCGCGCAATGTTCAATTTGATCATGAGTTCGACTCGGAATATATGTATCACCTTGTCGGTGGATTGGCCGCAAATAATTTGGAAACCGCTTCAATTGGCGATATTCCAGCTGGAGGAAGTAAGACAATCGTCTTTGAGGGTATCGTAGAGGAGATTGTGCCGATTGGTACGACGACGATAACTGCTAGGGCTAACGTGCGCAGTACGCAGTCGGATGGCAATCGAGCTGATAATACCGAGCGTTTAAGTATTTCGATTTATCGCGCGGCTCCAACCGACAATGGTGGTACTGATTCCGGTACTGGTAATGGTGGCAATAGTGGTTCCGGAGATGAGCAAGGAAACGGCACTGACAATGGTGGTACTAATACTGGCGGTGGAGGTGGAGGTGGGGGTGGAGGTGGGGGCGGTGGGGGAAGTTCTTCGAGTAATAACAAAAATGCTGGCAAAGTGCTTGGCGCCAGTATCGAGCGAGAGACGAGTAAAGTTAAAGCAGATGCTGCACCGGACATTCGAATCTACAAAAACACTGTGCTACCGATCAGTAAGACGGTAAATGCCGGTGACTCTGTCGATTATGTTCTTACTGTTAAGAATCGCGGCGGTACTGCCTACGATGCTCAAGTAATAGATACCCTGCTTAATCCGATAGGTACGGTCGTGAGTGAACAAAGCTGGAATTTGGGCAATGTTTTGCCTGGCGAGGTCATTACACTTACTTATACGATCAATTACAAGGCCGATACTCCGACTGGTTCTTACACCAATCAAGCAAAGGTGATCGCATACAACGCAGCGAGTTCAACTGTTGGGAAGAAAACCAAAGAACTTCGTATACCGGTTGCAAAGCACACCTTGGAAATAAAGGGAGTGGATATAGGAATACGGAACGTTGGTCTCTTGGGTACTTATCAACATACGAACGGTCTATATGTTGCCGTATTGACTTGGGAGACAAGCAAGCCGACCGATGGCCAGATCTTCTTCAGTGAAAACAATGGAGTTTCTCCTTACGATCAACTAGCAAAAAACTTGGGTTACGACCGAGCCAGTGCTCATATGCCATTTTTGAAGACCAAACACTATATGTTCCTGCTCGATCTCAAGCCAGCGACAGAGTACACTTACAGGATTCGTTCCTCAGGTTCGGGCAATACTTCTACGGGTGGTGATTATACTTTTGCTACTCCGGGTTTTGTCTCGAAAGCTAGTGCATCCGTCGTCGCTACGCCAATCGTCGCCAAGCCGATCACTCCAACCACACCAGTCGTCGTGAAGTCTATTGCTCCGCCTGTACCGAAGCAGCCGGTGGCTCCTACACCGACTCCGGTATCGGAGCCGAAGACCGAGACCGCTCAACAGCCAGCCCCAGCAGCCCAGAGTGGTGTTGGTTCCGTTGTAAAAAAAGTATTTGGATGGTTCCATTAGGTCAGAAACGGGTTTGTTGAAATCTGTTAGGTCGAGAGGTAAAATTCAGGTAGAAGCATAAGACTTTAGAATCAACGTAAAGTCAGTGGGATAAATCCGAACGAGTTTGTTATTGCAACGATAATCCACCAAGCTATGAAAGCACTATTTCGCCCAAGTATCTTTTGGCCGACCACTTTATTGCTAACGTTAGCAATTTGCGTATTTTTACTTCCGATCCCATTGCCTACGGTATCAGCTCAGACGATTGGAGATACGCCGACCACTGTCGATGTTCATGTCTATAAAAAATTCAGCGGCGACAGTCAAGGTTACACAGAAAGCGATTTTAGTTTTAAGATCATTGGCGTTAATTTTAACGAGACCGTGCCTCACGACAGTGTCGTAGCGCTCGAGCCAGGTACTTATACTGTCGAGGAGATAGTTCCAGACGGACTCGTGAAATCGGATTGGCGAGTAGGTTGGTATGGTTCTGGTTGTAATCCTGATCCTAATAATGAATACCTAGCCATGATCGAGATCCAAGAAAGCGATCTTGGCCAATTTAACTCCCCGCTCCCATGTGAAGCAGATAATCAATATCGTCCCGAAGCAGGAGGCGGCGGTGGTGTAGATATGGCGACTCTCAAGGTCGTGAAGCTTGTTGTTGGTACTAGCACAGCTCCAGATTCGTTCTCCTTTAATGTAAATGGTGCCAGCACAACGGCGTTCGAATCGGATGGAACCAACGACATGACGGTGGAAGTTGGAACATATAACGTCGTAGAGGATAGTGTACCGAGCGACTTTGCCGTCAGTTATGATAACTGCACTGACATTGTCCTAATCAAGGATGAAACTGAAACTTGTACCATAACCAACACATTCAATGATGGTAATGGTGGCGGAAACGGCACCAGTACCAGAGAGTACCGCATCGAAGGTTACGTATGGCACGATGCTAATCAAGACGGTTTATGGCCAGAGGGCGAAGATCCACTAGAAGGATGGATAGTGACGATTACTGATGGTGTTACGACTGCCACCACTTCGACCGATGCTACCGGATATTACTCGTTCGTCGTAGAAGCGGGAACTTGGGTCTTGTCAGAGAGTGTCTGGAGCAACTGGTTACAATCTTTTCCGAGCTCACCGCAGAGCTATACCGTCACTGTACCAAGGAATGAAGAAGGTAACGAAACAGTTACTTGGCTCGGCAATCTCAAAAATTGGTTCATACCGACCGCGTACGCAGCCATTGTAGAAACATATTCAGGGTTCAATTTCGGTAATTTCTTCGGCGGCGGTGGGAATGGTGGAGGTAACGGGGGTAACGGAGATGGTGGTGGTAGTGGAGGTGGAAGTAGTGGAGGTGGTAGCGGTGGAAGTAGTAATGGTGGTGGTACTCCTAAGATCTTGGGAGAGCAAATAACTGCGGTTCCTACCGGAGCACTCGAGGCTGGTAGAGGAGGGGCTGCACCACGGTTATCTAGCGCTCTGTCATGGTTATGGCCAATCTTCGCCTGGTTAGGCTTCTAATGTTCAGTTTTCTGCGACCGATCAGAAAACCAATCGCTGTTTTACTACTTGGTGTATTGATGGGTGGTTCGAGTACGTACTTCTGGTTGGATCAGGTAGGTCTTGCGTTTGGTCGCACCGATTATCCAGAAGAAACATCTCGATCAGTCGAGCCATCTTTGCCGGTGTTTATCCGAGTCTTGGCGGTCGGCATTGAGGCCGAATTTGAGACACCACTTGATTTGGACTCGACAGGCTTAATGGAGGTCCCAAAGGGTTTTGATACCGTCGCTTGGTACAAACATAGTCCGACACCTGGTGAGATTGGACCGTCAGTGATTGTTGGGCATGTCGATTCGGAGACAGGACCAGAGGTCTTTCAGCCACTTAAAGACATTAAGGATGGAGACTTAATAGAGATAGGTCGCGAAGATGGAAGTACCGCTGTATTTGAGGTCTATCGGCTGAGCTACCACTCAAAAAAGCGTTTTCCATTTGAGAAGGTCTTTGGAGACGTTGACGGCTCAGAACTTCGCTTAATCACCTGTGGTGGCGTCTTCGACCATAGTGATCGGAGTTATAGTCACAATCTAGTGGTTTATGCGAAGTTTCTCCACTGGGACCAGAAGGAGAGCGATCAGGGCTAGGCCGCATGTTATGATTTTTATAACACATGATCAAAACAACTTGGAAAAAATATTTAGTGCCGGATCAGGAAAACGACTTCCAGCCTCATAGTCTGCAGAAAGCAGCAATGGTTGGAATGTTGATTTTGACGCTAATTACCTTCTCGCTAGTCAATTTGCAGTCGATTCTGTGGCTTGCCTCAGAATATCTAGTCGCAGCAGTATTGCCGGCGGTAGTAATAGAAGAAACTAACGCCTCGCGCGCCCGCGAGCAACTCCCGACACTTGGCAGAAGTGCCGAGCTTGATGAAGCGGCGCGCCTGAAGGCAGAGAATATGGCGGCAGAAGGGTATTTCTCGCACTGGAGTCCAGAAGGAGTGTCGCCTTGGCACTGGTTTGAGGAAGTTGGCTACAATTACACCCATGCGGGAGAAAACCTCGCCGTGCACTTCACTGATTCAACGGCCGTTGTGGAGGCTTGGCTCAATTCACCTTCTCACCGCGCGAATATCTTGAATGAACATTATACGGAAATGGGAATTGGTACAGCAGCAGGAAAATTTGAAGGTTACGACACAGTGTTTGTAGTGCAATTGTTCGGTGCGCCAGCGGTGGCCATACCGGTCGAGGAGCCAGTCGATATCCTAGGCTTTACGGCAGAAGCTTCGAGTTCGGACGACGTGGCCGCCGCCGGCTCACCGACAGTTGCAGGTGTAGAAAACATAGATATGACCGAGTCTGGCACGGTAGTGATCGAAAGCTTTGCGACGACCTCAAACGAAATGGCCGTCGCCGCCGTGGTCACACCATCCGGCGTTATGAAGCTGGCGACATCGCCACGGCTAGTGCTGCAGATTATTTATTCAATGATCGGTCTGTTTGTGATGGGTGCGCTACTCATAGCGATGCTTCTCGAATGGCGCCGTCACCACCCAGTTCAGATTGCATACAGTGCGGCTTTGCTCGCGGTGATGATAATGCTTTTCCAGATACATTTGGTACTCTCTGGTTCAGTCGTAATCGCCTAAGTTTCACGTAGTTAGACTACATGGAATTTTGTCCAAATATCAACCTTATTTATATGGGAAAAGTTTTTGATGTGATGAAAGAGCGGACGGAAGACAGACCGCTTGATATACATGACTATTTGGTAAAACACCCAGCGTCCACATTTTTTATGACAATGGAAGGGAGTGGGCCAGAGGGTAGTGGTATAGAGGAAGGGGATGTTTTGGTGGTTGATAAGGCCGTGAATGCAAAAGGTGGCGACGTTGTTGTTTTGATTGAAGACGGTCAGATGAAGGTAGAGAATTTTTCTACAAAAAACACCTCTTCAGAAGAGGTGTCATTGTGGGGTGTGGTCGTCGGTTTAGTACGACGGTTTTATTAATGATCGTTGGCGACACCGAGTTCCTTTAGGATGTCTGAAGTTTTGCGGTTGAAGTGATGAGTCTTACTTAGTTCTGCAAAGGCAGGTATTACCAACAACTCATCGAGAATGGTCGGAGATACGGAAGCAAAGTACACGCCTTTGCCGCGTCGTTGTAGTTCACTTACGCTCTCAGATAATGCATCAACGCCTTCGATGTCGATAGAAAAGAGGTCACGCAAGCGGATGATAATGTTGTCGATGTTGCTCGCTTCTGCCAAACGCTTGAAATTGAGTCGGTGTCGTTCAGCATCAATGTAGCCGAGGTTACCAGCAATCGAATAAGTGGCCGCTCTGACTGACTTATCGTTTTTTGGTAGCAAGATGTGACGTTCACTGCGTACATCTTCTTTGGTGCCATCGCTATAATTCCAGACCACATCGAAGCGGCCACGAGCAATCTTGCGAGCAAAGAGAACTAGAGCGGTTACCGCACCAATTGTTACGCCTAGTCCAGCATCGTGGAAGATAGTGATAAGAGCAACCAGTATGGCAATGCCGAAGCTCTCCATTTCACGCTGATAAAATTCCTTAAACTTATGAAGTTCAAGTAGTCCAAGGGCAGTGTTAGTGAGGACGGCGGCGATCACTGGCATTGGTAGGTAAGAGAAGAAAGGTAATACTAGGAGTGCGATCAATGCGGAAAAGAGGGCGGTCAAGATTCCACTAGTGCGATGGGTAGCACCGGCTTTGATATTGGCACCAGTGCGGATGAATACACCGGTTGCAGGTAAGCCGCCGGCGGCACCAGAGCCGATATTGGCAAGAGCCAAACCAAGCAATTCACGGCTTGAAGATGACTCAGTACGGGTGAGCTTGTCGCCAAGTTTGGCAGTGATAAGGGTTTCGAGAATGGCGATCAGTGCCACTATACCCGACACTTTTAGGATCCACATAAGGGCGGCTGACTCTCGAAAGATGTCTAATGCTGCCCAAGAAACTGGCAAGATGAGTGTTGCTTCAAAGTCACCAAACTTATCAGCTAGCGTGGTGAGTCCGAGTGCAGAATCTGCGAAGTAACCAACCAAAATGCCGATCACAGCAGCAGGAATTACGGCCGGTACGCGCTTAACAAAACGCTTGAAGACCAAGATACCAACCAAGAAAGCGGAGAAGACAGCCAAAGAAGGCAAGTGCACATCACCCCAATGCTCCACAAATTTCTCTAGGTCTCCAGTTAGGTGGCCTGTGCGAGATAGTGCCGAAAGACCAGAAGCGTCAAATAGTTGTGAAGCGGCGATCAGTATAGCTACGCCGGCGGCAAAACCGTACATCACCGAAGAAGGGATGTAATAAAGATAGCGATCAAATTCAAAAAACCACACCAAAAGAATAATGAGACCGGTGGTGATGGCGATAAAAGGTAGTACAGCGGCACCGAGACCCGCCGGTGCGGCCAAGGTGGCGGCAAAAAGTACAGTGGCGAGTGCTCCAGCCGCACCGATGATGTTGAAATGACTACCGCCAAAGAAGCCGGCGATTAAGGTGGCGACCACACCGGTCACCAAGCCTGGTAGTGGGCCGGCACCAGAAGCGATCGAAAGTGCGATTGAAAGTGGTACTGAGATAAGAGCGACGGTCAAACCAGCCTGCCAATTTTGGGCAACTAGCGTACGGATCGAAGTGAAAGATGGCATATGTTTAGTAAGGAATTTAATTATGAATAAACCCCTGGTCCGCGCGCAATGCACGGGCCAGGGGAATTTGGGTGGCGGACTCATGCCGCCGCCTGGCGTTTTTGGTCG
>MFMS01000002.1:200904-208126 GCA_001783525.1 Candidatus Kaiserbacteria bacterium RIFOXYB1_FULL_46_14 | reverse complement strand
TCGGATGACACGTTCTTCTTTACGAATGAACGCGTAACATTCTGCAATGTCGATACCTGGGACATTCTCCTGGAGGTAATCAACCAGGGAATTGTGTCCACCCAGAGTGATGAAATACTCTGGCGGCGGGATACCTTGCTTGATAACCCGCGCACGCACTATCTCGTGATGCATCTGGATCGCATTCTCGTCGTCCTCCCTGCTTCCGCCGGCACAGGCCGTGGAATATAAGAGGGCATTGAGCCCATATCCGTCAACCAACACGACGTCGTTTGATGCCAAGGCTGGCCGCAGGTGTTTGATATTGAACTCGTTCAGTACTGACCAGAGGCTGAATAGCCGACTGACCGGATCCCTCCCGCATTCCTCGGTCGCCCACAGGAGCGGATGGGGTAGTCCCCCGAAAGGGTCTTCAAAAAAGGCAAACGTCTGATTCCCGAAAACGTCGGGAAGCAAAGGTCCGAGTTGCTTGAAGAGCTTCGTTCTGCCACTTCCTCTCATTCCGGAAATGGCTATAAAAAGAGCTTTTTGTTCTAACACGCGCGGCTCCTAAACTTGCGTTGTTGTTTTGTTGACACCCCTCCGGCATCAACGGTGAAGAATCATACTCCTACTTTTATGACTGTCAAAGCCAGTTATGCACAGTCATAAACATCCCCACCAAAAAGAAAAGCTGAGCGGGATATATCCGCTCAGCCTTGAGGGTGGTTAAGCGACAAAGTGTCGCTATTCTCGTCTTTCACAGTGTTTGACTCCGTACTGCATCGCCTGAACAAGGCGATGCAGATATTCTGGTTTGGTGGACAGAATGCAGAGTGCACCAACCATCCCAGCGAATATTATTATCGCCGGTGCAAAGATCCAAAGATTCATCACTTCCTCCTGTGTTGATGAAAATCTGTCGCCCATCCTACTCTTTATTTTGGACTAGACAAGTACTTGCTGTGCAAAGGTACAATATGAGGGTGAAGCTATATGGACTCCTAGATTGCAACAATTTTTTCGTTTCTTGCGAGCGGTTGTTTAGACCTGATTTAGTAAATCAGCCAGTAATCGTACTGGGCAGTAATGATGGTGTAGTTGTGTCGAGAAGCGAAGAAGCGAAGAAGCTCGGTGTGCCGATGGGGGCGCCGTTCTTTAAGGTGAGGGATATTGTGAAGGAAAATAACATTGCCTTATTCTCCTCAAACTTTGAGTTGTATCGAGATGTCTCTGACCGTGTGATGTCAGTCTTGAATGACGAGTTGGGAGAGGTCTATCAGTATTCAATTGACGAAGCCTTTTTTCAATTCAGCGAAAAGGATCAGATCAGCGCGGTGTCAGAGTTGCTCCGACTAAAGCAAGTCATAGAAAAGAAAGTCGGGGTACCGGTGTCGCTTGGTGCTGGTAAAACAATGACGATTGCCAAATATGCCAGTGAAAATGAGAAAAGAAAAAGTGGCGCTGCAGTTTTTTATGGACAGTCGTGGCAAGAGCTGACTGCTGAAATTTCACTCAATGAAATTTGGGGTATAGGTGGTAAGACGGCTACTTCGATGCGCGAACATGGCCTGAATACCGTCGCTGACTTATTAGCTGCACCAGAAAATTTTATTGTAAGGGAATTTGGTGTGCATGGATCGCGACTTTGTGCTGAGTTGTCAGAAAATGCGGCGCACCAACCGACAGAAAGAAAGGGTCTTCAGAAAAGCATTATGCATACTCGCTCCTTTTCTAAAACGACGGAGTCGCTTTCGGCGCTCGAAGCGGCGGTAACTTATCATATCGAGCGAGCTAGCGAAGAGCTGAGGTCCATCGGAGGCAAAGCAGGATCTCTCGGAGTACAACTTCAGACCAACCGTTACAGTGATTGGCTTTTGCAAAGTGGCCGACAGGAAATAATTTTACCCACTCCAGTATCTGACACACGAACCTTACTGTGTTACGCCTTGGCCTTAACCAAGGTGCTTTATCGACGCGGTATCCCATACAAAAAGGCGGGAGTAGTATTGGGTCGCATTATACCGGCCGACGCTGTGCCAGTTTGTTTGTGGGAAGAGGAAGAAAGTATGAATGACGACACGCAATTGATGAGCGTAATCGATGATCTTAATACACGCTGGGGAAACGACGCGATTACCTTCGGTCGAGTGAAGCGCGGCGGTCAACTCGATCATGATCAACATCGTTCACCTTGCTACACAACTCGTTGGAACGAGATTAGAAAAATTAAAAATTAAAAGTGATAACACGCGCTTGTTTATCCACTCCAAAAATAATTTTTATTAGCATTACGTTTGTATAATAAGAACAATAGTTATGCGCGTTCCTCTTTCGTTTATTTTTGCTAGCGTCATACTCACACCGATTTTGGTGTTTGCTCAAAATTCTGAAATAACACCAGAAGAACTTTATTCCGGCGGCCCAGAGGCACCGATTATTCAATCGTCGACCAATCCTGATCCAGATCGTTGGTACAAAAGTGCGCAGGTGGAGTTCAACTGGGAGTTGCCAGCCGATGTGACCGCCGTAGCGGTAGATATTTCTACTTCTTCCCTGCAAGAACCGATGCAGCCTCATCGTCCACCCGTAGATAGTGTTACTTTCACTGCCGCCGATCTTTCTGAAGGTGTGAATTACATCGTTGTACAATTTCGCAACTTTGAAAAGTGGGGAATGATTGCAGAGCGGACACTCAATATCGACAACACTCCGCCCAGTGCGCCGGTAATTGAGGTCAGTCAGTTGGATAAAGAGGGCGGCGTAATGATCCAACTCACAGCGGGTGATGAATTGTCCGGACTCTCACACTTTGAATTAACTTTTGGAGACCGTCAGTCTAAGCGGCTCGATGTTGCGGAGGCGTCACGTGGGCATTTGCTCACACTTACACCAGGACAAGCGTATCGTCTTCAGGTCACCGCATATGACCGAGCAGGTAACTCCAGTGATTCGGCACTTATGATTTGGCCGATGTCATATAAAGGACCATCAGCAATGATCAGTACAATCGCTGATGAACCTGCATCATTCTTGGTCACACTACTGACCTTTTTGCTGACGCTGATGTTTGGATACTTGATTTACGAGCGATTGCGCTACGCTCGCGCCTTGGCCGCATTGCGCCGCGAGACGAGCGATGTGCACAACCAGCTCATTCGTATCTTTACCGCTCTTCGAGAAGAGATATACGATCAAATAAGAGGAATAAGTAAAAAGTCGCGTCTGACCAAGGGCGAGAAGCAGGCGGTAGATGGTCTGAACCAAGCACTCGCAGTATCAGAATCACTACTAGAAAAGGAGGTCAAGGACGTAAAAAAACTTCTGGCAGAGTAATTGCGCTTTTACCCGAATAGGCTAAACTTCAAATAATTATGTTGCTGAATCGGATGCTCGAGTACGTTTTCTTCTTTGGTCTAATGGCCATGATCGGCTATCTAGTATGGCTGATGTTTTCTCCTTTTATCACGGCACTTGCCCTCTCCGCAGTCATCGTCACTATTTGTTATCCTATATATGAGTACATTCTCGCGCGAATGCCGCGAAACAATGAGACAGCTTCGGCTTTGTTGACCACCTTTCTTGTCCTTTTGATTATTGTCCTTCCTCTTACTTGGCTGACTTCTATTTTGGTAAGCGAGGCAGTCTCAATCTATAAGATCTTGGGTAACGGTCACTATTCATTGGTAACGACGCTCGACGACTTACAAAATATCGCGGCTAGATTAGTACCTGGACTGGAGTTAGACTTGGCTGGATATTTGCGACAAGGCGCACGTTGGTTTGCTGGCAATCTCGGTGCGATCTTTGCTGGCACAGCTTCAACCCTGTTTTTATTCTTCATTGCGGTGATGGGTTCCTTCTATTTCTTCCGCGATGGTAAACGTTTTACTAAATCTCTTGTAAAGATCAGCCCGCTTTCTGACATTGACGATACGTTGATCTTACACAGAATGGCCATGGCAGTGCGAGGTGTCGCTACTGGTACGGTTTTTATCGCTATTATTCAGGGTACTTCGGCCGCGATTGGCTTTACGTTCTTCGGGTTTGATCGCGCCGTACTGTTTGGCACGATCGTTGCTATAACAGCTTTGGTACCTGGTATTGGTGCTTCAGTCGTCTTTCTTCCGGCCGCAGGATACTTAATATTTATTGGCGAGTATGTAGCGGCTGGCGGACTTCTTATATGGTGGTTGTTGGCGGTTTCTATTGTCGATAATATCCTCGGCCCTTACTTGATGAGTCGTTCTCATCCAATGCACCCATTCCTTGTTTTGTTGTCGGTTTTGGGTGGCTTGGTCTTATTTGGACCGATCGGCTTCATCGTTGGCCCGGTAGTCACCAGTGTATTTATAGTTCTTATAGAGATTTACTCTCAACACATCGCTCCGGATAAAGTAGAAGAAGAGGAATTGATAGCTTGATACATTATGATCGATCGCGGTTATCTCGAAAGAATATTGAAGATGAACGGCTCGTCTGCAACCGCGCCGGATGAAGAGATCCGTTCGGTACTGATTTCCGCACGTTGGAATAAGGATGATGTGGAGAGTGCGATTACTGTTCTTCGAGAGAATGTAAATACTCATAAGAGTCGCATTGAGAGACTCGACAACGTTTTCCTCACCGATAAGCGACTAAGTCCAGAAGCGATTCATGCACTCCTCGGTATAGACGTTAAGATAGATGCCTCTGATCTTTCTACTCTGCGAGCTCACCAGAGTTTCGTGTACTGGATACAAATCAGTTCTATTTTTGTTATAGCTTTGATAATCGCGGCGATGTCACTAATTGGAGTTATGTATGCAGAAGGTGTCGGAATTTTTCATCCATCATCACCAGAGCTGTTTCATCGGTAGTCTAAGTAATAAATTGTAATGAAAGTTTTTGGTGTGTTTGTAGGTCTGGTGGTGCTTTTTGCAGTGCTGTTTTTTGCAACTGGTGTAAGTAGTAATGTTGATCTTGCATCCAAACTAGAGGCTTCAGCTACGAAGTGGAACTCTGGTGAGATTTTGGAAGGCGTTGTTCAAGATGATGAAGAAAAGAGTGACAGCGTAATATTTGTAGGTGATGTGATGTTGGCAAGAGACGTAGAGAGGCGTTTGCCTCTGCTTCTTCCGGGAAACCCTTTCAGCGAAATGGCAGAACTATTGAGCGGCCGTGTCGTGGTGGGCAACTTCGAATCTAGTATTCCGACCGAACACAAGGCGACCCCTGATTATGGTATGAAGTTTTCGGTTGACCCGACAAATCTGGATGTGTTGGTAGAGGGCGGGTTCACTCACCTCTCATTGGCCAATAATCATTCACTTGATCATGGCGCAAACGCTTATCAAAGTACTCTATCAGAGCTTACTGCGAGGGGCTTTGTGTCTGGTGGTCATCCGACTATGCTCGCTAGTTCCTCGATTTCACTTTTTAATCTTGCGGAACAAGATTTTGCATTAGTCTTTATAAACGCCACTTTTGGTTATCCAGACGATGTAGAGTGGGTGCCGTACGTCGAGCAGTTGAATGAATCTGGGAAAACTGTCATCGCGTATGTGCACTGGGGTGATGAGTATCAGTTGGTACACAACAACACGCAAGAAAATTTTTCACACAGACTAATCGATGCCGGAGTTGATCTTATTGTTGGACACCACCCACATGTGGTGCAGGACATAGGACTATATAAAGACAGGTTGATTTTTTACTCTCTTGGTAATTTGGTTTTTGATCAGTATTGGGACAATGATGTAACAGAAGGTCTGGTTTTGAATCTTTTAAAGGTTGAAGATGACTGGCAAGTTGATATTAATCCGGTGGAGAGTCGCACCGTAAAGACCCAGCCGAGGGAAATGGATCCATCAGAAAGCTCCGTTTTCTTCCGCCGCCTAGCGGAACGTAGTGACCCGGCACTCTTTGAGCAAATTTTGGACGGAACGCTTTCATTGCAATTTTAGGCAGTCTATTCTATTCTGAAGGCCTTATGACAAAGCTCAACAAATTTGAAGCCACAGGTATCGCCCTATCTATCGGAGCAATGGCTTTGGCTCTCTTCGTGATGCGTCTCGACGGCACCTTGGCAAATCGCGGGGCACTCGCTGATCACTTGTTTAGCGAAGATCAGGTTGCCGGTGTGGTAGTTGCAGAAAACGGCATAGAAGGTGCTCCGGCCGCTTTAGATAGTGCTATTTCTGGTAATCGTGTTGAAAAGCTCGTTATCACTGATGTGAAGATTGGTAGTGGAGATGTGGTTGAAGACGGCGACACTATCGAGGTGAGTTATATCGGGACTCTACAAAATGGTCAGGAGTTCGACAATACTTATAAGAAGGGTGAGACTCTTACATTTACCGTTGGCGAAGGAAAGGTTATCAAGGGTTGGGAAGAAGGAGTGCTTGGTATGCAGACGGGCGGGCAGCGTATTATCGTTATCCCATCTGAGATGGCCTATGGCAGTAAGGGCTATGGCCCTATTCCAAAGAACGCCACTATTGTGTACGCGATTGAGTTGGTTTCTATCAAGTAATGGGGAAGGCTCCAATTACATTTGAAATAGTAAAGCGTCAGCCCGGGTCAATGGCCCGGGCTGGTGTTATTCATACACCGCATGGCGATATCGAAACGCCAGCTTTTGTGACAGTCGGTACTAAGGCAACTGTTAAGGCCTTGAAGTCTGAAGACTTGAAAGATTGGGTAGGATCACAGGTAGCTCTCGCTAATACCTATCACCTTTATCTCCAGCCTGGTCACGAAATCATTAAAGAGGCCGGCGGGTTACACAAATTTGCCAACTGGGAATTACCAACCATGACCGACAGTGGTGGTTTTCAAGTATTTTCACTGGGTGCCGCTTTTGGCAAAGGTGTTACTAAATTTGCTAAGGGCGAGGTAGAAGATGATGAGAAACCACATATGCACGGATTAAACGTGTACTCCCGCGCTTTAGCAGAGAGTCACGGCAAGCTCTGCGTTATAGACGAAGAAGGTGTGACTTTTACTTCTCACCACGACGGTTCGATGCACCGCTTCACAGCAGAGCGCTCGATTGAAATTCAGCACGCCATCGGCGCTGACATCATTGTTGCTTTTGATGAATGTACCAGCCCGACCGCTGATTTTGATTACCAAAAGGAAGCAATGGAGCGTACGCATCGCTGGGCCAAGCGCTCGATAATGGCGCATAAGCAAAATTATGAGGCATTGAAGAAGCAGGGGCTCTACGGCGTGGTGCAGGGCGGGCGCTTTCTAGACCTGC
>MFMS01000002.1:189147-200895 GCA_001783525.1 Candidatus Kaiserbacteria bacterium RIFOXYB1_FULL_46_14 | reverse complement strand
GACTTCGACGGCTTTGGTATTGGCGGTAGTTTTTCTAAAGAAGATCTAGGTGAAGCCCTCAAGGTGGTAAATGAAAACTTGCCAGAAGAGAAGCCGCGTCACTTGCTTGGCATTGGAGAACCAGAAGACATTATGGATGGTGTGCGACTAGGTTGCGATACTTTTGACTGTGTGGCACCAACACGTATTGGTCGCACCGGTACTATTTATATTCATACGCAAGAGGGGATTAGAAAAACCAGTATCAAGAAGAGCGAATACGCACGAGATTTCAGTAAACTCGATGAAGGCTGTGATTGTATGGTCTGTCAGCGCTATACCAAGGCTTATGTGTCGCACTTGGTACGTTCTGGAGAGATCCTCGGAGGCCACCTATGCTCGATTCATAACCTTTACACCATAGTCAATTTCACGAAGCAGTTGCGCGAGAGTATCTTGCGGTCTTAGGTGGTGGTGATATATTGAACAGACCGCCTCTGGGTGGTGTTTCGTAAGCGCAACTTGGCGGACAACTTCGGTTGCCCGCCTTTTTTTATTTACCTACTTCGGATACACTGGGGGCAATGAAATTCGAGTTGGCTACTGACAAGACTCCGGCGGGCGATCAGCCGCTGGCAATAGAAAAGCTGTTGGCTGGCCTTAAGGCCGGAGCGGAGCATCAGACCCTGCTTGGTGTGACTGGTTCGGGCAAGACTTTTACCGCCGCCAATATAATTGCTTCAGTGCAGAAGCCGACTTTGGTGATCGCTCACAATAAAACCCTGGCGGCGCAATTGGCGCAGGAATACCGCGACTTTTTCCCCAACAACGCAGTGCATTACTTCGTCTCCTATTACGACTACTATCAGCCGGAGGCATATATGCCGGTTTCGGACACTTATATTGAGAAGGAAGCACAGATCAATAAAGAAATTGATCGCTTACGCCACGCCTCAACTCAAGCACTTTTGACCCGTAACGACGTGATCATTGTCGCTTCAGTTTCTTGTATCTATGGTCTTGGTTCACCGACTGAGTATGCAAAGGTTCATAAAAAGTTTGAAAAAGGTTTTAAAACAAACCGAGCTGATTTATTGCGCATGTTGGTCTCAATGTATTTTGAACGAACCACTGCGGATCTTCTCCCAGGCCATTTCCGCGCTGTCGGCAACACGGTAGAGATAATGCCGACTAACGAAAAGGCAATTTATCGCCTTAGCTTTGATGGTGATACCGTGTCTTCTATAACCAAGATCGATGCTACCACCCGCGCTATCATCGAGGAGACGGAGACTTTTTTCCTTTTCCCCGCCAAACACTTCGTCACACCAGAAGCGGAGCGGGCACGCGCGATTCTAGACATTAAGTTGGAACTAGACGAGCAACTCAAGAAGTTTAAAAAAGAAGAAAAACTGCTAGAAACTGAGCGCTTGAAGCGCCGCACTGATCACGACTTGGCTTTGATCCGCGAGATTGGTTACTGCAATGGTATTGAAAACTACTCAAGACACTTCGATGGACGGAGTGTCGATGAACCGCCATACACTCTGCTCGATTACTTTCCACATAAGGCTGACGGCACAGCTGATTTCCTAACCATCATCGACGAGTCGCATGTAACCATTCCGCAAATTGGCGGTATGTACGCTGGTGATCGTGCTCGTAAGGATACTTTGGTGGATTATGGTTTTCGCTTGCCGAGCGCCAAGGACAACCGTCCGCTAAAGTTTGATGAATTCGAAAAGCGGGTTGGACAGCGTATTTATACTTCCGCCACACCTGGTAAATACGAATACGAGAAGGCCGAAAAAACTGGCTTTCCGATGGTTGAACAAATCATTCGTCCGACTGGTCTTGTTGATCCAGAAATTGATCTCCGTCCAATAGTGGAGAAGGGCAATTACCCCGGTCAAGTAAAAGACTTTATTGCAGAGGCAGAAAAAATAATCAAAGGTGGTGCTCGCGTCCTCACCACAGTGCTCACTAAGCAGATGGCCGAAGACTTGGCTGAATTCCTGGAGGGCAAGGGTATTAAGACAAAATACATTCACAGCGACGTGGAGACACTAGAACGTATCGAAATCCTTACCGATTTCCGTAAGGGTGTGTTTGACTGCTTGGTCGGAGTAAACCTGCTTCGCGAAGGTCTCGACTTGCCAGAGGTAGAACTAGTGGCGATTCTTGATGCAGACAAGACCGGCTTCTTGCGCAGTGAGACAGCTTTGATCCAGACCATTGGCCGCGCCGCCCGCAATGTGAATGGTCGAGTGATTCTTTATGCTGACGAGATTACCGCCGCCCTTAAATACGCGATCAGTGAGACCAACCGTCGTCGCGATATTCAGCTCGTCTATAACAAGAAGCACGGCATTACGCCACAGACAATTAAGAAGGAGATTAAATCGATTGCTGACCAGCTTCGTACCGTGCATGACGAAACGGTGCATACTTTGCTTACTGTTGATATGGATCTGTTCAAGAAGAATCCAAAAAAGGTTCTCAAAGAAAAACGTCAACAAATGAATGAAGCGGTCGCTATCCTCGACTTCGAAACCGCCGCCATCATTCGCGATGAGATCAAGGTTTTGGAAGAGTCCGCAACAAAAAAGAAAAAATAAAAGCGTGGTCTGAAGCCGGAATCATTTAACTACCAACTAGGTATCGCTATACCCGATTTGTGTTATAATCTCGCGGTAATAAAACCTTCGGCTCCATCCGGAGGCTGTGTGCTATATGGCTGTCAAAAAGACTAAAACAGAGATGAACGATAAAAGCGACAAGATAGTCGTGCGTGGCGCTCGTACCCACAATCTAAAGAATATCGACGTAGAAATGCCCCGTGGCAAGATGATTGCCATCACCGGCCCTTCTGGCAGTGGTAAGTCTTCGCTGGCTTTTGATACTATCTTTGCAGAAGGTCAGCGTCGTTATGTTGAATCTCTCTCTCCATACGCCCGTCAGTTTTTGAACAAGTTACAGAAGCCGGATGTTGATGAGATCAGCGGTCTTTCACCAGCCATCTCGATCGATCAGAAATCTGCTAGTCGCAATCCTCGCTCCACTGTCGCTACCATCACAGAAATTTACGACTACTTGCGTATTCTTTACGCTCGCGTCGGCCAGCCATACTGTCTTACTGAAGATGTGGCGATTGAGAAGCTCTCTCAAGATGAGATTCTTGGTATCGTACTGAAGTCAATCGAGGACCATGAAGTCAAAGATGCCAAGAAAGAAAAAGTGTTAGGAATTGAGGTGTCTAAAGGGAAGGTGGCAATCTTTGCGCCTCTAGTGGTTGGGCGTAAGGGTGAATATTACCAACTTCTTTACGACCTTCTTAATAAGGGCTACGAAACGGTAAAGATCGACGGACAGGTTAAACAACTTCGCGAACGGATTGAACTGAAAAAGAATCAACGACATGACATCGATGTAATGATTGACGCTATTTATGTCAGTGAATTTACTGATGATCCAAAAGGTTCGCGTGAACGTCTTTCAGAAGCGGTTGAACTAGCACTCAAGGAGTCGAATGGTCTGGTGAAAGTAGAGAAACCAGATGGCACTGACCGTACTCTTTCTGCTAAATTTATTTGTCCGACTGACGGCTCTAGTTTTCCGGAAGTGGAACCGCGGCTTTTCTCTTTCAACTCACCTTACGGAGCGTGTTCTGAATGTAATGGTCTGGGAGTTGTCGGAATTTTTCAATCGGACGAATGTCCAGCTTGTAATGGTGCGCGCTTGCGCCCAGAAGCACTTCGAGTGTACTTAGGCGGCGGTCCGAAAGAAGGCAAAAACGTGGTGGACTTCACCAGTATGTCGGTCAAAGACGCGGCGGATTTTATTGCCAAGCTTAAACTTTCCAAAAAACAGCAAGACATTGCTTGGCCGGCGCTTCGCGAGATCATTGAGCGTCTGGAGTTTATGAAAAACGTTGGTATCGAATACCTAACGCTCGATCGCCGCGCCAATACGCTTTCTGGCGGTGAGGCACAACGTATTCGTTTGGCGAGTCAGCTTGGCTCCGGCTTGGTCGGCGCTCTTTATGTACTTGATGAACCAACCATCGGTCTTCATCAACGCGACAACGACCGTCTCATCAGCACGCTCACTTCACTTCGTGATCTTGGCAACACCATCATCGTAGTTGAACATGATGAAGACACGATTTATGCCGCTGATTATCTGATAGATATCGGTCCTGGTGCAGGCGTGCACGGCGGCGAAGTGGTGGTGTCAGACTACTTAGAGAAACTACTTTCTGCTAAGACGAATGAATCTGGCTCAATTACCCTCGACTATCTGCGTGGCGACCGCAAGATCGAGATACCGGAGCGTCGGGACAGCGAGAAAGGAAAGATTCAGATCAAAGGCGGCAAAGCTTTCAATATTAAGAATCTCAATGTCGATATTCCACTTGGCCGGCTGATCGCCGTCACAGGTGTGTCTGGTAGTGGTAAGTCCACTTTTATGTACGAGATTCTTCATAAAAATCTTTTGGCTCGACTCGAGCGCCGTTATCGTACAGCAAAGACCTACAATGTGGCTTCTATCACAGGTACGGAGTATCTTGGCCGTTCGGTACTTATCGATCAGTCACCAATCGGTCGTACTCCTCGTTCGAATCCGGCTACTTACACCGGCGCTTTTACTCACATCCGCGATATGTTTGCCGCGACCGGAGAGGCGAGAGCCCGCGGTTGGAAACCTGGCCGCTTCTCTTTCAACGTAAAAGGTGGGCGCTGTGAGGCGTGTCAGGGTAACGGAGAGATTGCAGTCGAGATGCACTTCTTGCCGACAGTTTATGTAACTTGCGACGTGTGCGATAGCAAAAGATTTACCAAAGAAACTCTTGAGGTTACTTACCGCAAGAAAAATATTTACGAAGTGCTTCATCTTACTATCGAAGAGGCGTACAACTTCTTCCAAGATGTGCCGTCAATCGCCGAGCGCTTGAAAAGCTTGCTCGATGTAGGATTGGGTTATTTGGAGCTTGGACAGAGTGCCACCACACTTTCTGGCGGAGAGGCACAACGCGTAAAGATCGCCAGTGAACTGTATCGCCCACATACTCAAAAGACCATTTATCTGCTCGACGAACCGACGATCGGTCTTCATTATGAAGATGTTAAAAAACTGATTGAGATTTTGCAGGAGCTCGTTAATCGCGGCAATACTGTAATGGTGATCGAACACAATCTTGATCTGGTGAAGTCAGCCGACTACTTGCTAGACTTCGGACCAGAGGGTGGAGAGGGCGGCGGCAACCTCGTGGCGAAAGGTACGCCAGAAGAAGTCGCTCGCAACGAGAAGTCTCATACTGGTTATTACTTAAAGAAGGTGTTGAAAAAGTAGGTTGCGGCCACTCTGGCATGGTGATACTCTACCGACTTAGAGACTGACCAAGGAGGAAGTGATGGACGAGTCCCTGAAGAACATTGTTCGCTCGTTTTTGTACGAAATCGAGTACAGTCAGAGTAAGACCGAAAAATATTTATCATTCTGTTTTCATGCGATAGCAGCACGCATGACCAAACGACAATTCGGCTGCACAGTACGGAAGTATCGCCGTATGCACAGGAGCCCCGCGCAATAATTGCGCGGTTTCTGCTTTTTAACTAAACTAAGGTTGTGAATAAGGAGTCGCTACAAAAAAAGAAGTTGCCAGATGCACCAGGGGTGTACTTCTTTTTGGGTACACGAAAAGATATTTTATATATTGGCAAAGCTACCTCACTTAAGAACCGAGTGCGTAGTTACTTCGCACCAGATCTTAAAGATAAGCGATCGATGCTGATCGGAAAAATGATCCTCGAAGCCAAGAGTGTGGATTATACAGCCACGGACTCTGTACTCGAGGCGATGATTTTGGAGACCAACTTGATTCGTACGCACAAGCCCCGCTACAACACAATTTCTAAAGACGATAAAAGCTACAATCATTTGGTTATCACCAACGAAGAGTGGCCGCGTGTTTTGGTGGTGCGCGGAAAGGATTTGGGAGATTACGACTATACTTACCACTTCGGCCCGTTTCCAAGCGGAAGCTTGTTTCGCGAAGCATTAAAAATAGTGCGTCGGCTTTTCCAGTTTTATGACACCAAACATCCGATTGGTGATGAGAAATCAAAACTAGCGCGCGGCAAGATCGACTTCAATCGGCAGATAGGTCTGTACCCGATGGAGCAGAATAAAAAAGAATATTTACAAGCGATTCGGCACATCCGTCTTTTCTTTGAGGGAAAGAAACTGCAAATCATCAAAGAACTGGAAAAAGAGATGAAGAAGTCGGCAAAAGAGGAGCGCTTTGAAGATGCTAATATCGTAAAGAGAAAGATTTTTGCGCTACAACATATTCACGACATCGCGCTTATCAAAGACGATAGTCGGATTTATCGTGATGAGCACTCGCTGCGCATTGAAGCCTATGACGTTGCACACTTGCAAGGTAAAGACATGGTGGGCGTAATGACAGTAGTGGAAGGTGGGGAGATAAAGCGCAGTGAATATCGAAAATTCAAAATACAAAGTGTGTCAGGAGCGAATGACCCAGCCGCTCTTCGTGAAGTCTTGGAGCGTCGGCTTTATCACACCGAGTGGCCTTTGCCGCAGATTATTGCAGTGGATGGCAGTACGGCACAAAAAAATGTAGCCGAAAGAATTTTGCAAAAAAGGGAACTGGTCATTCCGGTAGTGGCGGTTGTTAAAGACGAGCGTCATCGACCGATCCGCGTACTTGGCCCACAGAGTTTACTGAAGAAGCATCATGACGCTATTTTGCTTGCCAACGCTGAGGCGCATCGTTTTTCGATTGAGTATCATCGTTCTAAAAGGAAGTTGGTTTAGATGCGGGGCGGCTTCGCCGCCCCGCATCTACGTCGTTACATATATTTTATAACCCACGTTATAATCTTGGTATGAAAAACCTTCGGGTGGCTGTTTTGCGCGGAGGGCCGAGCGAAGAATATGAAGTGTCGATGAAAACCGGCGCTTCTGTTATCGAGGCACTCCAGAGACTTTCTATTCCCTACAACGACATTGTGATCAATCGTCGCGGGGAATGGTTGCTTCATGGTATCGAGCGTACGCCGGCAGATGCTTTGTTTGCTTCCGACGTCGTCTTTATTGCCCTGCATGGTCAGTACGGTGAAGACGGTACGGTTCAGCGCCTCTTGGATCGATTGGGAATACCATATGTGGGTAGTGGCGCTTATTCTTCGGCGTTGGCAATGAATAAGGTCTTAACCAAAGAGATCTTACGTGATCATAAGATAAAACAGCCAGCTCATTTGCGAGTGACCAAGGCTGGTACCGACGTGCGTCGCTTGGTAGGGACGATAGAGACATTGTTTGGACCCGAATACATCGTAAAACCAGTTTCGGGCGGATCATCAATTGATACTCATCACGCTCACAACGCCGTTGAATTAAACTCAATCTTGGATGATGTTCTTAGTCGTCGTGATGAAGTTTTGGTAGAGGAGTTTGTGCGTGGTAAAGAAGCGACGGTTGGCATTGTAGAAAACCTGCGCGACGAAGCGTTTTATAGTTTGCCGGCGGTAGAGATAGTGCCACCGCCATCGCATAGTTTTTTTGCTTCTGATGTGAAATACGATGGACGCACCGAAGAAATTTGCCCAGGACGTTTTTCTAGAGAAGAGAAAGAAGCGCTCTCCGCGGCCGCGATCTTGGCGCATCAAGTCTTAGGTCTTTCACATTATTCACGCAGTGATTTTATTGTGAATGACAAAGGCGTTTATTTTTTGGAAACCAATACTCTACCAGGGTTGACACAAACGTCGCTCCTGCCACAGATGCTTACCGCGGTGGGCCACTCGTTTGATGATTTTATTTTACATTTGTTGAAGCTGGCGGTGAAAAAATAAATACAAAGACATTACGTTAATCACACCCTAACACTAGACAGTAAAAATATTTGTCGTGATAATACAAACAACGTTCATATTTTGTAATTAAGTTCTTATGAAGGAAAATATTAAAAGCACCAGCTCTCATACAACTAAGTCGATCGATACCGCAAGAGCTTCTTCGTTGGCAAGACAACATGAGAAAGCAATTCTTATCGTTCTCGCTTATCTGATTGGTTTCATCACCGCCTTCATTGCTTTTAAATTGTCAGACGGCAAAGAGTGGTCTATGAGCAACATACCGGAAAGTAGAGGTCAAGAAGAGACAAGCCGTCTAGAGGCCATAATGAAAGAAGGTGATCTATATGCACACAGAGGTGGCGTGGAACGAGCACTTAGTGTCTATTCTGAAAGAGAAGCGAAAGAAGATGGCTTTCATTATGACGTGCCCGTTACTTCTGCTTCTCCAAATGATCGCTTTCTCCATTATTGTGTACAACCAACCGCAGATTCTGACACTTGCGACAACTTCATCTACTCCTTCGATGAAGACGTAGTTTATAGAGTCAAAAACAGCGACGGCCAGATCACCAGCGCGGTCGGGGAGGATGCGGAGTCTGTCTGGCTAATAGACGGAAAATTGTCCTTAGGTGACTACCAGTCCGTTTCTGCTGATGCTCCATGGCAAATGGACGCTCGTTGACTAGAGAGCCAAGAATAAGTATTATATGACAACCTTACGCCTTTATGGGCGTTTGTTGTTGAAAGGGCCCTTAGCTCATTTGGTAGAGCGCCTCATTTGCACTGAGGAGGCGGCGGGTTCGAATCCTGTAGGGTCCACATATGAAGAAACTCCTTTTTGGGAGTTTTTTCATATGTGGACCATAAGCAAAGTGCCTGTGGCACTTTGCGTCAGGATTCGAAGACCTTGCCTGATATTTTGCGACGCAAGGAGCAAAATATCGACTTTCAATTGAGTGAGTAAAGTAGAAGTTTACTTATACTTTCGAACGAAAGCAGAAAGAAAGCTGTGCTTACAAGGTGTACTGATCCTGTAAGGATCGAATATCCTGTTGGTAGAATAGGTTTACAGCGTAGCGAACAATTATGCTTAGAAACTCGTGACCACAAGATTTAGTGACAACGTAGCCCGGCGATCGAATGATCGCCGGGCTTTGTATTGAGTTGGTCATGATGTCCATTCCGGAACGAATACGCAGAAAAAAACGAAACCGCCGTTGGGGGTGCCCAGGTGATTGAAACCAGGCATACGGCAAACGTGCGCTCGTCCGTCCGGCGTATTGACGTAGAATTTTCGAGCTTTGTATGCAGAATACCATTTCTTGTTTTCCAACAAGACTATCAGGTCTTTTTCGAACCCGGGGTCTTGATAGGCTTCAACTGGGCCGCAGTCGCGACTCTCGTCGTCACAGCAGTCATTAATTCCAAGTTGCTTCTGTATCATCTGATACCAGTGGTGGTACTCGCCGTGACCAGGGGCGGTGTATCCTACTTCATCAGCCGTTGCGGTGTTAACTGCAAAGAAGATGAAGCAGATAGTCAACAGTCTCTTCAAAAGATCGTACATCACATCACCTCTCTTTCTTACGTTTACCTGAAGGTAAATTAGCACACTGAGGGTGGCGGGTAAAGCTTGGTGATGCGTGTGCTGGGCTGTGTACAAATTACATATTTTGCCTAGGTCATTGCTATACTAATGTGCATATGAGAAATCCTTTAGAATTAATGAAGGGAGCTATTGCTCACTTCATGATCAGTCCAAAACTGTTTTTAGGCATTATCGCGGTACCACTTATTATCGACCTACTGTTGTTCTTATTTCAGCCGAGCAAAGGAACAGGTGTCATCAACATTTATGAATGGACACTCTTTGGCGCTTTGGCGATCACTTTGGCCGTATTTAACATTTTGTCAGGCATCGCGTTGATAGTAGCGGCTAATGACCAAACTCTAAGCGTACGAAAAGCCTATGGACAGGCTTCAGGATTTTTTTGGCGATATGTGGGCTTCACTATCGTGTTATCGCTAATACTTTTCGTTAGTTTCATTTTGTTTATCATTCCAGCGATCATTGTGTCGGTCTGGGTTGCCTTTGCGGCGTTTGTGCTTGTTTTGGAAAATGCGCGCATTATGGAGTCGATGAAGCGTAGCCGAGAGTATGTGCGCGGACGATGGTGGGCTGTCTTCGGTCGCTCGGTCTTCATAATGTTTGTGGCTGTTGTTGTGATGGCCATCGTCACTTCCTTAGGCTCCTTAATATCAGACCAAAAAGCCGTAACGGATGGTCTGGTTAGTCTAGTGATTGCCCTCATAACTCCTTTCTTGCTCCTTTATGTGTATCTGATGTATAAGGACATAAAAGACTCACCGATGGTAAGTAAGTAATTCTGCCGGTTTAGCAAAAACACCCGTCTTTCCTAGAAAGACGGGTGTTTTCGCTCCTGTGGAGAAGGTTCAATTTTGGGTAAAAATGTGTTAAAATGCCCGCAAATCCTGTGTTTTATGACGTTAATACCGACTGCTTACGCGGCATCTGAAGGTTTGTCTATTCACCTCGCTCCCGAGGTGCTCACAACCGTGGGCGGGTTGCCTATAACTAGCACTCTCCTCACCGTTTGGCTCACAATGGTGGTTTTGTTGATCGCGTCCTTCTTTGGTACTCGTCGATTGAAGCTGGTACCAGGCGGTTTTCAAAATGCTTTAGAATTATTGATCGGCTCGGTCTATGATTACATCAAAGATGTATTGGAGAGTGAAAAATTAGCTAAACGCTTTTTCCCACTCATAATGACGATCTTTCTCTTCATTTTGGCAATGAATTGGATGGGTCTGCTACCGGGAGTTGATTCCATTGGTATTTATAGCGAAGTTGAGAGTCATGGTGAAGCCGCTTCAAAACTAGTACCATTTTTCCACCCGCCAGCAACTGACCTTAATATCACCATCGCTTTCGCACTCGTTGCTTTTGTTGCCATTGAATTGGCTGGTGTAACACTGCTCGGTGTGTGGAAATACGGCGGTAAGTTTATCAACTTCCACTCACCACTAGCATTTGTGATTGGTTTGATTGAACTTCTTTCTGAGATGGCGCGTCTTATCTCCTTCTCATTCCGTCTTTTTGGTAATATTTTTGCCGGGAAAACGTTGCTGATGGTGGTAATGTTCCTGGCAACACCGTACGTCTTGCCGGTACCACTGATTGCTTACGAATTGTTCGTTGGCTTTATACAGGCGTTCATCTTCGCGATTTTGACTCTGTATTTCATCAAGATCGCGATCGAAGAACCACACTGATTCGTAATCAGACTGGAGTCAAACAATCTTGTTTGGTTCCCGTCTGCTTGTGAGCAGGTTAGTAAATATAAGTTCAATAATTTTTAAATTTATGGAAGTAGAAGCAATGAAAGCTCTCGCTATGGCCATCGCCGCCGGTGTCGGTGTACTTGGTCCGGGTATCGGTATCGGTATTTTGGCCGGTAAAGCACTCGAAGCTATCGGTCGCAACCCTGAGGCTGCCGGCAAGGTACAGGCAACTATGTTCATCGGTATTGCGTTCGTAGAAGCGCTAGCGATTTTCGCACTTGTAGTCGCCTTCGTCATCAAATTTGCCTAAACTTTTGAAATCGGCGGCTGGCTTTGTCGCTGCGGTGAAAACGTAACTCGCTGGACTCACTTTGTCCCACTCGTTACATTTTCACCTAGCTCCTCGCCATCCATCCAATTTAAAAAGTTTTCGGTTTATTTAAAAAGTTTTTCAACCAAATTTAGCAATTCGGCAATTAGCAACTATGGAATCTCTCATTCACGCCTTTGGCATCGATATCAAACTGATCACGATCCAGATCATTAACTTCGTCGTATTGGCGGGGGCGGTGTCTTATCT
>MFMS01000002.1:118844-189137 GCA_001783525.1 Candidatus Kaiserbacteria bacterium RIFOXYB1_FULL_46_14 | reverse complement strand
CCGATACTTGGCATCCTCCGTGAGCGTGAGGAGAAGATAAAACAAGGTGTTGCTGATGCCGATGCTGCAAAAAATGCTAGAGCCACCGCTGACGCTGAGCGCAAAGAAATTGTGCAGGCGGCACATGGTGAGGCTGAAGCTGTCGCGAAACGCGCAGAAGTGCATGCGCAGGAACGCGCTAGTGAAGTGCTAACTGAGGCTGAAAAAGAGGTAACCCAGAAGCTTCGCGCCGCAGAAGAAAAAGTAGAAGCTATGCGCGAAGCGGCACGAAAAGAAAGTGAGGCCGAAATTGCCAAGCTAGCCGTACTGGCGACAGAAAAGATGCTAAGAGGAGAGCAGAACGCATAATTTATGAGCAGCACTAAGCAAGACTATCTAAAGGCGCTATTACCTCTACTCAAAGATGAGAAGGAGGCGGCAAAAGTCCTGCCTCAGTTAGAGAAGGTGATGAAAAAACACGGCCACAGCCGGCTGTTGTTGCCAGTGTTGCGTGCAGCACTTCGTGAGTTGTCTGGTTATGCTAATGCTTCGCATCCACGCCTGATCATAGCGAATGAATCAGACAAGGCTCGCTTCACCAAGAAGTACAAAGATGCTGAGGTGATTGTCGATACAAACATTATTGGTGGTTATATTTACGAAACCGAAGGACAACGCCTAGACCAAAGCTACAAAACAAAATTATTGAACTGGTATTACGCCGCTATTAATAACAAATAAAATTATGAGCACCACAATCATAGAAAAGCTAAAGAAAGAAATCGCCACTCTGGAAGATCAGTCGGCCAGTGAAGAAGTCGGTATCGTGTCGGCCGTCTTTGACGGTATTGCCGAGATCGACGGACTTCGTGGCGCCGAAATGATGGAAATGCTTTCTTTTGAAACCGCAGACGGTAAACCTCTCAAAGATGCCATCGGAAATGATGGAGCTCTCTTTGGTTTGGTGCTCAACTTGGAAGAAGATTCGATCAAGGCAGTGGTGCTTGGCGAGTCTTACAGAGTCAAAGAGGGAATGCGTGTCACCAAGACAGGCAGATTGCTTTCTGTGCCGGTAGGTGAGGCGATTGTAGGACGAGTGGTTAATCCGCTTGGAGACGCAATTGATGGACGTGGAGCAATCGAGACAGACGCATCGATGCCAATCGAGCGCGTTGCCTATGGTGTGATGGATCGTTCTGGTGTGAACGAGCCAATTCACACTGGCATCAAGGCCATTGATTCCATGATTCCGATTGGTCGCGGACAGCGAGAGTTGATAATCGGTGATCGTGGTACAGGCAAGACTACAATTGCCATCGACACCATCATCAACCAGAAAAACGAGCCAAAAGACAAGCGCCCTATCTGTATTTATGTAGCCGTAGGTCAGAAGCGATCAAAGACCGCTAGTTTGATGGCTAAGCTTGAGGCGGCTGGCGCAATGGAGTACACCATTATCGTAGCAACTTCGGCTTCTGAAGCATCTCCACTCCTTTTCCTCGCACCATTTACGGGTGCGGCGATCGGAGAATATTTTATGCAAAAAGGTCGCGATGTTTTGATTATTTTTGATGACCTATCAAAACATGCGGTCGCTTACCGACAAATGTCCCTACTACTCCGTCGTCCACCAGGTCGTGAAGCTTATCCGGGAGACATTTTCTACTTGCACTCTCGTTTGCTCGAGCGTTCTGCAAAACTCTCGAAAGAGTTAGGTGGCGGTTCCATAACGGCGTTGCCGATCATCGAGACACAAGAAGGCGACATTTCGGCTTACATTCCGACCAACGTGATCTCTATCACCGACGGACAGATTTTCCTTGAGGGTGATTTGTTCAACAAAGGAATTCGTCCGGCCATCAACGTCGGAAACTCGGTTTCTCGCGTAGGCTCTGCGGCACAAACCAAGGCCATGAAGAAAGTGTCCGGCAAGATCAAGTTGGAGTTGGCACAGTTTCGTGAACTCGAAGCTTTCATGCAATTCTCGTCTGACTTGGATGCTGAAACCAAGGCACGTATCGACAATGGTCGTAAGTATGTAGAACTTCTTAAGCAAGATCAAAACGCGCCGGTGCCATTCTGGAGACAGGCAGTGGCAATCTATGGTGCCAACCAAGGTCTCTTCGACGGCACCACTCCAGAATACGTACGCGAAATCGAAGCGGCTTTCCTCGCTTTTATTGAGCGCGATCGAAAAGAGATTTTCAAAGAAATTGAGAACAAGCGAGAGTTGAGCGACGATACTATCGCAAAGATAGACACAGCGATCTCTGATTTTAAAGACGCCCATTCTAAGTACTATGGCTCTTAAGCAAGTAAAGAACAAAATAATTGCCACCAAGAAGACTGGTCAGGTGACCAAGGCGATGGAAGCTGTCTCGGCTGTTAAGATGCGGAAGAGTCAGGAGAAAGCCCTGCAAGGGCGACCTTATGTGCGCTCCGCACTTCGTATTTTGGCGCGCTTGGCCTCGTCTCGTGATGGGCTGTCTCATCCTTTTGTAACACCGAAGACCGCCGGCAAAAGATTGGTAGTGGTAGTGACTAGTGACAAAGGCTTGGCTGGTAGTGTAAACAGCGCAGTTTTGAAATTGGTTGATGAAATCACTAAAGGCGAAGACAAACTGGAGGTGATCCCAGTTGGTCGCAAAGCGGTGGATTATGCCAATCGCATGGGGTTAACAACACATGGCTCATATATCAACATCAGCGATGATGTGAAGATCTCTGATGTTGCTAATATTGCAGATTCAGTATTTTCTCTTTATAAAGACGGGCAGTACAAATCTGTGGAAGTGATCTACCAAAATTTCATCAGTACCTTTGAACAGGCACCTACCTGTCGCCGTGTCTTACCGCTCGATCCGGCCGAATTGCTTTTTGTATTACAAAGCATTCGCCCTAAGACCGGACGTTTCAGTGAGGCGGAAGAGTCGATCGATCGTGGTACAGACTACTTGATTGAGCCATCTACTGAGGTAGTGTTGGACTCCCTGATACCGCAGTTGATAGAAATAATCATCTACCATTCACTGATCGAAAGCAAAGCATCAGAACACTCGGCCAGAATGGTGGCGATGAAAAACGCCACAGACAAGACCAAAGAAGTTATCAAATCGCTCACCATCAAGTACAACAAAGAAAGACAGGCGGCGATCACAGCAGAGGTGTCAGAGATTACCGCCGGAGCCGCCGCAATAGAGTAAAAATTAACAACATTTATTAAAACATTATGAAAACAGGAATCATCACCCAGATTATCGGCCCGATCGTAGATGTGCACTTCAAGGAAGGTGTGCCAGATCTTCTTAATGCACTTAAGGTAAAGCGTGCTGACGGAGAGACTATCACTCTCGAAGTGGCTGCACACACTGGTCTCGACCGTGTTCGAGCGATTGCGATGCAGGACACACAAGGTCTGACACGCGGCCTCGAAGTCAAAGATACTGGCGCTGCTATCTCGGTACCGGTTGGAGAGGGGTCACTCGGCCGACTCTTCAACGTATTGGGTGAGACTCTTGATGGCAAAGGCGGAATGGGTGACGCGCCACTGCGTGCCATTCACCAAGAGGCTCCTGCTTTCACTGAACAGTCCACTTCAACTGAAGTTTTCGAAACTGGAATCAAATCAGTGGACTTGCTCGCTCCTTTCATCAAGGGAGGTAAGGTTGGTCTCTTCGGTGGTGCTGGTGTAGGTAAGACAGTGCTCATTCAGGAGCTCATCAACAACGTGGCTACCAAACACGGCGGTTATTCTGTCTTCGCCGGAGTTGGTGAGCGCGTGCGCGAGGGTAATGACCTGTATCACGAAATGAAGGAATCCGGCGTGCTTGATAAGACCGCTTTGGTTTTCGGACAGATGAATGAGGTGCCTGGCGCCCGTGCGCGCGTGGGTCTAACTGGACTCACTATGGCTGAGGCATTGCGAGACGAAGGTGCTGGTAAGGATGTGCTCTTCTTTATGGACAACGTGTTCCGCTTCACTCAGGCCGGACAGGAGGTATCATCACTTCTCGGTCGCGTTTCTTCAGCCGTTGGTTATCAGCCGACTTTGGCAGAGGAGATGGGTAAGATGCAGGAGCGCATCACTTCTACCAAGAAAGGTTCTATTACATCTGTGCAAGCAGTCTATGTGCCAGCTGACGACCTTACTGACCCTGCTCCTGCCACTACTTTCTCTCACCTCGATTCGACAGTTGTGCTTTCGCGTCAGCTTGCTTCTCTGGGTATCTACCCTGCAATCGATCCGTTGGAATCCAACTCATCTGCCCTTGATCCAAAGATCGTTGGTGAAGAGCACTATCGTGTTGCTCAAGGTGTGAAGCAGACATTGCAACGCTATAAGGATCTTCAAGATATTATTGCCATTCTCGGAATCGAAGAATTGTCCGAGTTAGACAAGCAGACTGTTTACCGCGCTCGTAAGATTCAGCGCTTCCTTTCCCAGCCGTTCTCCGTCGCCGAGGTCTTCACTGGATCACCGGGTAAATACGTAAAACTAGCTGACACTGTACGCGCCTTCGGTGAAATTCTTGATGGAAAGCATGATGATAAATCGGAGTCGGCTTTCTACATGAAGGGAGGTATTGATGAGGTTGCCTAAACTCATGAAACTACTTAATCTGACAATTTCTCGCGTCGATATGCCTATCTTTGATGGCGAGGCTGTTTCGGTGACTGTGCCTGGTACAGCTGGCGATATGACATTGTTGGCAGACCACGCCCCGATCATTTCTCCTTTGAAGGCTGGTACGATCATGATCAAAAAAGAAAGCGGGGAACAGGAGAGTATTTCAATTGATTCTGGCGTACTAGAGATGAACAATAATCACGCGACCATATTGATTTAGGGGTTAACTCCGACGTTTGATGTACACAACCGCGGCGGCCAAAGGCCGCCGCGGTTGTTATTATATCCGTATGGAAACAGCATATATCGTAGTGTCGGTCTTACAGACTATCGCCGTGTCGTTAGGTGTCGGAAGTTCAACTGCGGCAGTGACGCAGTTTTTTGTAGCTATCGCTAATGGAAAGATAGAAGAAGGTGAGCGACGTATTATGGGAGTGGTGTACATATTGTTGCGAGTTGCAATGGGTCTTATTTTGATGACCACTTTGGCACAAGCGGCGATACTTTATAACGTTATTGCGCTCAGATATATAAATCCGTTCACGGTAGGAATCTGGACAATTATCGCGGTGTTATACATAAACGCTATCCTGATGACGCTCCATTGGATGTCGTCAAGATTTGGCCCAGGCATTCAAGCTGGTAGTTGGTACACACTTGGTATTACCTTTGCTCTAGTCCCACTCGGATTAACAGACTTTACGTACCAACAATTTTTCCTTGCGTACGCAGGTATGGTGATCCTAGGTACAGCGATCGTAAACGGGATAATGAGTTACCAACAAGGCATTAAGTAGTTGATATGGTGAAAGATGTTAAGGAAGAACAGCTGTTATTGTCTGAAATTCAAGTATTGTTGGCCGAGCTTCGTACACACCTTTCGTTGGTGCGTACAGGTGCCGGTATCGTGGTGAGTGCATCTTCGTTGGCCTTTTTATTTTTGGCCAATAGTGCACTCCTGCCAACCGTTTTCACAGACTACGGGATGGTGATGTTTGGTATTTTGTTCTTATCAATAATCGGCGGCGTTTACTTATTTGTACGTTCCGAAAGAAAAATTCTAGCAATCACTGGATTAATCAAGGACGCTGAAAAAAAGAATAAGCGAATTGATAAGTTGATGGTGTAACTGGGAGTTATGAATAACAAAACGGCCGGCGCCTTCGGCGCC
This sequence comes from Candidatus Kaiserbacteria bacterium RIFOXYB1_FULL_46_14, assembly GCA_001783525.1. Lineage (GTDB taxonomy): Bacteria > Patescibacteriota > Minisyncoccia > Phycocordibacterales > UBA918 > OLB19. The sequence goes on along the minus strand of MFMS01000002.1, from coordinate 183,360 downwards.
AGCCGTTTTGTTTTACTTAGTGATTTATCTTGCCATCTCCTTTACCAATCTACGGTAAGAAAGAAGTGGAATGAATACCAGCGTCAAGATTGTGCCGTAAATGAGACCAAAGGCAATTGTGAAAGCCAGTGGCGCCCACATCGCAGACACAAGAGTAAGTGGCACCATACCGATCACAGTTGTGATGGTGGTAAGAAGGATCGGGCGAAGGCGACTCTCGGCGGCAGTAAGTACGATATCCTTCGGGTTGCCATCGACATTCGACCCGCGTAAGTGGTTTAGTACGTCGAGGAGTAGAATACCGTGGTTAATCACAACGCCACCAAGCGCGATGATTCCCAGAAAGGCAGTGAATGATAACGGTTGTCCTGCGATGAATAGACCTATTAGAACGCCGGTCAACGAAAGTGGAATCGCGGAGAGTAGGCGGAGTGAGGTACGGAAAGAGTTAAATTCAAGTACCAACACTGCGAACATCAAGACGAGGCCAGCAATCAAAGCCAATAACATCTCAGTGAAGGTCTGGCGGATTTCCTCATCTTCACCACCAAAACTAAGATGAATACCAGACGGCAGCTCCAACTTTTCGGCTTCAACACGGATCGCATCGGTTAATTCAACCGCGTTAGCACCATCTACCACATAAGCACTAACTTGGCTCACTCGGGTACCGTCTTCGTGATTGATAGATGCCGAAGTACGCCCTGCGGTGATAGTAAGCAGGGAACCAAGCGGGATAGTTCCGCGTGGTGTAGCGACTGGCACAGTTGCGATTGCGTCTGCGGTAGCGATGGAGGTGTCTTCTGGGTTTACGAAGTCAGCGTTTAAGTCCATTACAACGTGCACGTCCACATCCTCACCTTCGATGCGGATAGTAGTGGCATCAACTCCGTCAATCGCTGTGCGCAAAGTGGAGGCCACGTCAGCGGCTGATAAACCATATTCTTCTGCTTTGCTCCGATCGACAGCGATACGTAACTCCGTTCCGTCATTTGAAAGTGAGGAAGAAATATCGCGAGTGCCGGCGGTATTCTTGACGAGGTTTTCTAGTTGCTCGGTAGCACGTGAAAGGGCCGCAGCATCCTCACCCCATACTTTGGCGACAATCGGAGCGCCAGAAGGTGGCCCACCCTCTGCTGACGATACTGTCACCTTTGCGTTGTTTAGAGTAAGACCGGCGAGACGAACTCGAAGATCACTCACAATCACTTCACTGTTTGCGCTTTTTGGGCGGTCAGGGTCGAGGTTTAAGGTAATGTTGGCAAACTTACTACCAGCACTAGCGCCACTGGAGTTGAATAGAGAACCACTACCTACTGTCGTCATATACGAATTAAGGTGTGGAGTTTTGGCCACTTCCTTTTCAACTAGTTTGGCCACGGCGTCGGTAGCGGTAAGTGTTGTAGCTTGTGGCATTTCTATCTCAAGGTAAGCGAGGTCAGCGTTATCTGGAGGAAACATTACGGTCTTCAGAAGACCAGAGATCGGTAGCGCCAAAGCTATAACAAAAGTAACGGCCAAGAATCCAAAGAACAAACGTTGTAGGCGGATACTTGAGAATAACTTATCCATCCACGCTCGGTAGTTGGTAGAGATTTTTGTCCAAAGTTTTTCTCGATAAATAACAAACGGACTTTCTTCGTGCTTGATAACCCAGAGAGTAATGAGAGGAACAAAACCAAGAGCTACCACAATCGACGCCATTAGCACGACAATGATAGTGAATGGAATGGACTTAATAAACTGACCAATGATGCCGGTTAGGAAGAAGAGCGGCACGAACACCGCAACCGTGGTCATGGTGCCAGCAATCAACGGCCAGCCAAAGTCTTTAATGGCTTTGCGGGCAGCTTCGAGCTTAGCAAGGCCACGTTCTCGGTTTGTGTGGATCGCTTCGACTACTACAATGGCGGAGTCCACCAAAATACCAATTGCGATAATCAACGCAAAGAGGGAAATGAAGTTGATCGAGTTTCCGGTTGCCATCATGCCCATAAAGGCGATCACGAAAGATAGTGGTACAGAAAGTGCAGCAATGAGTGCTTCACGAAGACCGATCGCGATCAAGAGAACGAGCATAATAAGCATAACTGTTTCAAAGCCAGTGCGAGTCAGTTCGTTGATTGAGTCACGAACTTCTTCGCCAGCGTCATATATAACAACCACATCAGAGCCTTTGAGTAGGCTATCTTTGAGCTCCTCGATTCGCTCTAGGGTGTTGTCGGTAGCGGTTAAAATATTTCCTCCGGATGTCTTGTAGATATTAAGAGTTAGTGCGTAGGTCGCATCTTCCCCACCTTGTGACAAACGAGAAATAGTGGATGATTTTTCAAAACCATCAATAACAGTGGCGACATCAGACACTCTAACGGTACCTGACGGTGTAGTAATCGGAGTGTTTGCAATAGCACCGGCCTCGGTTATATCTCCTTCAAACTGAACGGGGTAGTCAACACCATCGATCGTCAGTGCGCCAGCCGGTATGGACGCGTTAGCCATACGGAGTGCAGCAATCACTTGATCGGCACGCAAGTTATGTCGCGCTAGTGCATCCTTATGAACAACGATAGTTAGTTGTCGATCACGCACGCCAGAAACCTCAACTCGCGATACTCCGGTTACGTTAGTCAGATCATCTTGGAGATCCTCGCCAAGTTTGGCGAGAGTGGTCGGAGAAAGGTCAGTTGAAACACCAACCATCAAGACTGGTTGGTTCTGAAAATCAACTTTTGCCACCGTCGGTTCTTCGGCATCGGTTGGTAGTTCAGCCTTCACACCATCGATGGCGGTACGGAGGTCGTTGAGGGCCACGTCAACGTCAGTCGAAGATAGGAACTGCGCGGTGATAACAGAAACACCTTGTTGTGAGGTGGAGGTAACATCGTCGATGTTGGCGACGTTGCGCACTGCTGGCTCGAGTTTGTCGGTTACAAGTCTTTCCACATCTGCGGCAGTAGCGCCAGGCAAGACGGTGGTAATGATTCCCATTGGAATCACAATTTCTGGCGTGGATTCCTTAGGAATAGAAAAAATGGCGTAAGTGCCCGCGGCCAGCAAGGTGAAGATGGTAAGGATCGTAAATGCTTGGCGAGTGAGGAAGAAGTTCCAAAGAGGAAACATAAAGGTAAAAAGTTAAGTTTAATTTGCTACTTCTACTCGCTCGCCTGCCTTTAGTCCGCGGACATCCTTGATGACATTTTCACTACCGTTAAGACCAGTCACTTTGATGTTGCTGGCTGTTACTAGTCCGGTTTCAACTTTGATCTCTTCGATTACATTGTCGTTGTTTACAATAAAGACAAAAGCATTGTCTGGCATGTACTTAACTGCAGAAAGTGGAAGCGTCCACCAACGCTTTGTCTCAACACCTTCTTCCGGAACGATAATAGCTACATCGGCACCGACATTTAGAATGTCACCGACGGTTACGTTTTGTGAAGTGATGGTGCCAGCAAACGGTGCTCTTACAATGGTTCGGTCATAGTTTGCCTTAGCGGCCTGATACGAACCAAGTGCTTGTTTAATTGCCGCATTAGCAGACGACACGGCGCCGCCAGTACCACCAATGGAGGCGCTGTTTACTGCTTCGTCAGCTCTAGCGAGTGCGCTCTTGGCGCCAGAGAGAGCAGAGTGCTGTGTGTCGAGTGTGGTGCGGGCAGTGGCAAATTCAGCTGACAGTCTGGTCAATTCACTAGTGGTAAAGACTGTATCTGGCTGGTGTTTTGGCAGCAACGATATAAAGGAGTCAACCATACGAGTGAGAGCATCCACGTCGGCAGTGGCACGGTCAAGGGCCGCGTTGATTGTGCCGATGTCGCTTGTGTTAGAAAGAGAGGCTAAATCCTTCTGCCAGTCTGAAAGGACAGTATTGAATTCAAGGCGGTTGCGACTAAGCTCGGTGGCTTGACTGCTTGCACTGATACGCACGCCTGGGCTGATGCGCGGACTAGAAAAAAGTTCGTCAACCGTATTGAAAAGAACGTTATTCCAAGCGGTCATGGCTACACGGCTGGCAGATACAGCATTCTGCTTGGCAGCGGCGAGTGCGGTCTTAGCATCGTCCACACTAACATCGCTTTGAGCCGCTCCGGCCTGTGCCGCTTCATAGTAGCCCTGTGCTTGGGTCAAAGCCGCACGCTCAGAAGAATTGTCTAGTTCAGCGATGATGGTGCCAGCTGTTACTTTGGTACCAACCTTGACTGCTCGCTCTACACGACCACTTGCCTCGGCACGAACCACAAAGGAGTTACCGCTGGCGGTCGGGTAGGCAACACCTAGTGCGCCTTCAGCGCCCTCGGTCACACTCATGGTTGCTACTTGGCGAGTGGCTTCTTTTGCGACTTCCTCGGCATCCTTACTATTAAAAACAACAACAAAACCGACTATCGCTAGTAATGCGGCAATAGCACCAGCCGAATAGTAGGGATATTTCTTAATCAGATTTTTTATTTTGTTCATAAATTTTGCTTATTTTAAAATTAAATTTGAATCCCGGCTATTTTCTTGTGTAGCTCACTCAGTGTTTTTAGCTCCGCGTCAGATAATTTGGAAAACATCGTGGCGCACTCTTCGGCAAAGGATTTTTGGATGCTCAACATCATTCGACTGCTTTTTGCTGTTAAGTTTAATCTGATTGAGCGCTTGTCTTTTTGGTCGCTCTCGCGTCGTAGGTATCCCTTCTCCTCAAGCTCGTTTGCCAACTGTGTGATGGCGCTACCGGTTACGTGCATTGTGGTACTCAACTCCTTGACGCTTATTCCTTTGCTACCATATAAGAGGTTGAGTAAGGCCCATTGTGCTGGAGTGACAGCGATACCGGGCACTTTGGCCATTTTGGTACAGGTGGCGCGTTTCCCTTGGCGGAGAGATTCGACGATTTCCGCTATGCATTTTGTGCGATCCATAATATCAATAAGTAACTTAGTTAAGTAACTTAACAAATTTGCATAAAGTGGTCAATTCTTCGATGGTGGATTATAATTTGCTACATATGTTTGGAAATTTGAAGAATTTCGCTATGCGAAAGCTTTTGGAACGACAGCTTAAGAATGCGCCACCAGAACAAAGAGAAATGATTACGGCCTTGATGGAGAAGAATCCGGCTGTGTTTGAGCAGATTGCTAAAGAAATGCAGGACGAGCTTAAGAAAAACGGCAACAATCAGATGGCGGCGGCGATGAAAGTATTGCCGAAGTACCAAAAGGAGATCATGGAAGCAATGTCACCAGAAATGCGTGAGAAACTAATTCAAATGCAGAGCGGTTCTGCTGGACGCTTTAATCCCAACGGCTCGATAAGACGATAAGGATAGATATAGACGTATCAACAGCCCGCGGTGCCTTCGGCACCGCGGGCTTGGTATATTTAAGACACTATGTCAAAGAAAATTCTAGTTTTGCTCGGACACCCCGATAAAGACACTTATTCAGGACAGATCGCTGATCGTTATGAGCGCTCCGCTAAAGCCGCTGGGCACAATGTCACGAGGGTTAATATCGGAGAGATGCGCTTTGATCCAATACTTCACAAAGGCTACAAAGAAATTCAGCAGCTAGAGCCCGATCTTGTTGATTTGCAAGAAAAGATCCGCGCTTCGGATCACTTGGTCATAGTCTATCCAAATTGGTGGTGCACGATGCCAGCAATCTTAAAAGGTCTCTTTGATCGTTTTTGGCTTCCGGGCTTTGCCTTTAACTTTGACAAGCAAACTAAGAAATTAGTTAAGCGTCTGACGAACAAGACCGCTCGGGTTATTATCGTTGCTGGTACGCACAGCCCGTTTCAGACTTGGTGGAAATTTGGTGACTACACCAATGAGATTCAGTACGGCATTCTTGAATTCGCCGGTATCAAAACAAAAGTCAGTGCCTTTGGTCCGTGTGATACTGTCGATAATGTCTGTCGCGAAGAGTGGTTGGAGGACGTCGAAAGCTTGGCCAAACGCGGCGTCTAATGCCCAATCCTCCATCGGTAGTGTCTAACCTTTTGCGGTGATGGCTGTTTTATTTGCTCAAATCTGTTAATCTAGCGCGGTATGCAATTGTCTGTGGGTATTGTTGGTCTCCCTAACGTCGGAAAATCGACGCTCTTTAATGCACTCACAAGAAGTGCTGTCCCGGCTGAGAACTATCCATTTTGTACCATTGACCCGTCGGTAGGTGTGGTGGCTGTGCCAGATCCTCGCCTTGATACCTTGGCCAAAATATCAAATACCGCCAAAGTGATCCCAGCGATTGTGGAATTCGTCGATATCGCCGGTCTGGTCAAAGGCGCCGCGTCGGGCGAAGGCTTAGGCAATAAATTTCTGACCAACATTCGCGAAGTCTCGATGATTGCTGAGGTGGTGCGTATTTTTGAAGATAGTGAGGTTCATCACGTCGCTGGTATGGTTGACCCATTCTCTGATATCGAGGTCATTAACCTCGAGCTCATCATGGCTGACACCGAGACAGTATCGAAGCGACTTTCCAATATTGAGCGTGATGCTAAGCGCGGAGACAAAGAATCAGTTAGTGAAAAAGAAGCCCTGGAGTTATTGCTGGCTCATTTACAAGACGGCAAGTTGGCCAATTCATTAGAATTATCTGATGAACAAAAGAAAGCGGTAAAAAATCTGCACCTTTTGACCATTAAGCAATTCTTGTACGTCTGCAATCGCAAGCAAGGATCCTACAACCTTGATGAACAAAACGATGATCGTTGGCAGAGACTCTTGGAGTTTTTTGAAAGTACTGGTTCGGAGTACGTAGTCGTCGATGCGGGTATGGAGCATGAGCTCCAAGACCTTAGTGAAGAAGAGAAGATTGAGTTTCGTCGTGAGTACGGCGCACAAGACAGCGGTATCGAGTCATTGATTCGCGCTTGTTACCATCGTCTCGGACTGATGTCCTACTTCACAACCGGCGAAAAAGAAACTCGCGCTTGGACGGTGGAGCGGGGTTCTACTGGCCCTGAAGCGGGTGCCGCTATTCATACCGACTTTCGAGAGAAGTATATCCGCGCCCAGGTGGTGTCATTTGCTGATCTAGTAGCCGCTGGTTCTCTCGCCAAGGCTCGTGAGGCCGGTAAGTTGCGCACTGAAGGCAAGGAGTATATTGTGCAAGACGGGGACGTTATAGAATTTTTGGTGTAAAACCCACAAGAAAGGGGGTGATTAAGGTGGATAAAGTGATTGAATTGGTCGTGGGGGCAACGGTGTTGTTTACGGGAATCATGACATTGATTCAGAAGTCACAGAACATCGACCCAACGTTTTTTCTTAACTGACTTAAAGTTATTTGTTGCGTAACAAAACGCGCTGTGTCAAACACAGCGCGTTTGGTGTTATAATTTAAGCCAGATATTAATAGCAAATTCATTAAGTTAACCTCATGGCAAAAAGTTTCGTACTACAGTTGGCCTCACTGGTGACGCTTTTCGTCTCCCTACCGGCCTTTATCACGTTGGTGTTTGGCATTATTAACTTGCAATTTCCTGACGCAGCAGACGCCTATTGGCAAGTTACCGGCACCGAGGACAGTATTCGTTACTCGATCGCAGTCGTGGCCATTTTCTTTCCAGCTTACTTAATTCTAACCAGACTAGTTAATAGAGCGCGTCGTAATGAAGGTCAGTTGTATCACACACTCACTCGTTGGCTCGTCTATATCGCACTCTTGGTGGGAGGAGTTGTGATGTTGACCGATCTTGCAGTGGTTGTTTACACCTTCCTTGGTGGAGAAATTACCACTCGATTCGTATTGAAAGCACTAGCTCTACTCGCAGTTATTGGTGCGGCTTCGTACTACTACGCGCTAGATGCCAAGCAGTACTGGCAAAAGCGCGAGCAGACATCGGTAATGATCGGTATCGCTGCCTTGGCAGTTGTATTGTTGGCAGCTGGCTTTGGTATTTCAAAGATCAGCTCGCCATCTGAGGCACGTGAGATCAAGCTAGATCAACAGCAGATTAGTGATTTGCAGGAGATAGAATGGCGCGTTGAAGCCTTTTATCAATCAAATGCGTCCTTCCCGGCTGATCTAGAAACTCTCTATGAAGGTTTGCCTGTGCCGGTCGCTCCAACTGGTCGTGATGCTTACGGTTACAGCATTACCGGCCCTGACTCCTTCCTTCTTTGCGCAACGTTTGCCAACGAAACACCGGAGAGTGAGCGTCAGACTCCAAAGCCAGTTTCAGTGGCAGAAAATGCTTATCTCCAAAACCAAAACTGGGATCACTTGGCAGGTGAACACTGCTTCACACGTCGCGTGATCACGACAGGAGAGTAAGTGTCCTTCGATTAGACATATCGCGAAATGCACGGCATAATGGCCTCTATTAATGGAGGTCATTTTGCGTTTATTTACGTTCTGAAATTATGCACAAAAAGTTTGACCATGACGCTATAGAGAAGAAATGGCAAGAAAAATGGCGCACAAGCGACCTCTATAAGACAGACGGAGAATCAAGCAAAAAGAAGGTCTATGTGCTCGACATGTTCCCATACCCCTCTGGCGAAGGGCTACATGTCGGACACCCGAAGGGTTACATCGCTACCGATATCTATTCACGCTTCAAGCATATGGATGGCTATGAAGTGTTGCATCCGATGGGTTGGGATGCCTTTGGCCTACCAGCCGAAAACTTTGCGATAAAAAATAAAGTCCATCCACGAGTTGCGGTTGAGAAAAATATTGCCAATTTCAAAGCTCAGTTGGCACACCTTGGATTCAACTATGATTGGAGTCGTGAGATAAACACTACTGACCCTGAATACTACAAGTGGACGCAGTGGATTTTTTTGAAGCTTTTGGAAAAAGGTTTGGCTTACGAGTCACACGAGCCGATCAACTGGTGTCCTTCATGTCAGACCGGTCTAGCCAATGAAGACCTAGAAAGCGACGGCACTTGTGAACGCTGTGGTTCAGTTGTTGAGAAGCGACCAATGCGTCAATGGGTACTCAAGATCACCGATTACGCTGATCGAATGTTGGAAGACCTAGAAACTCTAACCGAATGGCCAGAGCACATCAAAGAAGCACAACGCAACTGGATCGGACGATCTGAAGGTGCGGAGATAGACTTTAAACTCGGAAGTGGCGACACGGTGACGGTGTTCACCACTAGGCCAGACACGCTCTTTGGCGCTACTTATTTGGTGCTAGCTCCAGAACACGAGCTGGTGTCTAAGTTGAAAGTAGAAAACCGGTCAGCAGTGTACGCTTATGTACAGCAAGCGGCGCAGAAAACTGAGATTGACCGCACCAACGCCGAAAAGGAGAAAACCGGTGTTGAACTCCAAGGTATTAAGGCAATAAACCCTGCAACCAATACAGAGATTCCTGTCTTTATCTCTGATTATGTTTTGTCTCACTATGGTACTGGCGCGATCATGGCCGTCCCAGCGCACGACGAGCGTGATCATGAATTTGCTCAGAAGTTTCAATTACCAGAAACAGTCGTAGTAAATGATGGAGTCTTGGTCAATTCGGGAGAGTTTGATGGACTAAATTCCGAAGATGCGAAGAAAGCCATAGTTGCAAAGGTAGGTGGTCGAATGACTTCGACATACCGTCTCAATGACTGGGTATTTTCACGCCAGCGCTATTGGGGTGAACCGATCCCGGTTATTCACTGTGAATCTTGTGGTGTTGTTCCAATACCGTACGAGCAACTTCCAGTAATGTTGCCGGAGGTAGAACACTATGAACCGACTGGTACCGGTGAGTCACCATTGGCTGCCATAGAAGACTGGGTCAATGTAGATTGTCCTAAGTGTGGAGGAAAGGGAAAGCGCGAGACAAACACAATGCCGCAATGGGCGGGCTCATCTTGGTATTACTTGCGTTTCATTGATCCTAAGAACGACCAAGCTCTAATTGATCCCGCAAAGGAGAAAAAGTGGGCGCCGGTAGATGTGTATGTTGGCGGTGATCACGCTGTGCGTCATCTTATTTATGCACGATTTTGGCACAAGTTTTTGTATGACATAGACGTTGTGCACACGATAGAACCATTTATGCGGTTGGAATTCTTGGGCTTTATCTTGGCTGAAGATGGTCGAAAAATGTCTAAGCGTTGGGGCAACATCATTAACCCAGACGACATTGTGAAGCAAAACGGTGCTGACACACTTCGTGTTTATGAAATGTTCATGGGGCCGTTTGAGAACACGGTAGCTTGGAGCACCAATGGGCTAGTCGGTGCGCAAAGGTTTATTGAGCGAGTAAATGGCCTTAGTGAGCACGTCAAAGACGGCGAGCCGGCTGAGATCACCCGCTTGCTTCATAAGACAATCAAGAAAGTCCGATCTGATATAGAAGAATTCAAATTCAACACCGCCGTTAGCGCGATGATGATCTTCGTAAATGCGGCAGAAAAAGGCGCGTTGTCACAAGAAAGTTACGAAGCTTTCATTAAGTTGCTGGCGCCGTTTGCGCCGCACTTGACCGAGGAGTTGTGGGCAGGGTGTGGTCAAACTACCTCTGTTCATCTAGAGACCTATCCAGAGGCAGATGAAAGTCTAGCAATCGACGAGACCGTTACCATTGGTGTGCAAATCAATGGTAAGTCTCGTGGTTCCATCACAATCGCGCCTGATGCAGATGAGGCGGAGGCTGTGACGATGGCAAAAGCGGAGCCGTCGTTGGCCAAGTATTTTGCGGAAGGGGAGATAAAGAAAGTCATCTACGTACAGGGTCGAATCCTCAATTTGATGATTGGACAATGAAGTTGACGTATGTCAAAGAAGGTGGTAATATATTAAATATCGAATTAAGTTTGTGGCAAAAACACCGAAATTTATCATCCAAACATGATTACCTTTAAACCAAAGCAGATAACCAAAAAGCTCTTGTCTGCCTTGCCAGAGCGCGCCCGTGACGTCCTCACTAAGCGCTATGGTCTCGGCACCGAAACCGAATCTTTCACCCTTGAGTCGATTGGTCAGGCCTATGGAATCACCCGTGAACGTGTGCGTCAGATCGAGGCCTACGGCATCGCATCTATCCAGAAGTCTCCGATCTACGACGAATACAAAAGTGTCTTTGATGAACTACATCGTCTGATTGAGGAGTTGGGTGGTGGTTTCATTGCCGAAGACCATTTGCTTGAGGCACTTTCATCTGATCAAGCAACTCGTAATCACATCTATTTCCTACTTGTAGTTGGTGATCCGTTTTACCGTGCCAAAGAAAACACCTCTTACATGCACCGTTGGTTCACTGAACGTGAAAAGGCAGATACCGTAGAAAAGGCTCTCCGCAACGTGCATCAATCTCTAGAACGCGATCAACTCGTGTCTGAAGAAGAAATACTGGCTCGCTTCAAGGAGCAGTTGATTGGTCTTGCTGACAAATACAATGAGGATGTTTTGAAGCGTTGGTTGATGGTGTCTAAGGATATTTCTCGCAACCCGCTTGGTGAATGGGGACACACCACTAGTCCGAACGTAAAAGTGAAGGGTATTCGTGATTATGCTTACTTGGTAGTGAAACGTCACGGTTCTCCGATGCACTTCCGCGAGGTGGCCAATATGATTGAACAGCTTTTTGAACGCAAAGCTCACGTTGCTACTACACACAATGAGCTGATCAAAGACCGCCGGTTTGTATTGGTTGGCCGTGGTCTTTATGCTCTCTCCGAGTGGGGTTACTCAGCCGGAGTGGTGAAGGACGTCTTGCGAGATATTTTGGAGAAGCATGGTCCTCTTACTCGCGATGAAATCATCGACAAGGTTCGCAAGGAGCGCTACGTGAAGGACAACACTATCGTGGTAAACCTTCAGGACACCAATATGTTCAAACGTCTTGGTAATGGAGCATACGCTCTTGTAACCGACTAAATTTATTATAGAAACAGTGGTAGAAAAGCGGACGGCGCCAAAGGCGCCGTCCGCTTTTCACTTTCTCACCTTTCAACTTTGATCTTTTAACTTTATACTGATCTCGTGTTTGGCAAGGAATTCTACGAAGAACATGTTCCCCTCGCTGGGGCTACCTTTAAGTGGATAAACGATCAGGATCTTGATTATGGTCCGCTGATCGCTGGTATCGCTTTTCTTCTCATAATAGTCGGCTTCGTTGTTTTTGGTATATCAACCGGCAACGTACTGACTGTTTTTATTGCCCTTATTCCATTGTGGCTTCCGGTGGTTCTCTTTCTACTTTTTTTCTATAAGTGGATGGATACCATTGGGCCGATTTTTAGCCTTGGACAAGGCCGCACTACGCTACGTATTCGCCTACCTCAAGAAGTAATGAAATCTCCTGAAGCTATGGAGTTTGTCATTTCTCAAATCCACAACACTGCCAATCCAGACAATTTTATGCAAACCTACATCCAAGGCAAACGACCGCTGCCGTTTTCTTTTGAGTTGGCGTCAATCGGTGGCGAAGTGCGTTTCTATGTGAACGTTCCGACTAAAAAGACCAAGGACGCCTTTGAGGCCAATATGTATGCACAGTATCCAAACGTTGAGATAATCGAAGAACCAATCGACTACGCCGCCGAAATACCACTCAATTACGAAAAGCTCGGTTATGAACTTTTTGCAGTTCATATGGGTAAGAAGAGAGATGGACATTTCCCAATCAAATCTTACATCGACTACGGTCTCGATAAGATGCCCAAAGAAGAAGAAAAAGTTGACCCAATGACGCCAATGCTCGAGGTAATGGGTAGTATTAAGCCGCACGAGCGGCTGTTTGTACAGATACTAGCAATCTCATTCCGCCGATCTAGTTTTCAAAACGGACAACTACAAATCGGCGAAGGACCAAACTGGAATGATGGATCTAAAAAAGCCATCAACGAAATGATGAATCGAGATGCAAAGACAAAAACTCCGCTTGGTTTCAAAGGTACTGACGAGGGCGGACAAATGGCGATGTTGACTGCAGGAGAGCGCGATGCGATCGCGACACTAGAACGCCACTCCAGCAAGTATGCCTACAATACTGTGATTCGCTGGATTTACGTCAACCAAAAGGGCGGCTTTAACGGTGACTTAATCAACCCGGTAATTCGTATGTTTAGCCAGTTCGACTGGGGATTAAACGGCATCGGTGTTCGTTGGCGTACCGACTTCGACTACAAAGATTTCTTCCCTGGTAAAAAGAAAAAGGAGCTTATGGCACTGAAGAAGCAGGAGTTAAAAGAATACAGACGTCGTGTATATGCACCTAAAAGCGGAGGGGACGATTACAAGGTCTTTACTGCAGAGGAGTTAGCAACCATTTTCCACTTGCCAGGATCAGTGGCACTTACACCTACTATCGATCGTGTACCATCGAAACGTGGTGAAGCCCCATCAAACTTGCCGATTGGCGAATTCAAGCAATGATAGATATGGATATAGTCGGTCGGACGTCACGCTTTTTGTGGTTGTGGGTCATCGGGTTTATTATTGCGACAGCTTCTTTGTTGCTGGTGCTATTTTGGTGGCAGACCAGACCACCGGCGGACTTTCCAATTAATACAACCATCACAATTACGCGTGGACTTTCAGCGGCGGCTATTGTAGAGAAGCTCGAGGAGGCAAAGGCAGTACGGTCTTCATTGTTAGCACACATTATTTTGATAACTTGGCATGATCCAAATAACGTTAAGGCCGGTAGCTATTATTTCGACACGCCGTTAACTGCCTTCTCTGTAATCGACCGAATCACCAGAGACGCCGATGGAGACACCCTGGTACGACTGACCTTGCCTGAGGGCTACACAACAAAAGAGTTTGCTTTGTTGGCCGCAGAAGGCCTGTCACAATTTGACGGCACGGAATTTTTGAATTCAGCGGCAGGTATGGAGGGCTATCTTTTTCCTGACACTTACTACATTCCGGAGGATTTTACCGCTGCAGAATTGCTAACATTGCTCAAAACTACTTATGAGCAGAAAGTGGCTTCAAGAAAAGAGCCCATGGCCTCACATCCGCTTAAGGAAGACGGCGTTATAGTGCTAGCTTCACTACTTGAACGTGAAGCCAACACAGAGGAATCAATGCGAATCGTTTCTGGCATCTTACAAAAACGCTTACAGCTAGGGATGCGCCTCCAGACAGATGCATCAATTGAATATGCTTTAGGTCGTCCCCTCAGCGATCTTAGAGCTGAAGATTTAGAACGAGACACTCCGTACAATACGTATAAGTATGCCGGACTAACACCGACACCGATTGGTAATCCAGGCCTTAATTCAATTGATGCTGTGCTCGAACCGGAAGATACTGAATATCTGTATTATATAACCGACGAGGAGGGAAATTTTCACTACGCCAAGACATTTGACGAACATAGGGCAAATATTGCAAAGTACCTCAAATAAAGATTACATAATTGCCGAAATACTTGAACTTCAGAAAATTTGTTCGTCACCGTATGTCCGCGATACGGCTCTCTCTCAAATTTTCCTCCAATTCTTCGTATTTCATCCAATTCTGTAATCTTTAACAATTTATGAATAAATCAGCACAAAAAGTTTTTGTCGGACTCTCCGGAGGTGTCGATTCTTCGGTGGCCGCGCTTCGACTGAAGCGTGCTGGTTTTGACGTGGTTGGAGTTTTTATAAAAGTTTGGCAACCAGATTTTTTGGAATGTGATGCTGAAAAGGATCGGCTAGACGCTATGCGTGCCGCAGCACATCTCGATATCCCGTTTTTGACCTTTGATGCCGCTCTAGAATATCGGCGAGACGTTGGTGAATATTTCATCAAAGAGTATGAAAGGGGTCGAACCCCTAATCCTGACGTGATGTGTAATCGTTATGTTAAATTCGGCGCTTTTTGGAATTTCGCAAAAGAGCACGGTGCTGATTACATAGCGACTGGACACTATGCTCAAATCATCAATGAGGACGGTCGGCCTCGCCTTTACAGAGGAGTTGATACTGCCAAAGACCAGTCGTATTTTTTGTGGACGTTAACAGAGGAGGATCTGGCCCATACACTTTTTCCAATTGGCGACACTATAAAAGAAAAAGTACGTGCTGAGGCTATGGCGGCCGGATTACCCACCGCCACCCGTAAGGACAGTCAGGGTGTTTGTTTCCTTGGACACGTTGATATACCGGAGTTCATCGGACATTTTGTTGATTTGAAAGAGGGGATTGTTATCGATAAGTTAGGTAAACCAATCGGTACGCATCAAGGCGCCCTCGTTTATACACTTGGCCAGCGCCACGGCTTCAAGATCAATACCGCAGAGGGTGACACCAAGCCGCACTTCGTAGTCGACAAGGACATCGCACGCAATACCATCACAGTAGATACTAAACCGGCTTTGTTGGTAGTAAGCGATAAGCTTTTGCTGGAAAGTAGCAACTTCATTGGTGATTCGTTACCTCGTAATACCAACATCGAAGCCCAGTTTCGTTATAGGCAGAAGCCCTTTGTGGTCACTCTAAGCGGCAGTAAAGAAGATTTACGAGTAACTCCTCTGTCCGACATCGAAAAGCCCGACAGTGGCCAGTCTGTTGTCTTTTACGATAAGGATCAGCTGATCGGAGGCGCCGTGATAAAATAGCAGTGTTATGTTGGTTACAAAAGCTGATGGCACAGTGGAGGAGTTTGATTCAAACAAATTGCGCCGCTCACTAAAAAAGAGCGGTGCCGCCCACGACGCGATCGAAGCGATCGTGAGTGATGTTGAAAAATCCGCACACGATGGAATGCGAACGCAAGAAATTTACCGGCATGCCTTTTCAATATTGCGCGGCACCAAGACCGAAGTGGTAGCCCGCTATGCACTTCGTCGCGCACTCTTCAACTTGGGGCCAACCGGTTTTCCTTTTGAGACATTTCTCGGCCGGTTATTTGAAACACAAGGTTACAAAACATCGGTTGGCATTACTCTAAAAGGCAAGTGTGCTTTGCATGAAATCGACTTAGCGGCTTATCGTGCTGATCATAGTTTTATTGCTGAAGCGAAATTTCACGCTCGCCCAGGAATCAAGTCTGATTTGCAGGTCGCAATGTATTCCTACGCTCGTTTGCTAGATTTGTCAGATCGAAAGATCTGCTCGGCTGACGTCTGCGGAATAAAGAATCTTAAGATCATCACCAATACCAAATTTACGGCGGCGGCGATCAAGTATGCGAATTGCGTGGGGGTTGATCTTATGGCCTGGGACTATCCCAAGGAGGACAATCTCTACTCCCTCATTGATAAAACCGGATTATTCCCGATTACCGTACTAACTAGCCTTTCGGCGGCTCAAAAAATGCAGTTTCTGAACGCTGGCCTAATCGTCACGTCGGATGTGCTTCATAAGACCGATACACTCAGTGAGCTTGGACTGTCACAAGGTAAACTAGAAGCATTAATTTCTGAGGCACGTCAACTGTCTAAAGCAGACTAAATGACGGTATAATAGGCCGCATTTACAAGTTACCGAACGATTTAAATTATGTCTGAACAAACAATGACTGAGGAAAACAAGAAGACTATCGTGGCTTTTATCGCTGGCCTTTTAATAGGTGGTCTACTTGTATTTATTTTTGCCAATCCAGCAGACCGTGAGGAAAAGCGCGTCGATGGCAACACTGTGCCTGAAACGGCTGAGGAAAATAGCGATACACCAAATGAAGATGTGACAAAGCAGCCAGAAAATAAAACTGAAGTTGTTCCAACCACAAACAAGAAAGTATCACTTAGCAACGTCACCTTTCCAGCTGACGCTGGTTGGGTTGGAATCCGTGATTACGAAGGTGGCCAGTTGACTGGTCTCTTGGGAGTCGCTCGCTTCAACAAGGCAGAGAACTTAACACCAACTGAAGTGACCCTTCTTCGCCCTACCGTGTCTGGAAAGACTTACGCTATAGTCTTTTATTCTGACAATGGCGATAAGGTTTTTGACCTAGCAACCGACGCTCAGGTCGATGCCGAAGTATCTAGTTTTGTAGCTAGGTAGCGTTCTGATTGTAGGAAAAAAGGCCGGAGCTTCGCTCCGGCCTTTTTTAAATTCAAAGCACTCTGTTAGAATCCAGTAATGGAATTTAATAAAAAATACAATCCTGACCGCTCTCCAGACTGGAATTACGGTGGTGCCAAATGGCGCTTGTCTCGCTCTAAAATTGATTTGTTTATTGAGTGTCCACGTTGTTTTTATCTTGATAACAAACTTGGCACCAAGCGGCCTTCGATGCCTTCTTTCAATCTCAACATTGCAGTCGATGAGCTTTTCAAAAAAGAATTCGACATCCATCGCAAGGCTGGTACAGCACATCCGATTATGACCCGCTACAAAGTCGATGCTGTGCCTTTTAAACATGCCAAGATGGACGAGTGGCGCGATCCCTTCGTCGGCATCGAACATCGTCATGAACCAACTAGCTTAGTGGTATCTGGAGGAGTGGACGACCTATGGATGACAAAGGAGGGGAAATTGATAATAGTCGATTACAAAGCCACCTCAAAAACCGGTCGAATTGAAAAACTCGGTGATAGCCCTTGGGAAAAGCAATATCAAAGACAGCTCGGTGTATATCGTTGGCTCTTGGAACAAAACGGTTTCGAAGTAGAAGAAATGGGCTACTTGGTCTATGCCAATGCTTCGAAGGAAGAGAATGCCTTTGATGACAAGCTTACATTTGAGACCACTTTGGTAGATTGTCCAACAAAAGTTGATTGGATAGAGCCAACTTTGGCCAAAATCAAGGAACTCTTAGATAGTCGAGCCATCCCGCCTACTGGGGAGTCTTGCGAATACTGCCCTTACCGTGAGGCTACTGGCAAAAAACTGCTGGCTTTACACCTAGAGGCGAAGAAGGGTAAAATCAAATAAACAAATTAATGCAAGTATATGTCAAAGGAAGATCTGAAAAGAAAGATCGAGCAAATTGAACGTAACAAAACTAGATTAGAGGGAGAAATAAAAGAGGTCGAAAAAGAGGTCCGTGGTGTTGAAGATAAAATTGATGACTTGATGGCTGAAAAAGGGAAAACCCAAGACGAATTACACAAACTGCAGGGTGAGGTACATGATCTTGCTGGGGAAGAGTTGGAATTGGGAAGAAAAATGACAGAAGAGGAGCAAAGGGAAAGAAAGGGTTCTAATTGACTCTAGCGTGGGCGGCCGAAGGCCGCCCACAACTTTAAATTTTCACCAACGTGTACTCCTACCGAATCGAGCAAGCGATACGCGCCGCAACAGTGCTCCATAAAGATCAAGTGAGGCGTGGCGTACCACCTCTTCCTTACATAACACATCTTTTTGCTGTGGCGTGGATGGTGCGTGACTACACGAAGGATGAAAACATAGTAATAGCTGCCTTTTTGCACGATGTACTGGAGGATACTTCTTACACTGCCGCCGAGCTTGAGGAAGACTTTGGCGAGCAAGTTCGCAATCTGGTGGTAGCGCTGACCGAACCAAAAGAGAAAGATGGCAAAGCCCTTACTTGGAAAGAGCGGAAAGATGCGTATCTAGCAGGACTGAAAAAAGCGCCGACAGAAGCGCTCACGATCGCCGCGGCTGACAAGATCCACAATATGCGCTGTATCGTTGAACAATATTACGATGACCACAGCCGATTCTTGGTAGATTTTCCCGGCTCTTTGGAAGAACGAGCACTAGGTTATCAGGACCTTTCCAACTTGCTGAACCGCCAACTCGATAATGCTATAATCGGCGAGTTCAATCACGTTTATACGGAGTATAAAAACTTTTTAGGTAATGTTAAGCGAAGCCAAGAAAACAAAAAGTAAGGATAATTTTAAGTGGCACTCCAAAAGCACACTACCGAAAACTCCGGTTATTAAAGAAACCTGGGATCTTAAAGGCCTTTATTATAAAAGTGGCAAAGATCCACAAATCGAGGTTGATATTAAAGCGGCGGAACTTGCTTATACAAACTTTTCCAAAAAGTGGTCAGCGCGTGATTTTCTGGCCTCTGCTACCGCGCTGAAGCAGGCTCTTACTGAGTATGAGGAGTTAGCAGGGCTACCAGAGGTCGGCCGCCCGGGACGATACTTTTCTTTGCGTCAAAGTCTAAACGTGAACGACGCCGATGCGAACCGCCAACTTTCTCTTCTTTCAAAACGTCTTCGCAAGGCTTCTGATCAGATTCTCTTTTTTAGTTTGAAACTAGGCAAGGCTCCACCAGACTTACAAAAACGCTATCTTGCCGACGAAACTCTGACACATTTTCATTATTTTCTTGAACAACTCTGGCTTGGTGCCAAGTACCACCTTTCTGAAGCGGAGGAAAAAATCATTCGTCTCAAGTCGCGCCAATCAAGTGGAATGTGGGCAGACGCGGTAGAAAAGATCATCAGTAATCGGCAAATTGTATGGAAAGGGAAACCTCTTCATTTGCCAGTCGCCCTTGAGACACTGGAGCTTTTGAAAACCAAAGACAAGATTGCGCTGTGGGACAAGTTGATGACCGAGATGGAAAAGGTTGGAGAAATGGCGGAACACGAAATGAATGCGATTATTCTTGATGCTCGCGGCGAGGATGAGCTTCGTGGTTATAAGAAACCGTATAGTGCCACTGCGCTCGCTTATGAAGATGATGAAAAGAGCATCGAGAATCTGACTCATGCCGTCAGGACGCGTGGCTACAAGCTTTCTCGTGAATTCTACAAGCTTAAGGCTAGCTATCACAAAGTACCGGCGCTTCATTATGTTCAAAAGTACGAAACGATCGGACGTGAGCTAAACATTTCGTTTAAAGAAGCGGTGGATATTTGCCGTGACGTTTTTTACAGCGTAAAGGAAGAGTACGGTGTCGTCTTTGATACGATGCTGAAGCGCGGACAGATCGATGTCTTTTCACAGGGAGGCAAGAGAGGTGGGGCATTTATGTCCAGCGATGTTGGACATCCGACACATGTCTTTCTGAATCATGTATCAAATTTCAAATCCCTAGAGACACTGGCCCACGAAATGGGTCATGCGATTCATGCTGAGCGCTCTAAGAAGCAGACCTCGTTCTATGAAGGTCACTCCATCATTACTGCCGAGACCGCCAGTACATTGTTCGAAAACTTGGTTTTTGATGCCGTTTTCAACACTGTATCGGATCGAGACAAGTTGACCTTACTACACGATCGTATAACGCGTGACATCGCTACTATCGAAAGACAAGTGGCATTCTTCGACTGTGAGCTTGAGATGCACAATACGATCGAACAAAAAGGAGCCATGGAAAGTAAGGAAATGGCAGAGTGTATGCAAAAGCATCTAAAGGCCTATCTTGGCGCAGGCGTTCTGGTTGAGCCAAAGGATGGTTACAGTTACGTCTATATCCCGCATCTCCGTTACGGCTTTTACGTGTACTCCTATGCTTACGGCATCTTGATGAGCACCATAATGGCCAATCACTACAAAGCGGATCATAGTTATGTAGAACAAATTGATCAATTCCTATCGGCTGGTGGTTCTGCTAGCGTGGGAGATATATTCAAATCGATCGGCATCGATACCAAGCGCGAAGACACTTTCCTCAAGGCTCTGGATAATCAAGCCAAAGACATAGCCACCTTCAAACAAATGTTGAAGAAGTTTAAGTAGCAGACGCCACACGTTGCGCTAAACCGTTTTTTGTGGTTTGCTTGAGTCAGTCATCGCTTCAAGCGGTGAGATATAGGAGGAACTGATGACGTACGTTGTTGATTTTGAAAAGTCTGCAGATGTCGGCGATGCTCGCTACTACATCACTCGCATTGCCGGTCAAACAAGTGTCCTTCGGCAGTGGCTGAGGGGCGATCGTCCTGACCCTTGCTGTAGCAAGGAAACAATTGCTCCCGATCAGATTCCGAAACAGTTGATCGGCATATACAACACTCTTCGCACAGGCGGCATGCCTGTAGTCGCCTGAAACCACCAAGGCCGCGACTATTTCTGACAGCTGTCAGAAATAGTCGCGGCCAAACACCTCTCGCAGGTGTTTTATTTTATGTTATATTTTCGTCTATGTCTGGCAACGAAATACGTGAAAAATATTTAAAGTTTATGGAGCAAAATGGCCACGCGGTCATTCCTTCATCAGCTCTCGTACCCGAGAACGATCCGACCACACTTTTTACCGGAAGCGGCATGCAGCCACTCATCCCATACCTGATGGGTGAGAAGCATCCAAAAGGCACTCGTCTTACCGACTCGCAGAAGTGTTTTCGCGCTAACGACATCGAGGAAGTAGGCGACAATCGCCACACCACCTTCTTCGAGATGCTCGGCAACTGGTCACTCGGAGACTACTTTAAGAAAGATCAACTGCGTTGGTTCTTTACCTTTCTTGTTGATGAAGCAAAACTCGACCCAAGCCGTATTTATGTAACCGTCTTTGCCGGAGATGAAGCACTTGGCATACCCCGCGATGATGAATCAGTCGCTATCTGGCAAGATCTTTTTGCTGAAAGAGGTGTTGAGGCCAAGGCTGTTCATATTGGTTCTGAGGAGGATGGTTACGATGTAGGAATGCAGGGCGGACGTATCTTCTATTACGATGCCGCCAAGAACTGGTGGAGCCGCTCCGGCAAGCCAGAGGTAATGCCGATAGGCGAGATCGGCGGGCCAGATAGCGAGGTTTTTTATGACTTTGGCCCTGAACACGCCACTCATCCAGATTTCAAAGACAAACAACCACACCCAAACTCCGACTCCGGACAATTTCTAGAGATAGGAAACTCGGTCTTTATTGAATACATCAAGAAAGAAGACGGTTCGTTTGCTAAGCTTCCACAAAGCAACGTAGATTTTGGTGGTGGTCTGGAGCGTATCGCCGCCGCCGAGAACAGCGACCCTGACGTATTCAAAGTTGATTTGCTTTGGAAAGTGGTTGAGCAAATCGAAAGTCTTTCTGGAAAAAAATACGATGACGATCTAGTAGCCTTTCGTGTCATCACTGACCACATTAGAGGGGCGGTGTTTATGATCGGTGACGGAGTCTTTCCAGCCAACGATCAACAAGGCTACTTCGTACGTCGTCTCTTGCGTCGCGCTGTACGCTATGCCGACCAATTAGGTGTACCGGCCGGTGAGCTCAAAAACTTAGCCGAAAGCGTTATCCACACCTATGAGACTCACTACCGTAATTTGTCCGACAAAAAGGACAACATTATAGACACGATCGCACGGGAGGAGGAACAGTTTCGTCGTACGCTAGAAAAAGGCTTGAAAGAGCTGGAGAAACTCTCTGCTAAAGACAGTATAAGCGGTGAGGACGCCTTTGTCCTTTTTACAACTTACGGTTTCCCTTTTGAACTTACGGAAGAAATTGTAAAAGGTCGCGGACTCTCTATCGATCGTGATTCTTTTGCTGCCAAGATGACTGAACACCAAGAACTTTCACGCTCCGGTGCTGAACAGAAGTTTAAGGGTGGTCTAGCCGATCATTCCGAGAAAGTGGTGCAGTATCATACCGCTACGCACTTGATGTTGGCTGGTCTCCGTAAATACTTAGGAAAGGATATCCACCAAGCCGGCTCAAACATCACGGGCGAGCGTTTGCGCTTCGACTTCACTTATGGAGACAGGGTAGAGCGCGACACTCTCGACAAAGTCGAGGAGTTTGTAAACTCTGCCATCAAGACCGGCGGGGATGTGACTATCGAAATGCTTCAAAAAACTACTGCAGAGTCCGACCCAACTATCGAAGGTAGTTTCTGGGATCGCTATCCAGATGAGGTGAAGGTATACACAATGACTGGCCGTAATGGGGAGGTATTCTCACGCGAACTCTGCGGCGGCCCCCATGTAGAAAAGCTTGAAGACATCACCGGCACTTTCAAGATCGTTAAAGAGGAGTCCTCGTCTGCGGGAGTGCGTCGAGTCAAAGCTATTTTGGAGTAATGGAAGGTATTTATAGGATAAAGAGCGCCGGCTTCGCCGGCGCTCTTTAGTTATCCTTTTAACAATTCACGGTTTACATTTAAAATTTTATGTATGTTTTCCTTGACCAAGAGGAAGCCGGTGGTGCGCGCCATGGCGTTGGCTGATATTAGCTTTGATGGTATTCACCTTGCTTTAGTTAAATCGGAAGTCGGTGCACCTTATCCAGAGGTCATCTGGTCTCATTTTGAGGCTTTTCCCCGCGGGCACCTAGAACGTGGCAATGAGGTACGTTTGCAAGGCGCAGTTAGGACTTCAATTAAAACGATGGAAATGGATGGGATGCGCTTTCTCCTCCAGAATTTCCCTGAACTTCATCCTGAGGTTTTTAAAATAATTGTTTCAGCGCCGCTCTCAGAGACAGTAGCGCGTGGACTTAAGTTCTCGGGCACAATTCCAGTCGATATCACCACCGACATAATGGATCAAGCAGAGCGTTCTCCTCAGGTAAGTGCTGCCCTTTTGCCAGATTCATTTGAGAGAAAGCTTGGTCTTTCGGCCAAAGCAGGGCCTTTGCTACCGATCGGACAAAATTTATACCAGCTGATTTCTGTTTTACCGGCATCAATCTACAACGAAATAGTCTCGGCGCACGATCGCTTCTTACCAGGCACAGAACTCAGTATAGAACCAAGAATCGGCAATTATCTTAGTGTCATTTCTGACCTACCTCATTCAACAGATCATATCTGCTTGATCGACTTAACCGGCTCTGCAACTGAGCTATGCGTGGTTGCAGATGGTGAGATTCGCAATATCTCGCACACGCCGCATGGAACCGATGACATAATCACCAAACTCGCCCAGTCTCTTAATCTACCTGAAAGTGAAGCTGAACACCTCTTTCGAGACAACGATGTCGATGGGATGAGCTCATTGACCGCTCCCAAAAGCGCACTCCTTGATGATGTCTTTAATGATTACGAGACCGTTTTAACAAAACTACTTCAGGGAAACGACCTCGATGAACTTCCGACTACTATTTTTATGCACGCCGAAAATGACGATCAACGTTTTTTGCGAGATCGTCTTCTTACTCTCGATTTGTGGAAAGAACGACCAACCATCCACCCCATAACTCCCAAGCTCTGGAGCCAGGAGCTTACGGCTGACACGCCGCTTCTCGTTGCTGCCCTCCTTTTTCACAAAAAAGGACGTTAACGCCTTTAGTGTTATAATTAAAGACATATGGATAAAAAGTGGAATTTGCAAGATATAAAACCGCCAAAGAGACAGAGCCGTCCGGCTCGCGCTAGTATGCCGATGGATGAGACGACAGAACGCGTATTACCCAAAGAACCCGTAGTCGAGCGTGTGCGTAGCAATAGCCGCGGATCAGGAAAGAAGCCCATCTGGGTTGCTGTATTCATATTCCTCGCGATAGTTGCAATTGGTGTAGTAATCAGCACTTTTATTGGCGGGGCTAAGGTCACTGTATTTCCACGCTGGCGTGAACCGGTCGTCAACGCTTCACTCGAAGCAAAACGACAAGCGACCGGCGGTGAATTGGCCTACGAAATCATCACCTTCGAAGCTGAGGGCGAACGCCAAGTTACTGCTACTGGCCAAGAACAGGTTACGGAGCAGGCCACTGGTGAAATCACCATCTATAAGACAACCTCCGGACAAGAGCGCCTTATCAAAAACACTCGTTTTGAATCGTCTGACGGATCGGTCTTCCGTATCACAGAATCTGCAGTTGTACCGGGAGCGACAACAGACAGCGAAGGGAAGTCAGTACCTGGTTCAGTGACAGCCAAGATCTTCGCTGAAGAAGCTGGTCCTAAGTACAACCTGTCAGCTGGTACCCGCTTCTCCGTGCCAGGGTTCCGCGAAAATGATCTAACCGATCTCTATAATGCTATTTATGCAGAAAACGCGTCTGCGATCGCCGGTGGCTTCGACGGCCCTCGTTACATCGTGGACGACAACGAAATGCAAACTGCACTCGGAAGCTTGCGTGGCGAGCTTAAGGAAGCCCTAGTACAAAGAGTGGACAAAGAAAAGCCAGCCGGCTTTAGTGTCTTGCAGTCAAGCTACACTTACACTTACACCACTTTGCCAGGCGAAGCTGTCGGTGAGGGTCAGGTCAAGATAAAAGAAAAAGTCTCGCTCAAGGTACCGCTATTCAAAGATGACTTGTTGGCTGCCTTCATTGCCAAGAGTGTAATCCCTGGTTATGAAAACGAGCCTGTCCGGATTGAGAACGTTGGCGCACTTAGTTTTGAGTATGTTGATCAAGCTATGTTAGAATCAGACCTCGCCTCTAAGGAGTCGATCAGCTTCCGTCTAACTGGAAAGCCACGTCTTATCTGGGTTTACGACGCAGAACAGCTAAAGAAGGATCTAGCTGGAGCGCCTAAAACCGCCATTAACACCGTTCTTGGCGGCTATCCAGCCATTGAGAAGGCAACGGCTACAATTAGACCATTCTGGGCCCGCAGTTTCCCGGATGATTCTGCCGATATCACGATTATCGAGTCGGTCGGTCAATAGAGAGTATTGACGTATTATAAAGTATCTGCTAAACTTTCCCCCGTTTGATGTCCGAAACACAAAAGGAAAACCTCGTCTACGGAACAGTGGAGGAGGCGCTACCAAATGCGCTCTTTCGGGTCGTACTTGATGACAGCAATCAAACCATCTTGACCTTTCTTGCTGGCAAGATGCGAAAGTTTAGGATTCGTGTCCTAGTCGGCGATCGAGTCGCTATTGTGCTCGATCAATACGGCGGCAAGGGTCGAATCACCAAACGTCTTTAAATCAACTACGAAAGAGGAATTTATGAAAGTTAAGTCATCGATTAAAAAGCGCAGTCCGGACGATATTATCGTTCGTCGTCGTGGCAAGATTTACGTAATCAACAAGAAGAAGCCACGACATAAGCAAAGACAGGGTTAATCTATGAGAATTTCTGGTATCAACATCCCCGATAACAAGCATTTGTCTTTCGGACTGACAGCCGTTTACGGTATTGGGCTTACACGCGCCAAAGTTATTCTTGCTGAGCTTAAGATCGACGGAGCTGCCAAGCCTGCCGATATGTCGCCTGAGCAGGAAAATGCTATTCGCGAGAAAGTCGAGTCATTTACTATTGAAGGTGAACTTAAGCGCCAAGTGTCCTCTGACATTAAGCGTCTTAAGGACATCGGCTCGTACCGCGGTAGTCGCCATCAAAAGCGCCTACCAGCACGCGGCCAGCGTACCAAGACCAACGCCCGCACCCTGAAGGGAGTTAAGAAGACTATGGGATCTGGACGTCGTAAGCTCGAAAAAACTTAAAACTTCCGGATTTGGCACATATGCCTTGGTTTCAGAAATTTTATTCAGTCGATGTAGGTCTATCTACACCTCTCTCATAAAATTTCCTCCAACCGAAGTCATCTGTATCCAAATCCAAAAGTTTAAACTTCATTCAAGAAATTCCTATGGGTAAGAAACGAATCATAAAAAAAGGTGGGGGATCAGATGTGGCGGGAACGTCACGAGCTCTTAACCGTGTCCCAAAGAAGAAGGTTGCTTCTGGTCGCCTCAACATCCTAGCTACTTTCAATAACACTATCGTTACGCTAGCTGACACCAACGGTAACAGCCTTATCGCCGCCTCAAGTGGAGCTATGGGCTTCAAGGGTTCTCGTAAGTCAACTCCTTTCGCCGCCGCTAAGGTAGGTGAGATTATCGGTGAGAAGGCCAGCCAAATGGGTATGCGTGATGCAGAAGTGATCATTCGTGGTATCGGTGCCGGTCGTGAGTCTGCTCTCCGTGCTTTTTCCGGCAAGGGTATCGCTATTAGTAAGATCATCGATATGACTCCGGTGCCGCACAACGGTCCGCGAGCTAAGAAGCCACGTCGCGTCTAAAGTTTTTATTTATGAAAATTGGTCCAAAATATAAAATTGCCAAGCGTCTAGGCGCACCAATCTTTGAAAAGACACAAACTGCAAAGTTTGCTCTTTCCGCTGCCCGCGTTGGCCGAGTACGAAAAGGCCGCCCAGCTCAAATGAGTGACTTCAAACGTCAGCTTATCGAAAAGCAGAAGATGCGTTTTTCTTACGGTATTACCGAGAAGCAACTCCGCAAGTATGTGGATGAAGCAGTACTTAAGAGCGCTCATCCAACAGTATTTTTGATGGGTCGTCTTGAAGCACGTCTTGATAACGTTGCTTATCGTCTTGGTTTTGCTAAGACTCGTCGTATGTCTCGCCAGATGGTCTCTCACGGCCACTTCAAGGTGAATGGTAAGAAGTTCACTATCCCTTCTCATCAGGTCAAGGTTGGCGATATAATCTCCGTACGTGATGGTAGCCGCAGTTCAGGACTCTTTACTGGAGGAGAGGAAAAGACCACTACTGGAGTACCTAATTGGCTGAAATTCGATCCTACCAAGCTAGAGGGCAGTGTGTTGGGAGCAGCGACCTATGAACCTTCTGAAACTCTGTTTGATCCAGAACAGGTGCTGGAATTTTACAGCCGCTAGTAATTGGCCCATTTAATTAGCCGTTAAATAATTAAAACTATGCTAGAAACCAACGTCACACTTCCATCCAAGCCTCGCGCTGTGAAGGAAGAAGAGTTCCAAGGGATCTTTGAGATCGATGGTCTTTATCCTGGCTACGGACACACTCTTGGTAACTCTCTCCGTCGCATCATCCTATCTTCTCTACCAGGAGCGGCTGTTACTCACGTGAAGATCGACGGTGTAAAGCATGAGTTTGATACTATCGACGGTGTTAAGGAAGATGTCATCAACATCCTTCTCCACATCAAGCGTATTCGTCTTGCTCTTCATAGCGAAGAACCAGTAACAATGCGTTTGAAGACCAACAAGCTTGGTGTAGTTACTGCTAAAGACATCGACGCCCCAAGTCAGATCGAGATTCTAAATCCAGAACAACCAATTGCAGAAGTGACTGGTAAGGGTGTTTCTCTAGATATCGAAATGACCGTAAGCCGTGGCCTTGGCTATGTAGCACGTGAGGCACATCAGAAGGAGAAGATGGACATCGGCGCTATCGCACTTGATGCCGTATTCACACCTATCCGTCGTGCCAACTACGAAGTAGAAAACATGCGTGTTGGTGAGCGTACTGACTACAACCGTCTTCGTCTCTTCGTTGAGACAGATGGTACTTTGACTCCACGTGAGGCTATCGAGAAGTCGATCGAAATCATGATCCACCAGCTCAAGGCTATCACCGGTTTCAAGGACACTGAGCCAGCTCAAAAGGCTGAAGAAAAAGAAGTAGAGAAGCTAGAAGCTGTTGACCAAGACGTTCTCAAGACCCGTATCGAGACCCTCGATCTATCAGCGCGCACCCTTGGTGCTCTCGAAGACGCTTCGATCCGCACCATCGGCGGCCTTGTCCGTAAGAAAAAAGATGATATCCTAGCGCTCGATGGTATTGGTCCAAAAGGACTCGATGAAATCGTCGAACTCTTGGAGCGAATGAGCCTCAAGCTCGCCGAGTAAGAGACCTAATTTGACCGATCAATTTATATGAATCACTCCGTAAAAACTAGAAAGCTCAGCCGAACCCGTCGCGGACGTACTGCTCTTTTGCGCGGCTTGGCGGCCGACCTTATCGTAAAGGGTAAGATCAAAACCACTTCAGCTAAGGCTAAAGAACTTCGTCCATTCGCAGAGCGTCTTGTTTCTTATGGCAAGAGCGGTACAGTAAGCGCTCGTCGTCTTGCGGCCACCAGCCTTGGGGAGCCTCGCGCACAAGTGATGCGAAAGCTCTTTGATGAGCTAGCACCACGCTTTGCAGAGCGCAAAGGCGGCTACACCCGCATTATCAAGTTGGGTCTCACCAAAGCCGGCCGAGAAGAATCCGTAATCGAGTTTGTATAATTATGACAACGGAAAACAACAAAAAGGAATACACTATCGACGCTTCTGGTAAGCGCCTCGGCCGTGTTGCTACCGAAGCGGCTGCAGTTTTGCGTGGCAAGAACGATCCAAGCTTCATGCCTAATGTATTGGCTGATGTTACCGTCACAATCGAAAACGCTTCTAAGCTCGACATTCCTGAACATCGAAAGGAAGAAGGTTACCAGAGCTACTCTGGTTACCCGGGTGGCCTTCGTACTGAGACTCTCGACCATCTAGCTAAACGCCTTGGCATCGGTGAAGTATTGCGCCGCACTATTAACGGCATGCTCGCTAAGAACAAGCTTCGCAAGCCAGCGCTCAAGAACCTCAAGATCAAAGATTAATTATGACAACTGCTACTAAAACCAGATACAACGAAGGCATCGGCCGCCGCAAGACTGCGAGCGCTCGTGTTCGCCTTACTCCAGCTACTGCAACTACGGTAGTTGTAAATGACAAGAAGATTGAGGAGTACTTCAAGCACAAGTCACACGTTGATGCTGCAATGTCACCACTTTTGATCGACAAGCTCGATGCCAGTGACTACACCATCACGGTAAAGGTTTTCGGTAGCGGTCTTTCCGCACAGGCTGATGCTATCAAGCTCGGTATCGCTCGCGCTCTACTTGCTGAGAAGAGCACTCGTCGCGGTCTTTTGAAGAAGAGTGGACACCTTATGCGTGACCCTCGCGCCGTTGAACGAAAGAAGTTCGGTCTCCGCAAAGCCCGCCGCGCCCCACAGTGGTCAAAACGTTAAGAAAAGAGCTCCCTTCGGAGCTCTTTTTAGTTTTGACGGTCGGAGCGTTGTGTTTTTGTAACTATTGTCCTGTTACAAAAACACCGCGAGGCGGGCCTGCAAGCGCTTAGTAGAATTGGAGCGTTGCGAACAATTATACTTAGCGACTTGATGGCGAAGCGATAAAAGAAAAGCCCCTCAAGGAGCTTTTTGATGTATAAGCATAAATAATGATTCATAAAAAGCCGCCGATTACTCGGCGACTTTTGGTATTTCGGTTGATGAAAAGAACAGATCTGGTTCTTTTTCACAACAAGCCATCCACTGGTCATAAAGTTCAAGAACAAATGGATGTTGAGCTATCCTAGGCCTTTTGTAAGCTCTTTGTTCGTCCCGAGTGATGCCAAGTTGTAGATTGGTTCGGCCATTGTCCTCGTAGATGTTGAGGTCGGACAGGAACTTGTCGAGCGCGTACACGAACCGGCTCTCCTCGTCATTCTGTCGTTCATAATCCTCAAGACAAGACAGGAAATCCGGAAATGATTCGCCCCACTCTTTCTTTAGTTGTAGCGTAGCGATTCTTTCTCGCTCTTTCTTTCCGTTTCGATCGAGGGCGACATAAGCCCCGTTCTTGTCTGGGAAAGCTGGAGTGTCGCCGGCATATGTTTCTGGCTTATCATGCACCATTGCATATTTCCACACCTTAAGAAGGTCAAGATGTGGGAGGAAACGCTGTTGAACAAACCAAACAACATCCATCAGCTGACAGGTATGGGAGTCATTGCGCTCACGCCCTGCTTCACCATCAGGACTGCCGGGTCGCCAAATGAGACGCATAACATTTCCAAACTCATTCGTGTGTCTGACAAAACGAACAATCTCCGCCACCTCTTTTGGAAGAGCAGGTGGCACTTGTGTAGCCTTTCTCTTTCGCATGAGGTACCCCTTTCTATAAGGTTAAGATACTGACGACGATCATAGCAGATGACCCTGTTTTGACACAACGATTTTATTTCTTTATAATGTGTAAGTTATGGAGGAAAAGTTCGGCAAAGATACCGATAATGATATCGAATTGGATGAAATAGCAGAGGATTATGCTGACGAAATCGACGAAGATGGAATTGAAGAATTGAGTCAGGATAAACTGAAGAAACTGAAGGAGAAGCTGCGACAGTGCGATAAGGACAAGATGGCTGCTCTTGAGGAATTGCAGCGCCAACGGGCTGATTTCCTCAATGCTCGCAAGCGTTTGGATGATGAAAGAATACGAGACCGCGAACGAGCAAAGATCGATCATATTGAGCGCTTGTTGCCGCTTTGTGACAGTTTCGGAATGGCACTTCAAGACAAAGGCTTCGCAGATTTGCCAGCCAACCTGCAAAAAGGTATCCGTGGTATAGAAGGTCAGCTTTCCTCCATACTGAAGAGTTATGGTGTCGATGAGATTGATCCGCAAGGACTTCCATTTGACCCATATCAGCACGAAGCGATCGCTCAAAATGGCGACGGAAACAACGTAGCGGCGGTATTACAGAAAGGATACAAACTCGGAGAGACTATCATTCGCCCTGCTAAGGTTGCTGTCGGCAAGTAATTTTAATCCCTTAAACCTAATATAAAACTATGGCAAAAATTTTGGGAATTGACCTTGGAACAACTAACTCAGCAATTGCTTTTATTGAAGCTGGTGAACCTAAGATTATTGAAAACGCAGAAGGAGGACGTACCACCCCTTCAGTAGTAGCTATTTCAAAGACAAACGAACGTCTAGTTGGACAGATCGCTAAGCGTCAGGCTGTTACTAACCCTTTCAGCACTATTTACGGCATCAAGCGCTTTATGGGGCACGCCTTCAAGGAGGAGGCCGTACAGAAAGACAAGGCGATCGTGCCTTATGAAGTAAAAGAAGGGCAACAAGGTGGTGTGGTTGTGAAGATGGGTGAGAAAGATTATCGTCCAGAGGAAGTCTCGGCGATGATTCTTTCGAAGCTAAAGGCTGATGCCGAAGCTAAGCTTGGAGAAAAGATTACTGAGGCTGTCATTACAGTGCCAGCCTACTTCAACGACTCACAACGCAAGGCTACTCAAGACGCTGGTAAGATCGCTGGTCTTGAAGTGCGACGTATCATCAATGAACCGACCGCCGCCGCTCTGGCCTATGGATTTAATAAGAAGAAGGACGAGAAGCTAGTTGTCTTCGACTTCGGCGGCGGTACTTTCGACGTAACTGTACTTGAAGTGGGTGACGATGTCGTTGAAGTTAAATCCACAGATGGTGACGCTCATATGGGAGGACGCGATATCGATCAGGGGATCGTACGTTGGCTGATTGCTGAATTTAAGAAAGACGAGGGTATTGATCTTGCTTCAGACAAACTTGCTCTCCAGCGACTAGACGAAGCTGCAGAAAAAGCCAAGTTGGAACTGTCTTCAAGTCTGGAAACAGAGATCAACATTCCCTTCATCACTTCTGGAGCAGAGGGCCCTAAGCACATGATGGTCAAGATAACTCGCGCCAAGCTCGAGGAGCTAGCTAGCGAATATATTGATCGTGCGATGGAGATAACCAAGCGCGCACTCGAAGCTTCTCCATTTAAGAAAGATGAGATCGACGAAATCATTATGGTCGGCGGACAGACTCGCATGCCAAAGATTGTTGAGAGCGTAAAGGAGTACTTTGGCAAAGAGCCAAACAAATCAATCAACCCAGACGAAGTGGTGGCGCTCGGTGCCGCTATTCAAGCTGGTATCTTCCAAGGAGACGTACAGGACATCACACTTGTCGATGTTATTCCACTCTCTCTAGGTATCGAGACTATGGGTGGTGTAAATACTAAACTGATTGAAAAAAACACCCACATTCCAACTCGCAAGACACAAGTGTTCTCCACCGCGGCCGATAACCAGACCTCGACTGAAATTCACATCGTGCAAGGCGAACGAGCTTTGGCGGCAGACAACAAACCACTCGGCCGCTTTATTCTCGATGGTATTCCACCAGCGCCACGCGGCGTACCACAGGTTGAAGTAACCTTCGATGTTGATAGTAACGGCGTTCTTAACGTAACTGCTAAAGATAAATCCACTAACAAGGAGCAGTCGATCCGTATCGAAGCTAGCTCTGGGCTAACCACAGAAGATATCGAGCGCATGAAGAAAGACGCTGAGGCACACAGCGCCGAAGACGAGAAGAAGAAGCAGATAGTTGAAGCACGCAACTTGGCTGACCAAATGATCTACACCGCCGAGAAGGCACTCAAGGATCACGCTGATAAGGTCGCCGCTGAAGTGAAGGCTGAGATCGAAGGTAAGATCACCGACTTGCGCGGAGTAAAGGATCAGGACGCGCTTGATGAAATAAAGGCCAAAACTGAGGCTCTTTCGGCCGCCCTTTCCAAGATCGGCGAAGCGATGCAAAATAAGGAAGAAGAAGGGAAGACAGAAGAGAAACCGCCAGAGGAGGAGAGCAAGTAAGGGGTGCGCGGTGGCGTAGCCACCGCGCCTGTAACAGCCTGTAGCTAAAAGCAAACTATGAAGGATTACTACAAGATACTCGGCATTGAACAAGGTGCGAGCAAAGATGACATCAAAAAAGCTTTTCGAAAGCTAGCCGCACAGTATCATCCAGATAAAAAAACTGGTGATGAATCCAAGTTCAAAGAAGTAAGCGAGGCTTATGCTGTTTTGGGCGACGAAAAAAAGCGCACTGAATACGACAATTACGGACGTGCCTTTGGTGGTAATAATGCTGGTGCTGGCGGTTTCGACTGGAGCAACATGAGCGGCTTCGCACAGGGCGGTGCTCAGTTCGACTTTGGAGATATCTTTGAAAACTTCGGCGATATATTTGGCGGCTTTGGCCGACCACGTGCACGTCGTGGTAATGACATCTCTATTGATCTTGAGCTCTCTCTCGAAGAAGCTGTCTTTGGTATAGAACGAGTAGTAGTACTGGCTAAGAATTCTGTTTGCGACACTTGTAAAGGAAGCGGCGGAGAACCAAATACAGAAATGACTGCTTGCGCCACCTGTAATGGTCAGGGTCGTTTGCGTGAGACACGTTCTAGCATGCTCGGTAGCTTCACTACCGTCCGTGAGTGTTCAGCTTGTCTAGGCCGCGGCCAAGTACCTAAGGAGAAGTGCAAGCAATGTCATGGTCATGGTGTGTTGAAGAAGAGTGAAGAGATCGCTATCAAGGTCCCAGCTGGAATCGAAAACGGCGAAGTGATCCGTATGACAGGACGCGGCGAAGCAATTCAGGGCGGCCAAACCGGTGACCTATACATCAAGCTACATGTTCGTGCCGAACGACATATCCGTCGAAATGGCAGCGATCTAGTGCGCGACCTTTCTATCAAACTGACTGACGCTCTACTTGGTGCAACATATCAAGTTGAAACCTTAGACGGCCCGATCGATATCAATGTACCGATCGGTGTGAAGCAAGGTGAGTCTTTGCGCATCAAAGGCAAGGGTGTCCCGACTGGGCGTGGCAATGCTCGCGGTGACTTCTTGGTAAAGATCGACATTGCGTTACCACAAAAACTTTCACGGAAAGCACAGAAGCTAGTGGAGGAATTGCGAGAAGAAGGAATTTAAAATATAGAAAACGCGGCGTGGCCAATGGCCACGCCGCGTTTTCTATCCACCTAGCACCACTTCGAGAATGTACTTACAATTGTACAATTGTCATTATGGATTTTGACGTCATTCTTTCTATATTAAACGGCTGGTTCTTTTTGCTTGGTGCTTTTGTTCTTGGTCTTGCCTTAGCAATGGCCAAAGGCCGACAAGCGCTTATTAATGTAATGATGGGTGCCTATCTTGGACTTTTTCTATACACCAATTTTCCTTACTTAGAAACGCTGACCGAAAATGCCGCTGGCAAAAGCGCTTCTGCTGCTATCGCACTGGTGGTATTTGTTGGATTTACGATAATATCGGCTTTATTATTTAGTCGTCTGATGCCACGAGAATACCTAGAAAGTGCTTTTGAAACCATTGGTAAAAAACTTCTCCTCGCCGGCCTTTTCACAGTTTTGGTACTGACACTCAGTACTCACTTTTTGCCAGTCGATGCCGTCATACCGACCGGCACTCCGCTCCCAGAATTCTTACTGTCTGAAAAATTAGCTTTTTTGTGGCTTATATTGCCACTCGTAGTACTTTTCTTTCTTTAAAGGAGTTCATTTGTTAATATTAAAAAATGTCTAAAAAGCGGTTATTCACTGGACTCCAACCCTCGGGCGCATTACATATCGGTAATTACTTCGGGGCTTTAAAACCTTTTGTTGATACGTACGAGGAATACGATAGTCACTTAATGGTCGCCAACTATCACTCTCTCACCACTCTTAAAAACAGTGACCTACTTCGTCGCAACACCATTGACGTAGTGAAGGATTACCTCGCCGCTGGCGTCGATCCAAAAAAGGCAGTTATTTTCAAACAATCAGACGTACCAGAACATACTGAACTAGCTTGGATTTTTGAATGTCTGATACCTGTGAAATATCTCGAACTAGCCCACGCCTACAAAGATAAGGTAGCAAAAGGATTGGAGGCTAATGCCGGTTTGTTCAACTACCCAATGCTAATGGCAGCTGATATTTTGCTTTACGATACCGACATTGTTCCCGTTGGTCGCGATCAACAACAACACGTTGAGTATGCTCGCGAAGCCGCCAAGAAATTTAACGTGGCTTACGGAGACTTATTCAAGGAGCCTACTGAAAAGATAGTAGCGGGTGTCGGCACTGTGCCAGGCACAGATGGTCAAAAGATGTCGAAGAGCTACAAAAACACCATCCCACTTTTTGGTACAAAAGAAGAAGTACAAAAGGCCGTAATGGGAATAGTCACTGACTCCACTGGCGACCGCCCAGAAAATGTTTATGCTATCCACAAACTCCTCAGAAGTGAGGACGAACTAGAAAAAATTTACGAAGAAAACAAGGGTAAGTATAAAAACTTAAAAGAAGCTCTACTTAGTGACGTTGAAGCATTAGTTGGTCCAATGCGAGAGAAGCGTGAGAGTATTACCGATGAGATGGTGGCGGAGGTGTTGAAGGCGGGCGGCGAAGCCGCCCGCGCCGAGGCAGCTACTAAGATGGTTCAGGTTCGTCAGAAAATTGGCATTATCTAGGACAAATGCTAATATTCGGATAACCAACGATGTGGCTGACAACCGCGGAGGTTACTATTAACAATCGCATAGAGTGCTCGAGCTAAGCTCGAGAAGCGAGGTGGCACCGCGCGGAAGATTCTCCTTCAGCGTCCTCGCAACAATTAAATTTGTTGCGAGGATTTCTGTTTTCGCAGCGACAAAAACTATGCAAAGAACACTAATTAAAGAACTGAAAGAAAAAGTTGGTAGTGAAGTCTGTATTAATGCCATAGTCGATGTAAGACGAGACCAGGGCAAAATGGCCTTCTTTGATTTTCGTGACCGCACTGGAGTAGTGCAAGGTGTTGTATTTGGCAAGCCAGAAGTGCTGGAGGTTGCCAAGTTGGCTTCTCCAGAAAGCGCCGTCATAGTGAATGGCGTCGTTAATCAACGACCGGAAAAAATGGTCAATGCCAAAGTTCAAAACGGTGATATTGAACTCGAGATCACCAGTATCGAAATACTAAACAAAGCCGATGCTCTCCCATTTGATCTTGACGCTGAACTTAGTTTGGAAGTCTTGCTGGACAACCGGCCTCTTACACTACGTCGCAAGCACGAACGTGCCATCTTTCGTATTCAAGCTGCCATTACTCGTTGTTATGGTGAATATTTGCGTCAAGAAGGATTTACTGAATTTCAAGCACCAAAGCTAGTAGGTGGCGACGCAGAAGGTGGTTCTGAAGTGTTTAAGGTTGGCTACTTCAACGATAGAGATGCCTTCTTGGCGACTAGTCCTCAACTCTATAAACAAATTATGGTTGGTGTATTTGAGCGAGTGTTCTCATTAGCGACTGCTTTCCGAGCTGAGAAGAGCGCTACGACTCGCCACTTAAGTGAGTACACTTCGCTCGACGCAGAAGTTGGATTCATTAAAGATCACACTGACCTAATGCGAATTGAAACCGGTTTGATGCGCTACCTGACTGACTACTTGGGCAAGTACCATCAGGATGATCTTACTGTGCTTGAGATTGCATTGCCGCTCATACCTGAAGGAGACTCGTTTCCTCATATGAAGCTTCGTGAGGCTCAACAGCTCATTAAAGAACGCACTGGCATTGATAAGACTAACGAACCAGACCTCGAACCAGAAGACGAACGCTGGTTGTGTGAGTATTCGCAAAAAGAACTCGGCAGTGACTTTATCTTTATTACTCACTATCCTGTCTCGAAGCGTCCGTTTTACACGATGGAAGATCCAGACGACCTTGGCTTCACAAAAAGCTTTGACCTCCTTTTCCGTGGTGTAGAAATAACGACAGGTGGGCAACGCGTACATGACCTTGAAACCTTGAAAGCCAAGGCTACTGCCAAGGGCCTTGATCCAACGAAGTTTGCTTTCTATTTACAGGCCTTTGAATTTGGTATTCCACCACATGGAGGTTGGGGCATGGGTCTAGAACGTCTCACGGCTAAATTCTGTGGCGTTACAAACGTAAAAGAGGCAACTCTTTTCCCTCGTGACATAAACCGCATCGACACCTTGCTAAGTAAAACTGAAACTGATGATAGTAAAAACGAGTAAAAGCGAAACCGCAGCTAAGGATTACGTCACAGTGATATTGACCGATGAGAAAAGCGGTCATCGCTTTGTCGAAACAAAAAGCGGACAAACTGAATTGCGTTTCCCTGCTGGCAAACTTTCCGAAATCAACAACCGGAAATTTATAGCGTTAATACGAAACATCATTCGAACAGCTAAGTCCCACAAAATCGAAAAACTATTCTGGACGATAGATCCAAAACCTTTCATTCGATTGAAAGGTTTTGGAGGTGACTGGTTTTGGCAGACGATAGCGGAAAATGTTCTGATAGCCAATTACGAATTCCACACTTATAAAACAGGGAACAAGAAAAATGAGTTAAAAGAGGTGGTGTTGGCCGGAAGCGAAGCTTCCGGCCAACAGAGCGCCTTAAAGCGAGGCATTCTGATCGGCGAACACGTCAACCAAGCGCGCGATATCGCCAATACTCCAGGGGACGACATGACACCGCGCCTGTTTGGTGAAAGCATCAAGAAGTTGGCCAAAGGCACCAAGATCAAAGTCACTGTCTTTGACGAAAAGCAGATCAAGAAAGAAGGCCTTCATGCTCTATGGGCAGTTGGAAAAGGTGCCGACGATATGCCGCGCTTTGTGATAATGGAATACAAAGGCGGCAAGCCGAAGGAAAAACCGATCGTTCTAATCGGTAAAGGTGTTACTTACGACACTGGTGGTCTCAACATCAAACCGTCAGGCGGAATGCACGACATGCATATGGATATGTCTGGCGGTTCTTCAGTCGCCGCAGCCATAGTGGCGGCCGCAAAACTAGGACTTAAGAAAAATGTGGTAGCACTTGTGCCAGTGGCAGAAAACGCTGTCTCAGAAAAGTCGATGCGTGCCGGCGACATCATCAAGTCTCATTCGGGTAAAACTATCGAGGTGCTTCACACCGACGCCGAAGGCCGACTCATTTTGGCCGACGCTATGTCATATGCTAATAAGTTTTCGCCACGAGCGATCATTGATGTAGCAACATTAACCGGAGCGGCAATGGTGGCCCTCGGTCAGCAGGCAAGCGCCGTAATGACTACCAACGACACCTTGCGGGAGACTTTGCCACGCCTTGGTGAAGAGACCGGCGATTACGTGTGGCCTCTACCGCTTTGGGATGAATTCAAAAAACCACTTACCGAGACTCGAGCCGATGTAGTCAATATTCAACCAAGCTTCAGTAAGTTTGGTGGGGCAATCGAAGGTGCGGCTTTTCTTTCTTTCTTCGCACCAAAGGGCATACCGTGGGCACACTTGGACATCGCGCCTAGAATGGACGCCGCTCCGCACGACAAACTAGCCAAAGGCTCAACCGGTGAACCAGTCCGTCTTCTCATTAAATTCCTTGAAACCTACTAGCAGGGTATGACTATCGAAGAAACGCAAAAAAGAATACGGGAGGATGACAGCTTCGTTATGGGCGAACTTCTGAAGTTGCAGGAGCTGTTCAAAATGAAGAAGGTTATTCGTTATCATCACACTAGAGAAGAGGTGATTGATACAGAGTCCGTGGCTGAACACGTCTATGGAATGATGGTTTTGATTGATTACTTTTTACCACTTGAACAAACAGGTGTGTGGGATAGTGAAAAAATCTTTAAGACTGCTCTTTATCACGACATAGACGAAATTTTGACCGGCGATCGGATTGGTTACCTAAAAACGCAGTCGGACAGAGAGAATGAAAAAGCGACTCAACAAAAAGTAGTGGGGTCATTACCGCTTTCAATTCAAAATAAAGTCAACGATCTTTTAAACCAGTACGACGAGCAAGCCACGATAGAAGCTAGATTTACCAGAGCGATTGATAAAATTGAACCTTTGTTCCACTTAATCAACGATAACGGAAAAAAGATATGCTTTGGAACAGGAGTAACACTCTCGCAAAGTAAAAGTATCAAAGACAAATACGTTAAGGATTTTCCTTATATTAAGCGATTTAACGAAGTGCTGACCGATCATATGATAAAGGGGGGTTATTTTGCCCCTGAACAATGATAAAATCATAGTGTGACCATCGACTTCTCCATAAAAACCGAAGTGTTTGAAGGGCCGCTTGAGCTCCTCTTGGAGCTCGTAGAAAAGCGCAAACTTCTCATCAACGACATCTCACTAGCAACAGTGACCGATGAGTTTATGGCGCGGGTTTCAGAGATGCAGGAGATGTCTCTCCCCGGCACAGCCAACTTCGTGGCGCTCGCGGCCACTCTGCTTCTCATTAAGTCAAAATCCCTTTTGCCGGTATTTGAGCTATCGGAGGAAGAAGAGCACAGTATCGAAGAACTCGAGGAACGTCTGCGTCTTTATCAGATTTACCGCACCGCTGGCGAAGTAGTACGCGCCGCCTTTGGTGTAAAGGTGAGTCACGAACGGCAATACATCCCTGACACCACAGCGATTTTTTTACCTGATCAATTTTGCACCAGTGACGAATTGCGCAATGCAATGTCGCGCGTGATCAGCGAATTGCCGATCAAAGAAATCAAGCCACGAGTGCAAATAAAAAAAGTGGTTTCGCTTGAAGAAATGATTGATCGACTGCACCAACGTATCGAAAAGCAATTAAAACTCCGCTTCAGTGAACTAGTGGCGGGGGAGGAAGAAAAACACGGATTAATTGTGGGGTTTTTGGCGGTCTTAGAATCAGTCAAACAGGGCTCAATCTTGGTCTCACAGCTTTCACGTTTTGATGATATTGAAATCGAGTACTCGAAGCCACAGTTGCCGCGCTACTTCTAACTCCTTTGTCCACCGCTTCGTTCAGATGACGCACTTTTGATTGCTATAATTAGCCCATGATAAAGGTGGCAATCAACGGCTTTGGCCGTATCGGACGGACTTTTTTTCGTATGGCAGAAGGCCGTAAGGATTTTGAAATTGTAGCGGTAAATGACTTAGGTTCACCAGAAAGTTTAGCTTATCTACTTCGCTACGATACCGCTTATGGACATGCTCCGTTTCCAATCGAACATCAAGACGGTCAGCTTAAGGTAAACGGTCGTAATATCACCCTTACTAGTGAAAAAGATCCGGCCAATTTGCCTTGGGGTAAATTGGGTATTGATGTAGTAGTAGAATCAACCGGCGTTTTTACGAGCTACGAAAAGGCAAAAGCTCACTTGACTGCCGGTGCTAAGAAAGTGGTTATTACCGCACCTGTAAAAGATGATCCTGCTTCTGCCGGAGTCACCGGAGCGACAATTTTGATTGGAGCCAATGAAGAAAAGTTTGGCACTTGTGACATTACCTCGAATGCCTCTTGTACGACCAATGCCGCCTCACCACTTATCGGTATCTTGAAAGATAAGCTAGGTATCAAAAAAGCTTTGCTCAACACCGTACATGCTTACACCGCTTCACAATCACTAGTGGATGGCCCGAGTAAGAAGGATTTGCGCGAGGGTCGCGCGGCGGCACAAAACATCGTACCTTCTACGACTGGTGCCGCCATCGCGACAACTCTCGCATACCCAGACTTGGTAGGTAAATTTGATGGTATCTCGATCCGCGTGCCGGTCGCTGTGGGATCAATTGTAGATGTTACTTTCCTAGCAGGACGAGCCACTTCGCGAGAAGAAGTGAACAACATTTTGAAGGAAGCGGCCAAAGACCCTCGCTGGAGCAGAGTCTTTGCTGTCACAGATGAACCGCTAGTCTCTTCTGACATCATTGGGGCGCCCTTTGGGGCTATTGCAGACCTTGGAATGACACAGGTTGTCGATGGCGATCTGGTCAAAGTGCTCGCTTGGTATGATAATGAAGCTTCGTACGTACACACACTGATCGAACACGTTACAGAAACCGCTAAGCATATATAGTGGTTGTCAAAATTATGAAAATTCACTTTGCCTCTGATCACGCCGGATTTGTATTAAAGAACGAGTTGTTGGCATTTGTGCGAGATGAGCTTAAGCTTGAAGTCGAAGACCACGGCGCAACAAAACTCGACCAAGAAGACGACTACCCCGACTTTATAAAACCAGCCGCACTGGCCGTTGCATCTTCAAGTGAAGACCGCGCGATTATCTTTGGCGGCAGCGGGCAAGGGGAAGCTATGGCAGCCAATCGTGTAGAAGGCGCCCGTGCGGCCGTCTTTTATGGCGGGGATCTTTCTATTGTAAAACTCTCTCGCGAACACAACGACGCCAACGTGCTGTCTTTAGGTGCCAGGTTCATTACCGTTGACGATGCTAAAACCGCCATTCGTCTTTGGCTACAAACCGAATTCAGTGGCGACGAACGACATGTGAGGAGGATTCAAAAACTTGGCTAAGCGTATATGATTATTCCTGCCATTATTCCGAAGTCACTCGATGACCTCAAAGACAAATTGGCTCTTTTATCTTTTGCTCCAGCTGTGCAAATTGATTTAGTGGATGGAAAGTTTGTAGAAAATGTTTCCTGGCCGTATGAACCGGTTGGGGCGGCCGCTGACGCGACCGCCCTCATCGAGGATCACGAAATCGAAGTTGATCTAATGGTTGATAATCCCGTCCTCGTAGCCAAAGATTGGTTGACCATCGGTGCAAAGCGGATCGTGATTCACTTAGAGAGTTTGTCTTCAGTTGAAGATATCCTGTCATTAAAGGACAACACTCACGTCCTTTTAGGATTAGCTATCA
Source organism: Candidatus Kaiserbacteria bacterium RIFOXYB1_FULL_46_14 (assembly GCA_001783525.1). Classification (GTDB taxonomy): domain Bacteria; phylum Patescibacteriota; class Minisyncoccia; order Phycocordibacterales; family UBA918; genus OLB19. The sequence continues at coordinate 141,611 of MFMS01000002.1, read as the reverse complement.
ACAACGATACGCCGATCGAGCGATTACACCCTTTTGTCGATCAAATAGATTTTGTTCAACTAATGGGCATTGCTTCGATTGGCAAGCAAGGCGAACCGTTTGATGATCGCGTAATAGATCGAATCACCACTATCCGTTCCTTATATCCAAATCTGACCATCACGGTAGATGGCGCGGTCGGCAAAACCAATCTAGCAGCTCTGAAAAATGCCGGTGCAAATCGTTTCGTTGTTGGATCAGCAATTTTGAATTCCGCTGATCCCGAGTCCACTTATGAAGACCTGTTGAAAATTATTGCTAGTTGATCACACACTCGCGTTATAATCAAAGAGATGAATTATCTCAGCGATGACGAAATCGCACGCCTCGAACACAAGGCAAATGAAATCCGCCAAAGCATTGTAGAAATGCTGGTAGCTGCCGGTAGCGGACATACTGCTGGTCCATTAGGAATGGCTGACATTTTCACTCTGCTTTACTTTGATGTACTCAAACACGACCCTAAGAACCCAGACTGGCCTGAGCGCGACCGACTGGTACTTTCAAACGGACACATTTGCCCAGTTCTATACGCGACTCTGGCACACCGCGGATATTTTCCAATTGAAGAACTTCTAACTTTGCGTAAATTTGGCTCCAGGCTGCAAGGACACCCGCACCGCACAGCCCTGCCAGGACTCGAGACTACCTCTGGCCCTCTTGGTAGTGGCCTGTCACAAGCGGCCGGAATGGCGCTCGGCCTGCGCATGGACAATCCATACACTTCGCAATACGTTTATTGTTTGATGAGTGATGGTGAACTTCAAGAAGGACAGACTTGGGAAGCGGCCATGTTGGCTGGCAAAGAGCGTCTTCATAACTTGATCGCTATCATTGACCGCAACGCCATTCAAATCGACGGTTACACAGAAGATGTAATGCCGCTTGAACCGCTGCGTGAAAAATTTGAATCATTCAACTTTGATGTACAAGAAGTAGATGGTCACAATATACGAATGGTACTTGATGCTATCGGCAAAGCTCAAGCTGTATATAGTCAGCCTTCAGTTATCATCGCTCACACCATCCCAGGCAAAGGTGTTGATATTTTTGAACGAGATTTCCACTGGCACGGCAATCCTCCCGGCAAAGGTCCTGAAAACATTATTAAGAAAGGCGACCAGGGCAAAGAGGCACTTAAAAAGCTGCGTTCGCTAAGTGGTTCTATTAAACCTGCCGAGTGCTAATGTGACCAGTTTATGAAAATTGCTTCTCATCTCAATCCAAAACTTTTTGACGAAAGTATCGAAAGCGCACCAACGCGCGACGGTTTTGGTGACGGACTCAAAGAAGCTGGTGAGAAGGATCCGCGTGTAGTGGCGTTATCTGCTGACCTTGTTGAATCAACCCGAGTCAACCTCTTTGCGGAAGAGTTTCCGGATCGTTTTATTGAAGTCGGAGTGGCTGAACAAAACATGGCGTCAGTGGCGTCCGGACTAGCGGCGGTCGGCAAGATACCTTTCATCACTTCTTACGCAATGTTTTCACCAGGAAGAAATTGGGAACAGATCCGCACCACCATTGCCTACAATGAGCGTAACGTAAAAATAATCGGCGCACACAGCGGTGTGTCAGTTGGCCCAGATGGAGCAACCCATCAAGCGATCGAGGACATCGCTCTTATGCGTGTTATGCCAAACATAGTAGTCATCGCACCGGTTGATGCTATGGAGGCCAAGAAGGCTACTCTGTGGGCCGCTTCATACGATGGCCCAGTCTATATCCGATTAGGTCGTGAGAAGGTTCCTACCATCACCACAGTAGGTACCCTATTTGAACTTGGAAAAGGTGGACTTTGGATCGAGAAAGAAGGCGACTTACCACACACGGTCGGGATAATCACCACCGGATCGATGTTTCATAATGCCGCCAAGGCCGCTGTCGATCTTGAAAAGAAGGGAATCGGAGTTTCGATTCTTCATCTCTCTACTATCAAGCCTTTGGATAAAGAAGCCATATTAAAATTGTCAGAAGGGCATGACCTAATCGTCACCATCGAAGAACACCAGCGTTACGGCGGACTAGGTGGAGCAGTGGCAGAATTTTTGAGTGAAGAGCGACCAACTAAGGTCATCCGTATTGGTGTGGACGATCAATTCGGGCAATCAGGAGAAACTGAAGAGCTATTTAAACATTACGGTCTCGACAAAGACAGTATCGTAAAGAAAATTTCCGAAGCGTTTTCTGTATAGGTTTCTGAGGTACGTCGCTAGAACAACTTCTTGGCTTTGAAGTCTGCTGGGGCTTTTTTTAGATATTCCTCTAGTTGTTCGCGTGTGAGAAGCCCTTTTTGTGCACCGATATATTGAACAACAGACATCGAGTTGATCGGCCCCCAAGCAAGCGCTTCATGTGGAGAGAGTCCGAGTGCAATGGCGGCCGTAAAGGTCGAAGAGAAAGAATCTCCAGCACCGGTGCGATCTACCGGTTCTTTAGGATCAGGATACATCGGCATGTGCCAAGCTGAACCATCCTCTTCTAGTACATAAGCACCGTTAGGGCCATCGGTGATCACTGGTAGTTTAGGGCCGAGTTTTTTAAGTCCACGAAGAAGCGTGAGCAAATCTTTTTCTTTGATTCCTAAGATAGTCTGTGCTTCTTCTTTGTTGCAAAAGAATATCTCCGTTACAGCGTAAAGCTCTTTCAACTTTTCATAGCCAAGTCGAATCTGAAAGGTACCTGGTTGAAAAACCAACTTCGTCTCCGGATGATCCTTTAGATATTTTGCAATTTCAAAGTGTAAAGGTAATCCGCTCTCTCCAACCGAAGAGAAATACAAAAAGCGGGGTGGCAGACCAAAGTCGGGAAGCACATACTGAAAGACCTCGTGTTTGATGAGGATGGTACGCTCCGCACCGTAACGAAGAACATAGTGGTAGTTGGTATTTTTGCGTTCGTGTACCTTTACGAAATCCGTAGAAATACCTTCTTGGCGAAGAGCATCGAGACAGTCCTTGCCGTTACGGTCGTGTCCAAGATTACAATAGAGGGCACTTCGTAGGCCGAGTCGATGAGCCGCCACGGCGGCGTTTGGACTATTGCCGACCGCTGGGACAATCGTCACATCCTCGTAAGGTAGCTTATCGCCAAAGTTCATCATCAGTTGGCACGGCCGACCTTCGATGTCACAGACGACTCGAGCGTCTTTTTTTGATAGTTCTATAAAGGCATCGATGGTGATATCACCGATCGATACAAAGTCGTAGCGAGTAGCCATTGATACAGTGTAAACGTCTAACACCTCGTTACCAAGAAAAAGCTGTTGATTGGATAAAACCCGCCGTTGAAAATTAGATAAATTGTGTTAAGATGTGCCCACTATGACTATCAAGTTAAACGTCCTGAAGCGTACCGAAAGCGGTAAAAAGCTGGTTAAATTGCGAGCCGAAGGCAAGCTTCCAGCTGTTGTTTATGGTGCAAAGGAGTCTTCTACTCCCTTGACTCTAGATCGTCGCGAGTTCGAAAAGGCTTATGCAGAAGCCGGTGAATCTAGTGTGATCGTTTTGACTGGTCTTGATGAGGACAAGGAGGTTCTCGTTCACGATATGTCTTTCAATGCAGTAAAAGGTGGCATCCAGCACGTTGACTTCTACGCTGTGGAAAAAGGCAAGGAAGTAACTGTTCCAATTGAACTAACTTTTATCGGAGAAGCTCCGGCTGTGAAACTCGGCGGTTCACTAACCAAGGCTCTTCACGAAATCGAAATCACTGCCAAGCCTGCCAATCTTCCACATGAGATCATTGTGGACATAAGCGTACTCAATACATTTGAAGACCATATCCGCGTTAAGGATTTGAACATCCCAGCCGGCGTAAAGGTTGAGAATGATCCGGAGGAAATGGTGGCAGTAGTAACAGAGGCCAAAGATGAACCAGTAGAGGAGGTCGCTTCAATCGACATGACTGCCATTGAGGTTGAACAAAAAGGCAAGAAGGAGGACGAGGCAGAGGCTTAATACAAAAATTCTTATCATAAAGCACCGACATTTCCACAATGTCGGTGCTTTTTGGTCTGATATAATACTGGGATGAAAGCTTTTGTGCCTGTATTTTTGTTGTTTTTTATTTTTGGCGTATCGCGTGCCGAAGCGGCTGTCACAGTTGAGTTCTGTACCGCATTAAACGCCGCCACGGCGCCAGAAAGTGACAAGGAAGCCTGTAAGGCCCTTTTGGGTCAGATTGATCAGCAGATATTGGTGCAACAGCAGTTGGTTGAACGCAAACAAACAGAGCGACAATCCATTGAGCGTGATATTGATATCCTATCTGCACAAATCAAAAAATCTCAACTAGGCATCCAGTCACGATCAATGGCTATAAGGCAAATAAGCGAACAGATTGGACAGAAGGAGGGTATTATCGACATCCTGACTGATCGACAGAGCAAGCAACGCAAGTCGGTAGCCTCACTACTACGCAAAACAGAAGAGATCGACGACAACTCTTTGATCGAAGTATTACTGGCCAATAAAAGTTTCTCTGAATTTTTTGCTGACTTCGAGGACTACCGAACCATAAACAATTCTTTGCGCGAATCGTTGCAAGTTCTGTCTGGTATCCAGCAGGACACCACTTTACAAAAGCGCTCCTTAGAGGATAAACAGCAAGAAGAAGCCAAGGCCAAGCAACTGCAAGAAGCAGAGAAGGCAGCGATTCAGGTTAAGGAGGCTGAGAAGAGCGACATCCTCGAGGTTACCAAAGGTGAGGAGGCGGTTTATCAAGCACACTTGGCACAAACACAAAAGACAGCCGTACAGTTGCGCCAGGCACTCTTCCAGCTTGCTGGTGGTGGTGGAAGAATACCTTTTCCTGAAGCTGTATCGCTGGCTAAATTTGCTAGTACCAAGACCGGAGTATCGGCATCTTTCATTCTCGCTATTCTGGAACAAGAGTCTGAATTTGGCGCCAACATCGGTCAGTGTACCTACGACCAGATGGTGCAGGGCAAGCCAACAATGGGTCCGGGGAGTGTGCCAGTATTTACAGTAATGGCTGGTGTGCTCGGTTTTGATATATCAAGCCAGAAAGTTTCCTGTCCGATCTCGTATGGAAGTACTAGATACGGTTGGGGTGGGGCAATGGGTCCTTCTCAGTTCATTCCATCAACCTGGGCGCTTTACGGCGGCTATGTAAACACAGGCGACGATAAGTATGTGTATCAGCCAGGTTCTGATGCTATCCGACAATTGATCGGAAGCAATGCTCCATCCAACCCATTCCGTAATCAGGACGCCTTCTTGGCTACCTCGCTTTTGATGCGAGACAACGGCGCCACCGCTGGTACCTACAATGCCGAGTGGACAGCGGCCATCCGCTACTATTCTGGCTGGAACGGCATCAACAACCCTAAAAACCATTTCTACGGTGACCAAGTTATGGAGAGAAAAGCTCGCCTAGAAGCCGAGATCAAGACTTTGGATGCTGGCTAAAATACGACTTGCCGTCTAAAGGTTTATTTGTTATAGTTGCCGTCACTTATGAAAAAGGGAACCCATCCAGCAAACTATCGCCCAGTAATTTTCCTCGACAACTCTAACAGTGAGCGCTTCTTGATTGGTTCAACTGTTCAGATTGAGGGTAACGAGACCGACAAATGGACTGACGGTAAGGAGTACCCGGTAACACGTGTTGATGTTTCCTCAGCCTCACATCCTTTCTACACTGGCCAAGAGAAGATCATGGACACCGCTGGTCGTCTAGAAAAGTTCAAGACTCGCGCCGCCAAAGCAGGGAAGAAGGCTCAGAAATAAATACTACTCAAAAACCCGCGATTACGCGGGTTTTTGGTATGATGTAAGCAATATGGATTTTGATCAAGACAAACTGAATGAATTTCGCGATAACCCAAAGACGCAGTTTTTGGCGAGCCAGTTCGAATACGACCTCGGCCGGCTTCGTGAAGCTGAGCAATTGGTCGAAAACGATGCCGAGATGGCAGAACTAGCAAGGGAGGAAATTTCTTTACTCCAAGAGCAGTTGGCTGGCCAATTTAAAGAGATGGGACGAATCATTGAGTCCAGTAAGGAAGAGGAGGCGAAGCCTTACGGAGTGGTTCTTGAAGTCCGAGCCGGAGCGGGAGGGGACGAAGCGGCGCTTTTTGCTGAAGAACTTGCCAACGCCTACTTAAGATACGCAGAAAAACAGGGCTGGACGATAAGTACAAACGATGAATCACGTGCGACAAGTGGAGGCTACAAAGAGGCCTCCTTTGAAATACTACACAACAAGGCTTACGACGCCCTTCGCTTTGAAACTGGAGTACACCGCGTACAACGCGTGCCCGTAACAGAAAAAGCTGGCCGAATCCATACTTCTACTTGTTCCGTGGCCATCTTGCCGCTGCGCAAAAAACCGACTTTTGAAATCAGTCCTAGTGACATCGAAATGGAGTACTCACGCGCTGGTGGCGCCGGTGGGCAAAACGTAAACAAGGTGGAGTCAGCTGTTCGTCTTATTCACAAACCAACTGGTGTTGACGTGCGTAGTCAGTCAGAGCGAAGTCAGCTCAAAAACCGCGAGAAAGCAATGACCTTACTGATCGCTAAATTGGAAATGATGCACGAGGAAGAAGAAGCAAAAAAGCACGCCGCTGTGCGCAAAGACCAAATCGGCACCGGCGACCGTAGTGAAAAGATCCGCACTTACAACTTCCCACAAAGCCGTATCACAGACCATCGAATCAAGGAGTCTTGGCATAATATCGAGGAGGTTATGGCTGGAAACATGGACAACATTATAGAAGCGATGCACAAAGCCACCAGCGGGGAATCCGTTGCGGAGTAAGGGACTTTGTGCTATTATGCGCCCGCTTTAGCACCGAGAAGGTGTTCCTGGTTTCACTAAAAAAGCTTTAGGTGTAGCGCTCGTTTGTGAAGTACAAACGCGAAACTGGGTAGCCTTCGATTATCACACAAATATATAATGACCAATCAAAATCTAATAGATCGTCTATTCGCTGCCGGAGCTCATTTCGGTTTCAAAAAGAGTCGTCGCCACCCTTCGATGAAGCCATATCTCTTTGGCACTAAAGACGGTACTGACGTGATCGATTTGGAACGCTCAATTGCTCTTCTGGAGGAAGCCAAAGCGGCCATTAAGACTGCTGGTATGGACGGTAAGACAGTGCTTTTTGTTGGTACCAAGGACGAGATCGCCAAGCAAGTTCGTGAGCAAGCTGAGAAGATCGGTGTGCCGTTTGTAACCAACCGTTGGGTAGGTGGAATGCTTACCAACTGGACTGAGATCAGAAAGCGCCTTGGTCGTCTAGCAGATCTAATTGCGCAAGGTGAGAGCGGCGAACTAGAGCGCAAGTACACCAAGAAGGAGCGCGTTATAATCACCCGTGAGCTAAACAAGTTGATGCACAATTTTGGTGGTATCCGCACTCTTGAAAAACTTCCTGACATGATGCTCATCGTTGACCCACGTCACGATCACCTAGCCGTAGCAGAAGCCCGTGAAAAGAATATTCCGGTTATTGCTATCATGAGTAGCGACAACAATATCAAGTCTGCTGATTACCCAGTAGTACAAAATGACACTCTCCGCGCTAGCGTTGATATTGCATTGTCCGAGCTTGCACAAGCTTACGCTGAAGGAAAGGCTAGCTTTGTACCAAAGCCAACCAGTCTAAACAACCGTCGTCGTATCACTCGTTAATTTATTCAAATATTACATTTCGATAATCTGTTCTTTTATGGAGATTACATCAGCACAAATCAAAGCGTTGCGTGACCAAACTGGTATTTCAGTGATGCAATGCAAGCGAGCGCTTGAAGAAGCCGGTGGCGATATGGAGAAGGCTCTTATCGTATTGAAGCAAAAGCGCAAAGAAGCGGCCGACAAAAAATCAGACCGCGCTCTTGGCGCTGGCACTGTCGGTGTTTATATTCACAACACCAACGAGGTGGCGGCTATGGTGCTCCTAGCTTCTGAAACGGACTTCGTTTCCAAGAATGAAGAGTTTGTAGTGCTTGCCAAGGAAATCGCTATGCATGTGGCAGCACAAAATCCTAAATTCCTTTCCCGCGATGATGTTGGCGAAGAAGCTATAACTAAGGCCAAAGAAGTTTTTGCCGAAGATATCAAAGACAAGCCAGCGGAAATGCAGGAAAAGATCATGGAAGGTAAGTTAAACGCCTACTTCAAAGAACAGATTTTGCTAGAACAGCCTTTTATCAAGAACCCTGATGTCACAATCGGCGAGATGGTAAACGGTGCTGTACAAAAATTTGGTGAGAACGTTTCAGTAGTTGAATTCAAGAGACTATCCGTAAAATAAGCAGATTGTAGAGCAGAAACCGCGGTGCGGGCCACAGGCCCGCACCGCGGTTTTGTGTTATAATACAATTATGCCTTTACCTGTTTGGACACTCCTAATCAGTGGCTTTCTCCTACTATCTTTTTTCCTTTTGTTTGCCACCGAAGCAAGCGCTGGACACCGAATCGTCTTTGCGCGAGCTCGGGCTTTTGCGGATTTGCGGGTGGCTGACTGGCAAAGTAAGGCTAAGCGACATATCGACCGTTGGGGAGGGTTTAACTTTCGCACCCTGCTACACTATTTGTTCCACCAGCTTCTTAGTGCCTTGCTTTTCATAAACCGTTTAGTCGAGCGCTACATTAGCAAGCTTCGCCACCATAACAAGCAGATCGCGCGAAGAGCCAAGCAAGTTTCTGGATCTGGTCATCTAGCGGAGATTGCTATACACAAGGAGGACACTGCGCTTACAGACGCTGAAAAAACCGCTCGCAAAGACCACGCCTTGCAATAATGACTTTAAACCGGTCTGCCCACATATAGCGTTGCATTTACTGGTTTTTTCAGCAATAATAGCGTTGAAGCGCCGCCTTAGCTCAGATGGTTAGAGCAACGGTTTTGTAAACCGTAGGTCCTCGGTTCGAATCCGAGAGGCGGCTCATATTTTTGAACATCATTAGAAACGTTATGGTTTAGTGTTAGGCTACTGCATTTTTTATTTAGGGTTATACACATTTATTCGCAATATCACATTTTTATTTGTGTTCTAATAAACAAATGTATCGGCAGGGTTTCACCCTCATTGAACTATTGGTCGTCATCGCAATTATTGGCATTCTCGCTTCTGTGGTGATGGCAAGTTTAAACAGTGCACGCGTAAAATCTCGAGACGCGAGACGTATGGCCGATATGGGCCAAATAAGAAATGCCTTGGAAATGTATAGTTTGGACAACGGCCACTATCCTATAATGGCCACAGGCTGGACATCATTTGATTCCCCCGCTTATTCTAATAATGCTATTACTAATCCGTCTGCGGCAAACCTAGCGACTGCCCTGGCTCCGTATCTACCTGCCGGAATGAAGGATCCTATAGGTGGCACAAGCGACGCAGGCTATCTTTACCGTAGTGAAAGCACATCTTCTGGTGCCTCGTACTGCATATTGATTTACCGTACTCCTGAGAATATGAAGGATTTTCCTTCTCACATGATACCCATGGGTCGTTGCGTAGCTATCAGTAATGGTCAATGCAGCGGAATAAACGCTATTTATTATGGAAACGGCCCGTTTGCTACTGGTTGTTGAATCCTCGAATCAGAACTGACTTAATATTAAGAGACTTAAGCGCTATTTATCAAACAAAGCCATTTCTTTGCAGAAAACGGCTCACAGGGGTATATTTACCTTGAAATATGGAGGATAACGCTCACCTTTTACCCTACGCTAGGCGACCTGATTTTCATGTCGGTCGCGCCACCGAACTCTCAGGCGGCGGCCGCTTGCTTTATCGTATATTAGAAATACTGCCGGGTCTAGCATCTTGGACGACTTTGATCGGGGTCGTACTTCTGTCGATCTATCGACCGTTTTTGGCGGCCTATTTCATTATCGCCTTTTCGATTTTCTGGGTACTGAAGACTGCCTTTTTGTCTTACCACCTTCGTCATAACTGGCGTCGTCTGCGTCACCATATGTCGCTCGACTGGCAAGAGTTAATAAACCGGTTTGAATACGATCATCTACACCATCTCGTAATCTTTCCATTCTACAAAGAACCACAGGAGGTAGTTGAAGCGACTCTAGAGTCACTTGCGCGAATTAACTATAATAAAGAAAAGCTTACAGTCGTTTTAGCAGTGGAGGAGCGCGCCGGCGAATCTGCCTTACAGATTGCTACAAAGATGAGTGAGCGCTTCAGTAAAGAATTCGGCGGATTCGAAATCGTTGTTCATCCGGCTAACCTGCCTGGTGAAATGGCTGGTAAAGGCTCCAACGTTTCTTATGCTATTGAGGAGGTGCGCAAGAAAGTTATCGATCCTAAGAAGATTCCTTACGAAGATATAATCGTATCAAACTTCGATATCGATACTGTGCTGTATCCAGACTATTTCAACTGTCTCGTTTGGCACTTCCTAACAGCCGAGCGTCCCCTCAAGAGCTCTTTCCAACCGGTACCACTTTTCAATAACAATCTTTGGGAGGCTGGCGCACTTTCGCGTGTCGTTGCTATGTCCTCAACCTTCTGGGAAATGGTTCAACAAGAGCGACCAGAACGAATGGCTACATTTTCTTCACACTCAGCGTCGTTCAAGGCACTCTATGAAGTAAATTACTGGCAGAGAAACATGGTGAGTGAAGACTCCCGTATTTACTGGAACTTAATGATTGCCAACAACGGGGAGTACGACGTAATACCGCTTTCGTATCCAGTCTCGATGGATGCCAACGTGGGCGATAATCTTTTTGATACCGTAAAGAATATCTACAAACAACACCGTCGTTGGACTTACGGTGTGGAGAATTTTGTCTATATTGGCTACCACTTCACAAAAAATAAAAACATTTCCTTTGGTAAGCGTGTCAAAGTGATACTTCAGCAAGCCGAAGGCTACTGGTCGCTGGTTACCAACCCGATAATGTTGTTTGTACTTGGTTGGGCGCCGATATTTTTAGGTGGCCGCGTCTTTCACGAGACCGTGCTATCCTATAACTTGCCAATTGTAGTCAGAAACTTGTTGATATTGGCGATGTTTGGCCTTGTCATCTCGTCAATAATTTCACTCTCACTATCACCGAAACGACCAACCGACAGTTCACGATTTGCTTATGTCGTGATGGCAGTGCAGTGGCTACTGGTGCCATTTACAATGATCGTCTTTAGCGCCTTGCCAGGACTAGATGCGCAAACACGATTGATGTTTGGTCGTTATATGGGATTCTGGGTAACACCAAAGACGCGTCCGAAGGAATGAGGGTTGAAGGACTAGTAGTACGATGACTTCGTCACCGTACTAAACACCATAAACCCTGATCCTAAAACCCTAACTTTATGTCTCCACAAGTACAACCTCTTTCATATCGACATCGCTTTTTGTTTTTCTACTTATTGTTAGGCATTTTTGTTTTATCTTTGCCTTTTCTGTTTCTTTACGCTACTGGTTACCGTTTGTCCTCTATTGGTATTGGCGGAAATCTCGTTTCCACCGGAGGAATCTACGTTGCGACTGAGCGCTCTGGCGCACAGATTTTCATCGACGATGAACTAGTGCGCGAGACCCGTATTTTCCGTCGGGCTTTTTACGCACAAGGCTTGGACGCAATGACACACAAGGTGTACGTACAAAAAGCTGATCACCACACTTGGGTAAAAGAATTGCCTGTTTACCCTCATATTGTCACGGAGGCACAAGCCTTCAACCTACCGCTTGTACCAAAGGTCCGTTTGATTACAAAGTGGCAGACGCAAGCTGGTGTTGCGGTTTTAACATCCACCTCTGACATCTTAGACGGTGCCTCCAGCACCAATCAGATACTTTTTGAACCACGAGCCTCTACAACCACTCTGGTTATGAATCAAGAGTACGCACAACTGCTTAAAGAATTTGAATCACCAGAGGTTAAGGAAGAGAGCGTACTAGATCGCGCACGATCCAACCTAACAGGGGAAAGCGCTACTTCGACCGCTACCACCACGAAAGAATGGCGCGGCGTTCGCTTATATCAGCAAGATGATGAGGTGTACGCTTCATTTATAGGCAATCGCGAAGAGATGCCGTACTACTACTGTGCTGAAGATTTTCCACGCTGGGAGGGCGCAACAGCCACCTCTACCGCTTCTACCAAGCGTAACCTAGCTCTCGCTTATGGCACCTTAGAAAAAACCGCAGAAACAAACGAACTAGACTTGCCAGTACAAGAGATACCCGATGAAGTTACCTGCGACCCGGTCATTTTGATTGATAACAAAGGTGAAGCTATTTCACATTTTGATTTCTTTCCAAACAGTGTTGATCTAGTTATTATTGCCACAAAAAGTGGTATCTATGTCACAGAAATAGATGATCGCTCTTGGCAAAATCGACAACCGTTACTACTAGGAAAGGATCTTTCTTTCCGTGTTATCGGTAGCTCGGTCTATGCTTATGATGGCAAGGTAATCTACCAAATCAACATCAGCCAAAACTGGTTTTAATTATGAATCCAAAACCCGGACACAAACATCCGTTGACACAAATAATGGCCGAGGTGAACTCCATCTTTGCCGAGCTTGGTTTCGTATTTGTTGAAGGTCCAGAGCTGGAAGAAATTGCTTATAACTTTGATCTTCTCAATGTTCCTAAAGATCACCCATCGCGTGATATGCAGGACACTTTCTACATAGAAGACAAGCCCGACAACGTGCTTCGTACACACACTTCTCCGGTGCAAGTGCGTCATATGAAAGACCACCAGCCACCGATTCGCATCATCGTCCCAGGCAAGGTATTCCGTAACGAAGCGACCGACGCCACACACGAGGCACAGTTTTACCAACTAGAAGGTCTGATGGTTGATAAGGATGTCTCACTGGGTCATTTGAAGGGAACCTTGGAGTTTTTCTTTTCTCGTTTCTTTGGGGGAAAGACGGAAGTACGTCTTCGTCCTAGCTTCTTTCCATTCGTGGAGCCTGGTGTTGAGGTAGATATGCGACTTACCGGAGATGATGCGCCTCTAAAGCTTCGCGGTCGCTGGATCGAAATCATGGGTGCCGGAATGGTGCATCCAAACGTACTTAGAAATGCTGGTATTGATCCGACTGTCTATCAAGGTTTTGCCTTTGGTATGGGCATGGATCGTTTGGCAATGATGAAATACGGTGTTGATGATGTACGACTTTTCTACACTGGCGATCTTCGTGTGGTAAATCAGTTTTGATATGAAAGTTTCCTATAACTGGCTAAATAAATATTTTGACGGCAAACTACCTCCGCCTGAGGCGGCGGCTGAGGCTTTTACCTTTCATGCTTGGGAAATAGAAGACGTAGAAAAAATCGAAGGCGACACCGTACTTGATGTAAAGGTACTGCCTGACAAATCGATGTGGGGACTTTCTCACCGTGGAATAGCCAAAGACTTATCGGTAATTTTGAATCTACCGCTTAATAATGATCCTTTAACAAAGGCACCAGCGCTCGAGACGGGTCCAACAATAAACATCACCTTAGACAGTGATAATTGTCGGCGTTTTGCGGCCGCACACATTTCTGGTGTCAAAGTAGGTCCTTCACCTGAATGGCTAAAGACTGCTCTGCAAGCAATCGGTCAACGCAGCATCAACAACATCGTTGATGCCAGCAATTACGTAATGTTCGACTTAGGACAACCATCGCACGCCTTTGATGCCAAACAAGTTGGAGCAGAGGGCTTCAAGGTTCGTCATGCTCGCGTTGGTGAAAAACTAACCGGACTAGACGGGATCGAATACACCTTCACAAACGACGACACAATCATTGCTCGAAATGATAATAACGAAATATTGAGCGTCGCTGGTCTTAAAGGTGGTCAACACTCGGGGATCAGTGACGACACGAGCGAAGTAATAGTCGAAGTTGCTAACTGGAATCCGATAACAACAAGAAAGACAGGCCAACGGCTAAAATTGCGTACCGATGCGTCTGCTCGTTATGAAAACGGGATTGTACCTGAAATGGTGCCTTATGGCTTACGCGCCGTAGTTGATTTGATTATCGAAATTGCCGGTGGGGAAGTTAAAGGCTTTAGTGAGGTTACTAAGGGTACTACCGCAACAAAAACAGTCAGCGTTACACTTTCTAAAATAAACAGCGTACTTGGCGTCTCACTTACTACCGACGCTGTTTCCTCCATTTTCGACCGCTTCAACTGGCAATATAAAACGACTGGTGAAGAATTTGAGATAACGCCGCCATTTGAACGTACTGACCTCACTATTCCGGAGGATGTAATAGAAGAAGTCGGTCGTATCTATGGCTACCAACACGTCACTGCGGTCACTCCTGAGACAACACCCCTAACAGTGATCAACAAGCGTTTTTATTACTCAGAATTAGTACGTGACGCGCTTATTTCGCAGGGTTTTTCTGAAATCTTCACCAGCTCATTCCGTGCCAAAGACGAAATCAAGATCGCTAATGCTCTAGCTTCAGACAAAGGCTACTTGCGCAGTTCTCTCAGAGAAAACGTCAAAGACGCCTTGCAGAAGAATGCTCCAAACGCTGACCTGCTCGGACTCCGACAGATTTGTCTTTTCGAAATCGGCACAGTGTTTAATTCCTCAGGCGAACACCTTATGCTTTCGCTTGGTGTACAAAGTCCATCCGGTTACAAAGCAAAATTGGACGACCCGACACTAGCAGCGGCACTTAAGTCTCTTGGTGACGCGCTTCAGCAAACCATCGAAGCAGAGAGTGAGAATGGCGTACTTGAGATAAACCTAGGTGCGTTGATTGACCAATTACCTTCAGTATCTAATTATCAAGACCGAGAGAAGCCACACGATGTCACCTACCATCCCTTTTCTACCTATCCGGCCATCGCTCGCGATATCGCAATGTGGGCAGACGCCAATGATAAAGAGGACGAGATCACCTCGATACTAAAGGAAACATCTGGCCCATTATGCGCTCGCATCACATTGTTCGATCGATTTGAAAAAGACGGTCGTACCTCTTACGCTTTCCGTATTGTTTTCCAGTCCAACGACCGCACCCTGACTGACGTTGAGATCAACTCTATAATGGATGGTGTTTATAAAGCCATTCAAGAGAAGGGCTTCGAAGTACGCTAAGAGAAAATAAAAATGAGGGGCAGTGCGGTTAGGCAGCTTGTCCCTCATTCTTTTTGTTTTCCTCTTCCTTTTTCTGCGGAGGAGGATTAGTTTGCGCCCCCATTTGCTGGATCTGCTCCTGCATAATCCAGCGGCTTTCCTCTTGTGGCCTATGCTGTTGCGTTTTCATCTGCTGTTCCTTTCCTGCTTTTAATCCTACACCTACAAACTGGGAGCAAAAGTAATTTAGGTGCATAAGTACAAAAATGTCCGACGTTTGCGTAGCAAACGTCGGGCCAAACTCCTTCACTTAGCGGAAATCGCCGCCTTTCTCGCCATTGCGAGCGAGCCAGTATCGGCCGGTCGATAGGGCACTACCTGCACCTTGGGTGCAGGTAGGTCTTTGATCTCGATTCTCTGCAACCCCAAATGATCACTCGTTGCCATGATCTGAAACACCTCCAGATGCATCGCACCGAATTTTTCTGCCGCCATATTATAGGCGCGCAGTACGCTTTGTTGATCGTAAATTGCGATCACCGTGTCCCCGTACGAGCTAATGAAGCGTTCCTGCACGCGGATGGCTATTTTAACTTCCGCCAAGGCGTATTCAAAGGGGCACTTATCAGCGACCGGTTCAAATCTGAGATTAGCGTCGACGGCTGTCCCTGCCCTCACAACGACAAGGCTTTTTGTCAGCACTGATGTGTGGACGATCACAAATTGTTTCATTTCCAGATCTCCTTTTCTGGTCACAAATATGGCATTTAAAATACAAAATTGCAAAGAAACAAGGCCTTTCTACAATCCTCAATATGAGTCCTTTCAAAACAGCAGAAATAAGCTAAATATGCTATAATATACACGTTAATTTCGGCTTTCATTTATGGCAAAAAAGGCAGATGAGAAGGAGAAAAAGGGTGGTTATGACGCATCATCGATCAGCGTACTTGAAGGGCTAGAACCAGTCCGCAAGCGCCCTGGAATGTATATCGGTACCACGGGCCCAGATGGTCTTCACCACCTAATCTGGGAGATTTTTGATAACTCACGCGACGAGGCGATGGGCGGGCATGCCAACCGTATTGAAGTCACCCTCCTACCAGATAATTACATCCGTGTCGTTGATAACGGTCGTGGTATTCCGGTTGATAAACATAAGCAAAGCGGCGTCTCTGCGCTCGAAACTATTCTCTGCACGCTTCACGCCGGCGGTAAATTCGGCGGTGAGGAAAGTGGCTATAAAGTATCCGGTGGTCTGCACGGAGTAGGATCGTCAGTAGTAAACGCCCTATCTACCCACATGATAGCCGAGGTGCATCGTGACGGCGGTTACCATATGCAGGAATACGCGATCGGCAAGCCTAAGTACGCTGTAAAAAAAGTCGGCAAGTCTGACCATCACGGCACCATCATCACCTTCCAGGCCGACATATCTATATTTAAGGAGATCATCTATGACTATAAGCGCATAGTGAATCACCTGCGCCAACAAGCCTACTTGGTGAAGGCACTCCGCATCACCGTCATCGATGCCAGAGAGCTTTCTGAAAAGGAGCTTGCTGATCTCGATTTGAAGGGTAATTTTTTCATCGGCGATATCGGCGTCGAAGCACCGTCAATGACTTTTTACTTCGAGCAGGGTCTGCGCTCGCTCGTTGCCTTCAACAACCAGCACCAGAAGGAAATTCACCGCAACATCTTTTATGTTGAGAAGCTCGAACCAGCACCAAATGTGTATTCGGTTGAAGTAGCGCTTCAGTATGTTGATGATATTACTCCGCGCCTTTCTGCCTTTGCCAACAACATCTTTAACCCTGAACAAGGTACGCATGTCACTGGCTTCAAAACCGCACTGACACGTACAATCAATAATTACGCCCGTAAAAATAATTACCTTAAGGAAAAGGAAGAAGCTTTCACAGGCGACGATGTACTCGAAGGTCTTACGGCTGTGGTTTCTGTCAAAATGCCGGAGATTCAGTTTGAAGGACAGACCAAAGCTAAGCTTGGCTCGATGGAGGCGCGTGGAGCTGTCGAATCTGTCTTCAGTGAGGCTTTCTCAACTTTCCTTGAAGAGAATCCCGATGACGCTAAGGCGATTGCCAACAAGGTAATCATTGCGGTAAAGGCACGAAAGGCCGCCAAAGCGGCCAAGGACAGCGTGCTACGCAAGGGAGCACTCGAAGGTATGTCTCTGCCGGGTAAGTTAGCCGACTGTCAGAGCAAGTCCGCCGCTGAATCAGAACTTTTCATTGTGGAGGGAGACTCTGCCGGTGGTTCAGCCAAGATGGGCCGCGACCGTCGCACCCAAGCTATCTTGCCACTTCGCGGTAAGATTTTGAACGTTGAACGCGCTCGCATCGACAAGATGTTGGCGAGTGAGCAGATCAAAAATCTGGTAGTAGCGCTAGGTACAGCAATCGGTGACGTCTTTGATGAATCACGTCTTCGTTACCACAAGCTTATCATCGCTACCGATGCCGACGTGGACGGTGCGCACATTCGCACCCTGCTTCTTACCTTATTCTTCCGTCACTTCCGCCCATTGATTGACTCTGGTTATATCTACATTGCACAACCACCTCTCTACAAGATCCAAAGAGGCAAGGAAGTACACTTCGCTTATAGCGACGAGGAAAAATTTGCCATAGTTGGAGAAGATTCCGCCGAAGAAGAGGTTGAATCAGAGCCAGCACCAGAAGGCGAGGAGAATGAAGAGGAGGAGACAACCACCAAGAAAACGCCTAAAGTACGCATCCAACGCTACAAGGGTCTTGGAGAAATGAATGCTGAGGAACTCTGGGAAACCACCATGAACCCAGCTAATCGTGTCTTGAAGCAAGTTACTGTCGATGACGCTGAAGAAGCTGATCGAGTGTTTGATACCTTGATGGGAACAGACGTTGCCAACCGCAAGTCTTTCATTCAATCTAATGCCAAACTGGCCAACCTAGACGTCTAAGCAAATCTGAATAATAGAAAAAGCGCTGACCCTTCAGGGTCAGCGCTTTTTCTATCTCCACTCCAGCAATCAATTAACGAATGTTAACAGTTGCACGGAAGCCGTTATTGGCAGTGTTTATATCACCATCTACGTTCACGCTCGCACCAAGGGTACGATTGCCGTCTTTTCGATCGGTCATAAAGGAAATGGTCAAAGTTGCCACCTCACCTGGTTTCAATGGATTCTGAACAACCGAATTAAATTCTCCACCATTAGGTAATTCAGCGGCGAAGTGCCAAGCATTCGAAGTCTTAGTACCAATGTTCTTGACTCTAAACTGCATTGCACCATGCTCTTCTGTAGAAAGGGAAGCGCTAGGAACAAAACGCTCGTCGTTTGTCATTTTGCCAATGGCTACAAAAGAGACTTCGAGATCGGTATAGCCATTTGGATTAGAAGTTGGTACTACATAGGTAGTTACCGTCCGGTACTGTG
This sequence comes from Candidatus Kaiserbacteria bacterium RIFOXYB1_FULL_46_14, assembly GCA_001783525.1. GTDB lineage: Bacteria > Patescibacteriota > Minisyncoccia > Phycocordibacterales > UBA918 > OLB19. The sequence continues at coordinate 123,086 of MFMS01000002.1, read as the reverse complement.
GGGTAGTTGGCGTGGTTGGCTTAGGCTTTACTGAGGGAGCTGAGGTGGTTGCGACTGTGTCGGTATTATCGGTCGTTTCAACTTCAGTTTCTTCATCATCAATAAAGTCTTCATCTGTATCAACAACTACGACCGACCCATCATCTTCTTTATCAGTATCTTCATTTGTCTCGTCGTCTTTGGAGGCAGTACGCTCTTCTAGTGCACGTTGATTTGATTCAAAAACATCAGCCAAAGAATTCCAAGCCGAAGGAATCATACGTACAAACTGAATTGCTAGCCAAGCCAGCAAAATAACGAGTACAACAAACCCAACAGCGGCCAAAATATTCGAAAGTGTCCAGTCAGCCAGCGTTTCTTCCTTTTTTTCTATCTGATCGTTCATAAATCTAATGACAATTAATGGCGATATAATGCATAATTTTAGAGATTTGTCAACCTCCATACCTGCCTGGACACAGCGTGTGACTAAAGCTATAAACAACGCTACTGCAAGATAGGTGCCGGGTAAACTTGACAAAGCGGTATTTTCGTGTAGTATAAAGGCACTATAAATTCTATGTTTTCCAAGCTACTCAACGAAATATTGCCGCGTTCTGGCGCTTTTCTAGCCGTTTTCTTTGTCGTAATGACCTTGGGATACAGTTTTCTTTACTTCGTTGATTTTGTTCCAGAACCAGTTACGAATACGGTAAAACCGATTGAGACTGCCTCACCTTCACCTGAAGTTATCGAGGAGCAACCAGCGATACCATCGGAAAACGCTGATCCATTGCCGGTTTCTATTACCATAGACGCCCTCGATCGCACCGTAGTTGTCTTAAACCCTACTTCGAATGTTATTTCTGAGCTAGACAACGCTCTTCTGAAGGGAGTCATTCGTCACCCAGACTCCGACGATCTAACTAGCACGGGTAACATTCTTATCCTCGGTCACTCTAGTTATCTCAAGAATGTCTTCAATAAAAACTTCCAGGCCTTCAACGGTATCCAAAATCTCAACTGGGGAGACACCATTCGCGTAAAGAGCGGTGACACCGAGTATATTTACAAGGTAGATCGCGTTTATAAAGCAGAAGCAAGTGAGGTAAACGTCAAAACTGGCGGCGATGAGCATAAGCTAACTCTTGTGACGTGCAATAGCTTCGGTGCCAAGGAAGACCGCTTCATCGTAGAAGCTACTTTGTCCTCTAAAAAAGCCCTCTAAGAGGGGCTTTTTTATATATTGACTTTTTAGTCAATATGTGCTACACTGTTAGGCGATGGGGGACTATAAGTGTATAGTAGCCCCAAATAGAAACAGTACATTGAAAGGAATGAACGGATGTACAAGATCAGGAATTACGTACTGGCAGCAATTCTCGGCCTAGTCGGCCTCTGGTTCGCCGGAATGGTGACCGAGTCCGAAGCCGGCAGCCGTTGCCGCGACAGCGTGCGTGTCCACGATCGCTGCGGGCCCGCACCTAACACGAAATACAAAGGCGGCGGACGAAACCCAAAGACGGTCAAGGTGACCGTTTGTCTGCCGGACGACCTGGCGGCCGCTATCCGCCGGAAAAACGGGGAGTCATGGTGGGACTTCGGTCTCTACTATGGCAACGGCCGGCCGGAAGAGGTCAGGACTGTGCGCACCAACTGCAAGCGGCAGAATATAACGCCGGGGACTTGGGCAGTTGCCTACATCGACTGCCCAGGACCCAACGGGTACGTCGGTTGGGTCAATGTCAGAGTATCGGCTTCAGACCGTGGTCGCACTCTGACGCTCCGGCGCGGGTCTCCGTTCAAGAGCGCTTCTCACAATCCGCTCTGACTGACCAAGTTCTTCAGGGTGGCGGAGTACAGCTCCGCCACCTACACATCTTTGTGGATGTCTGCGACGAAACATTAGTTTCGTAATAGTTATCCGGAATGATCCGGTGGTATTAAAAATTTAGATTATTTATGAACAACATTATTAAACTTTCCCTTATCTTCACTTTCGCTTTCTTGGTAATGGCGGCTTTGCCTACCAACAGTGTGAGCGCTTGGGGATCAAGCTGTGGTAGCTGTGAGGGTGATCCTGACGGCGATCATGACCGACCAGACTACGTAAAGCCTGTGGCTGTATGTAAGTTCCTTAGAGCTGACAAAACCAGCCTTCCTGCTGGCGGCGGCAACGTACAGCTTTCTTGGAAAGCCGTTAACGCTACTAAGGTAACCCTTACTGGCTTCGGAGATGTAAAGAAAGAGAATACAAGAACTGTATTCGTTAGAGACGATAAGACTTTCGTTCTTACAGCCTATGGCACTGGTGGTAACGATACTTGTACCGTAAAGGTCAAGGTTGCTACTGAACAGCCTAAGCCTGCCGCAGTGTGTAAGTATCTCACTGCAAATAAAACCAGCCTTCCTGCTGGTGGTGGCAACGTACAGCTTTCTTGGAAGACTGTTAATGCTACAAGAGTAACTCTTACTGGTCTCGGCGACGTAGCGGCCGCCAACACCAGAAACGTGTCTGTTACAGCTGACAAGACTTTCGTTCTTACAGCATACGGCACTGGTGGTAACGATACTTGTACCGTAAAGGTCAAGGTTGCTACTGAACAGCCTAAGCCTGCCGCAGTGTGTAAATACCTTACCGCTGACAAGACTACTGTCCCAGCAGGTGGTGGTAACGTGAAGCTCTCTTGGGCAACCAAGAACGCGACTAGCGTTGCTATCTCTGGTATCGGAGCGGTACAGAATGAAGGTTCTAAGACTGTGTTTGTAAACAACACCAAGACCTTCACTCTTACCGCCAAAGGTACTGGTGGAAACGACTCTTGTGCAGTTACCGTTAAAGTACAGAATGAGCCAGTTGAAAAACCAGCCGTCTGTGAATTCTTGGTAGCTAACAAGACTTGGGTTAAGGAAGGTGGAGAAAACGTTACTCTTTCTTGGGCAACCAAGAATGCCACCTCAGTTTCTATCTCTGGCATTGGTGCTGTTGCTAAGACCGGTTCAAAGACCGTATTCGTAAACAGCAACCGTACTTACACTTTGACAGCCGTTGGGTCTGAAGGTAACGACACTTGTGGAGTAACTATTAAGGTGAAGGATACACCTAATACTCCTACCCCTAGTTGTGATTACTTCCGCGTCGAAAACGATGACAACATCGAAGTAGGCGATAAGGTATTGCTCGAGTGGGCTACCACCGACGCTGACCAAGTCCGCATTTCTCCTGATCTTGGAATTGTGTCTAATGATGGTTCAGAATACGTTACCATCGACGATGAATACACAGTATTCACTTTGACTGCACGTAATCTAGATACCGACGAGGAAGACACTTGTACTGTTACCGTCCGTGCTGATGAAGATGAGGACGAGGACGAGGACGAGGATGCACCACGTTGTGACCTTGAAGTCTCAAAGAGTCGTGTCAATCGTGGCGATCGAGTTACCCTATCTTGGGAAACTAGCGACGCTGACCGCGTTCGCATCACCGACGACCATGGCAAGACTATTGTAAATACCACCAAATCTAGTCTGATGGACGGCGAAATTGATTTGATCATCAATGAGACTACTGAGTTCACTCTAAATGCTCGTGGCGATGGCGGTTCCCGCAATTGTCGCGTCACAGTGAAGACTGATGACATTGCAGTATATGAGAAGCGTGATCAGGGATTTGTCATCGCTTTGACCCAGGTGCCATACACCGGATTCGAAGCAGGACCAACCTTGACCCTTATCTTCTACGCACTGTTGACCCTTTGGGCTCTCTTCACTGCTTACGTCCTAGTTATCAAGAAAGGTTCAATTCTCGGTTTCTCGTTCTACAAGAATGCCGGAATCACAGATACTGATCTTGAGAACCGAAAAAAAGTCGAAGCGCTGGTGGCGAAGTACACGGGACGCAACTGGTAAACACGTTTACATCGCAAACGTCGATAGTAAACACAACCACCACGTCCCCAGCGCCAGAACCAATTGAGTATCACTTCGATGATACTCCGCCCAATCTGCCAATAGGCAACCGACCTCCGTGGATCAAATAAGATCTGGTTGGGCACGAAAAAACCGGACTTCTGTCCGGTTTTTTCGTGCCTCATTAATCTACTTAAGCAATTGTCTTCTCTTCAATCTCCTTCTTCAGCTTAGTTACCAACGACTGAAGGTCTAGTTGCTCCGAACCTCCAGCTCTAGATTCGAGTGTTACATTACCAGCCTCAACTTCTTTGTCTCCAATCACTGCAAAATATGGAAGTTTATTTTGCT
>MFMS01000002.1:111501-118783 GCA_001783525.1 Candidatus Kaiserbacteria bacterium RIFOXYB1_FULL_46_14 | reverse complement strand
ACCGGCATAATGCTCGATCAATACAGCAGCACAACGTTCAAGTGAACCTGCAATGGCGGCATGGATCATGACAATCCTTTCCTTTTCACCCTTTTCGTTAATGCAAGTAAGATCAAAGCGCTCTGGAATGTTCATGTCCAACTGAATCGTTGCTACCTGCCATTCACGGCCAGCGGCGTTGCTACCCATAAAGTCCAACTTTGGACCATACAAGGCTGCTTCGCCTGGACCTTCAAAGAAATCTGCTCCACGCTCTTCGGCAATGGTACGTAGTTCAGATTCAGCTTGATCCCAAATTTCTGGAGTGCCAAGGTACTTTTCCGGTGCCGCAGGATCTCGGAAAGAAAGACGTACTCGAAGCTTGAAACCAAAAACCTTATAAAATGAGTCAATAATGTCCCAGATTTTAAGAAATTCTTCTCTAACCTGACTGTGGCGACAAAAAACGTGGGCGTCATCTTGAGTAATCGATAAAACGCGGGTCAAACCACCAAGCTCGCCGGACTGTTCATCACGATAAACCATCGTTGTTTCCGCGTAGCGTTGTGGCATTTCGCGGTAACTATGTGGCTTTCGATCGAAAATCTGTGTGTGGTGAGGACAGTTCATTGGCTTTAATGCATATTCCTTACCTTCACGTGAAGTGATTTTAAATAGCTCGTCACTGAATTTATCCCAGTGTCCACTGGTCTCGTAGAGATCTTTCTTGGTGATATGCGGGATAGTGACTCTTTGATAGCCATACTGTTCACGTAATTTCCAAATAAAGTTATCGATCTCTTGGCGTAGGATAGTTCCTTTTGGCGTCCAAAGAGGAAGACCTGGGCCAACCAATTCGGAAAAGGTAAAGAGGTCCAGTTCGCGCCCTATTTGTCTATGATCTCTTTCTTCCATAATAAATTTTATAAAGTTAAATAAAACCGCCCGAGGCACAGAAATGACAAGTCATTTCTGTGCCTCGGGCGGTTTCTACCGCGGTTCCACCGAGATTTATCACTTAATTGGAGGACAGATTAGTCGCTTGAAGCGAAAGCAATTGCCTCTGCGGTTGGTAGCCACAGCAATCTCTGGTTTGGTTATGATACCGCCACTTTGTCCGATGTCAATAATTTGGCGTTCTCCAGCATAATCGTCGGCTCACCGCTTCTGATCTGCAAGCGGCCTTTGATCGCCACGCAGGCAGAAGGTTGAAGGACTTCTTGCAAAGCGCGATAGGTCTCAGGAAAAGCAGTTAGCTCTATCTGGTCACTCCTATCAACCAACTGAATGAAGGCCATCTTCTCACCCTTCTTAGTCAAAAGCTCGCGCATACTACCAACCATACCGGCAGTTATTACAGGGATGCCGTTACGACCATCCTGCCTAATCGACTTTATTGGTGGACGTTTACTTAACTCTTCAACAAAACTATCTAGAGGATGCCCAGAAACATATACGCCAAGCAGATCCTTCTCCCAAGCCAATTTTTGTGGAAGGGGAGTCGGCGAAGCGGCAATAAGAGACAACTCGACTATTGCAGTGCCACCAAAAAGAGAGTCTTGTGATGATTCAGCGGCCACTTGTGCGTTTTTATTAAACTCAAGCAAAGTGTCTAGGTTGGCATACATAAGACCGCGCTCTTCGAAACGGTCTAAAGCGCCGGTTTCTATCAAAGCCTCTAGTGATTTTTTGTTTAGGTTACGTCCCCGAATGCGTGTCAAAAAATCGGAAAGTGATTGATATGGCCCGACCGTCTTTCTTTCTTCAATGATGGCATCAGAAATTCCCGCGCCGAAGTTTTTGATGGTAGTGAGACCAAAACGTATGTGCTGTGTATTAGGCACCACCGAGAAGTCGGCAAAAGATTCGTTAATATCTGGCGGCAGGACATCGATACCCATTCGTCCACATTCATGAATAATCTCGGAAATTTTTTCAGTATCGCCGGAGTCTGCTGTCAGTACGGCAGACATATATTCGACCGGGTAATTGGCCTTCATATAGGCAGTCTGGTAGGCGACCCGACCATAGCTGGCGGCGTGTGCTTTGTTGAATCCGTAGGCAGCAAATGGCTCAATGAGCTTCCACAATTGCTCAGCCTTTTGTGCAGAAAGCTTGCCATATTCGGCAAAACCTTTGAGTAGTTTTTCTTTCTCTGCTTCCATCACCTCGGGAATCTTCTTACCCATTGCCTTGCGAAGCTTGTCTGCGTCTAACCACGAATATCCAGCCAGTGTAATAGCGGTCATCATCACGTCGTCCTGATAAGTAATAACACCGTAAGAACGATCAAGGATAGTCCCCAGACGCGGGTCGAGGTAGCGAATGAGTGAAGCATTATGCTTGCGCTCAATGTACTGAGGAATAGATTCCATCGGGCCAGGACGATAGAGCGCCACCATCGCGTTGATATCGTGAATAGATGAAGGCTGGAGTTGCTTAAGGAACGCGGTCATTCCTGAACCGTTGAGCTGGAAGAGTCCCATCGTCTCGCCGCGTGCCAACATTTCAAACGTCAGCTTGTCGTCGAGTGGAATATTTTCAATATCAACTTCTATTCCGCGAATCTTTTTTACACGCTTCACAGCATCAGCCAAGATCGCTAAGTTTTTAATACCAAGAAAGTCGAACTTCAAGAGACCGACACCGTCTTCTCCAACAGAACGCATCTCGTACTGAGTAATCATTTTGCCACTCTTCGGGTCGGGCTGAACCGGCACAAATTTATTCAATGGTTCAGGGGCGATCACAACACCCGCCGCATGCACGCCGAGGTGTCTAACCCTGCCTTCGATCTGTTTGGCTAGATCTATCACCTCGCGCACCTCTGATTTGCCCTTGTAGATTTTGGCTAGATCAGGCTCGATCTCCAACGCGCGCTTGATGGTCATTGGAAAACCTTGGCTTCCCATCGGGATCAGCTTGGCAATACGGTCTCCAGTGGCATAGGTGTGGCCTAGGGCGCGCGCCACGTCGCGCACAGCGGCTCTAGCCATCATTGTACCGAAAGTACCGATCTGGGCGACTTTATCCTCGCCGTACTTCTGCTTTGCGTATTCGATGATTTCATCGCGACGATTGTCGGCGAAGTCCATGTCGATATCGGGAGCAGAAGGTCGTTCTGGGTTAAGGAAACGTTCAAAGGGAAGCTTGTATTCCAGCGGATCCACGTTGGTAATACCAAGTACATAGGTGGTCAAGGAGCCGGCCACCGAACCTCGAATAGTGGTGAGGATCCCGCGCACGCGCGCCTCACGCAAAAGGTCACCCACTACAAGAAAGTACTTGGCGTAACCCTTCATTTTGATCACTTCGAGTTCGTACTGAAGGCGCTCTGCTACTTCCTTGTCATCGAGCGACAAGCCACGCCATGTCACGCCTTTATAAGCCAGGTCTTTGAGTTCATCGTCAGGCTCTTTGCCACTTTCAATGATGTAGTTGGGGAAATACCAGTTAGTACCGATCGGAATATCCACATTGCAAGCCTCGGCTATTTTGACAGTGTTACTGATTGCTTCGGGCGTATCAGCAAATCTTTCGCGAGCGGTGGCGGTGGTGATAAATGAAAAATCCTCTGTGCCATCAACACTGGTATCAACGACTCCTCCGTTTTGGATCTTGAGTAAAGTATCGCGCGCTACTCGATCTTCTGGCTTGATGTAATACACATCGTGCGCGGCCACCAGCGGCACTTGGTTGTCGCGTGCTAGCGCCTTAATACGCTCTTGATTCTCATTGTGATCTAAAAGCTCCGGATGATTGGTAATCTCCAAGTAACAATCATCTCCATAAAGTCGATGATACCAATCGAGTCTCTCGCCGGCTCGTTCGTGGTCGTTATTTTTAAGAGCTTGGGCAATCTCACCGGCAAACGAAGGCAAAACGGCAATCAATCCTTCTTTATGTTTTTGAAGCAACTCTTGATCAAGGCGTGGGCGATAATAAAAACCGTCAACGAAAGAACGTGTAACTAATTCAATTAGGTTCTTGTAGCCGATCTCATTTTTGGCCAGTAAGACCAGGCGACTTCGAGGCTTGTCTATGCCGGCTTCTTTATCAAAACGAGTGCGCGGAGAAAGAAAGGCATCAAGACCGATGATTGGCTTAATATCTTCCTTCTGACAGGCTTTGTAAAAATCGATAATGCCGTACAAAGCACCATTGTCGGTAAGAGCCAACGCGTCCTGACCATCTGCCTTGGCGGCGTAGGCCAGCTCCTTAGGGGTTGGCAGGGCATTTAAGAGGGAATAGTGGCTATGTACATGCAAATGCACGAATTCAGTCTGAAGCGGCTTTTCTGACATAATAGTATTGTACCAAATTATGAAATGGCTAATCGGAATAGATGAAGCAGGGCGTGGGCCACTGGCTGGTCCAGTGGCGGTCGGGGTGGTAGCTATACCAACTGATTTTGATTGGAACTTATTGGTAGGGGTGGGGGATTCAAAAAAACTATCAGAGAAAAAACGGGAAAGTATATTTTTGGAGGCTGAGATTCTGAAAAAGTCTGGCCTGTTAAACTTTGCAGTTTGTCAGAGCACAGCGGAATATATCGACCAACTAGGAATCGTAAAAGCAGTTGGATACGGGATGGAGCGTGCTTTAAATAAATTAGGAATCGATCCAAGTGATTGTGAGGTGCGTCTTGATGGCGCGCTTCGCGCGCCATCAGACTACCAGAATCAGCGAACCATAATCGGGGGCGATGGGACTGAACCAGCGATTGGTCTAGCCTCCATATTGGCGAAGGTAACGAGAGATCGTTATATGGTGCAAATTGCGGCGGAGCCGCAATTTGCACCATATAAATTTGCCACCCATAAAGGTTACGGCACCAAGCTCCACCGTGAACTAATCCAAGAACACGGACTATCACTTATCCACCGCCGCAGTTTTTGCCGTAATTGCGGAGTTTGATTGTATGTTGTATAATGCTAGTTGCGCATTTTTACAGGAGGTTTTTATGCGAATGAAAAGCGGGCCACGTTGTGGGGGTTGCAAGTACTCTCAAGGTGGCAAGGGGAATGATTTCTTGTGCGGATTGCTCCGCACAAAGGACGACCAACCAGCATTGGTAGTGACAATGATCACTACCTTTGAGCGATACGAAAATTGTGCGTATCGATGCTGGGACAGGATGATGTCGGCAACTGCACCCTTGTCAGCACAAGAGCTGATTGAGTTGGCAAGGCAGCAGCGTGAACCTATCTTTGTCACCCACGGAACGTTTGCGGTTGCTTAAGGGCAGCTTCACCATATTAATCAGGGCTGACCCACGGTCAGCCCTTTTCTATTGCCTTTTTTTGGTATTTTGTTATAGTTGTCGCCATTATGGTAGTTCGAATGCGACATACGCGGTCTCATACCGCAAACCGACGTAGTCACCACGCGCTTAAGGCGCCGGCTTTGGCTGTGTGTAAAAATTGTAGCGCCACCCACCGTCCACATCATATGTGTTTAGAGTGCGGCCATTATAACGGTCGTCAGGTGATGGATCTAACAGCTAAGAAGGAAGCTCGTCAGGCCCGCCAACAGATGAAGCGCGCGGCACAGGGTGTTCCTACTACTGACCACACTCCAGAGGTAGAGGCCAAGGAGGAAAAGAAGTAAACCAATCGATATTCACAAAAACTCCCTTCGGGGAGTTTTTGTGAATGGACATATGGTAATATGAAGAAAGTTAAGGATAAGTAGTTTCAATAATGGCAAATCGGCACCTTTCTCGCTCTATCGTTCTTCAAACGCTGTTTGAGTGGGATTTAAATAACCTTGAAAAAAAGGATGTAAAAGACGTCTTGGTACGCAATATCGAAGAATTTGCCAAGAACAAAAGCGACCAACCCTTCATGGAGCGCCTACTTGATGGTGTTCTCGGCAAACAAAAGGAGTTAGATTTGGTTATCGAAAAAGCTGCGCCAGAATGGCCGATTGACCGCATTTCACCAGTTGATCGTAATATTTTAAGACTAGGACTTTACGAACTGCTTTTTTCTGATCGGGGCGAAGTGCCAGCCAAGGTGGCTATCAACGAAGCAATCGAGCTAGCCAAACAATTTGGCGGTGAAAACTCAAGCCGATTCGTCAACGGTGTTCTGGGCGCAGTCTATAAAGAGATCGGGGAACCAGGCAAAGCTGAACAGAGCAAAAAGAAACCACCAACCGTACCGTTCGAAAAAATGCCAGTCATACGACTAGCTGGTGCGGTAGTCTATGCCGTTCATGAAGGTGAGATGTATCTTGCTCTTGTACACGATATTTTTGGTCACTGGACTCTTTCCAAGAGCAGAGTGTCAGAAGAGGAAACTGAGGAGCAGGGCGCCACGAGAGCCTTACGGGAGGAGATCGGGCTAGATATAATAATTGAAGCAAAGCTCGGAGGTAACGAATATGTGGCTAACAAACCGGAGATTGGCAAGCACCGCAAGCAGGTGTCATATTTCCTTGCCAGTGCGCCTTATATAGAGCTCAAGATGGAGAAGAAGGGAGGTTTGGATGACGCCAAGTGGTTTAAAGTGGCCGAAATACTTGACCTCAATTTTTATGAGGATATCCTGCCTATTGTCACCAAAGCTGTAACTATGCTCGTTGCGAAAAAAGTCTAAGTTGAAATCTGAAAATGGAAAACGATCTGGCAAAACTGGAAAAAATTATCGGGGTGGTGTTCTCTCATAAAGAATACTTGCTTTCTGCCGTCACCCACCGTTCGTATCTAAACGAGCATCGTGAGGCCGTCCAAGAGCACAATGAACGCCTTGAATTCTTGGGTGACGCTGTGCTTGAACTCGCAGTAACTGATTATCTTTTCCGCAAATACGCCGAGAAGCCGGAAGGTGAACTTACAGCTGTCCGCGCCGCACTCGTTAACACCACTTCACTGTCTGAGGCGGCCCAAAAACTCGGTATCAACGACTTTATGTTAATGTCTAAAGGCGAAGCCAAGGACACTGGCCGCGCTCGTCAGTACATTCTTGCCAACGCCTTTGAGTCTGTGATCGGTGCCATTTACCTTGACCAAGGCTACGAAGCGGCTGCAAAGTTTATTGGTAGTCAGCTATTCCAAAAGACCGACCGTATCGTTGAAAAACGTCTTTGGCAAGATCCCAAGAGTCGTTTCCAGGAATTGTCACAGGAAAAGGTATCTATTACACCTTCTTACGAACTCATCTCTCAGACCGGGCCAGACCATGACAGAATGTTTAATATTGGCATCTACCTGAAGGACGAAAAGGTAGCGGAAGGACAAGGTAGATCCAAACAGGAGGCCGAACAGAATGCAGCAGAGAAAGCTTTGGAGACAAAACAG
>MFMS01000002.1:74507-111473 GCA_001783525.1 Candidatus Kaiserbacteria bacterium RIFOXYB1_FULL_46_14 | reverse complement strand
CTTACAATACAGCTATGTTTAAATTTACCCGTTCTAAAGGCGGTTTCTCTCTGATTGAAATATTAGTAGTAATCGCAATCATCGCTGTTCTGCTCACAATTGTATTTGCATCGGTCAACGAGGCACGTAAAAAATCTAGAGATACTGCTCGTGAAGCTGATATTCAGCAAATAGCCGCGGCCTTACAGATCTGGGCTACTGCTAACGGCCGCTATCCATCAACCGTAGATGGGAATTGTACTTATACCACAAGTTTTTCCGCTGGTGGCTGTTTGCAAGTATTGGTCACATCTGGACTATTTACAGCTCTCCCAACCGATCCAACCAGCGGCAAAATGTATTATTACGACAACTGGTGTGCGGCTCCAGCCAGTCCAGCCGGAGACCAGCGATACCGTCTATGGACTGATGGCGAGAGAAATCATGGTAGCCTTGCTGAAAATTGGTGGAATAACAACACTATTGGAGAAACTCCTTGCACCGACCCTTCTTAATGCAAACAGCGCTGAATGTATCTCAAACATCTCTCAATTAACGGTTTCAAATCATTCGCCAAAAAAGGCGAGTTGGAATTTTCGTCGGCGATTACATCCATAGTTGGCCCAAACGGCAGTGGCAAGTCGAACGTCGCAGAATCTTTTCGCTTTGTACTTGGAGAACAGGCGCCATCAAGAATGCGCGGCAAGAAAGGCGAGGATCTCATCTGGGGCGGTAGCGATGCTTTGGCACGCGGCAATCGTGCGTCTGTTGCTGTTACTTTGGACAATGAAACGCGCGTCTTTCCAATCGATTTTGATGAGATTGTCTTAGAGCGAGTAGTGCATCGAGATGGTGCCAACGAATACCTCATAAACGGCAGTCAGGTGCGCCTGAAGGACGTACAGGAACTTCTTGCCGCCGCCAACATCGGTCCGTCTGGACACCACATCATTTCTCAGGGCGAAGCCGACCGAATCCTCTCAGCTACCCCCAAAGAGCGCCGCGAGATGATAGAAGACGCACTCGGCTTGAAAGTTTACCAATTCAAGAAGACGGAAGCTTCACGCAAACTTGATAAGACGCGCGAAAATATCGATAAGGTTGAGTCCTTGAGACGGGAAGTTGCTCCACATTTGCGCTTTTTGGAAAAGCAGATGAAGAAGATCGAACGAGCAGTCGAACTGCGCGAGCAACTGCGCCAGCTTTATGCTGAATATTTAAAACGCGAAGACACCTATCTTGCCTTTCATCAGGACAGGCTAGAACGCGAGCGTAATAGTCTGAAAAAAGAACTTGAAGAAAAAGAACAGGCATTAGCAAATGCCAAAGCAGTTTTGGCCAAAGAGGGCAGCGGCGAAAACCGCGCAGAGCTTATAGAGGCAGAAAACACTCTGACAGAAGCTCGGCGCACTAAGCAGGACATAGTCCGTGAGGTAGCCACCTTGGAAGGTCAACTGTCATTTCTTGAACGTCGCATCAAAACCGCACGTGAGCGAAATAACGTTGACGACAAATTGCAGATTTCATATGTAGAGTTAGACAAAGTAGTGACATCACTAGAATGGGAGGTAGAGAAGGCAACCAAGAGTGATGACGTGTCGATTTTACGCCGGACTCTCAAAGATGTAGTCCATACCCTTCGTCAATTCCTTTCTCGTACGATCGAACAAGGTGGCCGATCGAGTACTGCCGAAGAAGAGAGAGAATACGAAGACCTCACTAACAAAAAAACCGAGCTGGATAGGCGCCTGATGGCGGCCACAAAAGACGAAGCAGCGGCTGAAGAACACCATCGTGATATCCGCGTTAAAATCGAGAACAACGAGAGTGAAGGGCGTGCCGCCGAACGAGAGGTATTTCGCTTAGGTGCGGAAAAACGCGAATGCGAAAATGTATTTTCGCGCCTAGAGTACGAATACAACGCGATTATGCGAGATCGTGATGAATTTAAGCGCGAGCTCCAAGAGGCAGTGATTTTAATCGGGCGCGGCGCAGCAGATTATTTTAAATTAGAAATTGCAGGCGAGATCGTGAGTGAAGATCGCACTCGTCAGATCGAACGTCGTCGTGAACTTGAAAAACTTAAGATTCGCCTTGAAGAACAAGGTGGTGGTGGGGAAGAGATTGAAAAAGAATACAAAGGCGTTAAAGAACGCGATGACTTTTTGGTGCGCGAAGTGGCTGACCTTAGGCTGTCGGTCGAAAAACTTGAGCAATTGATTGCCGAATTAAATACGGAACTCGATGGACGATTTAGTGCTGGTATCGACAAGATCAGTCTGGAATTTAATCGATTTTTTACCTTAATGTTTGGCGGTGGTGGCGCAGAATTAAACAAGGTCAAAGTGGTAAAAAGGCGACGGACAGCGATATCCGATGATGACGAACTACTCGATGATACGGCAGAATCGGAAGAAAAGGCGGAGGAGGGAATTGAGATTGGCGTCAAGCTACCCAACAAGCGAGTAAAGGGTCTGGAGATGCTTTCTGGAGGCGAAAGGGCACTTACCTCGATTGCACTTATATTTGCAATGAGCCAGGTCAATCCACCGCTATTTGTGATTCTAGATGAGACAGACGCAGCGCTAGACGAAGCCAACAGTCGTCGTTACGGAGATATGATCGAAGCTCTTTCTAAAAGATCACAACTTATTCTTATTACACACAACCGCGAGACAATGTCTCGCGCCGGCATTCTCTACGGTGTCACCATGGGTGGTGATGGTGTCTCCAAACTTCTCTCTGTTCGTCTAGACCAAGCCTTAGCAGTGGCGAAGTAATAAATAAAGGTCCGGGCGTGCAAACGTGAGCGTTTGCCGTTTCCGGACCGTTTTGTTGCAGAATCATTTCTGCCTCCTTTATGCATATTCTTCTGTTCCAAAAACCTCGGCGTTAAAGCCGGCGGCTTTGAGTTCTAGCCCAAGCTCTTCGACCGATAAATCGGTTTCTAGAGTGAACCAGTGCCCATTGCGCCTAAAATCATGCACCGAAAGATCTTTGGCTTTGACGGTATTCACAAGGAAAGCAGAGCAATGCTCAACCTCTCCTTGCGTATCCGCATGTAAATGTACATTTACAGTGGTCATTTACACCACCTCCTTTCTAAGTCCACTATACTAAAAATTGTTGGATCGGTCACGGAGCTGAAAAAACCTTATTTTAAAACACTGCACAGCACCAGAGTGCGAGCATAGCGAAACTTTGCCTCAGCAAAGTTTACGCGTGTTTCTAAAATAGCGGGTTTTTGTGCGTCCCTAGACTACGAGCTCGTAATCCAACTGTTTCTCCTCCAAGTTGGCATTCATGACCTTGAAGCGTACAGCGTCTCCCAAGCGATAAACCTTGCCAGTTCGTTGACCTTTAATCGCATAAGCGGTGGCTAAGTGCTCAAAGTAGTCGCCACGAATGGAGGATAGTCGCACCATACCCTCTGATCTTGATCCTTTCTCCTCGACGTAAATACCCCAGTCGGTTACGCCGGTAATAGTGCCGTCAAATTCTTCGCCAATATGTGGGGCCATGAATTCAACCTGCTTGAACTTGATCGAATCTCGCTCGGCACGCACAGCATCTATTTCACGTTCCGAAGACTGTACGGAAAGTTTTTCAAACTTAGCCAACTCTGAACCCTTGATCTCGGAACCATCGAGGTGACGACGAAGCAGACGATGTGCCATCAGGTCAGGGTAGCGACGAATCGGGGAAGTGAAGTGGGTGTAGTACTTAAAAGCCAAGCCAAAGTGGCCAATGTTCTTGGTGGAATAAACGGCCTTGGCCATGGAGCGAATAGTGGCAGTCTTAATAAGAGTTTCCTCTGGCTTACCTTCAACCTCCTTTAGTAACTTATTGATATCGCGGGCATTGACGATGCCTTTTTCGGTACGGAGTTCGTAACCAAGCGCACGAATGAAAGTGGCCAAATCTTCAATCTTTTCTGGATTCGGAACATCGTGAATACGATATACAAAAGCCGCGTCACGATTATTTTCTTTTGAAAGTTTGTAGATATAAGTTGCGACACTCTGGTTGGCGAGCAACATAAAGTCCTCAATCATCAACATTGTTTCAGTGCGAACCTTGGTGTAAGCGCGAATTGGTTTACCTTTTTCGTCCAATTCAAATTTGACCTCTGGCTGTTCGAAGGCAATCGCTCCTTCAGCAAAGCGATTCTTTCTGATGATGCGCGCGAGAGTCATCATATCGGTGAGCTCGCTATGGTAATCACCTTGGCCTTGATCGAGAACCTCCTGTGCCTCCTCATAAGAAAAACGTCGGTCAGAACGAATGATTGTTTGGCCATACCATTCACCAACAACCTCGGCTGATGGAGTGATGGTAAAAATCGCTGAGAAAGCCAAACGCTCCTCTTCTGGGCGAAGGGAACATAGGTCATTAGAAAGGACCTCCGGCAACATTGGAATCACACGATCAACCAAGTAGATAGATGTGCCGCGTTTCTGCGCTTCATCATCAATCACCTCTCCCTCTCTAACATAGTGCGAGACGTCCGCGATATGAACACCGATTTCAAAATTACCATCAGAAAGTTTTTGTATTGAAAGGGCGTCGTCGAAGTCCTTGGCATCTTTAGGGTCGATCGTAAAAGTGGTAATACCGCGCATGTCACGACGCTTAGAATCCTGCTTGGCTGCATCAAAAATCGTCGACTTCTGGTCATACATCTCTTTAGCTGCCCGAGCGACTGGTTCTGGAAAACTTTCAGAGAAGCCGCCACCGCGAATAATAGCCTGCATCTCTGTCTCATGATCACCAGCATGACCAAGTACTTCGGTCACTACACCAAGTGGATCACGAGTGGCATCACTCCAACGAGTAATCTTCGCCACGGCCTTCATACCAATTAGTTCAACACCGACCTCTTTGAGTACGATATCTTTATGAATACGGCGGTTGTCTGGCTCGAGATAAAGTTCCTTTACAGCACCAGCTACACGCTCTTTGATCACACCAATGAATTCACTGTGTGATGCTTCGATCACCCGTACCACCTTGCCTTCGCGTCGCTTACCGGCAACCTTCGGCAAAAGCTCGATTTCGACCAAGTCGCCATCGAGTCCAAACTCTAACTTTTCAGGAGAGATCAAAATATCCTCCGCTTCGCCCGGCACAGGCATAAAACCAGTGCCTTTACCGCGTACCATTAGTACACCCTCGAAAGTATTTGACATACCACTTGGTCTGTAACGTAACATATGTTGACAAATAACGCTAACCTGTTATCCTTTCCGACACTATGTTAAAGATGCGATTACAGCGAGTTGGCCGCAAGAATGACCCTTCTTACCGAGTGGTTGTTACCGACTCCCGCACTAGCCCAAAGAGCAACAAGCACATCGACTTGCTTGGAGCATACAGTGCCAAGCAGAGCGCTTTTTCTGTTGATGGCGAACGTGTTAAAGAATGGATCAGCAAGGGCGTACAAGTATCTCCAACTGTTCACAACCTGCTCATAAGCAACAAGATTATCGAAGGCAAGAAAATCAACGTCCTTCCAAGAAAGACTCCTGTCATTAACGAAGCAAAATTGAAGGCCGAAGCAGAAGCTAAGGCGGCGGCCGAAGCAGCAGAGAAAGCAGCCGCAGAAGCTGCTGTCGAAACTCCTGTTGAAGTTACTGAAGAAGTTGCACCAGAAGTCATCGAAGAAACTCCCGCAGAGGAAGAAAAAGCTGCCTAAGCTATTTCTACATACCCACAAGCACGTGTTGTACTTAGACTGACGACTGGTAACATTGAGTAAACACTTGGTAAAGGCCAAGAGTGATTTCAGAAATTAAATTACGACTATATGCACGAAGATCAGCAATTTTTGGAGGCTCTAGTAAAGGCCCTAGTGGATCACCCAGAAGTAGTAAAGAGTAACCGAACTGTTGACGAGATGGGCGTGTTGCTTACACTCGATGTGCACGCTGAGGACATGGGCAAGATAATCGGTCGCTCTGGCAACACTGCCAAGGCTATCCGTACTCTTCTCCGCGTTGTTGGAATGAAGCACGATGCCCGAGTAAACCTAAAGATCAACGAACCAGAAGGTGGCCGAGTTAGTCGCGATATGGAGGCTGCAATGTCACCAAGCGCTGATGACTCTATGCCAGCCGAGCCAAAGTCTCTCGACCAGGCAATAGATGATTTGAAGATTTAATCTCACAAAACCGCGGTGGCCAAAGGCCGCCGCGGTTTCTTATCAACACAAGTATGAACTTTCACGTCATTACTATATTTCCAGAAATCTGTCAGGTGTACACTGACGCCAGTGTTTTAGGGCGCGCGCAGAAAACCGATAAGGGAAAGGGTGCAAAAGTACGCGGCAAGAAAATTCTTGTTAGTTATTACAACCCTCGTGACTTCACGACTGACAAACACCACAAGGTGGACGAGCGACCGTACGGCGGCGGGCCAGGAATGGTAATGAAAGCCGAACCGATTCTGAAAGCTTGGGAAAAAGCGGTTGGCCGCAAGAAAGGGAAGGTAAAGACACTGATAATGTCGCCGCGTGGTAAAAAATTTGACCAAATACTAGCTAAGAAACTAGCCAAGGACTTTGAACATATTGTCTTGATTTCAGGACGCTATGAAGGTATCGACGACCGAGTAAAGACAATCCTCAAGGCGGAAGAAGTATCGGTGGGCGATTACGTCCTAACTGGCGGAGAATTGCCGGCACTGACCATCATTGACGCTGTTGCCCGCGAGATCCCTGGAGTACTCGGTACTTATGAATCATTAGAGGACCAACGACCAACCAGTGGAGTTTCCTATACAAGACCAGATGTCTTAGTCTGGAAGAGTAAGAAGCATTCCGTTCCAGAGGTGCTTTTAAAGGGGGATCAGAAGAAAATCGACGAATATCGCACCGGAGGGTAGTTTTAGACCACAAGATCCGCAAATTACCCACAACCAGGGGTTGCACTTTTGTCGATTTTCTGGTAGGTTTACAGGACTTGCAATTTGGTGGTGATTGTGTTGCGGTTGTCAATCATCGAGTTGGTGGGGAATAAAGGCCTTGCAGTAATGCAAATTTTAAAAGTGTAACCGCAAATATTAGCCGACACGACGCGTAAGCGTCGGCTTTTGCGTGTTACTAAACCTTATAAATATGTTAGACAAGCAGCTAAACAGCGTCATCCACAGCCGCCAGTCAGTTGGCAGCCTGCCAGCAAAGGTGTTCTCTAAGTTCCGAGGACCTCTTGTTCCGGTACCAAACCTTATCGAGCCGCAACTCGAGTCATATAAATGGTTTGTTGGCACTGGACTCAAGGATGTTCTTAAGGAATTTTCACCGATTACTGACTACTCCGAGAAAAAATTTGAACTTGTCTTCAAAGGCTACGCTGTTGGTGAACCAAAGACTACTCCTGAGCTTGCTAAGGAAAACAAGCAGACTTACGACGCCCCACTGCGCGCTACTATCGTACTCAAGAACAAAACCTTCGAAAGTGAGAAGGAGCAGGAAATATTCCTTGCTGACATCCCAGTAATGACCGAACACGGTACCTTCATCATCAACGGTGTTGAGCGTGTGATCGTGCCTCAGCTTGCTCGTTCATACGGTATCTTCTTCACCTCTGGTGAGCAGAAAGGCCGTACTTACTTCGGTGCCAAGATCATTCCAGCCCGTGGTGCTTGGGTGGAGATCGAGTCCGAGGCTGACGGCTGTATTTATGTAAAAATCGACCGCAAGAAGAAATTCCCAATCACATCACTCTTGCGCGTCCTTGGCGTGACCAAAGAAGAAGAGATGATCAAGCTCTTCAAAGATGTCGAGCGTGGCGAAGAGTACATCAAGGCAACCCTCGCTAAGGACACTGCTAAGACTGCTGATGACTCATATATTGAGATCTATAAGCGTCTTCGTGACGGTGACTTGGCGACTGTCGAGAACGCTCGCGAGTTCATCGACTCTATCTTTGCGCCAGAGCGCTATGACCTTTCTGAGATCGGTCGTCATCACTTCAATGAACGTTTTGGCCGACCAACCGACAAAAAGGCTACCGACACCCGTACCGTTTCAATAGAAGACGTTCGTACAATCATTTCCCACATCATTCACCAAAACCACACCCCTGGTGCTCTTCCTGATGACATCGACCACCTAGGTTTCCGTCGTGTTCGCTACTTTGGTGAAATGGCAGTACAGCGTGTGCGTGTTGGTATGACCCGAATGAAGCGCAACATTCAGGATCGTATGTCCACCATTGAAGCTGAGACTTCGCTTCCGATGCAGATCATCAACCCTCGTCCTCTACAAGCGGCCATCAAAGAATTCTTCACCACCAACCAGCTGTCGCAGTTTATGCCACAGCAGAATATCTTGGCGGAGCTTGAAGGTCTCCGTACTCTTTCCGCACTCGGTCCGGGTGGTCTTACCCGTGAGCGTGCCGGCTTCGAAGTACGCGACGTGCACACCTCCCACTACGGTCGCCTTTGTCCAATCCACACTCCAGAAGGACCAAACATCGGTCTTATTCTTCGTCTTGCGATGTACGCTCGTGTCAACCGTTTCGGCATCATCGAGACTCCATACGCTAAAGTTGAGAAGGGAATAGTGACTGGAGAAATCGTGTACCTAAACGCCCACGAAGAAGAACACTTCAACATTGCGCACGCCGCGATTGAGGTTGACGAAAAAGGTCGTATCAAGAACGACATCCTTGAAGCTCGTAAAGGTGGTGAGCCTCGTGCTATCGCCCGCATGGATGTTGATTATATGGACGTAGCGACCAACCAAGCTTTCTCGGTAGCGACTTCGATGATTCCTTTCCTCAACCACGACGACGCCAACCGTACTCTGATGGGTTCGAACATGCAGAAGCAGGCAACTCCTTGTCTCATTCCTGAAGCGCCACTAGTTTCTACCGGTATCGAAAAGATGGTTGCCGCTGATACCGCTCGCGTTATTCTCGCCGAAGAAGCTGGCGAAGTGGTAGCCGTTGACTCTAAGCACGTTGCAATCAAGAACAAGGATGGTAAAAAGAAAGAGTACCGCCTTACTACACTAGAACGCACCAATGATTTCTCTGCCTTCAATCACCGTCCGATGGTTTCGCTTGGAGACAAGGTGAAGCGTGGTGCTCTCTTGGCTGATACTTCATCGACCGATAATGGTCAAATTGCAGTAGGGCAAAACGCACTCGTTGCCTTTATGAGCTGGTCTGGTGCCAACTACGAAGACGCTATTGTTATCTCTGAGCGTCTTGTTAAGGACAGTAAATTCTCAACTATTCACGTTGAAGAATTCGACGCCGCAGTTCGTGACACCAAACTTGGTCCAGAAGTAACCACTCCAGACATCCCGAACGTTTCTGAATTGAAACTTCGCAACCTCGATGAAAACGGCATCATCCGCATCGGAGCTGAAATACGTCCAGGAGACATCCTGATTGGTAAAGTGACTCCGAAAGGCGAGACTCAACTCTCTCCTGAAGAGCGCCTCCTCCGGTCTATCTTCGGTGAAAAAGCCAAGGATGTGAAGGACACTAGTTTGCGTCTTGAAGCAGGCAAGCGAGGTCGTGTTATCGGCGTCAAAGTTTTCTCACGCGAAGCTGGAGATCAGCTTGAGAGCGGCGTGATTAAGCGTATTCACGTAACAGTAGCGCAGGTACGAAACGTTTCAGTCGGTGACAAGCTCGCTGGCCGTCACGGTAACAAGGGTGTTATTTCACGTATCTTGCCAGAAGAGGATATGCCATACACCGAAGACGGTCGTCCGATTGATGTTCTTCTAACTCCACTCGGCGTTCCTTCTCGTATGAACCTCGGTCAGATTCTCGAGCTCCACCTTGGTATGGCCGCCAACACACTCGGCTACCAGGCCATTGTTCCACCTTTCTCTGGTGCAACTGAAGATGATGTAAAGGCCGAGCTTCGTGCCGCCGGACTACCAGAAGACGGTAAGATTCAGCTTCGCGACGGCCGCACTGGCGAAGAGTTCGCCAAGAAGACAGCCGTTGGTTATATGTACATCTTGAAACTTCACCACATGGTGGAGGACAAGATCCACATGCGATCAATTGGTCCGTACTCACTTATTACTCAACAGCCACTCGGCGGTAAGGCTCAGATCGGGGGTCAACGTTTCGGAGAGATGGAAGTATGGGCGCTCCTTGGTTATGGTGCCGCCTACACACTTCGTGAAATGCTTACCATTAAATCTGACGACATCGTCGGTCGTTCGGCCGCTTTCGATGCGATCGTGCGCGGCGAACGCATCTCACACCCACATACTCCGGCAGCCTTCAACGTGCTAGTAAATCAGTTGCGTGGTCTTTCACTCAATGTGGACCTTACTCGAGGCAAGGAAGAAGAGAAGAATTAATAGTCACTTCACCATTAAATAACATATGGAAAACTCAAATACAGCTCCACGCGAGAAAGGATTCGGACCACGCAAATCGCGTGCACCACAACCTTTCACTGAGGTTGCACTTCGTCTGGCTAGTCCAGAGGATATTCTCGAGTGGTCGCACGGTGAAGTGACCAAGCCGGAGACGATCAACTACCGTACCCAAAGACCAGAAAAACACGGTCTATTCGATGAACGTATCTTTGGTCCAGTTGAGGACTATGAATGTTCTTGTAAGAAGTACCGCGGTATTCGCTACAAGGGCATCGTCTGTGAAAAGTGTGGAGTTGAAGTAACTCGCGCCATCGTTCGTCGTGAACGAATGGGTCATATCGACCTTTGTGTCCCCGTCTCACACATTTGGTTCTTGCGTGGTGTACCTTCTCGTATTGCACTCATCCTTGGTATTTCTGCTACTGATATTGAAAAGGTTATCTACTTTGCTGGATATATCGTCACTAAGGTTTCTGAGAGTGAGCGATCACGTGTCCTAGCTGAACTTTCACAAGAATTTAAAGCAAAGTCTAAAGAGCTTCAAAACGAAGCGGCTGTCGCTGAACTAAAAGAGCGAATGGAAGGAGTGAAGAAGGAGATCAACTCCATCAAACAAGGTACTGTTCTTGATGAGAACAACTACCACAAATTCTCGATCAAATACGGCACACTTTTCGAAGCCAAGATCGGTGCCGAGAGCGTATTTGAACTGTTTAAACACATTGACCTCAAAGAACTGCAGAAGCGTCTTGAAGAAGAACGTGAAAAAGCCGGTGCGCTCGAGCGCGCCAAGCTTGATAAGCGTCTTGGTCTCGTACGCGGAATGTTGAACTCTGGCGTTCGTCCAGAATGGATGTTCCTTACTCGTCTGCCTGTTATCCCACCAGCACTTCGTCCGATGGTGGCACTCGAAGGCGGTCGTCACGCTTCTTCCGATCTCAACGACCTATACCGTCGTGTCATCAACCGTAACAACCGTTTGAAGAAGTTGATCGACATCATGGCGCCAGATGTGATCTTGCGTAACGAAAAGCGTATCTTGCAAGAAGCCGTTGACGCCTTGATCGACAACTCTATCCGTCACGGTAACAGCGCCTACTCAATGATGAGCCAGGCACAGCGTCGTCCGCTCAAATCTCTTTCTGATTACCTTAAGTCAAAGCAGGGTTATTTCCGTCAAAACCTTCTTGGTAAGCGTGTTGACTACTCTGGCCGTTCGGTGATCGTTATCGGTCCGGATCTTGATCTTGACCAGTGTGGTCTTCCTAAGCACATGGCTCTGGAACTTTTCCGACCATTTGTTATCTCAGAGCTTTTGAAGCAAGAGCTCGCCTACAACATCCGCGGTGCTGGTCGTCTTATTGAAGATGGCGTACCTGAAGTATGGGCAATTCTTGAAGGCATCATTCGTGACAAGCACGTTCTCCTAAACCGTGCTCCAACACTGCACCGTCAAGGTATCCAGGCTTTCCGTCCAGTACTTATCGAGGGTAACGCTATCCAAGTGCACCCACTCGTTTGTCGCGCCTTCAACGCTGACTTCGACGGTGACCAGATGGCAGTACACGTGCCGCTTTCTGAAGAAGCACAGATGGAAGCGCGCGAGATCATCTCAGCCAACAAGAACATCTTGAAGCCAGGTTCTTCAGAGCCAGTTGTGTCTGAAAAGCTTCTTGATATGGCACTCGGTGCATACTGGATGACCAAGATCATCGAAGGTGACAAGGGTGAGGACAAATTCTTTGCTTCACCAAACGACGCCATCAACGCTTATGACTACGGCTTGATTAGTTTCCGCGCCAAGATCAAAGTGTTGGCCACCGATACAGAAAAGTACCAGCAGTATGGTGGTGGGCTCTTTGAGACATCTGTTGGCCGTCTATTGTTCAACAGCGTTTTGCCAAGCGATTATCCGTTCATCAATGATGTGATCGTACAAAAGACCCTCTTTAATATCATTATCGATATTATTGATGACCGAGGCACCGACGCCGTACCACCGATTGTCGATAGACTGAAGAAATTTGGTTTCAAGTACGCTACTCAGTCGGGTACAACTTGGGGTATCGATGAAGTGGTTGTGCCAAAAGGCAAGCCAGCAATTATCGAAAAGGCTCGCGCTAGCGAACAAGATGTGTTTAAGCACTTCGGCGAAGGACTTATTTCTCGCGACGAACGCCGTCGAATGATCGTTGAGATCTGGCACCGCGCCAAGAGTGAGATCGAAAGTCTTTTGCCAGAAACTCTAGACCCAAACGGTTCAGCCTTCGAAATGTGGAAGTCAGGTGCTCGAGGTTCTCTAGGACAAATCGGTCAGATGGCTGGTATGAAAGGTCTTATCGTCAACACTAGAGGTGAAACTCTCGAGTTCCCAGTACTTTCTTCAATGAAGGAGGGTATGACACCGATCGAGTACTTCATTACTACTCACGGTTCTCGAAAGGGTCTCGCCGACACCGCACTTCAGACCGCCAAAGCTGGTTACCTAACTCGTCGTCTCTTCGTAGTGGCACAGGATGCAATCATTACCGAAAGTGATTGTAAAACCAAGGCTGGTACCACTATCGGTCGTATCTCTGCTTCCGGCATCGAAATTGCTTTCTCAAAGGCCATCAAGGGACGTGTGCTAGCCGCTGATGCTGCAGATAACCAGGGCAACGTTATATTCAAAAAGGGACACTTGCTTTCTCGTCGCGATGCAATCGCGCTCGAGGACTCTACTTGCTCATCTGTTGTTGTACGCTCTCCGATGACCTGCGCCACATTGCGCGGAGTTTGTCAGACCTGTTACGGACATGACCTCACTACCAATGCACTCGTGGATATTGGCGAGACTGTTGGTACTGTTGCAGCTCAAGCGATCGGTGAGCCAGGTACTCAGCTTACAATGAACACTAAGCACGCCGGTGGTGCCGCCTCAGTAGGAGGTGACGTGACCCAAGGTCTCCCTCGTGTAGAAGAAGTATTCGAAAAGCGTCAGCCTAAGATTCCTGCAGTGGTTTCAAAGACCGCTGGTATCGTTACTGAAATTCGTCGCGAAGGCCGCGAAAAGGTGATCGTGGTCGCTCCAGAGAAGGGCGCGAAGTATGCCAAGAAAACTTCCGACAACTTGGAGTACGAAGTAAGTTACCGACGTGTTGTGACCGTTTCTGTTGGAGACAACATCAAATCCGGACAACTTCTTACTGATGGTTCGGCTCACTTGCCAGACATCTTTAAGTACGGCACTCGCGAACAGACTCAGGACTACATCATTTCTGAGATCAACAAGATCTACGAACTACAAGGTGTGACGATCGCGCGCAAGCACATCGAGCTCATCGTGAAGCAAATGATGAGTCGCGTTAAGATCACCGACGCTGGTGGCACACACTTCACTATCGGTGATGTGATCGAAGAATGGATCTTCGTTGATATCAACCAGAAAATGAAGGACGAGGGCTTGGAACAAGCCAAGTCAGAAAAGCTTATCCTTGGTATCACCGAGACTTCACTTTCTCGTAAGAGCTTCCTCTCTGCCGCTTCCTTCCAGAACACTACTCGCGTTCTCATCAACGCAGCTGTGAAGGGAAATCGGGACAATCTAGCAGGACTCATGGAAAACGTTATCATCGGCCGCTTGATCCCAGCCGGAACCGGCTTCAAGGGCTCGAAGAAGTACGACATGATCAAGACCATCGCTCAAGACTAAATTTTTTGGTGGGGATATGAAAAGGCCGGCGCTTCGCGCCGGCCTTTTCTGTTGTCCGTATTATAAAAAAGAAAACCCCGGCGAACCGCTAGGGGTTCGCCGGAGTGTATATGTCTTCCTATCTTTTCCTCGCCGGAAAAAATATGAATACTAAACTAAATAATATTACAAAAACCTTTATGACCATGTCCATCAGCATGTTGCCGATGAAGGAAATCATAGTGATGAATACAACAACAATCGTTCGTACTGATCTTCTTAAATTGCGCCGTATTAAATCAACAAGATCCAAAACGACGAAAATCGGACCAAGGATAGCGGACGCAAAACATACGGCCAAGCGAGCGAAGAACGGCGCTTGCCGTTCCCTTCGAGCAAACCTGAACATACCAACCGCAAATGCGTACGCATAGCTCACACCCCAGACCATCAATACGGTCTGAAAGATTTCACTATTGGTCACCATATCCATTCCTCCTCATTTGAATTTGAGAAACAAAGCAGTATTAAATATGTCATGCAAAAGACAATTGTCAAGAAGTGTGCTTTGTGTACACAAAGCAGGTAAAATAGAGTCTAAATTATGGCTACCGGAGATTCCGTACAACAAATCAAAGATCGGCTATCGATCATAGATGTAATTTCTCCATACGTGGAGTTACATAAGGCAGGTAAAAACTTCAAAGGCAAGTCTCCCTTCACTGCCGAAAAAACTCCGTCATTTCATGTTTCTTCGGAACGCGGGATGTACTACTGCTTCTCATCTTCGCAAGGTGGCGACATGTTCACCTTCGTACAAAAAATGGAGGGCGTGGACTTTAAAGGAGCACTTAAGATATTGGCTGATCGAGCCGGCGTGGAGCTGGTACAAGAGGACCCAAAGAAACGCGATCGTCGCGATACTTTATACAACGCTATCGAAGAAGCAACGCGATTTTTTGAAAAGAAACTAACCGACAACAAAAACGCCCTTGATTACATAACTGACCGTACCGTCACTAAAGAAACTATTGATAAATGGCGTATTGGCTACGCGCCAGATGAATGGCGTTCATTAAAGGAGTATTTAAACCAAAAAGGTTTTCCAGATGATGTGCTCATTGAAGCGGGGTTAGCCAAACGTGCAGAAGCAGGGAAACAACCTTACGATGTATTTCGTGATCGGATAATGTTCCCCATCATGGATCCTTCAGGGCGAGTGATTGCTTTTTCTGGACGCATTTTAAAGAAGGATACCGATAGTCCAAAATACGTAAATAGTCCCGAGACTCCACTCTTCAACAAATCAGAAGCTCTCTTTGGCTATGACAAAGCCAAACACGGAATCCATAAATTTGATTTCTCTTTGATTGTCGAAGGGCAGTTTGACGTTGTGCTTTCACACCAAGCTGGTTATCACAATGCTGTCGCCGTCTCCGGCACCGCACTTACCAATCAACATCTTTCTCTGCTCCAGAGACTATCCAACCGCGTTGTGTTGGCTCTTGATTCAGATAAGGCCGGGATTGCCGCTGTTAAGCGCGCCGCCGAACTTGCTCTTAGTCGAGGCATCGACCTCAAAGTTGCCCGCATCGAAGGTGGTAAAGATCCTGCGGATCTGGTGCGAGAAGACCCCAAACTACTCCGTCAATCAATTGGTAAAGCGTCTCACGTGATCGAGTTTCTACTTAACATTCTTAAAGCAGAAGCCAAGGACCCTCGCACTTACAAAATAAAAACCCGTGACGAGATTTTGCCTTATATAGTATCCATCGATAGCGCTATCGAACGCGATCACTTTGCCAGCATCGTCGCGGAAGCCGTAGGCACCACAATCGACGCTATCAGACTAGAGCTAGCCCGTCTTGAAGAAATAGCTCGACAAAAAAAGGAACCCGTGAGCGCACCAACTGCGACAAACAAAGAAAGCTCGCCACAAAAAATTTCTGGAGAAAACCGCGTTTACAAACTGACAAGTTATCTTGCTGTATTGGCCAGTGTATTACCGCTAGAAGAACGACATATGTTGGAGGAACGATTTATTGCGATCTGTGCCGAAACCGCCGAAGCTAGATGTGGGGCGCTGTCTCCAGAAGAGTTGAGTCAGCTGACATTTACAATCGAACAATATTTGGCGGAGGAGAAACCTCGATATATTAGAGAGGATTGGGAAGGGAAGCTGGCTGAACTAAACTCCCTCATAATCAAAGAAAAAATTGCCAAAGAACGTTCATCATTGAGAAAAGCCGAGGCGGATGGCGACGAGGCAACAGCGGCTCTACACATCACAGAGATTGACACTCTTCGGTCACAGTTGCATTCTTAAGACAACCATTATACAGTCAAACTACTTGCAAGTGGCTGTTTTTAATGTATAGTTGTCGAACTTGTTTATTGATATGGTGTCCAAAAAGAAAGCACCTAAGAAGACGAAGCAAAAAGCGGTGAAAAAACCCGCGCCTAAGGCAGGCAAGAAAATGGCCAAAAAAGCTCCAAAGCGAGCCGTGGCACCTAAAAAGAAAACTGCCAAAAAACCAGTCCAGCTAAAGAAAAAGGTGGTAAAGAAGCAAGTGGTAAAAAAACCAGTTGTTAAAAAGACACCTAAACAAACCCGACAGGCCCGCGAACAGGAAAATAAAGCACAAGATCTAATGAAGCTTGGACGTGACCGCGGTTACGTCACTTTTGATGACATCTTGAAGTTTTTCCCGACCGTTGAACGAGACGTGCCATTCCTAGAAGAAGTTTATGACCGTCTTGCTACGGCCAATATTGATGTGCTTTCAAGCGGCGGCCTTTTGGGCAACGACCCCGGAGAAGAACTACTGGCACAGAAAAATGCCTATCGCCGCGGCGACTCAAGTCATGACTCGATTCAGATGTACTTGCGCGAAATCGGCCAGTACCCACTTTTGACCGCACTTGAAGAACGTACTCTAGCTAAGCGTATTGTTGATGGCGATAGTGAAGCGCGCAATCTTTTGGCGCGTGCAAACCTTCGTTTGGTAGTTTCGATTGCCAAAAAATACGTCGGTCGCTCTCCAGACCTTACTCTTCTCGACTTAATCCAAGAGGGTAACCTTGGTCTTTTTAAGGCAGTTGATAAATTTGATTTCACGAAGGGCTTTAAGTTTTCTACTTACGCCACTTGGTGGATCCGCCAAGCGATTACGCGTGCCCTCGCTGACCAATCTCGCACCATTCGTATTCCGGTGCATATGGTAGAGACCATGGCCAAGTACAAGCAAGTATCACGCCGCTTGTCTCAAGACTTCGGTCGCGATCCAATGCCCGAGGAAATTGCTACTGAAATGGGTGTGGAGGTGGAGAAGATCTACCAGATTGAAAAAATCAGCCAAGACACCATCTCACTCGAGCTGCCAGTCGGTGACGACGATGACCGATCACGTTTGTCTGACTTCATCGCTGACGATAAGATTACTTCTCCAGATCAAGAAGTGGCGCACAGCATTTTGACCGATCAGATTTTGGAAATCTTGGACACCTTGTCCGATAAAGAAAGGAAAATTTTGGAAATGCGTCACGGTCTTATCGATGGTACTTACCACACACTTGAAGAAGTGGGTGCAGAATTTGGTGTTACCCGTGAACGTATCCGTCAGATCGAAGCCAAGGCGCTTGAGAAGATTCGCCAACACGAAAAGGCCCGCCGACTGAAGAGTTATTAAAATATTGAAAAGTATAAAGGCCGGGCGCATGTGAATGCGTCCGGCCTTGTTCTTGTGTTGTTACTGCATATACAACATCAGCGGCATTGAAATGGCAGTGTACTCTTTATGAGGTACGTGCGGCGCCCAACCAATCAGGAAGAGTGATCCGAAGCCGATCACAAAGGCGATATGGATCGGCCACGACTCTTTGAAGAATACTTTTGGATTATTGATGCGTGGATGATCATTTGACACTGCGACACCAGCCGATGAGCCGAAGGGTGTCATTGAGCCACCACAGCCGACAGAGTAAGCCAACCAACCCCAATCATATCCACCCTGATCCAAAGCCAATTTTGTGAGTGGTATATTGTCGAAGACAGCAGATAGCCAACCAAGACCGAATGCCATTGAGGGTGAGGCTTCCCACAACGATTTGACAGGCATTAGACTGGCTGACAAGACCAACGCGAGCAGAAAAGTAGCGCCCTTGGCTGCATCTGGTACACGGTGCCAGTCCGGAGTCCGAAGCCACATCGTGGCGATAATGGCTGCCCAGACGCCGACAGCGGGGAAGTCGAGCCAAACGTTGGCTGCAACCGCACCGACCAAAATGAGGGCAACCACTCCGAGACTAGTGAAGTCAACAGGGTTGACCACTATCGCATCCTTGGTGATGCGATGACGTTTATCTTGTGCTATTGATATCGGAATTCCGAAGCATACCAGAGCAACAAATGAAGGGAGGAAGGCATGAGTGACGTCGCGCCAATCAACACCGTCGATCCACATCATTGTTGTTGTGGTATCACCGATCACGCTACCAGCGCCACCAGCATTGCTAGCAGCCACGATGGCTGCTAGATAGCCGACGGTTACCTGACCACGATAGACTACCACACCAATCGAGGCACCGATCATCGCTGCAGCGATATTATCAAGAAATATCGACATCACGTAGACTAGAATAAGAAGCACAAAGCCGCCTTTCCAGTCGTCGGGCAATAGTGCAGGAAGGCGTTCCGCCAGCTTTGACTGCTTGAAGTGATCGGCCAATATTTCAAAACCGATTAGCAGCCCGAGAAGGTTGGCGACCAGTCGCCATTCGTGAGCGAAGTGGTCGATCAGATCGACATCCTGCGCGATAAGTAGTTTGTACGACATCACAAAGAGTAGCCCACCAATTGCGATACGGATACGAGCTGTCTTATGATGAAAAACAAAAACCCCAACCAGAGTCACTGCGAAGATAATGAATTCAAACGGTATGGGCATCGAGCCCTCCTTGTTGTTGAATTTTGATATTACCCAAGCATCTTTATTGCTTGAATGATCAATTCGAGTTCAACCATGGGCAATTTGCCCATTGTCGTTATTGCGCCGTCGTACGACACAAAAATCCTCGGCCACCGTTCAGGACTGAAGTGAGCCTTCAGCACATGATTACCGAAGCCGACCGTAAGCTCTTGGCTAGGGTCGTATGGCAGTTTTTCTGCCAACAGTTGATAACACCGAGACGCGGTGTCCAGCCTTTTCACCTCTGTTTCTGGCAGTCTGCCATAACTATGACAGACCGACTCCGAAGCCGGGCAACCATCTTCGTCGAAGTGTCGCGCATGATGGTCTGACATCTTTTACTCCTCTCTCTTGTAAAGGTACAAACAGCGCGCACTATATAACGAAAAGAGCCCTTAAACAAGGGCTCTTTTCGTTACGATAAGACACCGTCTCTTCTTAGGGTTTTAGGCCGAAGTTTCCACCTTGTCGGTCAAATGGGCCATCAATTTTGGCGTGATCATTTCTTTTTCGTACAGTTCCTTGATGATATGCTCTTCTGTCTTCAGTAGGCCGCGACTAACTAGCGAACTATTGAGCGCCTCCACCTCTTCTGGAATAGCGACAGCCATCTCACTCATTTTTGATTCTGAACCTTCTTTGAAAATGGTGTAGGTATCAACTAGACGACTGACCGCCTCACCACTAATTAGGTCGGCTGTGACATTTGATTGAAGGTGGTGTAACTCCTTGAGAACTTTACGGGCAATAACTGTTTGAGCGCGGTAATAGCGGAATTTGTCGATGTCGGTGAAGGCAAGCGACTTAGGGGAGAAAACACGGCGAAGGGAATTGGCAAGACGCTCAAACACATCCTTATAATCAGTTGTGTTGGAGTGTACGATTTCAAAATTACCTTTTTCTACCTGCTCCATCTGTAAAGTGAGTTTGGCGAGAATGCGCTTGAAGATTTTTTCGGAAATCTCACCGTAAGTGTACAGATTCTTTAGGAAGTATTTTTCAATGCCAAGCGCGTGCATACGCAAAACTTTGTCAGCCAACTGCTCAGTGTTGCCGTTGTTTTTTAGTAAGGCACGGCAATTATCCTGCGCTCGCTCCAAGTCACGACGATGATTTTCTACAAGCTTTGAAAACGCTCCTTCACTGATGTAACCCTTTTCCTTAAAGGTATGAAGACGACGCAAGATCTCTGAGTGAATAATAGCCTCAGAAAGTGCCTCTTCCACAACCTCGATTTCGGTGAGAGCGTCGAGCTTAAGTTTACGCATCATCACACCGATCGTTGTGGCCTTAACGAAGAGAGTGGCGTAAATACAACCAATAGTGAGTCCGAGAATAAATTCCTTTGGTGTAAATGAATATCCCCAATTAGCAAATGTAAGAGTGTCTGGGATCAAGAGAACCATAGTGATCGCAAGAGCTCCGCGCAAACTGCCCCAAGCTAGCAGATGTTGCCACGAAGAAGGGATATGCTCTTCAATTTTAGTCCAGTTGAGAAGCATCACAATCGGATAAATAGAGATGGCACGACTTAAAGCCACCACCAACACCACGATGACTATTGGCGCCAACATCGCTCCCAGCGGAATGGAGATACTAGTGAACAAGAGTCCGATCAAGATGAATACTAGGGAGTTGGCCAGGAAGGCAAACTGCCCCCAGAATTTTTCAATGAATTCATCCGCCTTAGGGGAAACCTTAAACCGTCCGTAGTTACCGATAACCATTGCCGCCAAGGTGGTAGAGATGATCGGAGAAAGTTTAAGCAGACCATCAGTATGGTGGCCTAGGTATTCGGAGATGAGATCGGTAAAAATAAAAGTTAAGTGAGCACTAACGATCATCAAACTAATCGCCACAAACTCATGAGTCGAAGCTTTCTCAATCATTTTGGAGAAGATTCCGCCCATGGCAATACCAAAGATGACACCACCAACCACCATAAATATGAAGGTCAAAACGCCACTGGCTATAACAGCCGGGTCTATCACCGGTAGTGCGATCACACTTAATAAGACAAAGAAAAACGCCACCGCGGTACCGTCATTGAAGAGACTTTCACCTTCAAAAAGAAGCGTGAGACGACGTGGCGCACCGTACTCCTTGAAGAGTGCCAACACTGCAACTGGGTCAGTGGCCGAAATCAAAGCGCCGAACAAGAGCCAGAGCAAGAAAGGTACCTCAATACCAAGTAGGTAATTGAAGATTGCATAGAGCGCGCCGCTGATGACAAATGCCGAAACAAGGAGACTAACTACCGACAAGATGGTGATCGACCATTTGTTTTCGTAAACCTTACGAATGGACATGTTGTAAGCGGACTCAAAGATCAAAGTCGGCAAAAGGAGGTAGAAGAGCAGGGCAGGAGTCAGTGTGAAGGTTTCCAAGAAGTGGAAAGGTTTGAGGGCAGCGAGCGGAACTAAGAGCAGACCAACCGCTACCAACAAAACGGTGTATGGGAGTTTGGTGCGCTTAGCTAGAAAAAAGGTGGCCGTAGAAACAATAAGAAGTACGAATAGGGCGAGCGCTGATTCTAAAGTCAAACCCATAAAGGATGAATGGTTATTAAAATTTGTGACAAACAGTTAATCTAGTACTGATTTGGTCACAAGGCAAGGGCAAGGCTTGCGCATAATCTTGCGGTGAGTAATAAAACACAATAATCAGAGGTCTTCAAGTGACCAACCCGAAGTCACTTTTTGACCAGAAAGAGCAAGCTTTGCTGTGGCCATATGTGTATAATGGCGATAATGAAAGAAGCCAAGACTGACAAATCTGTATTTGAAAAGGCGTTACTGAAGCTTAACAAACACCAGAAAGAGGCTGTGGAGGAGATTGATGGACCAGTAATGGTGATCGCTGGCCCAGGTACCGGAAAGACTGAGATCTTAGCGCTTCGAATCGCTAACATTCTTCTCCGAACCGATACCAGACCAGAGAACATTTTGGCGCTGACTTTTACTGATGCAGGAGCGCACAATATGCGCGATCGTCTTACTAGATACATCGGCGCAGAGGCGTATCGTGTGGCCGTACACACCTTCCATAGTTTTGCCGGTGAACAAATCGGCCGCTATCCGGATGCTTATCCGAGTATTGTCGGCGGCAGGGCAGCCAGCGACATTGAGCGCATACAAATAATCGAGGAAATAATAAACAATAACGACTTTAAATTGTTACGCCCGCATGGCGACCCTCTCTATTATGTACGCGAGATTCCCCGCGCTATTAGCGATCTAAAAAAAGAATACGTTACCCCAGAGATCTTTGCTGAACGCATCACAACAGAGGAAAATCAACTGGCCATCTTACCTAAGATCCACGAGGAAGGCGCCCATAAAGGAAAGGTGCGCAAAGATTACTTGGAGTTTGAAAAACGCATCAACAAACACCGCGAACTTTTGCGTGTCTATCAACTTTATCAGGCAATACTCCGAGACAAGCACCTGTACGATTTTGAGGACATGATTGTAGAAACGGTGAAGGCTCTCGAAGGCAACGAGGATATGTTGCGTGATCTACAAGAAACTTATCAGTACATATTGGCTGATGAGCACCAAGACGTGAACGAGAGTCAAAACCGTATTCTTGAGATTTTGGCCGACTTCCACGATAGGCCAAACATCTTTGTGGTAGGTGATGAAAAACAAGCGATATTCCGTTTTCAAGGCGCTTCGCTCGACAACTTTTTATATTTCCAAGACCGCTTCCCCGGAACTAAAGTGATCGCTCTGACCGATAACTATCGTTCAACACCAGATATTCTCGATGCCTCTTTCGAGCTAATTAAGACTGACGACGAGATACTACGTGAACTACGAGTACCACTCAAGGCTGCCCGACTCGACCTTCTAGGTGGAGAATCAGCGACCGGCCGTGTCGAATACCGAAACTTTCCACACGAAGCAATTGAAGATGAGTGGGTGGTTGAAGAAATTAAGAAGGCACTTGCTTCCGAAATTGCACCTAGCGACATCGCCATCATCACTCGTTACAACCGCGACGTATTACACTTTACTAATCTTCTGCGCCAAAGCGGCATCGATGCTTCACCATCGGCTGACATCGACATCCTAGAACACCCAATAACCATATCCATTGAAACATTGATTCGTGCTGTCGCCCTGCCAAATGACGAGAGCGCTTTATTTGATTGTTTATTGGGAGGTTGGTGGCAACTTCTAGCCGGAGACCTGACTCGTGTCCTGGCCGCGAGATCCACGAGCTGGCCACTAGCACTCTTGATTGCCGATACAGACAAACTGGCTGAACTTGGTGTAAATAACCCCAAGGCAATCCTTCGAGTGTCCGAGCTCTTAAGTGAAGCTCGTCTGCAAAGTGCTACCAAACCACCGCATCAAATACTGCACTTCTTGATAAAAGAAAGCGGCTTCCTTGAATACATAATGCAGACCGATCCGCTTGAAGGCGCGAGTGTACTGCGACGAATCTACGACGAAATCGAAGCGGCAGTGATCAGCAATCAAGCCGCGACTTTGCGTGATATTGCTACACAGTTTGAGTACCGCAAGATGCACAATCTTCCTATTACTGCTCCATTCGTAATCAAGAACCATAGCGCGGTACAAGTGATGACAGCCCATAAGGCAAAGGGGTTAGAATTTCACACTGTCATCTTGCCGCGGGTAACTGACAAATGTTTTGGCAAAAGTAGTAAGCGCGATCTATTCAAACTGCCACTTACCCAAAACCGAGTGTCACACAATGCAAGCGATGAGGAGGATGATGAACGTCGCCTCTTCTATGTGGCAATGACACGCGCTAAGACAAATCTTTTAATTAGTGCCGGCGAAATGAACAGTGAAGGGAAACCGCTTGATGCTTCACGCTTTCTTGACTCGATGGGTGAAGGTTATCTAGAAACGATCGATACAACTTCTTTGGCAGATGATTTTCGACCGGAAAATATTTTTGCCAACAAACAAGTCTCTTTCAAACTCTCACCAGAAATCATTAAGACATTGTTTTTGTCGCGGGGATTTTCCGTTACTCATTTGAATAACTACTTGGAGGATCCACAAAAATACTTTTACGACAACCTGCTTCGCCGCCCACAGCCTCGTGCGCTTTCCTTGCTTTTTGGAACGACAGTACACGATGTCTTAGAGAGAGCAGCCTTACAGATTTCCAAAAACGAAACCCCTCCGTCTCCTACCGAGATATCCGAATGGCTGAAGACTGCGCTTAGCAAATTACCGCTTTCAATATCTGAAGACACTTCCTTGCACGAGCGCGCTTA
This sequence comes from Candidatus Kaiserbacteria bacterium RIFOXYB1_FULL_46_14, assembly GCA_001783525.1. GTDB lineage: Bacteria > Patescibacteriota > Minisyncoccia > Phycocordibacterales > UBA918 > OLB19. The sequence goes on along the minus strand of MFMS01000002.1, from coordinate 87,243 downwards.
CGCCGCACTGATTGCTTACATTCCAACATTAGCGAAAAACGTTAAGGAGAAATCTCGTAGCGAACTGTCTGTAAGTGTCACTTTGACAACTGACGACCCCGACCTGCCAGAAATACCGCTAACCGGAAAACTCGACAGAGTTGACTATGACGATGAGGGGAACATCATAAGAGTGGTGGATTACAAAACAGGAAAAGCGAAGTCAAAAAACGACGTGTCCGGTGAGACGAAGTCCAGCGACGGAAAGTATAAACGGCAACTGGTTTTCTACGGTTTGCTTTTGTCTCTTTCTAATCCAGAGAAACCCTTACCAAATGAATTCACCATCTCGTTTGTAGAACCAAAAGAAAGTGGCGAGATTGTTGAACACACCTTCTCAGTTACAAAAGAAGAAATTGAGGACCTCAAACTGGAAGTAGTTAAGGTAGCCAAGGAAATAGTGTCTGGGGTGAAATTTTAAACAAAAGAGCGCGGACCTTGCCTGACGGCAAGGTCCGCGCTCTTTTGATGTCCTACTTCAACAACCCGTCGATCATCTGCTTAACAACCTCATAAGGCTGTGCGCCATTGATCAACATAGTTTGACCACCGATCAAAATAATCGAGTGCGGTGTGCCTTGTCCTCCGGTCGCTACTGCATTTTGCGCGTCGGCTTCCACCTTGGCTTTGCCGCGGCCGCTGGATATACAAGCTTCGTAGTCAGTCTGGCTAACACCGGCTATCTCAGCAAATTCCGGCAAACGAGCCACGTTAGTTGGTTCGTTTATACTTCGTTCAGCAAAGACCAAATCAGCAAATTTCCAGAACGCATCATTGCCGCCGACCTGAGCGACACACTCTGAGGCTTCAGCAATATAGGCTGAACTTGGGTGTAGAGAAGTGAGAGGGAAGTGTCGATAAATCCAAGCTACGTTTCCTCCAGGGCCGTATTCTTCAGAGATCCTCTGCATAGTAGTATGAAAACTCTTGCAGTAAGGGCAATCAAAATCTGAGTACTCAACAACTACCAATTTGGCATTTGGATTGCCTCGGATATGATCTTGCTCTGAGACAGGTGTCACCGAAGATAGCTCTTTAGTATCAACATCTTCAGTCTCCGGCAAGGTGGTAGTCGGCTTACCACCAGAAAAATATATCGAAGCCGCAATCAATCCAAAACCGATAATAATCGCTACTGGTATCGCAAACGATGTGCGGCCGATCGTCTGGCCGCCCATATTTTCATTACTTGATTCATTCATATCGGAGCATTGTAACATGTTAAAATAGCCATTATGGAGAACTTCTTACTTGGGACACTACAAGGATTAACCGAGTTTTTACCGGTTTCGTCAAGCGGTCATTTGGTACTTTTGCACTCTATTTTTGGTGCTTCGCCGGACGATATGGCCTTTGATGCCGTACTCCAGCTAGCCACCGTACTAGCGGTTGTGATCTACTTTAGGCGAGACATCTACACTCTTGCCAACACCTTGTTGCGCCGCCTATCGCGCCTGCCCGTAAACAAGAAGGAAATTGTATTGGCTTACGCCTTAATGATCGGAACTGTACCAGCGATCGTGGTTGGGCTACTACTTGAAAGCTATATGGAGACTATTTTCCGCAATCCATTATTGGTAGCCGGAGTGTTGGTCGCAGGCTCTGTCTTGTTTGCCTTTGCCGAATGGCACTACAAAAACTTCAAGCGCGAAGATCGCATGACAATTGGTAAAGGTCTCAAAATCGGTCTCTTCCAGTGTCTAGCTTTGATCCCTGGCATGTCCCGTAGCGGCGCATCAATAGCTGGAGGAATGTTGCTTGGTCTATCACGAGCCGAAGCCGCGCGTTTTTCCTTCTTGCTCGCCGTACCAGTAATCGCCGGTAGTGGCGGCAAAAAACTTCTAGAACTGGCTACTGCCACTAGTCCAATCGATTGGACTAGTCTCGCCATTGCTGGCACCACCGCCTTTCTAGCCGGTCTATTTGCCATTCATTTCATGCTCTCATTCGTGCGACGTCACAGCCTCTGGCCGTTCATCTGGTACAGAGTGGCCTTGGCAGGAGTAGTGTGTTTGGCAGTCTGGATGAATTAAATAAAAACCGCCGCAAATCACTTGCGACGGTCAAAATAATCTCGATTGGTGGCTATAACTTTTTAAGGAGCCATACATTGCCTCTGATGGTCCTCATCACCCGCAAGTTGCAATTCAGCTTTTTCGCCGCCACCTTAATCCATTTGTGTGAAGTGTATTTCGTTGGTTTTTTGGAGTGGAAGAAATCCGTTGTGTCGAATGGACAGAGTGGAAAGGGTCTTTCTAAAAAGATGTATCCACCAGGCCTGAGCATTTCGACCAGCAATTCAAGCTGACAGAACAACTTCTGATAGACGACGTTTGTCATGACCTTGTCTTTTCGGTGCGGCGTATATGGTTGTAGTCCTGCCACTGGGAAAAATGTGACCAGTGACAGCTGATGTCCGTCACCTATTATCTGACTCAAGGAGTCTAAAAGATCTGTCGGTGAAAATATATTACCGACAAATCTCGTCGAATACTGTGTCAAAAGCGGAGTAAGGAGATCCGGCTCCTGGACAGTAAAATGATAATTGGTACCGCAGCCGAGATTTCGGGCATGGGCTTGGCCACATACGTCCAAGAACGCCGCTGTCCCATTACTCGTCTTCACCTCGTTCAGATATTCCCGAACTTCTTTAAGCCACATTTCAAGACCGTGGAAGTATGCCGCAGCACACATTCTATCCATATTGTCATAATGGCTTTTATTTTTATCGATTTTAACGAGCCGTCGGATTCTCCCCACAGCCGACCGTATTTCAGAAATCGATACAGACATATCGTCTCCTCCTCATTGCTATCTGACGCTAAAGTACTATCTGTACAACATTTTGTCTAGAAAGGCAGGGCGTGGGTCATCGAAACATCCTCCTTATCGCCCCACTTGGAAGTGTCGAGTGGGATCTCGCGCTTCTTTGCACCGTCTTTGAATTTTACGTGGCCGTTTTTTAGAGCGTATTCAAAAACCTGTCTGGTGACTTTTACATCTTGAAGACAGTATTTCTTTACCTCATCAACTTTTCCTTCGCGCCACCAGCGGACGGCCTGCAGGCCGTCCGCGCTTTTTTTCGCACCCACAGTCGCGGAAGCCACACTATCTAGTCGCAACCGTCGCCCGAGCGACTGTCTGATTGATTCCAAAATATCAATGCTTTTAATATGGCGGAGATCACCGGGATAATACTTATTTAAAAGTGGAATATCAAAGTGATTGGAATTATAGCCAACTAGCGCATCCGCGCTCTCGATGAGAGGCCAAATAGTAGAAAGCTCATCTATCGTCACTGCGTAATAACGGTCATCCACACTGTCATAAAAACAGCCGACGGAGATATCCAAACTAGCCGGATCATTTACACCGACGTCAGAAAAATAGTTTTGGGTCTCCAAATCAAAAACAACGTAACGCATTATGAAGAGTTAAACAGCAAGTCCTTGTGCTAAGTCCTCCAGTGTACCAGACATCTCGGTACCGTCGGCCAAATTCTTCAGAACATATTCGCCACGCGATACTTCGTCTTCACCAACGACCAAGATATATCCCGCACCGGAATGATCGGCCGCGGCAACTTTTTTGCCAAGTTTTTTGGTACTGATGTCAACCAGAGTAGGGACACCGACTCCACGTAGCTTCATTGCCACTTTCTCGCCATCAATATTGAATCGCTCTTCAGTTAGAATAACAATCACTTGCGCACCAGCTTTCTTGGCTGGTAGAAGACCGTGCGTATCTAGGAAATCACGCATTGTCACATCACCCATGCCGAAGCCAACTCCACTGACCGCTTCACTAGTAAAGAGTCCGGTTAGATTGTCGTAACGACCGCCCCCCAACATTGAGCGGTTGTTAGAAGGATCAGTATCGAAGAATTCAAAGATGGTACCGGTGTAGTAATCAAAACCACGTGCGAGTGAGCGGTCAATCTTGACGTTATTTATCCCAACCGCATTGAGACCACGAGTTACTTCATTTTCACTCTGACTACTTTCTTCGAGATGAGCCAAGATAGCATCTGCAGAGTCCGGTGTAATCTGGCGCAATTCTGCTAAATATAGCGATCGGTCTATTTTATGAAAGCGATCATTGAGACGAGTGATCTTGGTAATGATTTCCTCATCACTAATCCCTAGTGATTCGTAAAATTCTTTCATCTCACGACGATCATTCACTCGGATCTCAAACATTTCTGGTTGTGCGCCAAAATTTATTAGCGTCTGGTAGGCGAGTGCAATGATCTCAATATCAGCGACAATATCGTTTGAACCAAAAATATCGCAATTGAGCTGCCAGTGTTCACGTACACGTCCGCGCTGAGTGCGCTCATAACGGAAAAGATTTGGAATCGAATACCAACGAACAGGAAAGGCCAGTTCCTTGCTTTTACCTGCAATCATTCTGGCTACCGTCGGAGTCATTTCTGGACGTAGAGTTACCTCACGGTCACCACGGTCGGTGAAAGTGTAGGTCTGCTCATTGACCATCTCCTCGTTTTCGGCACCCTTGCTCTTGTATATTTCGGAAGGTTCGAGGACAGAAGCATCATAGCGTTCAAAACCAAATGATTCAGCAGTACGGCTCCAAGTATTAAATATGTGCTGCTGTACAGCCATATCCTCTGGATAAAAGTCACGCACGCCCTTATATGGCTCAGTCGGGAGATGTTTCATAATTCCCCCAGATTGTAGCAAATTAGAGGGTTTGTAGAAAGCTAGCGAGTATTACACCATCTTGAATAAAATAATGTGAAAGGGTAAGATGAAATAACTTTATGCAAACAAATCATCTAGGAACTACATTTGGTGTAGTGTTGTTATTTACGTTAGTATCAGCTTTCCTCATTCGTATGTTCTTCGGCTTTGAAATAGCACTGCTTTCTACTATTTGTCTCGGTACCGCTTTTATTTTGGCTGGCATTGTCGGATTAGAAAACATTATAAAAATGTCTAGTCACAAGGGTACTAAGTATATAAGCCCCGATGAAAGATAGTTGCAACCATAGCGTAAGTGATATAGAGTTGTCCCCACCAATGCCGACGCCGGCGTCGCCGTCACTGTCGGTTAGGGTAAAATGTAAATAACACAAAACACTCCCATAAGGGAGTGTCGAGTGGTCTAGGTGCTAATTAGACAATTGGTTGAGAGCGTCATCTTCTTCTAAGGGGGTGGTGCTCTCTTCTTTTACCACTTCCTTAACCCTGTCACCTTTGTCTTCCCAGCAGATAGGCCGTCCGTCTGGGCGACGGTACTTCTTACCGTTACGCAAGGTGATGTACATACTACAGATGAGGTTGTTCATCGTGTAATTGGTTTACGTCCAACAACGACGGTTACAGGGCAACGTCCGCTTTATTTCTAACGACCCCTATCAAATACAGGTCGGACTCACAAGGAGTCACTAGAAACAAAAAGCCCCTACCACAACCTGACGAACTTCCGTTCATCAGTTGTGGTAGGGGTTTTTAAAAACGACTATTAAACTAATAAGGAGTTAGCATCAGGTTATGGGTCAATGTAAAAACATTGACCATTAAATTATACATCATGCTAGAAAGACGACCACACACTTTTTTGACTGCCAGTTGGGGATAACTGCGCAAATCACTACCTACGTGGTTCTATGGGATAGGTGCCAATTATTAAGTTGTCTGGTTTAAAATTTAGAATTGAATAACGTTCTATTCCGTATTGGTCGGGAAGGGTTTGAATCGACCCAAGGTTGTCGAAAGCTAATTTTGAAATCATTTCGGTTTGCTCCGGCTCGTGTTCGATCCAAAGCTGACCGTTGTCTGAAAGATATTGTGGAGCTTCAGCAATAAGACGCGCAATCAGTTCCACCCCGTTCACTCCACCATAAAGTGCTAAGTGTGGTTCAAAGTTTTTTACATTCTCCTCTGTGCGGTCTATAGCCGGGTCAATGTATGGAGGATTGGTAAGGATAAAATCGAATTCTCCTTCAACTTTAGAAAACAAATCGCTTTCTATCACAACAAATCTTTCACCCAAAACCTTTCGATTAATCGAAAGGTTTTGGGTGATGTTTTTTTCTATGGTCGGTAAGTGTGAAGGATCAATCTCAACGAAAGTCACTTCGGCACTTGGTACAGCTTTGGCGACTGCAACACCGATAGCGCCCGACCCAGCACAGAGGTCGAGGATGCGGAGCGGGCGAGGCGAAGCCTTGCCCGCTTTCTCTATCTCCTTAATCGCTTTCTCTACCCAGTATTCTGTTTCGGGGCGGGGGATTAGCGGATGTGAATCAAGAAAGATCTTACAATTAAGAAAAGGGGCATGCCCGATGACATAACCAAGCGGCTCGCCTGCGGTAAGCCGCTTCAAATCAGCGAAAAATGCTTCGCATTTTTCGCCATTGTACTTCTCCTTCAACAGCCACTCCTCACTTTGATCCATAAATATATTCGTGCTACTATGCAATCTGGATTAATAAACGTCAAGGAGAGACGTCGATGCGCAAAAACAGAGCCTTGTGCAGGAACAGGAACTGCCCAGACAATCTATGCGATATCTGCAGGACTAAAATGGTTCAAATGAAGCATGAGCAGATGCTTCAGGAAATCCGGCTTTTGCCGGATCAGGAGCGCGTGGAACTTGAAGCTTCGATAAAATATCGAAGCGAGGAGGAAACCAAAAAACTTTTGGAAGCCGCCAAACAAAGGAGTGTCTCCGTCTTTATGATGGAGCACATACTGAGCCAATTGGCTGAACTGCCACTATAATACTGCTCGATTTAATTAATGCCGCCCCTCACGCGGCATTTTTGTTAATTTGCTATAATAGTCAAATGTCTAACGTTCCAGCTCTCGAAATTAAAAATCTAGTTAAGAGATACGGCGAGAAGGTCGCTGTCGACAATATCTCTCTCACCATTCCAAAGGGGAGTTTTTTTGGTTTACTCGGACCAAACGGTGCGGGTAAATCAACCACCATCCACTCAATCACTGGCATCACTCAGCCTACCTCCGGACAGATATTGATCGACGGCGTCGATGTTGTTAAAGACTACAAACTTGCTCGCACCAAAGTCGGTCTATCCCCACAAGAGTTCAACGTGGACATCTTTGCCACACCAGAACAACTAATGGACTACATGGGCGGCTATTACGGCATTCCACACGATCAGCGCTGGGAAAAAATAAACGAATTAATTGCACGCTTTGATCTTGAAAAGCACCGCAAGGTAAAGTTTCAGAAATTGTCTGGCGGTTTAAAGCGCCGCGCCCTGCTTGGTCGCGCTCTGATTCACACCCCTGACCTACTTATCTTAGACGAACCAACCGCCGGAGTGGACGTGGAGCAAAGGCACGACTTGTGGGCTTATCTCAAAGAAATGAATGAGGGCGGCAAAACCATCATCCTAACCTCTCATTACCTAGAAGAGATTCAGTATCTATGCAACGACATCGCGATCATCAACCACGGCCGAATTATCGCGCATGGTACCAAAGATGAGTTTATGAAAGAAGGGAAGTCAGTCGAGCAAACATACCTGGAGATTATCAAGAGTGAAAAACCAGCTTAGTATATGATGAATTGGATTGGTCTTTACACAATGTTGCGCCGCGAAGTACAACGTACTTTGCGAGTGGTTATACAGACCCTAGTCGCGCCTGCCATATCGGCCGCGTTGTACATCTTTATTTTTGGTTCAGTGATAGGAACCAGGATTGATGATTTTGCTGGCGTACCCTACATCTCCTTCGTCTTCCCTGGAGTATTGATGTTATCTATTATCAACTCCTCATTTGCTAGCGCCTCATCCGCTCTGTACTTCATGCGCTTTACTAAAGGAATCGAGGAAATCCTCATCGCGCCTTTTTCCTACATAGAAATGCTGATCGGCTTTGTCGGCAGCGCTGTAACCAGAGCCATGATGGTGTCGTTTCTGATTCTTGGAGTCGGGGTTTTGTTTGGCGCAGTCACGCTCACACATCCATTCTGGTTCATCTTTTACATTGCATCTATCGCATCAATTTTCGCCATGCTCGGCATATTGGTCGCTCTATGGGCAGAGAGTTTTGAACAACTGCAAGTTCTTAACACTTTTATTATTACTCCACTCACTTACTTAGGCGGAATTTTTTACTCAATTACATTCCTACCTTCAACTGCAGTATTGCTAACAAAAGTAAATCCTTTCTTCTATTTTGCTGACGGAGTACGGAGCAGCATGATTGGATACAGTGAAGCCAACAGTACTATCGGCCTAGTAATGATAATTTCTCTTATTGTATTACTTGGTGTGTTGGTGACACACTTATTCCGCATCGGTTGGAAGATCCGTACCTAATACACTACGCTTCCGGAATCAACACGGCGGACAGCTTTGCTGTCCGCCGTGTTGCTATACTATCTGGAATGAATAACGAACAACTTTACAAAACAGCCACGCTTCTTCTTACCGAAAGCAAAGGTATTTTGGCCGCCGACCAAAGTATCAACACGATGAATAAGCAGCTTGAAGGGATCGGTGCCACTCCGGATCCAGAAACCCGCCGTCTTTATCGTCAACTTCTTTTCACTACTCCAGGTATCGAAAAATACGTAACCGGTATCATTCTTTACGATGCTACGATCCGCAACCACACCGACGATGGTACTGCTTTCGTTGATTTCCTGATTGCCAAAGGTATTGTCCCGATCATCAAAGTGGATAAAAGTACCGTACCCCTAGATGGTTTCCCTGGAGAGGTGGTGACGGAAGGACTAGACGGACTTCGCGAGCGACTCGATGAGTATTACAAAATGGGAGCACGCGCCGCCAAATGGCGTGCGGTTATCTCGATTGGTGATGGCCTGCCGACTCACGACAGCATCAAATTGAATTGCCTTTTATTAGCGCGCTATGCTCGTCTCTGCCACGAAGCAGGGATAGTACCGATCGTTGAACCAGAAGTACTATATGAAGGCGCGCACGATATTGCTCGCGCGGCAGAAGTGACAACCCTTACATTAAAGACTTTGTTTGCCGTACTTCAACAATACCGAGTGGACCTAAAGGCCGTGATCTTAAAAACCAGTATGGTTCTCTCTGGAAATAAAAATCCTAAGCAGAGCACGCCGGAAGAAGTAGCGGAAGCGACCCTGAAAGTTCTCCAAGATTGCGTACCAAGTGAAGTTGCTGGAGTGGTATTTCTTTCTGGCGGACAATCACCAGAACAAGCGACCGCAAATTTTAACGCCATCGGTAAACTGGAAAAGGCCAACGGCAAATTACCATGGAAGCTAGCCTTCTCCTTCTCTCGCGGTATCGAGCAACCCGTACAAGAAGCTTGGAAGGGCAAAGCAGAAAACGTACCTGCGGCGCAAAAAATATTGGTAGAAGTATTTGAAAGAAACTGCAAGGCTGATCAAGGAGCACTTTAAACTATCGATGACGATTGGGCGGCGGGCCTTCGGCCCGCCGCCTTTTCTCTATAAAAAATAAAAGCTCATTACTTTCGTAACGAGCCAGAAATATTTTGGCAAAAGAAAGGACCTCGTCTACTGAAGTGACGAGGTCCTGTGTGTGTGCTCAATTATCTAAAGGAACCGGCCCTGACCTATCTCATCCATCACCTTGACAGTGCGATGATCTAGCAGGGTTGTTGGTCAGTCTCCTCCTTTCCGAGCGGCCGCTGGCCGATCAGGAATCGCCGGCGACGCCGATCGACATCGTATTGTCGCAAAGTTCCAAACTCAAATTCATCTTCCTCACCATGGAACCTCCAAGTTCTACCCACGAGTGTGATACTCATGAGTTTGCCTACAATACCCGAACAATGCTAAAAGTCAAGGGGGCTGGGAATAAGGTGAAAACGGCAGGGTGGTAGTTGTCGTCAGACAGCCACCACCCTGCCCACCCACAAAAAAATCCGCCGTTTGGCGGATTTTCTTATTTCTTCTGGGTGTAGTCCTGGTGAGTCCTGGTCTTCTTGTTGTATTTCTTTAGAGAAAGCTTCTTGCTTGGGTCTTTCTTATTCTTGTTATTGAAACGCGTGTAGTAAACATCACCTTTACCAACGCCTTTGGCGTCGCCCTTGGAGACAATTTTTATCAATTTATCCTGTGACATAAGTTCCGCCAAGATACCAGAAAAGCCTGATTTGGTCAATTAGAATCGCTTTGACCAAAAACCCAAACCAAGCGGTAAAGTACGATACTTTCCAATGATGCTTCGGTGGATTGAATACGCCAATGCGGTAGTACCAAGCCTTCGACCGATCTCAGTAGCCAAAGAGCGCATGTATGTACCAGAAGAGGAGATGCAGTCAAAGGTGGCAATCTGCACCTTTTCGCCTCGATGATGCTCCAACCAGACTTGCCAAGCAACTCGCACCTCACTCCGACGAAAGTCTCGACCGAGTGCCTTTGACTCTTCTTCGACTTTTGGAATCAGTTCAATCCGTGAGAGAGCGTTTTCATAAACCACTTCTGCCGCTTCGGTGCGAACGCCGGCCAACTCAAGTTTATAAATAGTAGTTTCCGCGGTCGGAATCTCGATCTCACCAAGGCGGTTTTCAAGTGTCCAAATATGCAGCGGTTTGCCTTTTACTGTGCGCGAAGAAAATTTTGGATAAGGAAGTGCCAGTGGCCCTCTCAGCGACGCTGTTACTTTTTGAAATTGTGACTGACTGAAGTTTGTTTTTTCTTGCCAATTGACCAAGCCCAAAATATCGCCAGTGTCAGATGAAGAACCTAACAAAACTTCAAACCGATAAGCTTTGTCGAGCGAGTGATAACTCTCTTGGTTTTTGCATTCTTCGCCGATTAGTATGAGCAACTTGCCGCTGGCCATAGGGTCTAAGCGGCCGGCATAGGCTAAGGACACCCCCACGAGCTCGGGGTGAGTGGCACGAAATTTCTCCACAGCCTGAAGCGGCGTCTCGCCGACGGCTTTTTCTAAAACTACGTATTTCTGCATAGACAACGAATCTTAAATTGCGAGCTAGCCTGTGATGTACGCATGTACGATCAGAAGCAGGACGAAGCCAACAATCCAAGGAATGAGGGTTTTTAGCATAATGCGATTATACCTTATAGAAAAGGGGCAGGGTCGCGTAGCGACCCTGCCCCTAAAAAAGAACTGAAGAGTATCATTTCACAATCTGCACGCGCACGCGTGTATGACCACGGGAAATGAAACCCAATTTGATTGCTCCCGCACGGGAGACATCGACACAACGACCTTTAACATACGGTCCACGATCGGTTACCGTTGTTTTGTGGGTCTTACCATTGTTCAAGTTGGTAATTACCAACTTGGTGCCAAACGGCAGGCTTTTGTGTGCCGCAAGGTTTGGATTGTCCTGATTGAAAGGTCTCCCATTGGCCATCAGTCGGCCATTGAAACCCGGTCCATACCAGGATGCCATGCACGTTTCTACTCGCGCATATGTGGTAGTGGTGAGTGCCAAGTATGATATGGCGGCCATCACTACAACGTATGTCTTCTTCATTACTTCATTCCTTGTACTGTTGAAAGAACCTCCCTAAGAACCTCCTAAACCCTATGACGCAGAAGAACGGGATTTCTTTCAGGTCACTGAAAGAAATCTCGCTCTTCATCGTCTCAAGTAGTATATGACAAGATTTTTTGCTGTTTTCCTAGCGCTCGGACTATTCATTCCAGCCCACCTTACCTTCGCGGCCACTTCTCTCGAAGTTTCTGGTTGGGTTCCTTGGTGGCAGGATACCAAGGGATTAAAAAGTGCCACCAAACAGCTGAGTAAATTGGATACCGTTTATCCTTTTGCTTTTGAAGTCTCGAGTAGCGGCAATCTCGTCGATAAAGCAAAACTAAGAGAAAGCCAATGGAAGAAGTTTTTTAGCGCGGCTAAAAAGAAAGACGTGGAAGTAATACCGTCAATCATGTGGTCAGATGGTAAAAATATCCATTCTGTTCTCAGTGATAGCACCAAACGATCTGCTCACATTGAAGAAATAGTAAACATGGTTGAAAAGGGAAAATTCGATGGCATCAATATCGATTACGAATCTAAAATGTCCGAGACCAAAGACTACTTCTCGCTATTTCTAAAGGAGTTGAAGGCAGAACTAAACGGCAAACTTCTCACTTGTGCTATTGAGGCTCGTACTCCAGCAGATAGTCTTTACCGTACTGTGCCCACCAACTTACAATACGCCAACGACTATAAGGCAATCGCTACTTACTGCGATCGAGTTGAGCTAATGACATACGATCAACAGCGGGCCGACCTCAAACTAAACGACGCACGCAAGGGTGCACCATATGTGCCAGTTTCCGACCCTGAATGGGTAGAAAAAGTGGTGACACTTGCGCTCAAGGACATTCCAGCCGAAAAAATTATGCTAGGTGTACCGACCTATGGTCGTCAGTGGACTCTTACTGTTGCCCCAGAATGGTACAAGAATTACGATGGTGATGGAGCTATCAATGCGCCAGTTGCTAAAAAATTGGCCAGTAAGAAAAAGGTTAGCGTCAGCCGCAGTAGCTCAAACGAGGCTGTCTTTAGCTACATTGAAAACAAAACGTTAGCTAAGAAAGTCGCCAAAATGTCCGTACCTAGCGGAACCAGCAAAGGACTCAAAGCAACTGCACAAGCCTTGAAATACGCGACCGATAATAACGTTGAGGTACCTGTGCAATTAGTCTGGTATTCAGACGCAAACGCAATCGAAGATAAAGTTAAGTTGGCAGAGAAGT
>MFMS01000002.1:48171-74465 GCA_001783525.1 Candidatus Kaiserbacteria bacterium RIFOXYB1_FULL_46_14 | reverse complement strand
ATCAATCGATTTTTCACCACGTGACTCCAGATATTTGTTAGCCTGACTGAAATGCTTACAGCCAAACCAACCGTTGTACGCAGAAAGAGGTGAGGGATGCGCCGCCCGCAGGATCAAATGTTTGGTCTCATCAATCAAAGATACTTTGTTTTGCGCATACCGCCCCCAAAGCATAAAGACCACACCCTCTTTTTCATCAGAAACTTTCTTGATTGCGGCATCTGTGAATCGTTCCCATCCCCAGCCTTGGTGTGAGCCAGCACGAGCCTGCTCTACACTTAAAGTTGCATTCAAGAGCAGTACTCCTTGTTTAGCCCAACGTTCCAAATTACCCGATGTGGGAATATCCTTACCAAGATCGTCTCTGATCTCTTTATATATATTTTTAAGCGAAGGCGGTACAACCACACCATCTTGGACTGAAAAACATAGACCATGCGCCTGATTCGGACCATGGTATGGATCTTGTCCAATAATGACGACCTTCACCTGATCAAAGGGACATAGATCAAAAGCATTGAACAGCTGCTTCGGTGGGGGATAGACAGTCTTTGAGGTATAGGCTTCACGCACCTTGCTCGCCAACTCTTTGAAGTAATCTGCTTCAAATTCATCCTTAAGTTGCTCTTTCCAACTTTGCTCGATCGAGACATCCATAATGTGGGATTCTAACATAACTACTTCATCTTCTCTTTGATATATTTTTCTGCTATATTTGAGCGCGTTATAGCGGGCCCATAGTATAGCGGTAGAACGGTTCCATGGCATGGAACAGGTCGGGGTTCGACTCCCCGTGGGTCCACCATTCAGATTTGTGAAGAATTTACTAAGGATTCTTTACTCACTAAGCGTAGTTATTTACCACAAAATATAGCGGCCATTTATAAATGGTTTAAATTAACTGTGAAGTAGTTATCAAATTAAAATCAGATTCTTAGACATCTATTCTTGCTATACTTAAGTAAAGATTCAATAAGAACTTTTTATGAAAAAAATCATTTCGGCTTTCGTGGTAGTGGTGGGGTTATTTTTACTTAACACAGCTGTACAGGCACAAGAGCAGACGGTCGATCTTCCTTCTGCTGGCTTTACTCCCGAAAGCTCGTTCTATTTCCTTGATCGTTTTGGCGAGACTCTGTTACAGTTTTTCACCTTCGATTACGAAGCCAAGGCAAAACTTCAGATTGAACTTGCTGGTGAACGTATCGCAGAAATAAAAGTGATGATAGAAAAGGAAGATCCTGAAACAGAAGGGATAGAAAAAGCAAAATCACTTTTGATAGCCAACGTGGCCTACGCTGCGGAAATAGTAAACCAAGCAAAGGTATCTGGTAAAGATGTTACATCTTTTGCAAAAAGTCTTGACGATGAGTTCGATGCTCGCGAAGAGCTTCTTGACCAAACATTTTTGGAGGCTAGGAAAAAACTGTTAGCCCAGCGGAAAGAAATGAAGGAGAAATTGCTAAGCGAGGCACAGAAAGCAGGAGACGAGACAGCTGTTGCTTTACTTACTCAGCAGCTAGTGGATTTGCAAAATCAGGCTGACTTTTTGATAGAGCAAAAAGACGAGATCAAGAAAGACTTACAAACTGAGAAGTTGAAGATAGAACAAGAAATGAACAGCGAAGACCAAGATCTGGATGAATTAGAAAAAGAAGATGCGTTGGAAGATTTGGAGGATGAACTTGAAGATCTCGAGGAAGATGAGGATGAAGAATTCGAAGACTTGAATGACAATGAGCTAGAGGATGAAGATGAGGATGAGGGCGATGACGAGGATGAGGATGAAGATGAAGATGAAGATGAAGATGAAGATGAAGATGAGGATGAGGATGAAGATGAGGATGAGGATGACCAATAATTTTAGTTAGCGCCAAGCTCACGCTACCCACAAAGGTATTGCGGGGGGTTACATTAAGAAGTTTTACACTACACATGGACGTTGTTCATGGAGCGGAAATATGCACTAATTTAGCTAAAATTAGTGCATATAAAGACAGGACAGACACCGACTCTTGCTTCACTCTATAAGTTGAAACAATCAAATTTTTCTGTACAATAAGCGCACTTGATCAATACCGTAGATCAAGGACATTCCGCGGTAGCTCAGCGGTAGAGCAGTCGACTGTTAATCGATCGGTCGCAGGTTCGAATCCTGCCCGCGGAGCACAGTAAAACAAAGGGACTCATTTGAGTCCCTTTGTCGTTTATTTACCTCTGCGTCTTCTTTTTAGAAATTTTACTGAGAACGTACTTTTGCGATGGACTAGTCACTTTGTCTTTTTGGTGGACACAACCCATCCAGCAACACGGTCTTCGTTTGCCTTCTTTAAGTTCCTCCGGCGCCCTTTTGACGTGCTCCTTTCTTGTCGCCTCAGTCTTGACTGAGATTGTCCAACAAATCCATTCATTACGCGCAAGCGGTGTGATGTTTTCCCATGTGGAAAGTGCTTTCAAGGATGACGTTATTGCTTTTCGTAAATCATCTGGCAAAGCATGCGCTGTACCGCTGGAGATTTCCTTTTTCGGCATATGGTTATGTTAACAAATTTAGAGTTTAGAAATTCATTCTAATTGGGTGCGGACATCTGATTAGTTATAAGTTGAACAGCAAGTTATTGTACCCACGTCTAGTGTCTCAAAAGATGGATTCCTTGCTATCATTTAAATTAAATGAAACTTCGAGAAATTTCCTTTTTTGGAATTCTCATCTTGGTCATAGTTGTGTGTACTTTAGCGGCCTTGTTTGGAGCCAAATTGTTGTTAGCAGCTCACGATGGAGATACTGGCAAAGAAAAGGGTAAAGATAAAACACCGCCAGTAATTACTGAATTGCGCGTGGAGTCCATTACAAACAACTCCGCTGTTGTAATGTGGACTACCAACGAGCCATCTGATTCTGATATCAAATATGGGATTGATCCTCATACCAACATAAACGGACCTCATGATCCGACATTAGTACTCTCACACGCCATTGCGCTTTCTGGACTGACTTTGGAGACAACCTATGCCTATTGTGTTACTTCGCGAGACGAATCAAATAATAAAACCAAAGAGTGTGGGACTTTTGTCACCACAGCCTTACCACCTCCTACACCAGCAGAAGGTGGGGGAGGAGCTTGGGTAGCGCCTAATCGGATTTTTGTCACTGGCTTTGCTTACCCACATGCCAAGATACACGCAGTATTACAGCAACTACCTATCGGTCGTGATTTTGAGGCGGATACGACCGCAGATTCAAATAATGGATCCTTCTCTGTAAAATTCCAAAATTTCCCACGAGGACTATATTCTTTCACCATTTTTGCCGTTGATAACGATGGCATTCATTCAGTCAGAAAGGGGATTCAGTATGAATTTAAACAAGCAAACTCAGCATTGTTCAGAGAAAAAGTGCTTATGCCGCCGACTATTACTCTTGGGCGTGACGTGATTGCATGGGGTGACGACATAGCAGTATCGGGCAACACCATCCCACACACGGGCGTCTTAGTGCAGGCAGGGAACATCTTTTACGAAACAAAAAGTGACAAGACCGGGCATTACGAAATACTTATCAACTCTGTTCGTTTTGCACCAGGAAAATTATCAATTCGAGTTAGATCATCTTTGATTTCCGACTTCGGTTACGACTATTCATTTTCTAAAACAGTCACAATAAGTTCTACCTCAGTACCAAAAGCAGATTTAAACGCAGACGGGGTAGTGAACATGAAGGATTTCAGTATATTCCTTATGAAACCAGTCGATATAAACGATGACAACAAGGTTAACGCGGCAGACCTGAGTATTTTTCTTCGCGCATTTTAATTTTTTACTATGAGACTATCTATTTTAAAAATTTCGTTTTTACATACGCTGCTTTTTGCTTTTCTACTTTCCCCGACATTTGTACAAGCCGCTACGCTCAATTTTTCAGCACCAAAAACAGCAACGATCGGTACAGAATTTTCTCTAATCGTGCAGGCCAGCTCAACAGACCGTGGTTTCAATGCTGCTGAAGCCGAGATATCCTTCCCTGAAGATATCCTTGAAGTCGTTTCCGTTGATACCACACCAGGCTCAACCATTTTTAATTTCTGGCTGACTCCGCCAACGTTTTCAAATGAAGAGGGGGCGATCTTGTTTTCCGGAGGAACGACAAACGGTGTCTTAGGTGCAGACGTTCCTATAATCACCGTCTTAATGCGAGTAATAGGATCTGGCAGCGCTCTCATTACTGCCAATGACGCATCTATAAATGCATCCGACGGAAGCGGATCAAATATTCTTGAAGATATTATTGCAACACGCCTCACTGTCCCAGAAGCTACAATTCTCATTCCTCCTCAACCCACACTATCTGAACCAACACCTACTATCACCAAAGAAATAGTTAAAGTGCCGGAAGCACCAGTAATTTCAGAACCCGAGGAAGATACCAGAGCTGAGGTATCTGCCAAAGAATGTGAGGGTATATTTTTTAATTGTGATATTAGATTTCCCCAAATTAAGTCTGTGACAGTACTGCCACAGAAAAATGCCTGGTCCAACATATTTGTCGCTGGGACGGTTTCTGAAGGCACAACGGTGCGTTTAGTACTACGTCACGAGGGAGACTTTTACAAAGAAGTCACCGCTATTGTAAAACCTGACAAGACTTGGGAAGCAATTTTTACAAATATTTTCTCCTACGGTACGTACTCCGTTGACGCACGTACTATTGATGAAGCAAATCGAACCAGCCAACCAACCAGATGGTCTGATATCAATATTTACCCTCCTTATACATTTTATTTGTTTGGAGTTGTTTTTCGTTGGTACATTATCGTCTCCATTTGTTTCGGTATTTTCACGCTTATATCTGGCATTTTTATCTTAAGTAAAAGTTCACCAAAATATAAGGGCAAAAAACGATCACTGGTCTCGTACATTATTGTATTTACTGTCATAGCGACCATTTTGGCTGCTGTAACTACTGCGTCTTTTCTACTTTGGAAAAAAGAATTTTCTCCACAATTGGCCTATTGGAAAGAAACGGACGTCCCTTGTATTGAGCGTATACATTCGTATTCTGATGAATACGGAAGCGCCAAACTAGAAATATTTATTGATAATGAGTTGCAGACAATCCCAGCGGAACTCGGTGTTTCACCACAATGTGTAGCCACGATACATACTCATGACGATACCGGGAACCTACACTTCGAACTTACTGAGCGAACCACTACACTTGCAGATTTCTTTAGAGTAACTGGAGTGGCTCTAAACAGAGAGGGCTATACGCTTTCTATAACTATCAACGAGGAAGACTACACTGACAGGATCAACACGTACGATCTACAAGATAAAGACCATATTGTGGTCACATACAACAAAATTCCTCTCTAGAACAGCTTCTTGGTACAAGTAATGAAGATACTACTTAGCTTTTTTGACACCCTATACAACCGACCAAATTCGTGTTACTATATAAGAACGATGTCCACCATTCCACACTACGATGTGATTGTAATCGGTGGCGGTCCGTCAGGAATGATGGCCGCAGGTCGAGCCGCCCTAAGAGGGCGGCGTGTGCTTTTGATTGAGAAAAATAAGGAATTGGGTAAAAAACTATCCATTACCGGAGGCGGGCGATGCAATATTTTAAATGCAGAAGAAGACGAGCGCGAGCTACTTGCCAACTATGGAGAGGCGAGTAAGTTTCTTCACTCACCATTCTCACAACACGGAATGAGGGACTCTTGGCGGTTTTTTGAAGGACTGGGTTTACCGCTAGTGGTAGAAGCTCGCAAGCGAGCCTTCCCTATGTCTCAAAAGGCCACCGACGTAACTGAGGCAATGAGAAAATATATTCTCACGTATAACGTGGAGTTGAAACGCTCTACTAAAGCGTCAGGATTTACGCAAACCGACGGAAAGATTTCTGGAATAAAAACCAACAACGGTACTTATTCTGCTGACTCATACGTTCTCTCTACCGGCGGGCTATCACACCAAGAAACCGGTTCTACTGGCGAAGGGCTAGAGTGGCTCAAAGAACTAGGCTACAAGATTCTCAAACCAAACCCCAACATCGTTCCTCTAACTGTTGACGAAGAGTGGGTAAAGAAACTTTCTGGTACTTCACTTTCGTTTATGAAGATCACCTTCGGGCCAAGCTTGTCTAAAAAAGAAGGTAAATTTTCGCGTACTGGTAAAATTCTATTTACTCACTTTGGATTGTCTGGACCACTCATATTGAACTCGGCCAATCTGGTAAAGAAACTTTTAGATAAGCACGGCACCCTAGAAGCAAAAATTGATATGTATCCAGACACCGAAACTGGCACTCTACAACAGCGTGTTCTGGCCGTCTTTGAACGCAATAAAAATAAATTAGTTAGAAATGTTTTAAGTGAAATAACTCCAGCCGGAATGGATAAAGCGCTGATAAACATTCTTCCACCGGAATTTCTAGAAGAAAAAGTACACAGTGTGAATAAGGCTGAACGACAGACCTTGGTGGATTTACTAAAGTCTATGCCAGTCACAATAACCGGCACGATGGGAATGGACTGGGCGGTTATTTCTGATGGTGGTATAGACCTGACACAAGTGGACACAAAGACTATGCGTTCCAAACTGCACCCTAATCTCTTCTTCACTGGCGACGTTCTTAACATCAACCGCCCAAGCGGTGGCTTCTCACTCCAGCTCTGTTGGACCACCGGCACCGTGGCAGGTATGAATGCTTAGGCAAAATTCCTCTGGAGGATTACCGGCTATTTTGTAAGCAGTGGTACAATTGGCTTATGAAAAAGTTTCTAAATATTTTCTTTGTAGCGTTAGGTGGTGTTTTCTTTTGTTTACTCATGGTTGGAGCGCTGTTATTCATTCTTGATTCGTACCAGATACGCCCTATGGTGACAGACCTAACAGGCAAAGGCGACACATCTGAAACGACGGCAGATAAGAATCCGGCGCTTTCACCAACTCAAGAAAAGACTCTTGAGACATTTGGTATCGATCCAGCGAGCGTTCCTTCATCTATAACTCCAGAGCAAGAAGCTTGCTTCATAGAGATCCTCGGAGAGGCACGTGTAACAGAAATTAAAAACGGCGATTCACCAACGATGACTGAATACCTGAAGGCAAAAGCCTGTATATAGAGATTGAAACAAAGTGACATAAAAACCGCCGCGTTAAACGCGGCGGTTTTTATGTTATTAGAACAAAAACAGAGTGGCGATACCTAGAAGGAAAAGGAAGCCGAAGACATCGGTGGCAGTAGTAATGAAAACGGTGGCGGAGGTGGCAGGATCTTTGCCGAAATGTTTGAGCACCAGTGGGACGATGGCGCCGAAGAATCCGGCAATAACCAAGGAAGCCATTACTGATACGCCAGCTACTAGACCGAGCAAGACATCGGTGTTGAAGATGAGAGCGATCAAGAAGACTAATGTGCCTGTGATAGCGCCATTTATAAAGCCGGCCTTTATTTCATTCCAGATAGCTGGAGCGCAATTCTTAAGGCTGATCTCACCAATCGAGATTCCGCGCACCATCACGGCCAGTGTCTGCGTCGCCGCATTACCACCCATACCTGCCACAATCGGCATATACATCGCGATCAGTACATATCTCGAGATCGTGTCTTCAAAAGCAGCAACGACGCTCGCGGCGAGAAAAGCGGTGGCTAGGTTTAGGATAAGCCAGCGGTAACGATGAGTAACCTTTTTGGTGACGTTATCAAAAGGACGTTCACTCTCTGTCACGCCCGCAAAACTATAAAGTGAGGTAGCTGGCTCCGCCGCAAAAAGATCGAGCACATCGTCGGAATAAATGATGCCGAGCACACTACCATCGTCATCAAGGACGACGACCTTCTTGTGCGGATTATCAATAAACAAAGACATCACCTTCTGACGGTCTTCATTGTAGGGTACAGACAAAACGGTTTGTAGATGATTCTTTAACTTTGCGGAATTTCGTTCGCGCACGAGAGTCGCCAGCGGCACTTCGCCAGACAAAACGCCATTTTGGGAAACCAATACTACTGGCACCTTGCCCGTATCTATAAGATGACGTTCAATCGCTTCAGCTGTCTCGCCAATCGTGATCGCGTCTGGAAGATATAAGTAATTTAAATGAATAAGGCTTAGAGAAGAGCGCGGATGAAATTGTAAAAAATGATCCACCTTTTCATACATATCGTTCTTGAGTCGCGCAATGATTTTACGGCGCCGCACCGAAGAAGATAGTTTGCTTAGTATGTATTGTGCGCGTTGAGGGTCGAGGTGATCGAGCAACTCGACGGCTTCAGCAAAAGTAAGATCTTCAAGGATGGAGAGGCGGAGGGCAGGGGACAGTTCATTAAAAACAGCGCTGCGCTCTGGCAAATCGAGGGTGCGAAACTTAGCCATACGTTCATGCGGGTGGTAAGCCAGCTCATGTGCCGTATCCTTAACATCAAAAGGCAAAGTTGCTTCATTCATTGAAAATATCGTAACATAGGAAGCTCACTATAAAGCTATGCCTGAATTGCCTGAAGTGGAAACCGTGCGCGTACAACTCTGGAGCAAACTCTCCGGACAGATGATTTCGCGTGTCGAAGTGTTTAATAAAAAGACCGTCGGTTCTGACACGAGCTTTGGCCGTAAGCTAAAAGGGCTTACTTTTGCTGACATAAATAGAGTCGGCAAATTGCTGATATTTTCATTTCATAAAAAACCAGAATTATATCTGCTGGGACACCTGAAGATGACGGGGCAATTTTTCTTTGTTGATAAAAAGGGAGAATTAACCGGCGGCGGACACGAAGTGTCCGCCGCCGACACCAACCACTTTCCCAATCGGCACACCAGAGTGGCTTTTCATTTACAAGCTGGCGGCGCACTTTACTTCAATGATATGCGTTTGTTTGGCTACTTGCGCCTTGCCGACTCAAAAGACCTCGAA
The DNA here is from genome assembly GCA_001783525.1 of Candidatus Kaiserbacteria bacterium RIFOXYB1_FULL_46_14. Classification (GTDB taxonomy): domain Bacteria; phylum Patescibacteriota; class Minisyncoccia; order Phycocordibacterales; family UBA918; genus OLB19. Next base: position 65,543 of record MFMS01000002.1, on the reverse strand, counting down.
GAAACCCATGCTCGTTTCGGACCGGAGCCGATTGCATTAGACTTCGATAAAGAAAAATTTGCCAGCGCGCTTAAAAAGCGAAAATCTAGCATAAAAGCTGTACTGCTCGATCAATCATTTGTGGCTGGGCTTGGAAATATCTACGTTGATGAAGCTCTTTTTTATGCCGGTGTTAGGCCAACCAGACGGGCTGACAAATTGACCAAGAAAGAAGCCCTTCTGTTGGCGGACGGAGCGAGGGATATTTTGCTGGAGGCGATTAAACACGGTGGTACGACTTTCCAACATTTCATTGATGCTGAAGGCAAACGCGGTAATCACACTGAACACTTGCAGGTCTTTGGCCGACAAGGGAAAGCCTGCTACCGTTGCGGCGGGACTATCAAAAAGACCAGAGTGGCTGGGCGCGGCACCCACTATTGCCCAGACTGCCAACGGTAATTAACGGTAGTGATATAATCTAAGAGTATGAGAAGTGCTTATGCATTACTAGGACTAGCTTTCCTAATCGTGCTCATTGGAGCCTACTTGCTCTTCGAGCGCGCTGAAGCACCGGCCGACACGAACGAAACTGGAATCACTGAGTAAATATGCCAACTCTTTACTTACAACCTTTCTGCCAATATTGCGAAAGGGTGATGCGTTTTGTTTCAGAACACAAGGTCTCCATCAATGCCAAAGACATCTCTAATGACCCGTCCTTGGCGGCTGAGCTGATCAGACTAGGTGGTAAGCGGCAGGTGCCGTACCTAGTCGATGAGGCGCAAGGGACAGCAATGTACGAATCGGCCGATATTATCGAGTATCTTCGATCCAATTATGTACATTAAAGTCAAAGTGACTCCGGGCTCCAAGCGGGAGCGGGTAACGAAAGAAAGCGACACTCTCTTTCGTATGGAGGTAAAGGAACCAGCCGAGCGCAACTTGGCCAACGAGCGGGTGAAAGAATTACTCCGAGAAGCTCTAGGCCTTACAGTTGGCCGTGTGCGGCTAGTGGCAGGACATCGTTCGCAAAGCAAAGTGTTTGACGTTTTAAAAGACTAGAACCAATAAATATTTATGTCATTCCCAATGATCAACTTCAAAGTTACCAACGCCGAAGTATCAGATCAGTTGAAAGACGTCACCGAGCGCAAACTCGCTTCGCTTGCAAAATACATTGGCGACAATCCAGCAATCTGCGACCTACAATTTGAAAAAGTTACAAACCATCATCAACAGGGAAATGTCTTTCGAGTTGAAATCAACCTAGAAATAGGTGGCCAACTTTCCCGCGCCGAAGCGACCGCTGAGAACTTTGAAAAGGCGATAGACGATGCCAAGGCTTACTTGGAGCATGAACTCGAAAGCAGACGAGGGAAGCGCGAGACACTATGGAAAAGCGGCGCGCGCAAAATAAAGGAGATGATGCGCCGTAGTACCTAACAGACTAAGCCTGGTAATCCGTTTCTTTTTTGCCTTCAGGGATAACCCGATCGATCACAAATTCGCCATGTTCATCTAGGTGAGCGGCAGTTATCTTAAAGCGCTTACTGTCCTTAAAAAAGTACGTACCGATCGAATCATCGAAGGCGCGATATTTATTCCAGTTTTTAGAACCAGGAAGTGTCAGATCAAGCTCACCGTCAGCCTTACTAAATTTAGGTGCGAAGGTGGCTAGACTGGCATCTTGAGGGCGCACAACAATCACTCCTCCAAAATAGCCTGGTAGATTAGACACTAGCAACTCTGCCCCTTCTCTGATCAATCGTGGTCGCAAAGAATGCGCCGTATCACTAGGTTCAATCGGTACAGTCACCGACGCTACAATATCGCCAGCATCGAGCTCGCGAACCATTTTTTGCAGAGTGACGCCAGTCTCTTTTTCATTATTTAAAAGTGCTGCTTCGAGCGGTGCCGCGCCGCGATATTTTGGCAAAAGAGAGTAGTGGACATTGATGACTCCCTTGGGGAAGACAGCGATCAACTCGTCAGAAAATATTTTGCCATAGGCAACCACGACTGCAGAGTCTGCGCCTGCTGACACAATCGACTTCAACACTTCTTCATCGAGCCGCTCCGGAGTAATAACGGGTAGATTGTGCGCCAGAGCTAGCTCCTTAACCGGTGAGGCAGTAAGTAGTTGTCCACGACCACGCGGTCGGTCGGGGTTGGTAACAACCAGTGACGGCACGAAACCGCTTTTAATCAAATGTGCAAGTGTTTCGCTTGCCACATTTGGCGTACCGAAGAAAACAAATTTCATAATTACTCCGCCTCTCTCAGACTAACTTTGTCTAACTCATCCTTATGCCAAACCTTTTCTGCACGATCAATAAATAACGTGCCGTCGAGATGATCGAACTCATGCTGAAATATCTGAGCCAAGAGACCAGTGGCGCCACGTTCGTACTCCTCGCCATTTTCATCGAGGGCGCGAAGGGTGACCTTTTTATGGCGCTTCACCGCACCATAGCGCAGAGGGACAGAGAGACATCCTTCACCAAGCAGTGCAGCTGTTCTAGAGAGTTTTACAAGCTTTGGATTAATGGCAACAAGAGACGGTAGTGAATCATCGCGATCCTTGCTCTGATCCTCGACCACAAAGACTCGCTTGGCGACCCCGATCTGAGGAGCGGCAATTGCCACTCCCACAAAACCATCAGCATTATAGCTTCGCAATGCTTCGCGCATTTTGCTCACCAACTTTTTAACTGTACCGTCAGCAAATTCCTCCGGGGTAATATCTTCGGAGATTGTATGTAGGGCAAAGTGATTTTCTGCTACTAATTTTGCGCTCATTCCATGCATTTTAACCTAAAAACAGCTTCGTTTAAACTATCTTAGCCGGATTGATCTCGATCCGCACGTTTGGGGGAAGGGTACGGAGAGTATCCATAAGCCGGACGTCTGGCCAAGACGCGGACGGAATCTTTATGAGTCCATAACGTACCGTCTGACTCCTCTGCGACTCCGGTGCTGAATAAAAGACTATTGACCAATCGGAGAGGACGCCTGTCAGTTCCGCTTCAAGCGGACGCAAGCTTTCAGAGGGACCACTGATCGTTAAGTGAACAAAGTAGCTAAACGGTGGATAGTTTAAGGCCTGACATAATTCTAGTTCGTCATTAAAGAAACGTTCAATTTGGCCGGTCTTGGCGTACTCGAGAATATCATCGACATCTGTTCTGGTCTGCACCATAACGGTGTCGGTTGTAATCTCGCGAAGCGCAAGTAGTAAGGCGAAAAATTCCTCATCAGCTCGCCAGGTGGGGACAGTCCGAGCGGCGTCAGCCGAGACGATGGCAGAGAGATCAACTGGTTCTTCTAAATAAGGTAGGGTCATCGCTGTACCAAGCAAGATACTGCCTTTCTTGTCATAAAAATCATAGACTAATTCGGCGGCGCGGCGCGGTGTCTTGGCAGTGGTGTGGTCAAACAAAACTATTCGATCAACGTCATAACGTTGCAACAAATCATCGTATATATGTTGGATGCCGATACCGCGCTCACGTAGTCGCCACGAGCTACACACAGGACACGTCTCTGCCGCTTTGACCCTGCGACCAGAAGTTGAGGAAAGAAACCAGCGTTTTTCTTCGCCATTTTCCATAGTACGAAACAGAGAGTAAGGAGTGCCGGAATCAGGACAGCGAAAGATAGACCCGCAGTCAGCACAAGCTACTACCGGTGCAATACCACGACGTGCTGAATAAAGAAAAACTCTGCCTTTCTCGGCCAATGTCTTTTCGATGGCGCTTTCCAACTCTGAGCTAAATAAACAAAAAGGAGTTTCGCCGGTTGGCTTATCTTTTTGTTTTATAACCTTAAAGCGGCTGTCAAAATTGAGACGACGCGGTGATTCACCTTCGGTCTCATATATTTCATTTCGTCTTTTCCATTCGTCTTCAGGAGAAGGGAGCACATCACCAAGCATCAAGCGGCGGCCAGTCTGTACCGCCAACTTCTTCAGAGCTTCACGAATATCAATGTAGGGGCGAACGCGGCCGCGATAATGCGGACTACGCGACTGATCGATAATGATCTCGACAATATCATGCCGATCGATAAAAGCATGGGCTGGTGTCGTGATAATAAGTTTTGAAGTAGAAAGGTCGCCAAGCTCTTGGTAAGCACGGGCGATTTTTTTGGCAGAGAAAGTAGGGGAGAAGACTACCATTCGCTCACTTATACCTTGCGACAATGACTCTGAGAGACGTTCCAAATAGGCACTCGCAGGAACCACAATCATAACCGAACCACGATGTGCAAAAGCTTCACGAATACGGCGTCGATAGATATCGAGTCTGTCACCAAGTGGAGCGGTAAGGACAGTCACTTCCGGAGTATCAGTCGAAACGGCCGGGGACTCATCAGGATCAAACGTCGCTTTACCTTCGCGAATTTCGTTCGGTAAGAGCGTGTACAGAATAGAGCCGAGCGTCGCTGGCAATTCACGAGAAAGTGCCAAGGCAGTATTAACCAGTGCTGATGGCACCGTACTTGTATTCGACTGCTCTGGCAAACGACGCAAAGTGAAGGTGGCGGCACGCACCGCCGTCTTAGCGGCAGAAAGATGTTCTACCTTTGTGACCAAGGCCCTTATCTCTTTTTGTCGGACTGGAATCGACAAAAGCGAGCCGATTGGATAGGCGACAGAGGAGTAGTAAGAAAGTGTTCCGCTATGGATGCCGCGCGCGAGCGGAATGACTTCGATTACGTACATTATCGACAGTTTAAAGTTAAAAGAGGAAAGTTGAAAGGGGAGAGTAAAAAGCAACCGTGTGAGAAGGGTCATCTGCCACACCTTTGGTACTAATCTTAAAACTCCTCTAAATAAGACACCTTGGCACCAAGACTACTGAGACGTTCAACTAGCTTTTCATAGCCACGATTGATCGAATAAATATTGCGCAAGACAGAGTGACCAGTGGCTCCCAGCATCGCAATCAGAAGAATGGTAGCCGGCCGGAGTGCTGGAGGACAGACCAGTTCAGCACCTCGAAGCTTTGTTTTGCCATTGATATAGATGCGGTGTGGGTCGGCCAAGAGAGTGTCAGCACCCAGTTTATCCAGCTCAGTGAAGTAGAGCGCACGCTTTTCGTACATCCAGTCGTGGATCAAAGTCTGACCCTCAGCCTGTGTTGCAATGACCGCAAAGAAAGGGAGGTTGTCAGCATTGAGTCCCGGATAAGGGCGAGAATGCACCTTCTCTGGTGGAGCAACGAGCTTCGAAGGTTTGGTTTTGATATCTACCAATCTTGTAATTCCATTCTCCGACAAATACGGCTGGCTTTGTTCAAAAATAAAACCCATCTTCTCGAGGACGAGAAGCTCAAGCTCAAGGAAATCAATCGGACAACGGGTAATGGTGATGGCAGAATTTGTGACTATTGCCGCGGCGATGAAAAACATACTGTCTGTCGGATCTTCTGACAATGTATATTCAATATCAGCGTCTATCTTCTTGATACCACCAACTTTTAAAGTTGTCGTACCAACACCCTCGATAGCGACTCCGCAAGCAGACAAAAACGCACAGACCTCCTGCACCATATAGTTGGCAGAGGCGTATTTAATAACCGTTTCCCCAGGAGTAAGCGCGGCGGCCAACAAGGCGTTTTCGGTCACGGTGTCACCAGATTCGTACAAGATTACTTCGCCAGCCGATCGCGGCTTCGCTTTTACCTTGTATGCATCTTCGGTCGTATCTATCATCACGCCAAATTTTTCAAGCGCAAAGAAATGCGGGCGCACGGTACGACTACCGAGTTTGCAACCACCGGACTGGGGCAAAGAGAAGGCACGCATGCGATGTATAAGCGGGCCGATAAACATAATGATACTGCGCGTCTTGGCAGCAGCATTCTGATCAATTTTATCCAGAGTAAATTCTTCCGGTGTCTCCATAACGACCGAGGTTCCTTTCCAAGTGATCGAAACACCAATCGACTCAAGTACTTCAATAATGCGATGTACTTCTTCGATACGTGGCATTCGGTGCAATGTCGTTTTGCCACGGTTTAAGAGAGAGGCGCACAACAAAGCGACCGCGCCATTTTTTGATGTGTTGGTCTCGATAGTACCCGAAAGGGTCACGCCGCCTTCAATAGACAAGCTGAGACTACCAGGGGAGAGCATCAACAAATTTCGGCCGAAGGCACGGGAAAGTTTCTTCAGGGTATCGGTGCTGATGTTTTGCGCTCCGGCTTCGAGCCTAGCGATCGCGCTTTGCGTCGTCTTCAATTTTTTAGCCAGCGCCGCCTGAGTCATCCCGGCGGCTTCTCGTAGATCGGCGATTTGCTTTCCAATGTTGTGAGTCATACAGACAAGAAAATTATCTAAAAAGTTATCCCTCGGTAATAATTTAAATAATTACTAATATAGCACACACGCTATATCACACTCGTTGCCGAAGCATGTTAATATTTCACTACTTTGTATGTTGTCGCGTTTCTCCCCCAAGCTTGGTATCGACCTTGGTACCACCAGTATTCTTGTCTTTGTGCCCGGTATTGGCATAGTTTTGAACGAACCTTCAGTGGTCGCGGTGTCTGACGACAACCAAGTATTGGCCGTCGGTACTAGCGCCAAAGAAATGATCGGACGCACGCCAGACAACGTCCACGCTTATCGACCACTTAAAAATGGTGTAATCGCAGACTATCGCGTAACCGAAATAATGCTTCGGCATTTTATAAGACAGGCATTGAATCGCTTCAACTTCTTCAGACCAGAAGTGTTGATCTCAGTTCCAGCCGGAGTGACTTCGACCGAGCGCCGGGCTGTCATAGAAGCGGCGATCAAAGCCGGAGCGAAAAACGCTTACGTCGTCAAAGAACCGATCCTGGCCGCCATCGGTGCTGGCATTCCGATTCACGAACCAAGAGGACATATGATCGCCGACATTGGCGGCGGCACGATTGACGTTGCGGTAATCAGCCTAGGCGGTATCGTCGCATCCAACTCAGTTAAATGCGCTGGTAACAGGATCGATGAATCAATCATTGATTATGTGAAAAAGACCCGCAATTTAGCAATCGGTGAGAAGACCGCTGAAGAAGTAAAAATAACCATCGGCTCAGCTTTGCCTCTGGAAGAAGAACTCACCATGGAGATACGCGGTATCGACATAGTGACAGGACTACCACGCGTGACCGAGATCAAGACCAACGAGATAGTAAGGGCCATCGGTAAAGAATTGCGGGACATGGTAAAAGCGGTTAAAGATGTTTTTCAGGAAACACCGCCCGAGCTCGCCTCAGATATTATGAACGGAGGAATCATTATGACCGGCGGCACTTCACAATTGCGAAATTTTCCTGAATTAATTCGTCGCCGCACCGGTGTCAAAGCTATATTAGCTGACCAAGCGCTTTTTTGTGTAGCAAAAGGAACCGGCATTGCGCTCGACCACTTGGATACTTACAAGAAGACCATCATCACCAAACGTTAAGAAGCGGGAGTGATTGACCTACCAACTGTTCACAAAATCGAGGAGGTAAAAAGAAGGTGAGTGATACAATTGGAGCAATATGAACCCATCCGCTCCTTTGATCGCTGATGATATTTTTGCGACCGAGGAAAATTTGCTTGGTGCACTGGTCTCAATCCGCAATGCCGCTCTTCCAGCAGAAGAAAAGGCCGCGATACGCGACTTGATTTTGGATTACGTGGGGACGACAGAGGAAAAGAGGCGTGCTGAATTGAAAAGCGAAATAACAAAGCGTCTAAAACCAAATACACCTGCTCCTAAAAAATCAGAACCGATTTCAACAAACCAACCAGTTGAAGCAATTGCCGGACGGATGCGTCCAGTGCCGCTCTTTACAGCCGCCGCGGTGACAACGAAGCCGACTGAACCTAAGCCCAGAGAAGAAGTGACGGCTAAAATGGCGGTAAAAGCGGTAGAGGTCTTACCTAAACCACCTATACCAGAACCAATAAAGATTACTGACACGCCAAAACTAATTCCAAAACCAGTTGAGGAGCCGGTGAGAAAAGAAACTGCTTCTGTTCTTACACCACCACCTTCTCCCACACCAGCACCTTCACTAGCTACTCCACTAAAAGATCGCATCAACGAAATCAAACACGATGTTAATCGTCGAGTTGGTAATCCGGTAAATCTGATTGATGCTGACGAGGCCATCGGACGCGAATACATGAACGCTTTGTTAAGCGCGATGAAAAGTGCCTCAACCAACGACTCCTCGGCCAAGGAAGCGCTTGCTCGCTTGGAAAATGTGTACAAAAAAGTAACTGACCTAGTGGCACAAAAAAACATCCAAGGGAAACCCTCACCAAAGCCACCGGCACCCTCGCCCATTCCAGAAAAGAGAGAGCCTACACCCTCTGTACCGACCAAAGAACCAGTGATTAAGCCTGAGACTAAAAACTCGACGCTTCTAACCAATTTGATGGAGAAGGATAAAAGCGTTGCTACGACAGTATCTAAACTCCAGTCTGTCTCGCCACTAACGACTCCAATCAGTAAACCAGAGCAACACAAAGTACCAGTAAAGACTGCTGAGATAAAAGAAAACGTGAGTCCACGAGGCGACGCTAAACTTTCACCAGTTTCCACCATCACCGCTTTGCCTGAGCAGATCGAGACATTGCGTAAAAAATCTCTTGACCAAGAGACAGAAGCCAAAAAACCAATTACTGACTTAGAGAATGAAAAGGTTACTGCCGGACTCAAACAATTATTATCAGAATGGAAACTATTTCGTGGTAGCGGTTGGTTTGGCACTGGACCGACAGGAGTAAACCATCCGCTTTATACAAAACTCGCCGGCCTTTCGATGGCGGCAGTGGTGGCCGGACGATTCGAAGGAGCGACACCCGAGGTAAAACAAACCTTGGCCGACTACATGAACGGCTGGCATTATGAGCAGGGAATAACACACGAGATGGGCGAGTCTTTTGACCACTATTTACGTCGCGTTATTCTTCATATCCTAGGTAAACAGCGTGAATTTAGTCAACCAGACCAAAAATAACGTGGCGTGATAAAATGTGCATATGCCTGCACGTGCCAACTTACTGATTGCCAATTCACTGCAAAATTCAACTCTTGCTGAAGAACTCCGCACTCCAGGAGCTGATATTCATCATTTGATAGTACCGCAGGTGAGTATCGACGATGTGCGCCGACTCAAAGAGGAGAGTGCCCGTATGCCGGTTTTGCGCGAACGACTCACCTTTGTGATTGTAGCGAGAGCGATCGAGCCAGAAGCACAACACGCGCTTCTTAAGCTATTTGAAGAACCCCCCGAGAAGACTGAGTTTTTTGTTATCCTGCCGCACGAATCACGGCTTATTCCAACCCTGCGTTCTCGCTTCGTAGGATTGTCTCGCACGCTGACCACCAATGACCCTGCCGCAGACAATTTCCTCCGCTTATCTTATAAAGAACGTTTAGAATTCATAGCCACCGAAAATAAGCGCGATCCGGAAGCTCTTCGTACACTGGTAACCGCAATCGGTCAAAACGCTTCTATCGATACACCGGCGGTCAAAAAGGCGTTGTTATTGGTCTCTCGATATGTGTATAATCGAGGAGCAGGCCAAAAGATGCTACTCGAGGAGTTGGCCCTCGCCTTGCCAATTAAGTGATTTTATTAAACTTTATTTAACTTATGGATGATCTGACAAAAAAACTACAAGCAACAGGCGACTGGCTTCGAGGTGAATATTCTGGCATCAGGACCGGGCAGGCTGCTCCAGGCTTTTTGGATAATATCAAAGTGGACAGCTACGGTGTCAAAGTACCGATCAACCAAGTAGGGTCTGTCGGGATTGAAGACGCTCGTACTCTCCGTATCGCGCCATGGGACACCGATTCCATTGCCGCGATCGAACGCGCCATTATTGATGCCGATTTAGGAGTCGGCGTGATGACCGACTCATCCGGAATTCGTGTCACTTTCCCTGAACTAACCGGCGAACGCCGCGAGCGACTTTTGAAACTAGCTAAACAGAAGCTAGAGGAAGCACGAGTACGTGTGAGGAGCACACGCGACGAGATGATGAAATCAATCGACGCAAGGGTAAAAAATAAAGAGGTTGGTGATGACGACGCTCGTCGCGAGCGCGACAATGTGCAGAAGCAAATCGACGAGGCCAACAGAAAACTCGAATCTTTATACGACGAAAAGGAAAAAGAAATAAACCAATAATTACTGGCTCAGTTACGGATTATTTATGAACGCTACTCTATTCTTGGCCGTACTCTTTGTACTCATTTTGCTGCACGAGCTCGGGCATTTCCTGACCGCTAAGTGGACCAAGATGAAAGTGGAAGAATTTGCTATCGGTTTTCCACCGCGATTATTTTCGTGGCGACGCGATGAAACTGTATTTTCATTCAACATTCTGCCGATCGGCGGCTTCGTGAGAATACTTGGAGAAAATGGAGAGGACGAAATCTCTGCTGGAGATAAGGCGCGAAGCTTCGCTTCGCGCCCCCGCCACCACCAAGCGATCGTCTTGGTCGCTGGTGTTGTGATGAACATCCTGACCGCGTGGCTTATTTTTTATGCTGTCTCTATCATAGGACAACCCACAATAGCGGCCGAAGGGGAGCCTGCTGACTTAACAGTAGTAGGCGTACTTGAAGGTAGTCCGGCCGAAGGAGCTGGCATACCACTTGGCGCTATCGTGGTCTCTGTCGGAGCGGGCGAAGAAACTCGTAAACTTTATACTCCAACAGAACTAACTGAGTTTGTCGCCAACCATCAAGAGGATGAGATCGCTCTTACTTACGATTATCGCAACGACACAAAGACAGTTGCACTCACTCCAAGTAATGACGTAGTCGCAAGCGAAACAGACCGCGCTGTAATCGGCCTTTCTACCGCACCGGTTAAGGTTGTCAAAGAAGGTCCCCTTGAAGCAGTTTGGAGTGCCACACAAAGGACAAGTGATTCTTTTGTTGCTATCACTATCGGTATTTTCACACTTCTCTCATCAGCCTTCACTTTCTCGGCTGACCTATCTCAGGTGGCAGGGCCAATCGGCATAGCGAGCCTAGTCGGAGATGCGGCTGAATTTGGAATAGTTTCGCTACTCGTTTTCACTGCAATGATTTCCCTCAACCTTGCTGTTATCAACCTACTCCCGATCCCAGCCCTAGATGGTGGTCGTCTTCTCTTTGTTATTATCGAAGCAATTTTGCGCCGACCACTAAACCCCGTCTGGATGTCCAGAGCTAACCTGCTTGGTTTCTCGCTCCTGATCATCCTGATGATTGCCGTAACTTATAATGATATAGTCAAACTGATATGAGACAGTCCCAACTCTTCACCAAAACTCGCAAAGAAGCACCAGCAGACGAGACCTCTAAGAATGCCGAGCTGTTAATTCGCGCTGGCTACATCGCCAAAGAAATGGCCGGTGTTTATAGCTATCTACCCCTCGGACTCCGCGTAGTAGAGAAGATTAAGCAGATTGTGCGTGAAGAAATGAACGCCATTGCCGGACAAGAACTAATAATGACCGCTCTCCAACGCAAAGAGCTATGGGAATCAACTGGTCGTTGGGACGACGAGGTAGTTGATGTGTGGTTTAAGTCCAACCTCAAAGCCGGCGGGGAAGTTGGCTTTGGCTGGAGTCATGAAGAACCGATCGGTGAAATGATGAAGGGTTATATTTCGAGTTACAAAGACTTGCCGATTTCTGTCTATCAATTTCAGACCAAGCTTAGGAATGAGATGCGTGCCAAGAGCGGCGTGATGCGTGGCCGCGAGTTTATCATGAAAGATATGTACTCTTTCTGCGCTGACGAAGAATCACACATGGCCTATTACGAATCGACCAAGCCGGCCTATATGCGCGTGTTTAAGCGACTAGGCATCGGTGCAGATACCTTTGTGACTTTTGCTGCTGGTGGAGCGTTCACTAAGTTTAGCCACGAGTTTCAAACTATCTGTGAGGCCGGCGAGGACATCACATATATCAACAAAGAGAAGGGGATTGCGATCAATGAAGAAGTTTTAAATGAGGAGACTTTGCAAAGTCTTGGCGTTACAAGAGAAGAACTGACAGAGACAAAGACCGCAGAAGTTGGAAACATCTTCAACTTCGGGCAACAAAAAGCCCAAGATATTGGTCTCTTTGTTAAGGATAAAAACGGCGAGAGTGTACCGGTATGGATGGGCTCTTACGGCATCGGTATCACCAGACTAGTCGGCGTATTAGTAGAAAAGTTTGCTGACGAAAAAGGAATCGTTTGGCCAGAAAGCGTTGCGCCATTTAAGGTGCATCTTGTCGGTCTAAACAGCGACGACGCTGAAGTAAAGGACTTCACAGACGGCATCTACTTGTCACTGAAAGAGAAGGGGGTAGAGGTACTCTACGACGACCGCGACTCGCGCGCCGGAGAAAAATTCGCCGACAGCGACCTAATCGGTCTCCCGTATCGGGTAATCGTATCTCGCAAGACCAAAGAAGAAGGAAAATTTGAAGTCGTCACCCGCGCCACCGGCGAAGTCCGCCTCCTCACCGAAGAAGAACTCTACAACGACTTCGACAATAGTTCGGAGACTTAGTTCGAAACCGACAAGGTCAGCTATGGTACAAACAAAAAACAGCCACATATGGCTGTTTTTTGTTTAAAAGGCGAGACCTTTCTGTTCGTCATTCGAGTGTAATACCCAAAGACATCTACATAATCCAGTCTCTTTATCAGTTGGCCTAGACCACAAGATTGCTCTTGCCGTAGACAGTGGGTCACCGTAGTTGTGGCGCTGTCTGTTAAGGGGTGTCCACTTAATGAATCACTCGGCCTGCAAATATTATAACTATTGTTAATAAAAGTTCCAACTTCGTTCCAGACGGCCACCATTTATTAAGTCTTTTTTGGCGATTTCAGCTATACCATAGTAATATTACCGGCAATGGGATTGTCACGTCTTTTTAACCGCGCCTTTTCGTCTTTTTCTATGGACATCGGTATCGATCTCGGTACCGCTAACACTTTAGTATATGTAAAAGGCAAAGGTGTCGTCATCAACGAACCTACTATTGTTGCGATCAATAAAAAGACAGGGCAGGTGGTGGCGGTGGGTGAAGCGGCCAAAACAATGTACGGGCGCACCCCTGGGCACATCGAAGTGGTTCGTCCACTTATCGAAGGTGTCATTTCAGACTTCGAGGTGACCGAGGAGATGCTCACTTACTTGATAAACAAAGCCCGCGGGGAATCACGCTCTTTCTTTGCGCCGCGTATCTTGATCGGCGTTCCGTCTGGTATCACCAACGTCGAAATGCGTGCCGCGCGCGACGCCGCCAAGAACGCTGGAGCGCGTGAAGTATTTTTGATTGAAGAACCAATGGCGGCGGCGATCGGTGCCAAACTACCAGTGGCGCAAGCGGTTGGTAGCATGATCATAGATATCGGTGGCGGCACTGCCAATATCGCCGTTATCTCTTATGGCGGAATTGTGGCTTCCAAAAATCTACGTGTTGCAGGAGACCATCTAAATGCCGCTGTGATGAGCTACATCCGTGATCAATTTAAGGTATTGGTCGGCGAGCGCACGGCTGAAGATGCCAAAATAAAATTGGCCTCGGTGCATGATGAGAATGAAGTCAAAGAGATTATAGTTAGAGGGCGAGATGTAGTGACTGGTCTGCCGCGCGAAGTGGTAATAACCGACACCGATATCCGCACCGCTATTGCGCCTTCGGTAGATAGTATTGTCGAAGCGGTAAAATCAGTTCTGGAAGCGACCCCTCCAGAAGTTTTGGCAGACATAATGCAACGTGGCATCTACCTCTCAGGTGGCGGTGCATTGATCCCCGGTTTCTCTGAACTTTTGGAAGAAATAATCCGCGTGCCGATCATCGTCGTGCCAGATCCGCTTCGCGCAGTGATCCGCGGTGAAGGGATTATTTTGGAAAACTTTGAACATTATGAAAAGATTCTTATCGACCAAAACGACGAACCGACACCGAACCTCGCCTGAAAAGCATGAGCTCGTTTTGCTCGGTAGTATCTTTCTGCCGCTTTTTCTCTTACTTTGGTTATTTCCAGGATTACTGGGACAAATTGCAGCGCCGATTATAAAACCTTTTCTTAGTGCAGAAACAAAACTACGACAATCACTCAGTAATCAAGATCAGACTGATGTCAATCTGGAAACAGTTGAGCTCGAACGATTAAAAGCTGAAAACACCGAACTGCGCACTTTACTTGGGGGCGAAAGCGAAGCACGTATCGCCGCTGGAGTAATCGGCCGACCGACCAATCTGCCTTACGATGTCCTCGTTATTGATAAGGGAGAACGCGACGGCATTGTCAAAGATGCCCCTGTCTATGTTAATGATAATCAAGCCATAGGATTTGTAGTCGCGGTTTATGGTGAAAGCTCTGTGGTTGCGCTAGTAACCACTCCTGGTTGGCGCTCGACCGTGTATATATATGGTCCAAACATTTACACGACAGCGGTCGGCCAAGGCGGTGGCATTGCCCGTGTCCATACGCCGCAGGGAATAAAGCTCGAAGAGGGGAATATCGTGGTAGTGCCATCTTTGAGCGCGGGTATATATGGTCGCATCTCGGCAATTGATTCGATACCGTCACGCACTGAGCAATATGGATATGTGGCAATGAATATGTCGCTTAATTCTCTTCATTTGGTTTCTGTCGGTACTCGTCCGCTCTCGACCATTGATTTTGAAACTGCCAAAACAGTTGTGAATGAAGCCGCCCGCGCCTTACTCGAGGTGTCCGTGCCAGAAGGTATCCTAATAGAAGCTGAGAGCGCATCCTCGACCGCCACCTCGACAACAGCGGCCACTACCACCGAAGTACAGTAAAGAAAATCCTATATTAAACCACAATGATTCGCTTTATATTCTTAATCTCTCTTGTTGTCATTGTGATTTTTACTTCGCCCTTTTTGGCGTTGCCGCTCGCAGTCTGGTACTCACTCCGATATTTTGCACCGGAGCTAATTTTTATTGCCGCCTTACTCGACGCCTATTTTGGTGCCGTCTCAACAATCCCTTATTACACACTCTCGGCTTTTTTGGTGATTATCGTGACTATGTTCATCAAACGGTACATAATGATCTAGCTTGCACCCGTAGCACGAAGCGAGCACACTGAATTATGAATTGGCCTTGGAGGAAGAAACAAAAACAGATTGAATTTGATGAGATCTTTATGGACTCATCCAATCTACCTGCCTTCAATCACGGACGACTTGAAGGGAAGATGGAATTGCCAATCAAGAAAGGCCGCGTAATGATCGTGGGGCTATTTTTTTTCGCTATTGCGCTCGGCTTCGGCGGTAAGTTATTTATGCTTCAGATAGTTCACGGTACTGAATACCGCGAACGAAGCGATAATAACCGCATCGACCAAGGTCTGTTGATTGCGGAACGCGGCGTCATTTACGACCGTAATGGAGAAATGCTGGCTTGGAATGCCGCCGATTATGACAAAGACAGGGAATTCCCACTTCGAGCTTACACCGACCGCTTCGGTCTTGGTCAGTTACTTGGCTATGTGAGTTATCCGCAGAAAGATAAGAACGGTCACTACTACCGTACCGACTATATCGGACGGACCGGATTAGAAAGTTCTTACGAACATTTGCTTCATGGCAAAAACGGCAACCTGCTAGTTGAAGTTGATGTTGGCGGAACGGTCATTTCATCGGTGGCCATTAAAGAACCCGTGTCCGGAGAAAACATAAACTCATCAGTTGATGCGGCTTTGTCTGAAGCGATGTACAACATCATAGCGACCAGTACTGCCAACGCCGGCTTCCGAAGTGGTGCTGGTGCCATAATGGATGTAAGGACGGGAGAAATCTTGGCTCTCACTAGTTTTCCATCCTATGATCCAGAAGTAATGGCCAACGGTAGCGATTACGACCTTATTGAGTCTTACAATAACGATGATCGTTTTCCTTTCCTTAACAAAGTAATCGGCGGCGCCTACACACCAGGTTCGATTGTTAAACCATTTATGGCGTACGCTGCATTGTCTGAAGGAGTGATATCGCCAGAAAGAGAAATCACCTCAAACGGCGAGCTCATCATTCCAAATCCTTATGATCCAAAGAATCCCACCCGATTTGGCGACTGGCGCGCTCATGGTGCAACCGATATGCGGACCGCAATCGCTTTTTCATCCGACGTTTATTTCTACATAGTCGGTGGCGGGTTACCAAAGAGCGCCGCTCCACAAGCTGGGATGGGGGAATTTACCGGACTGGGAATTGCGCGCATTGATAAATATATGAAACTCTTTGGTTTCAGCTCTTTGACTGACATCAACTTCCCAGGCGAACAGGCCGGACTAATCCCCACACCAGAATGGAAAAAAGAAGTGTTTGATGAGGATTGGTATCTTGGTAACACCTATCACACCGCGATTGGTCAGTTTGGTTTCTTGGTAACACCGCTCCAAATGTTGCGTGCGGTCAGTTCTCTTGCCAATGACGGCAAGTTACTAAAGCCGCGCTTGGTCAAAGATCCAGAACCTGAATATGTTGATTTAAATTTAAATAAAGAATATCTCAATGTGATACACGAAGGTATGCGTAAGGCGGTCGTCGGTGAAGGTGGAACGGTGCGCGGTCTGGATTTAAAATATGTAGAGATTGCTGGCAAATCTGGTACGGCAGAACTCGGTAACGACAACGCCCACGTAAACTCATGGGTAATGGGCTTCTGGCCTTATGAAGAACCCCGTTACGCATTCGTGTTACTGATGGAGCGCGCCCCACGAAGCAATTCTCTCGGCGCCGGCTGGGTGATGCGCGAGGTGTTTAACTGGATGAAAGAGAACCGTCCAGAATATCTGGAGAGTCCGCAGGATTAACCTTCATTTGACCGTTCGCCGCAAACCCGTATAATTGGCGAAAATAATTTCCGCGTTCATTATGAATGACACACAAGCTTACCTAACACCTGAAAAATTCGAAGAATTGAAGAAGGAGTTGGAACATCTGAAGACCGTACGTCGTCGAGAAGTAGCTGAAGCACTGGAATACGCCCGCAGCCTAGGCGACCTATCCGAAAACGCTGAATATCAGGAAGCACGCGATCTACAAGCAACCATCGAGGAACGCATCACTCACCTCGAAAACGTTATCAAAGAGGCCAAGATCGTCGCAGGTGACCAACGAGGCGACATGGTGGGCCTTGGTAGCCAAGTCACTATCACAAAGGACGGTGACAAACAGGAACGCACTTACACAATCGTTGGTACCGAAGAGGCCAACATACACGAGCACAAACTTTCTTATCTATCTCCGCTCGGAGAAGCCTTGCTAGGAAAAGGGAAGGGCGACACTTTTAGTTTCGAGACCCCAGCCGGCAAGCAGACTTACAAGGTTGTAAAAGTAGCCTAGTCCAAAATCAGAGGGAAT
>MFMS01000002.1:35911-48162 GCA_001783525.1 Candidatus Kaiserbacteria bacterium RIFOXYB1_FULL_46_14 | reverse complement strand
GCGCGCCTACGGCGCGCCCGTCCCTTTCAACTTTCAACTTTTCCCTTTATACTTGTTTTTATGTCATCCTTGGAAGAGATCCGTACTGAAAGGATCAAGAAGCGTGAGCTACTGCGTGCCGCCGGAATGGATCCGTACGCCGCTAGCACATCCCGAACCCACGATATTAAAACTGTCCTCGATGGTTTTGAAACATTGAGTGACGACGAGACCCCACTTACGATAGCTGGTCGCGTGCTTTCACTTCGTCGCCACGGCGGTTCGAGTTTTGCCGACATCGACGATGGCACCGGCCGCATTCAAGTATTTTTTTCGCGTGACGAAATCGGCAAGAGACTTTTTGATTTACTAACCGAGACCATCGACTCCAGCGACTTTATTGAAGTTTCCGGTCAGGCTTTCTTCACCAAGCGCGGCACACCAGCAGTAAACTCTAGTGACTGGAAAATTCTCACCAAGGCACTGCAAGCAGTGCCGAGCGAACACTTTGGTCTTAAGGACGAAGAGGAGAGGAGTCGTAAGCGTTACTTGGATCTTCTACTCGATCCAGAACTGCGTCTGATATTTGAAAAGAAAGTGAAGTTCTGGGATGTTACCCGTGAGTTTATGAAGCGCCACAACTTTACAGAAGTGGAGACACCAACTCTCGAGATCACCACCGGCGGAGCCGAAGCTCGACCGTTTAAGACTCATCATAACGATTTTGATATCGACATATTCCTTCGTATTTCGATCGGAGAACTGTGGCAGAAGAGACTCATGGCCGCTGGCTATCCAAAAACATTTGAAATCGGCCGCGCTTATCGCAACGAGGGCACCAGTCCAGAACATCTTCAGGAATTCACCAACCTCGAATTCTATATAGCCTATGCCGATTACCGTGCAGGGATGGAACTAGCGAAAGATCTCTATCGTGAGATTGCCGAGCAAGTGTTTGGTACCACCAAGTTCACCACTCGTGGACACACCTTTGATCTATCCGACGAATGGAAAGAAATTGACTATGTCGAAGAGATTCGTCGTCAGACTGGTCTTAATGTACTGGAAGCAGGGAAGACAGAAATGGAAGCGAAACTACGCGAACTTGGTGTCCAGTATGAAGGTGATAACAAAGAGCGGCTGACTGATACTCTCTGGAAGTACTGCCGTAAGCAAATCAGCGGTCCAGCATTTGTAGTTGGACATCCACTGATCGTTGCACCATTGGCTAAACAAAAGGCTGGTAGTGGGGTAGCTGAGCGCTTCCAGATATTGCTGGCTGGTAGCGAGATCGGCAACGGATACAGTGAGCTCAATGACCCAGAAGAACAATCCAAACGCTTTGCCTTTCAACAAAAACTTATCGAGGCTGGCGACGAAGAGGCAATGATGCCTGATCATGAGTTTGTCGAAATGCTTGAATACGGAATGCCACCAACTTGTGGATTTGGTTTCGGAGAACGTTTGTTTGCTTTCCTCGTTGATAAACCACTACGCGAAGTACAAATGTTTCCACTAATGCGTCCACGGTAGAACAAAAATAAAAACAGGCGCCGAGCTTCGCTCGGCGCCTGTTTTATATCTATTTTTCACTTTTCCCCAGCCCAAAGTGGCCAGTGGTGGGATGAAGTGGTGTATAGTACTGATGTGGTGGGAAATTGTGGGTTGAGTTCCAAAATGGAATTCTGCCGACAGGTGTTTTGACTTATGTTGATCGGCGAATATATTCACTCTCTAGATCCCAAGAAAAGGCTCTCCTTGCCAAGTAAGTGGCGATCCGAGTTAGGGAAAACGATCGTCGTGACACGTGGTCTCGATAACTGTCTATTTGTGTATCCAACAGACGCTTGGAAAGCGGTCATTGAAAAAATGAGTGCTCTTCCGTTTGGCGCGGCGGATACACGAGGTTTGAATCGCTTCTTCCTCTCCGGTGCAGTTGAGGTGGAGGTAGATAAAGCAGGACGAATTCTCGTTCCTGATTTCCTCAAGGAGTTTGCCAAGCTCGGCCAAAAGGTAGTGCTGGCAGGCGTCCATGATCGGGTGGAAATCTGGGATGAGAAGAAGTGGAACGATTACAAAATACAAATAGAAAAACAAGCGGATGCTTTTGCGGAAAAACTTGGATCAATTGGCATACTTTAATGGGGAGTAGGGATCAGCGTTTAGGGATTAGCGCGTTGTGCTAAGGGCTTAACGCCAACAAATCGAATTTGTTCCCTGAACGCTGAGTCCTAATCACCAACACCTATGCGACATATTCCCGTTCTGCTTAATGAGACAGTGTCTGCGCTGGCGTTAGAACCAGACAGCACAGTGATTGACGCCACCTTAGGTGGTGGCGGCCATGCTCGTGAAATCCTAAAGCTTTTAGGACCAAAGGGCACCTACGTCGGAATCGATGCGGATCCAACCGCGATCGAGGGCGTAGAGCTCGAAGCGAACGGGACAAGGGTGATCCTCGTCAACGAAAACTTTCGCCACATCAAGACGATCGTGGCCGAACACCAACTTCAACCAAACGCAATCCTCGCCGACCTAGGTTGGCGCACGGATCAGTTTGAAGAAAGTGGAAAAGGCTTTTCCTTCCACAACGATGAGCCGCTACTGATGACTTTTGGAGATCCTTCCAAACACCTATTTACCGCAGACGATGTGGTAAACGAGTGGGGAGAGGAATCACTCAAAGACATCATTCGCGGTTATGGTGAGGAAAGATTTGCCGGACGGATAGCTAAGGCGATAGTACAGGCACGCGAGCAGGGCAGAATCAAAACTGCTCATGCTCTTGCCGAAATTATCGCGGCGGCTGTCCCAGTTTTCGGACGACCATCCAAAATCCATCCCGCTACCCGCACCTTTCAAGCTATTAGAATCGCGGTCAACGACGAGCTAGGTGCACTAAAGGAATTTCTAGAAGAGGGATTCCAAGCACTAGCTCCAGGCGGACGTTTCGCCATCATCTCATTCCACAGTCTAGAAGACCGCATGGTAAAGAGATTCTGGAATGAGCAAATTGCCGCTGACCTCGCCATTCGTCTTCATAAAAAACCGATCATTGCAGACGAGAGCGAACGCGCTGAGAACCCACGCTCCCGCAGTGCCAAACTACGAATTATCGAGAAAATTTAAAATAAAATGTACCCAACTAGAGTCAACAACATAGCCATAGAGTCAGTTCAACATTACGCTTTTCTATTAGCAGCCGGTTTGACGATCTCGCTTGCCGCCGCTTATATGTACTTCCTGTCTGTTAGCGTTATTCACGTTGTAATCAGTCGAGAAAACGAAGAGAAGATGCATCGTGTGTCTGCCGAAATCGCCACTCTCGAAGCCACCTATATGGAAAAGAAGATCGAGATAGCCAGTGAAGTTGTGGGACAAAGCGGTTATGTGACCGCTATCAAAAAGGTTTTTGTTAACAGAGATCAGTCTAGTGTAGTCACCAAGCGATAATCGGAATATAATCAGCGTCTGCGGCATGTCTTTTTTATGATTTGCGGAGCTCGCAGAAGTTTTTGAAATATGTCTTCCCGCAAAGCCGCTACTGTCCGCATACGATTGATTACCTTTGGCGTACTTTTATTGGCGCTTATTCTAATCGTGCGGCTTTATTATCTGCAGATAATTCGCCACGAACATTTTTTGGCTGAGGGTCAAAGTCAGTACATTCACAGCGTCGATAAACTATACGATCGAGGGAGTATCTATTTCACCACCAAAAACGGGGAGAGCATCGCCGCCGCCACTGTACAAAGTGGCTACGTCTTGGCACTTAACCCGACCAGGATCACTGAGCCTGAACAATTATTTAATGCCTTACAGCCTTACGTTAAGTTTTCTCACGATGAGTTTGTGGAGAAGGCAACCTTGCCAAAGCGCGTTTATATAGAGATCGCGACCCAATTGAATGAAGACGAGGCGAAACACATAGAGTCACTAGAGTTATCTGGAGTAGAGCTTTATAGACAACGCTGGCGATACTATCCAGCTGGTCCACTAGGAGCCCGAGTAATCGGCTTTGTCGGTTTTGTTGGTGGTGATGTCAAAGAACAACAAGTCGGACGCTACGGCCTAGAAAGACAATACGAAAACACCTTACAACGTGGCGAAAGTGGTCTTTCGGTCAACTTTTTTGCTGAACTATTTACCAACCTCGGACAGTTGGTAGGGGCGGGGAGAGAAGACGAGGGAGATGGAAACATTATTACAACAATAGAACCGACGGTAGAACGCCTACTGCAAAGCGAATTGACCAAGGTACACGAACGTTGGCAGAGCAAGATCACTGGCGGCATCATCATCAATCCTAAGACCGGAGCGATTTACGCGCTCGATGTAGTGCCGACCTTCGACCCCAACAACCGAGCCACGACGACCGTTGAAACCTTCCGCAATCCACTCATAGAAGACGTGTACGAAATGGGTAGTATCATCAAAGCGCTCACTATGGCGGCTGGTCTAGACAGCGGGGCAGTGACACCAAACACAACCTACCAAGACAATGGTTACCTAGAACTAGACACCTGGAAGATTCACAACTACGACAAAAAAGGCCGTGGTCTAGTCGATATGCAGACCGTGCTTAGTAAATCACTCAACACCGGCGTGGCCTTCGTGGTAAAGACAATGGGAAAGGATAAATTTGGAGATTATTTTAGACGCCTACAACTCGGTAGTGAATCCGGAGTGGACCTACCAGGAGAGATTCCAGGCTTGACCAGCAACCTTTCTTCTCCGCGCAGTATTGAGTACGCTACCGCCTCTTACGGTCAAGGTATCGCTCTTACACCGATTGCGACCGTTCGCGCACTAGCGGCCTTAGGTAACGGTGGCACATTAATAACACCTCACGTCGTCGAAAAAATCGAATACCAAGACGGCACGACCAAAGATAAGCTGTATCCGAAGGGAGAGCGCGTTTGGAGTGAAGAAACTAGCGAAGAAATAACGCGGATGTTGGTTCGCGTAGTGGACGAAGCACTGCGCAATGGCCAAGTAAAACTGCCGGGACACAGTGTTGCCGCCAAGACCGGCACCGCTCAGCTTACCAAGCCAGAAGGTGGTTATTACGACGACCGTTTTCTCCACTCTTTCTTTGGCTATTTCCCGGCTTACGACCCAGAATTCCTAGTTTTCCTTTATACAGAGGACCCGCAGGGAGTGACCTATGCTTCTGAGACCTTGACGGATACCTTTATGGACATCACCAAGTTTTTGATAAACTACTATAACGTACCGCCCGATCGTTAAAACAAGATTAGAATGAAAAATTTTTTGAAATCGTTGGTAGTTACCATCCTTACCTTTGAAGCAAAATTACTTCTTAGGCGTGCCAAACCGCAGATTATCGCCGTCACTGGTAGTGTAGGTAAGACTTCTACCAAGGATGCCATCTATCAAGTAATACGCGGGCAAGTCGCAGCTCGCAAAAGTGAGAAGAGCTACAACTCCGAACTTGGCGTACCACTCACCGTGCTTGGTCTAGAAAACGCCTGGCATAATCCTGTCCTTTGGCTCAAAAATATTATTGATGGATTATTCCATGCACTTTTTCCAATCAACTACCCAGCTGTACTGGTTTTGGAGATGGGAGTAGATCGTCCGGGGGACATGAAACGTTTAACCTCTTGGATCAAGCCAGACATCGTTGTCCTCACTCGCTTACCAAATATTCCGGCCCACGTTGAACACTTCGGATCACCAGAGGCGATAATTGCCGAGAAGCTGATCCTGCTTAACGCTCTCCATGATAAAGGCGTACTGATCTACAATCGCGATGATGAGAAGGCCGAAGCGGCCGCTCGCGAGATACGCCAAAAAACTATTGGCTTTGGCCGCTACGCGCCAGCCGATTTCACCGCTTCAGGTGACAATGTTTTATATCAAGACAGCGTGCCGATCGGAATGAGTTTTTTGATTGAGAGCGAAAAAGACAAAGGTGAATTCTTGGTAACCGGCGCTCTTGGTGTGCAATACGCTTACAACTTTGCCGCCGCTGGAGCAGTCGCTGAACACTTTGGTATTTCACTTCAGGAATGTGCCGATCGTTTGTCTCATCACACTCCGGCACCAGGAAGAATGCGCCTTATAGACGGTATTAAAGAAACCGTCATCATTGATGATTCCTACAACTCTTCACCAGTTGCCGCCTTACAGGCACTTTCCACACTAGGTGAGTTGCGCGGAGTCA
This sequence comes from Candidatus Kaiserbacteria bacterium RIFOXYB1_FULL_46_14, assembly GCA_001783525.1. Lineage (GTDB taxonomy): Bacteria > Patescibacteriota > Minisyncoccia > Phycocordibacterales > UBA918 > OLB19. The sequence goes on along the minus strand of MFMS01000002.1, from coordinate 41,993 downwards.
ATCGCCGCATTGCTGTGCTTGGCGACATGTTAGAACTAGGTCGCTACTCGGTTGAAGCGCACAAACAACTCGGCAAACAAGCGGCAGAGACTTCAGATATTTTGATCACGGTTGGCATGCGTGCTCGCGAAATCGCCGAAGGTGCCGAAAAAGCTGGCATGAAGCCCGAACAGATCCATCAATATGACGAAGCGGTACTGGCTGGGCGCGAATTACAAAATCTCCTGCAACCAGGTGACACAATACTGATCAAAGGCTCACAGGGAATGAGGATGGAGCGAATAGTTGTCGAGGTTATGAAAGAACCCGACCGCGCTGAAGAACTCCTCGTCCGCCAGTCCCAAGTCTGGCAGACCATATAAAGAAAAAGATCCACAAACGTGGATCTTTTGTTAGCTGATCGACAAAACTATTCCTTATCATTAAATGAAATAGCTAGACCGGCGTTTCGTGCACCCTTTGCGATTGCCAGCTTTGCAGCCTGCATATCGCTGACGTACACGTATATTTCTTGATGAGAAATATTATCCCTTACCTGGAGTACGATACAAACGCCATTATCTCGAATCTTCAAACGACGGTTGCCGTTTGCAGATTTTAAACCAGACTTGAGGAAGCCTGGTGATATTTTGGTCACAGAACTACATTGACTTGCAATATCTGCGACGACTGATGCGGTGGGCGAGAGGGTCGTGTGGTTACCGCTAAATTTTCCACCCGACCGAGAATATTTCGTCATAGAGATCACCTCCTTACTTCTTGTATTATATCATATATAGACACTTTGTCAAAAGTATTAACTTCATTTTATCTATGGTGCGTCATCGAAAAAAGCCTTTACAAACCTCTTTTTAAAGCGTATTGTGCACAAATATGAAAAGAATGATTATGACTTTGGGGTTGCTATCGCTAGCGATTTTTGCGATTGCACCTGCCGCCGAGGCCGCCAATTATTATTATCCAACCACTGATTACCAGTACCAGACAACCTACAACCCTTCCTACTCATACACATCAACCTATGGGTATGGTAATGCGATGACACAAGAGCAGTTGATTAGCTACTTGCGTACCCTGATTGCCCAGTTGCAAGCACAGCTCGCAGCTCGCCCTGGTTACAATTACTACGGTGGCACTTACGACCACAACTATGTTATCGGCGATCCACGTTCATCAGACGATGATGACGACGATAACAATGATGGTGACGAGCCAGAAGTTGAAACCAGGTCAGCAACAGACATCCAGGAAGACGAAGCTGCTTTGCGTGGCCGCGTTGACATGAACGACTTCGAAGACGGGGAAGTATTCTTTGTCTATGGTACCGATGATGACCAAGTTGATGATGTTGCTGATGATTACGATACTTACAGTGACATCGATACTGACGGCGATGATTTGAGTAAGATCCGTGTAGATTCTAGTCTAGACGACAGCGACTCTTACGAAGAGCGTGTTACCGGCCTTGATAACGATACTCGCTACTACTTCGCAATCTGCGTTGGATACGAGGATGAAGACGAGGACGATGTCTTGACCTGCGACTCAGCAGACGACTTCACTACCGACAATTAAACGAACTTATAGCTAAGGAAAACCGGCGAGTAATCGCCGGTTTTTTCTTGCTTTCAGAATACAAAGGTTTATCATAATCTTAGGAAAGGAGAAGGCAATGTCCAGTCAGCAATTTGAAAAAATGTTGCAAGGCTACAGTCTTGCCACCGCGGAAATCATCTATCGTCTGCCAGACCATCGCTTGATTCTACAAAGCTACATCTGGCAGGATTACGATCTTTTTCCTGATCTGCCAAATTTGCACAAGTTTTTGCACTTCTGGCAGACCAAGTTGGATGGGCCATTACATTCTGTCAGAGTGGCCCACCAAAATTTGATTAAACCGAGCGAGGTTCGTTTGGTTACGAAAGAGTTCCTTCTGAATTAATTGAAGCGTAAAAATAAAGAGGGCCGCCAGCGAAGCTGGCGGCCTTTTCAGTTGTTTTTTGAACAACCTACTTTTTTCGCAACTTAGCGCCATCACTACCGTCCTCGATTAAATACCCCTGTGCGGTGATTTGGTCGCGCAGATGGTCGGCGAGAGCGAAGTCGCGCGCCTGACGCGCCTCCTCTCGATCTTCAAGCAACTTTTTCACTTCATCTGGAATCTCGTCAATGACACCTAGTTCGGCGCGGCCTTCGGCCGCGCCTTTACTAAGCCCCAAAGCCAACAACGAATCAATAAAATGAATAGTGGCCAATTTGTTTTCTGGGTGGACTTTTTGGTCCTTAGCCAATTCAAACAAAATCGCCAATGCGGTCGGGGTATCGAGGTCGTCAGCAACTGCTTGAAGCACCCGCCCTTCATAGTTTTCATCAATCTTGCCCGGTGTAACATCACCCAATTCCTCATAAACCAAACGTCGTAGGCGCAACAATCCAGCTCGCGCCGCTTCTAATGCTTCCCAAGTAAAATTAGCAGTGGTGCGGTAGTGACTCTGCAAAAGCCAAAATCGGTAATCGGCTGGCGCAAAGCCGCGGTCAGAGAGGTGTCGGAGACGAAGACCATTGCCGAGCGATTTGGCAATTTTTTGCTGGTCGATTTTGACGTGTGAGTTGTGAAGCCAGTAGCTAACGTACTTTTTGCCTGTGACACACTCTGCCTGTGCAATCTCACCATTATGATGAGTGTATTGAAGATCCTCACCACCTGTATGAACATCAATTTGCTTTCCCAAAGTCGCAAAGACCATTGCCGTACACTCAATATGCCAACCAGGGAAACCCTTACCCCAACGACTCTCCCAGCCGAGATCGCCGTTTTTCCAGAGAGCAAAATCTGCCGGATGATGCTTCTCCGGATTTACCTCAACCCGCGCGCCGGCTTTGATCTTTTCAATGTCGATATTACCGATTATGCCGTAAGCAGGGAATTTGGTGACATCAAAATAAACTCCGTCACTAATACGATAGGTATAACCCTTTTGTTCCAGAGTTTCGATCAACTTGATTTGTTCAGCAATATAATCGCTAGCACGAGCGTATTCTGAAGGCGGCAGATTACCAAAGGCAAGATTGTCATTCTTAAAGGACTCGATGTATGGCAAAGGGAAGATGCGCATATTTTCGAGGGTAATTTCGTAACCTTCGCGGCGCATACCCTTCATCATCTTATCTTCGCCGGCGTCAGCGTCGTCGGTTAAGTGTCCGAAGTCAGTAAAGTTTATGGTGGACTTTACCTTGTAGCCATAGCGCAAAAACAACCTAGTCAAAAGATCCGGCAGTAGATAGGCGCGCAGATTACCAATATGAATGTGGTCATATACGGTCGGACCACACGAATACATCGTCACCACTCCCTTCTCGAGCGACTTAAACTCTTCTTTTCGGCCAGTCGCCGTATTATGAAGATGAATAGTTGGTAGGGCAGGGCGTTTATGTAAAAAGCCGAATAACATCTGTCCATTCTAGCAAAACAGCGCCCCTATCCACAATTTTTAGGATAACGAGAAATGTGCAATAATGACGCGATGAAAAACACTGAACCTCGTAGTAACAAACTCCTCGGTACTGGTTTGGCAGGGATACTTATTTTAGCCGCCTTTTTTGCTGGTGTTCAGCTGGGCCAAGGCTCTTTGCAAGGCATTCCTGGAGAGGCTGGTTTGTTTTCTTTCATAGGACCCTCAGCAGAACCGGATAATGAAGCCGACTTAACAGAGTTCTGGAGAGTTTGGAATATTCTGGAAGAAAAATACGTCACCTCCACCAGCACTTCTTCACCAGAAAGAAGCAAACGGATTGAAGGTGCTATCGCTGGCTTAGTCAAAAGTTACGGCGACCCATACACTATTTATATGCCGCCCGAAGAAGCGGCCGCGTTCGAAGAGGAAATCTCCGGCAATTTTAACGGCGTTGGTATGGAAGTTGGCATCCGCGAAGACTTGGTCACTGTGATCGCACCATTACCTGATTCACCAGCAGAGAAGGCGGGCATCAAGGCAGGTGACATCATCACAAAAATCGATGAGAAGGCGACAGATAATATGGGCGTTGACCAAGCTGTCCGCCTAATTCGCGGGGACCGTGGGACGGAGGTTGCCCTGACTGTTTATCGAAAAGGCGAGAGTGGTTTCCGTGAGTTCAAAATCGTCCGCGATGTCATCAATATCCCAACCTTAGTGACCGAGACAACTGGTGACATTTTCATCATTAAGCTTTATAGCTTCAACGCCCTAGCCGAAAGCAAGATGGGGGATGCCATGAATGAATTTGCTAAAAGCGGTAAATCAAAACTAGTACTCGACCTACGCGGAAATCCAGGCGGTTTCCTAGAAAGCGCAGTCTCGATCGCTGGCTGGTTCTTACCTACTGGCAAGGTAGTGGTGCGTGAAAATTTTGGCCAAGATATTGAGGAAGAAGTACATCGCAGCCAAGGCAAAGGATCTTTCCAGTTTAATCAAGACAACTTTGTAGTATTGATCGACGGCGGCTCGGCTTCTGCTTCTGAGATTCTAGCTGGGGCACTAGCCGAACACGGCATCGCTACAACTATCGGTGACACCACCTTTGGTAAAGGTTCAGTACAAGAGCTAGTCAACATACCAGGTGGCGCCTCTGTTAAGGTGACTATCGCACGCTGGCTCACCCCCGAAGGAGTCTCTTTCTCTCTGGGTGGCCTAAAACCAAAAATTGAGATCCTCCTCACCCCAGAAGAAGCAGAGAAAGATAAAGACCCACAGAAGGACGCCGCCGTAGAGTGGCTTGGTGGCAAGCGAGACTTTAAAGAAAAGTCCGCTCTCAACTCTAACTAAATCTTACTAAAACAGGTAGGGTAGGTACGTTCGCGCGTCCACTATGCTTCGTGTTATATTACTCCCGCTATGAAAGTGATCCTGCTTCGAGACGTTGCTAAGATTGGCCGCAAGGGCGCTATTGTCGAGGTGCCTGACGGTTACGCACAAAACCAACTTATCCCTAAAGGACAGGCTAAGCCAGCTACTGCAGAGAATCTCAAGGCGGCTTTGAGGATAGATGCGAATACTCAAAAGGCCGAGGCGCTGGCTGAGGCTCGCTTCTTTGCCCTAAAGAGCGCGCTCGATAATAAAGCCATCGTGATAACTGGCCTAAAGAATGACAACGGTCATTTGTTTGCGGCCGTGAAGCCCGAGATGATTATCGAAGCAGCGAAGGCCGCCGGACATGAGCTCCTACCATTTACAATCGAGATTGGATCGGCGATCAAGGCGACCGGCGAGCACTCTGTTGATCTGATCTTCAAAAGCCATCGCTTTCCTGTCAACATTAATGTTGAATGATGAGCGCCGTGCATTTATGATTCGTAACTCGTAATTTGTTATATGAAAGATATGAAAGAGATCAAAGGGATGAAAATGATTGTCGTCTCCGTTGTCGCCTCAGCCGTTTTACTATCCTTACTGGTTTACTGGCAAAATTATCACAGTCGCGAGGCCGAATTAATTACAGACGCTAAAGAGTCAGTCGTTGGACCATTTACACCAGAAGAGCAAAAAGTTAACAACCCAATCATAAATAACGACATGAATCCAACCGCCATCATCAAGACCAACCGGGGAGAAATCGAGCTTGAGCTATACACCGCTGATATGCCTATCACTACTGGCAACTTTATTACTCTTGCTGAATCAGGCTTTTATAACGGTACCAAATTTCACCGCGTCATTGATGGCTTCATGATCCAAGGTGGTGACCCAAACTCTAAGGGAAGCGACGAGTCTATCTACGGCACGGGCGGACCAACGAGCACTATTCAAGATGAATTTGTTAACGGCGATCATCTTACAAACACTCGAGGCAGTATCGCCATGGCTAACACTGGACAACCTAACTCCGGCGGCAGTCAATTCTTCATCAACCTAGTGGACAATGTGGCCTTAGACTTCGACAAGCCTCCATTTAGCTCGAAGCATCCTGTATTTGGTCGTATTGTGAAAGGGATGGATGTTGTGGATGCGATCGGTAAAGTGGAAACAAAAGCCGGAGATATCCCAGTTGATCCAGTGATCGTAGAATCCGTGACAATTGTTAAATAATAAAAAACGGCCGCGCC
>MFMS01000002.1:35184-35880 GCA_001783525.1 Candidatus Kaiserbacteria bacterium RIFOXYB1_FULL_46_14 | reverse complement strand
CGCGCCCTAGGGCGCGGCCGTTTTTTATTATTTCGTTAGTTTACATCGACGGTCTTCTTTGAAATCGAACGGCCATCAAAGCGAACTTTGCGGGAGTTGCGGAAGGCAACCTTTCCGTCCTGCATTGCAAAGAGAGTGTGGTCCTTACCAGCCTTTACATTCTTACCTGGTTCGATATGAGTACCGCGCTGACGCACGATTACCTCGCCAAGACGAACAGACTGACCGTCGGCACGCTTAACGCCGAGATACTTCGGTTTTGAGTCACGTAGGTTTTTAGCTGTTCCGCCTGATTTTTTAGTTGCCATAGTCGTTTATAATATGAAGACAATGAGCGATATCCTACAAGAGATTAGGGAAAAAATCAACCGTCTCCTTTACGACCCGGCTTTCTTTACGGCAAGCCTCATTATATTGGTGGCCATAGCCTCTTTTGGGCTAGGGAGGCAGTCGGCCAAGGCGGTAGGGGAGGATCGGGTAATAGGAGACATTGGCGGGGCGGGGCGAAGCCCCACCCCGCCAATGTCAGCGGCCACCTCAACTCCAACCACTCCCAATACATCAGAAACCGACGCTTTTTATGTAGCCAGTAAAAACGGGAAAGTCTATCATCTGCCATATTGTAGCGGCGCCAAGCGGATCAGTGAGCAAAATAAGGTCATTTATAAAACAAAGGAAGAAGCCGAGGCGGCCGGG
>MFMS01000002.1:18148-35131 GCA_001783525.1 Candidatus Kaiserbacteria bacterium RIFOXYB1_FULL_46_14 | reverse complement strand
CGGGCTTCGCCCGGCCGCCAACTGCCCAGGCATCTAGACTTCTTTCCGCCTTATTTAATAAAGGTTACAATTAACCTATAAAAGACTTAAGGTCTAAGCTATGGCAACAAAAATATTTCTAGGCGGAATCATCCTGATGATAATGGTCGCAGGACTTATCATCTATATCAATAATCGAGAGGGGGCAATGATCGAGAAGCTGGGTGAACAAGTCTCATTTATATGTGATGACGGAAACGATTTTATCGCGGAATTCAGTCCAGATATGTCTGTGTTGAATGTAATTGTAGCCGGCAATTTAAAATACTCTCTATCAAACACGGGCAACGAGACTATCCCATATCGTTTTGGTGACAACGAACACGAATACACCTTTACAGGAGAAGAAGTGATTGTCACCTCTTCTGACATGAAGGAGGGTGTCGTCTGCAACCAGCCATTCGACCCAAACAACGCTCCTTACAACTTTGGTGATAGCGGCGAGGGCGCCGGAGAAGACCAAGACATTAAATTAGCCATCACGGAAAACCTGGAAGGTACCTGGAAAAGTGTTGACGACGAAAAGTTTTCCCGCTCTTTCCATTCTGATGGTCTGGTCATTGACCATTATGAAGGTAGTGAAGATACCGCCGGCAAATGGGAGGTCTTTACAGCCAGCTCCAGCGTCACAACCAGTTTCCAGCTTCAGCCAGGGGCTGTTTATCTTCGGATTATGATGGGAGATTCGAAAGAAGAAACTTTGCACTTTTTACTATCCAAACTTACACCTGAGGAATTAGAGCTCATCTATATGGAGCGGGGTGGAGTACTACGTTTTTCTTTTGTAGAGTAAAATTCATAAAAATATGCTTGTTGTAGATATAGAAAGCTCTGGAATGTCACCCGAGCGTGACTCAATACTTTCAATCGGGGCGCTTGATAGTGAAAACCCCGAACACCGCTTTTATGGCGAGTGCCGGATATGGGATGGCGCCCACATCAATGATGAGTCCCTTGAGGTAAATGGTTTTACTCACCAAGAGGCCACCGACCCAAGCAAGAAGTCAGAGGCTGAGCTAGTGCGTGAATTTTTAGAATGGAGTCAACATCTTAATGACCGTACATTGGCCGGACAAAACCCTTCCTTTGATAGAGACTTTCTGCGAGCGGCGGCCGGACGCGACCACTTGCTATGGGATTTTGCTCATCGCACTATCGACACCCACACTCTCTGCTATATGCACATAGTAAATCAGGGCAACCAACCACCCTTAGACATACAGCACCGCCGTAGTTCACTCGACCTCGATGCGATTTTAAATTACTGCGGCATTCCAGACGAACCAATGCCTCATAACGCACTGACTGGTGCACTTTCTCACGCCGAAGTAATAAGCAGACTCCTTTACGGCAAGAAGCTTTTGCCAGAATTTGATCAGTTTGCTATTCCGTGGATTACGAATAGTTCGCACGACACCTAGTGTTAGAATTAGTCAGTGATCAAAAATCCATTTTCTAATTCGCGCAAATCGTCTGCTGGTAAATCGAAACAGCCTAAGACTGAGGAAAACTGCCGCGTTGTCAGCGAACTACTTCGCCCAAACGGTGTTGACCAAAGCTGGCGGGTTTTTAGCATTCTCTCCGAATTTGTAAGTGGTTTCAATCTGCTGCGCAAGTTAGGCCCTGCGGCCACCTTCTGGGGAAGTGCCCGACTTCGACCAGGCGACAAATATTATAATGAGGCCGAAGAACTAGCCTCGAGGCTCGCCAAAAAAGGTCTTACCATAGTCACCGGCGGTGGCGGTGGCATTATGGAAGCTGGCAACGTTGGTGCCTACAAGGTCGGCGGGCAGTCCGTCGGACTCAATATTCGCCTACCGATGGAACAAAAGCTCAATCCCTACACCACGATGTCGCAGACCTTCGATCACTTCTTTGCTCGAAAGGTAATGTTGGCCTTTTCTTCAGAAGTATATATATATTTCCCCGGCGGTTACGGCACTCTTGATGAACTATATGAAATCCTGACTTTGATCCAAACTAAAAAAATCTCCCATGTTCCAATAATCTTATATGGCAAAGAGTTTTGGACACCCTTAGTTGATTGGATGAAACGAGAGCTACTCGAAAAATATCAGACGATCGATGAAAAAGACTTAGGGTTATTCTCGATTGTTGATTCAGTTGATGAAGCTGAAAAAAAAGTCTTTTCAAAGGTGGCGGTTGTTTGCGAAATTTAGTTATGTCCGCGTTACAACAACTAAAAAAATTCACGTTAGACAACATTCCCGAAATCGACGTGGCAGTCTTAGGCGCCCTCGAATTACTCGAGAACGCCCGGTTACCGAAGACGTCAGTACCATTTCGTCGTCCGCTAGTAGTCGGGAGTGGTAACGCCGAGGCAACCGGCCGAATTATCTTTCGTGAGAGTGACGCTGTCTTTGCTGATGAATCAAACTACGAACTTGCCTTGGCACGTTCACTCGATATCGACGGGGCAGTAGTCATCTCTGCTTCAGGCAGCAAGCATGCGGCCGGTATCGTTAAGTACTTGACCGAAAAGGGAATAGAGACTGTCCTCTTTACCAACAACACTTCTGCGCCAGCAGCCGCTTTTTTACCAAAAGAGATGGTGCGCGTCTTTCCTAAAAATCGCGAACCATACACCTACAACACTTCGACCTATCTCTCGATGATCGTTGCTGACAAGGGGGAAGACGCCTCTGCGATAAAAGACCTTATCTTAGAATCTATACAGCCTGCACTAGACGTGCCCCTAAACAAATACAAGGCCTTCACAATGATATTGCCGACAGAGTTTGCTGAATTAAAGCCAATGCTGCGTACCAAATTTGATGAGCTGTTTGGTCCAAAACTAATTGGCCGAATCTTTACGCCAGAGGAGATGAAGCATGCCAAGACTGTCATAAAAGATCCTCACGAGCTGTTTATTTCTTTTGGTGTACCAAACACTCGCTATGGAGAAGAAAAGAATCGTCTGTATGTGCCATTACCGGAGGTCAGCGCCCTACCTGCCGGCAGGCAGGGCTACGCCGCCGCCCTTGCCGTCACCTACTACACAGTCGGCCAGATCCAGCGCGCTCATCCGCCATATTTTAAGGAAAGCATCGCTACGTATTGCAAAGAATCATCGATCGACTTTGGCCAACCAATCGACCCGATTGTTGATTAATCCCTGAACGCTAACCCTAATCCCTAACTATGAGTTACTTACTGTTTGATATCGGTGGCACCAACACTCGCGTCACTGTCTCGGAAGATTTAAAGACCTTTCAAAAACCAATCAGATTCAGAACCCCGATCTCTTACAAGGAAGGAGTCGAAAAAATTGTAGCGGCCGCCGATGAACTAGGAGCAACGTCCATCAGACAAGCCGCGGGTGCTGTACGCGGTCTTCTAAGCGAGGACCGTGGATCAATCGCGCATGATGACGTACTGGTCAAATGGATAGAGGAACCACTGGCTGACACACTAGCCAAGAAGCTCAACACTAAAGTCACTCTTGAAAACGACGCGGCGCTGGCCGGCCTCGGCGAAGCTCACTTTGGGGCGGGGCAGGGCTCGCACATTATGGTCTATCACACCATCTCCACCGGAGTGGGCGGGGCTAAGATCGAAGACGGCAAGATCGACAGCTACCATCTTGGCTTCGAACCAGGCAAACAAGTGCTAGACATCGACCGGACCATCCTCGGTGACGAGATCCTGCCGACTCTGGAAAACTTAGTCTCCGGTACGGCTGTGGAGGAACGCCTTGGTGAACCCCCCAAGAACATCCCGCAAGGAGATGCCCTCTGGGATCAATTGGCCTTCTATTTGGCACACGGGCTCCGTAACACCATTCTTTACTGGTCCCCCGACCTAATCGTGCTCGGCGGAGCAATGATCACTGGTGACCCCGTTATCCCAATCGAGAATATCCGTAAACATGTAGCCTCGGTACTCGGTGACGATATGCCACCTCCTCGGATTGAACGTGGCACACTAAAAGACGACGCCGGTCTCTACGGCGCCATGACCTTACTAGCCAATGCTGAATAAATACCCCCAGAAAGGCAATTTCGTTTTGTACAATAACTGATGATAAAATAAACCTTATGAAAATAACTTTAATTGCACTCTTAGCGCTCGTACTTATCGGCGGGGGATACTATTGGTATTCACAAGAAGGGTTGGAGACAGACACGGAGGAAACTGACGAATTGGATGAGAACGAGGGCGTACCACAGGGCAAACTTAACATCAATGTTGTTTGTGAAGGTGCCTTGGCTTATATGTCTTTCCCCGATGCAGAAAGCGCTGACCTGTTCGTAGAGGAATGTAAGGCCGGTGAACACCCAGAAGTAATCGAGCGCTACAAAGCCGAAATGAACCTTGGTGCCGGAGCCGAGATATAAAAGGTCAGTGCAGATAAGCCCAAATAACCGTCACTTAGGCAATAAGACCGCCTAAATGACGGTTTTGTGTTTTAGTATTTCAACCATAGACAAGGCGCAGGTCCTGTTGTAACTTACTATCCCAGAAGGAGGTGAACGAATATGCCTAAAAGGAGTGTAAAAGAAGCTCGCGACTTCAGGCGCGAGCAGAAGAAAAAGGGAAGCCTCAGGGGAGAGAATGGGGCAATGAAAGGTTGCCATGCCACTAAGTCTGGAAAGATGAAACAATGAACATCGGCCGTGCGAACACTCGCACGGCCGAATCTTTATTGGAAAGACATTAAGACTGACAATTTGGCAAATGGCTAAGAATAAGGCTTTTTTAGCTTGACGCAGAGTCAATATGATTGAATAATTTGATTTTTGGGTCATTTTGTGCTATTATAAACGGATGCAGCTTCGGCTGCTTTTTTGGTAAGGTTGGTATTTCATACCAGCTTTACCAACGCCCAGAGTACAAAACTTGCAGAAACGGACAGATTTCGACACACCGTGTTAAGAAATGTGCCATTTCTGCAAGTTTTGAGGGCGTTTATCAGATAAGACCATTGGCTTATTTTATCCACCTTGCTGACGGCCGTTCTCACGGTCTCTGGCGCTGCTACGATCAATACAACACCGATCGCCTATGGCCAGATTACCGATGAGACGGTTAAAGCGGAAAAAGTAGCCATTTCCGTCTCGGATACCGAGGGTATCGTACGAGAGTACTTTAAGGACATTCCTGTGATGGTTGCGGTTGCGAAGTGTGAATCACACTTCCAACATACCCTTCAAGATGGCTCAGTCCTTAAAGGCCGGATCGATTCCGCCGACACCGGCGTGATGCAAATCAATAAACGCTATCACGAAAAGAGAGCCATTGAACTTGGCCTCAACCTAGAGAACATATACGACAATATGGCCTATGCCCGCCAACTCTACGAGAGTCAGGGCACCCAGCCATGGAAGGCTTCGTCTTCTTGTTGGAATAATACAATTGCGTATAACAACTAGTGTCCACGAAAAACCCCGCGCGAAGCGCGGTTTTTTTCTTATTTTATATTCAACGTTTCGTGAATTTTTAAAACGGATGAAGTTCGAGGAACGCGAGCAAAATAGCACGAGCGGGACAAGGTTAGTCCAGGGAGTGTTATTTTGCGAAGCGTGACAAAGAAATTCGCTGTTTTAAAGATTACACGTGCAACTTCCAGCCATTACCTGCACCATAGACATAAACATATAGAAGACCGCCAATAATAGCGAGATTCTTAAATAGGTTAACATCTTCGAGGTCAAGGTGGTAGAGCAGGGTAGCAAGCGCAGTAAAAATCATAAGCGCCAAGGCCGCCTGGCTGGTTCGCCAGCCGAGCATCAAAGCCGCACCAGCGACGATCTTTACTACTACCACCAACCACGCCACCAACATTGGCATTGGAATACCTCGTGTTTCGATCATTCCAGAAAAGCTATCTACTCCATTGAGAACAATACCCACACCAGAAAAGACGAATAATAGACCGATCAACATACGTCCGATCATTGTGCCGTTAGCGCGCAATATTCTATCTACCATTTCCATAAAACTTATTTCTGCATTTTTAAGTTTAATAAATTACCTATCTACTGATATTATAAGCCCCACTAGGACAAAAGAACGATGACCAGGTGCGTAAATATCAGACAATGAACGACTATAAAATAGGACTATTTGACTCTGGTCTCGGCGGTCTTACCATCCTTAAGGCAGTGACCAAGGCTTTGCCACAGTACGATTACGTATTCTTTGGCGATACCGCTCATTTACCTCTAGGGGACAAAACCGAAGAAGAAATATTTGAATACACGAGAGCTGGAGTAGAAGAGCTATTCGAGCGCGACTGCGCGCTTGTAATCATTGCCTGCAACACCGCCTCAGCCGAGACAATGCGTCGTCTCCAAGACACCTTTCTGCCTCAGAAATATCCGGACCGCAGAATCCTTGGTGTCATCATACCTACGGTCGAAGAGCTGATCGAGAGTAAGTCCAAGAAAGCTCTGCTTTTGGCCACCAAGCGAACGGTAGAATCAGGAAAGTACGGGCGGGAGCTCTTGAAGTATGGATCAGATATAGAACTTCATAGTGTTGCCACGCCCGAGCTGGTCCCGCTTATTGAATCCGGTAAATCTGCCGAAGCAGCTAATTTGGCGATAAAAATTATTGAAGATCAGTTGAACGGGATAGGGGAAATAGACACAGTTATCTTGGGTTGTACCCACTATGCCAAATTTAAAGACGACTTACGCCGCGCCTTCCCATCTGCCATGCCTGCGCAAGCAGGACAAACCACCAGTGCGACACTGAAGATACTCTCTCAAGATGAAATCATTCCGCACAAGCTCGCCCTCTACTTGCTGAATCATCCAGAAATTGAATCCCGACTCTCTAGAGACTCTACCCGTTCAATCCACCTCTCCGTCCACCGCCCCGACTATGACCAAATCGCCGCTGATTTGTTAGGCGGAATCATTGTTTAAATAACAATTTTTATAGGATATTCAATCAAGACGTTTTTTAGCAACTGCTATACTGGTGGCATATGGAACCCAATATTCAAAACAAGTTATCCGAAATGGAAGCCAAACTCGATGCAATCTACATCTCTACCGAGAAAACTAGGCGTTATTTTCAGATTGTTATGTGGGTGACTATCGCAATGATCGTTCTTCCGTTTATTGGGTTACTTTTCGCTATTCCAATATTCATCAACATCTACACCAGTACTTTAAACGGCCTGATGTAAAAAACCTCGATGTACACGGTGTTAAATTTACTGAGTGGGATAACGATGAGAAAGAGCTACCCAAGTTGAATATGACCAACTTTAAAAATACTCCCTCTTACATCTAGTAGATTGGGTAAATTTGTGTAATGGTAATAGATATATTATGAAAAAAATACTTATCGTCGGATCAGCTATCATCATTTTTATCATTGGTGGTTTTTTGATCTTGAATAATTACATTTACCAAGAAAAGCAAGCGACCACCGCGGTTGATTATAAAAATGCCGAATACACTATTGATGGTAATCAAATAATACTTGGCGGCGAGTCGCGTTACTTTGGCAATGAACTTATTACTGATCTCAACAATGATGGTCGTGACGACATGGTATTCCTTATCACTCATCAGCCAGGTGGTAGTGGTACTTTCTTCTACGTCGTTGCCGCGCTTAATACCGATGCTGGATATATCGGTTCTGAGGGATATCTCTTAGGAGACCGCGTCTCACCCCAGACGACTGAGGTGAGTCAGAATCCCCAGCATCAAAATGTTGTGGTGGTGAACTACGCTGACCGCGCGCCAGAAGAACCGATGACTGCACAACCCTCGATCGGCAAAAGCGCGTATTTAAAACTCGATACAGAGTCTATGCAATGGGGTGTCGTTCTGCCAAACTTTGAAGGTGAAGCAGATCCACAAAGGATGTCGCTTGGAATGAAAAAATGGATGTGGCAACACGCACTCTTTAATGATGAGCGGGAGCTTACTCCAATAAAACCAGGGGCCTTTGCGATATCCTTTAGTAAAGATGGGTCCTTCTCAGTATCTACCGACTGCAACAGTGCCGGTGGCACATACACAACCAGTGGCAATTTGCTTACTTTTGTAAATATGTACTCTACGGAAATGTATTGTGAGGGGTCACAAGAAACAGAGTTTTTCCAATTACTCGAAAACACGAGCGCATACCATTTCACTAATCGTGGTGAACTTATTCTCGACCTCAAAAACAACAGCGGTACCGTAACGTTTAAGTAACGACTAGGGCCGTCACAAGAACTCGAGAAATGTTAAAATTGGACTATGAAAACGTCACTTAAATACCTTCTATACATTGCGATTGCGGTATCATTCCTAGCAGCAATTTGGTTTTGGTTACAAAATAACCAGAGCAGAGAAGAGGGGAGAGAAGTGGCGGAGACCGACACTAAAGAAGCCCGACTTGATGCAGACGCGTATCCACTATATTCCGGTGCAAAGTGGGGGAGAGTAATTACTGAAGAACAAACTGTCCGGATTGTTTCAGAGCCGTTTGTTAATACCAACAATATCGCCTCTATTTCCACACCATTTACCGAGTACTACCATGAGAAGTTAGTGGTGACTGGCTGGGTACAAGACATCATGCGCGAGGCCAGTGGTCCAGGAGCAAATATGTCGTATTACACGAAAGATGACCGCTTTATCGTGATCGGTTTTGAATCCGATTTCAAGGTAAAGAGTGACGACACTCCTTCCGAGTGCCCCTGCGACGTTACCTTGTCTATAACAAGCGGCCGGGAATAAACTTATTCACTTGCCAGATGGGGGAGGGTGATATAATACTCGTCTATGGAAAAGGAAAATAATCAGGAGATGGGAGAGTTTAACTTCGATTTACCACAGGTTGAAGCGGCACCAGTTACTAAGCCGCGGATCCATTTTGCTGGGGAATCGACCTGCGTTAGCTGTGAAGGCTAATGGATAAAAAAGCTCCCACTTGGGAGTTTTTTGTTTATAGAAATATTTAAATAAGAAAACCGCGACAGCTGGAAGCCGTCGCGGTGAAGGGAAGTTTATATCGTCGTTACCGAAATGAGGTCACGACCATAGTGGTCCAGAACGCAAAAGGACTCGTCATCGTATACCCAGTAGGCTGAATCGAGAGGCAGCTTTCTCTTCATATTGTGGCTGCGTGCCAGGTTTTCAGCCTCACGAGGGACAAAGTCTCCGACAATGATGCTGCCGCCCGTATCCAAAACCTGTTCTATCACTCTAAACATTCCATTTGGAATGTCGCTCAAAATCCCAGACATTTCTGCTCCTTGTAGTGAATGTAAGATGATTAAAAGAACTCTCAGGCGTTTGAGAACACCATCGTGCCGTTTCTCTCTTTAGCGTTATAATCCACAAAAACGAAGTTGTGGGGAGGAAGTTTAGCTTTTGCTCCTGCCGGAATTACCGTGAGCAGCTGTCCGCCCAGCCTGTAGTTGGGCCCTTGGCAAGTAATGAAACTGAAGTTGAGAATCTTCATGCCGACAGCCACGTGGCTAAGTCCTAGTGGCATATCATCGACAAGTATAGTGAAGAGCGCTTTTGCATCCGAATCTCGAGCCAGAAAAGCAAGCTCAAGACCTCGTTGACTAGGACCCTTAATTACATAAAGAGTGGGATTGGCCATAAAGACCTCCTCTATATTTGAAGAACGATCATATTGAACATGAAGGACAACATGAACCACCAGACCATCTGGTAGCCAAAAAAACAATAGTTCATTTCTTGCGTCTGTCAAGTCAGGTTACTTATTTTAGCGGGTGGAATTTGTGGTGAGTTTCCTCGGCGTATTTGTCGGAGGCGTGGACGTAACGAGTGGTAGTGTCTAGCGATTCGTGACCCAGAAGGACCTGAATAGCAGCCGGATTGGCACCTTGCTCGGCCAAATATGTAGCAAAGCCGTGACGTAGTGAGTGAGCGCTGGTTGGCACGTTGATACCGATCAACTCCCGGTATTTTTTGATCTTCATCTGAAGATAATTGGGCGCAATGCGCTTATTTTTCTCTCCCGCATTAAGACCACGCTTCGGAATGAAGAGGTAAGGGAAGTCATCTACCCTAAGCTTCAAATAAGCGTCTATATGCTCCTTGGAGCGGTCTGTGAGGTAGATAAAACGCTGCTTTTTACCCTTACCTTGGATAAAGATGCGACCAGACTTGTCCAACTGGTTCAATTTGAGCCCTAAAAGTTCAGAAATACGCATCCCGCTGGCAAATAAAGTTTCGAGCATTGCGCGATTGCGCAGCGCGACAAATTTATTTTTCTCAACTTTAGTTGGATATTCTATTAATGAGATCAATTCGCTAAGCTCGGCTACCTGACCGTGTTTTTTTTCAGCACGAACTAATTTGATTGAAGTTGGCGCAATTGGCGACTCAAAGTCCATATCAACCAAGTATGTGAAATAACGGCGCAGTGATGACAACATACGATTAACTGATCCGCTTTTCAGTCGATTTTCTGCCGTGCCCTTATTAAGCGTCGTTTTGCGGTCATCGGAGTTTAAATAGGCCTTGAACAGCTCAATAGTGTGCTTATCTAGCTCCTTAAAGGATAAATGACTCATCTCAGTAGCCAAAAACTTATCAAAGGTCAAAAGATCGCGTTTATAGGAATCGTGAGTTTTGGTCGAATAATTGTTAGCTAGGATCGAAGTCAAAAAATGCGATACGTGGGGGAGTACGACGAAATTAGCAGTCTTTAATGTCTCTGTGTTTTTATTCTGTTCTTTTTTCATAGGATTGATGGGCTAGGGGATGACAATATTATGAGGCAAGAGGCTTGAAAGAGGGCTATTCCGCTCTATACGTAACTGAGTATAATATCTCTAATACTCAATTATATACTATAAGAACTCGGCTAGCGGATATTTATCCACAGGTGCTTGTCAAGGGTTCCTTCTCCCCTGTTTACGTTTGGCAAAACTTTTGGACTGGGATTTTTGTATCTCTCTTAATCTGTGGAAGTTCTTTTAAAATATTAATTGGAAAGATCTGGCAGGGAGCGCTCTCCCCCACTCTTGGATAGGGGAGTCCAGAAATCAAAATCCCATATTGCAAATCATTCGCTTCCCTGTTCATATTTCTATTTTCTATAAAAATAAAACCGCCGGCCTCGCATTGAGGTCGACGGGGTAAGATCCGATAAATCGGAACGAGCTTATGTGACATAACAAACGGTCACATAGGCCATTAAGGCTCTACGAACAAAGCATAGCCTAGAACAAAAAACGCTACAATGAGTCCCAACAGAATAATGTATTCTGTCAGGTCAGTGCGGGGAATATTATCAACGTTTGTCTCGGAGTCCGTTTCGGATACCTCATCATGTTGCGCTGACATCTTTCCCTCCTTTCTGCCTTTTATCTTTTAGTTGTATAGGGTCTGGCTTCCTTACGGGAAAACGATGAACAAAATTACCAAACCGATGAAAACTCAGGTAGTTCGGGTAGTCTTTGGTACCAGACGTACGTCAAGACAATTTATTACAGAATTTGATTTCTGAAGCTAAAAGAATACCCTCAATTGTGAGTATAGTCCAACCTACTAGATAACAACAAACTCTAAGCACTAGGCAAGAAGTCGAGCGGGTTCAGGTAACCTTCTACGGCTGAGAACGGTGAGAAGGCGGCACCACAGCCCGTAACGGCCTTAAATTCGTTGAAGCGTTTAACCTGTACGGCTTCACTCGCATAAACAGTGAAGTGAAGGTGCGGCCCAGTCGCATAGCCAGTAGCACCGATATAGCCGATCACGTCGCCAGTTGAGAGTTGTTGACCAGCAGTGACACCAGTCCAACTCATGTGAGCAAATAGGGTCGATAGGCCATTCGGGTGATCAACCAGAGCCCACTGTCCCCAAGAGTAACAGCCGGCTACTAGGTCAGTGTTGCCTGTCGCCCTTACGGTACCGCTAAGTGGCGCGTAGATCTTGGTGCCAACAGCCGCTCCGAGGTCAATACCGTTGTGCATATTGTTTTTGTAAACACCGGCATTTTGGAGAGCGAACTTGGTGTAACCAAAGTACTGCGTGATGATTATCTTATCGAGAGGCCAACGAAATACCGCAGTACCCTTGCTTGGAATTGAATTTGGATCAAGGATGAACTGGAGCTCAGACTCGATCGCTTGAACCTCCTTGAGAAGCTTTTCTCGCGCCGTCTTCTTTTCTGCTAACTGCTTCTGATATTCTGACTCTTGATTCTTTGTGACTGTAAGAAGCTGATTCTTCTCCTTTTTGTTATTTTCAAGAATTGCTCGCTGGCCGGTGTATTGCTGTTTCAATGATAAAAGCTCACCACGTCGGTCGGTCTCTTCATCCTTTTTTCCGGTCAAGGTACCGCGCAACGAATCTAGCTCCGTTACCCTGTCACGCATTCTTTGACGCACGGTCTCTAGACTTTCTACCTCATCCCAGAATTGGGCAAGATTCTTATGTCGCAAAAACAGTTCTAACAGTGAGTCATTGTCATTTTCGGCCACCACGCGCAAAATTTCTGCTACGGCGGCAATGTTTCGACTGATGTCTTCGGTGGTATCCACGATCTCAATCGACAACTTGCCTATTTCTAAGTCAGTGTTATTGATTTTTGCTTCAGTGTAACTAATGTCAGCTAGCACTTTCTTACGCTCCAGCTCAAGCTGATTGATGGCTTTTTGCAAAGTGCCCTTTTCTGCTCCTACCTTTTGAAGCTCTACCTCGTATTTAGCAATTTCCTTTTCAATCTCCCCTAGTCGCGAATTACGCTCTTTGATCTCTGCTTGCAGACGTTCTACTTCAGTCTGAGCATTTACAGATGGTATAAAAAAATAAGCACTGGGAATGAGCAGAACACCAATAAAGAAAGCTAGAAAATGTCGGCCTTTGTAAAATTTCACTCTCCTATTTTATCACAAGCAATTTTTATCCTGTGTAAAGTGTCTTCACGTCCAATTATATGAGCTACGGTAAAAGGATCTGGGGATCGTTCAAGACCAGTCAAAGCCACGCGCATCGGCCACAATACCTCTCCTCTCCCCTCTTTTTCGGCATAATCCCAAACAGCAGCCTTGATTGATTCGGGTGATGAAAAGTCAGCATTCTGGAGGAGTTCATAAACAGCACGCAATCTGACCTCAGAAGCAGTTAGGTCTGGGTCTTTCTTCCACTTCAAAAGTGCCGGATCCACA
Source organism: Candidatus Kaiserbacteria bacterium RIFOXYB1_FULL_46_14 (assembly GCA_001783525.1). Taxonomy (GTDB): domain Bacteria; phylum Patescibacteriota; class Minisyncoccia; order Phycocordibacterales; family UBA918; genus OLB19. The sequence continues at coordinate 21,969 of MFMS01000002.1, read as the reverse complement.
TCGGGGTGAGCAAAAGCAAAATCGTACTCCCCCGCTGCTGCCGCGTCAGTAAACTCTCCGAAAATATTAATGCGCTCACGAATAGTCGGCATAAGTCTTTGCATACGTTCATCATCATATTGTGACAACGACGTAATCGAGTCCGGCAAAGCTGTCTTTAGCAAGCCTAGGTACACATCATCACTAAGACGATTCAAATGCTCTTTATTTATCCAAAGAAATTTTTGACGATCAAAGACCGCTCCGCTCTTATGCACTTTAGCAATATCGAATTGCTCAACTAATTCTTCGAGAGTGAAGATCTCTTGATCCGTCCCTGGATTCCACCCAAGCAAAGCAAGATAATTGATTATCGCTTCTGGCAAAAAGCCTTCATTTAGATATTCTGCAACCGCCACCGCCCCATGGCGCTTAGACATTTTGCTACGATCGGGCGCCAGAATGAGCGGTAAGTGGGCATACTCTGGTCTTTCAAACCCTAGTGCTTCTTGTATCAGTATCTGGCGTGGAGTATTTGAAATATGGTCCTCTCCTCGCAACACATGAGTCACCCCCATTTCATGATCATCAACCACCACCGTGAAGTGATACAAAGCATCGTCAATTGAACGCGCGACCACAAGATCACCAAGTTCAGTTGTGTCAAAAGCTATTTCGCCGCGAATGAGATCATTAAAAACAATTTCTTTATTGGGATTCTTAAGACGGACTACTTCTACGGTTTCCCCTGGATTTTGTTTGCTTTCCTCTTGAGACAAAAACAACTTCCCGTTCCCTATTCCCTCTTCAAGATAGCGGCGATATATTTCTCCGCGTTCGGATTGGCGAACAACCTCTTCCGTATTGTCCCAGGTAAGGCCTAGGGCTTGGAGACCTTCAATAATCTCGACCTCAAATTCTTTTTTACTGCGTGCTTTATCGGTGTCCTCACTACGGAAAACAAAACGTCCTTTGTAGTGACGTGAGAATAAATAGTTAAAAAGTGCCGTGCGCACTGTACCTATATGTAGGTGACCAGTTGGACTAGGCGGAATGCGGGTAGTTATCATGATTCGTGTTCATTGGCTATCGAGCGCAAAGTACCGGCCAGTGTATCTGCCGCCTTCGGAGTTGTAAAGGTGGCTGCTTTTGAGCGCATTTCAGAGAGGGCGGCTTCGTCGCTTAGAATCCGGTCGATTTCGGCCACCAAGAGATCATCACTCAAGTTGTGCTCCTCAAGTACCGAAGCGCCAGTCGCTCTGGCGTAAGTGTAAGCATTGGTACGCTGATCGCGACTGACATCTTCTGGTATAGGTATAACGATTGATGGTCTGCCTTTAAGAGCAATTTCAAACAATGTGGTGGAACCGGCGCGGGTAAGAACCAAAGAAGAACATTCTAAAGCGGCTACAAATTGCTCCTGCTCCAAATGACCGAAGACGAAGTAATGATCGAGTATCGAACGATCTTGAAATAGTGCGCTGGCGTCAGCCGTCACCCGATCAACATTTTGGTCACCCACCTGGTGGATGACGGTGTACTTAGGAAGTAAGCGGGTCAGTGAACGCAAAATAAAGTCGTTGATTCTGACCGCACCCGATGAACCACCCGTAACTAAGATCACTGGCCTATCGGTTGGTATCCCGAGCAGGCCAAACGGTTCTTTAGACGTCTTGAAGAAAGCTCGCCTGATCGGCATTCCCACTAGTGCAATCTTTTCTTTAGGAAATTGCTCCGAAACTTCAGGGAAAGCAATGGCTACATAGCGAGAGAAGCGCGCCGCGAGCTTGTTAGCTCGGCCAGCCACTGCATCTGACTCATGAATCATAATCGGAATACGGAGAAGCCATGCCGCCAATATAACCGGCACACTGGTATAGCCCCCCTTACTCATTATCACGTCGGGATAGAGCCAAAGTAATTTAAAAAAGGCGACAAAGAAACCGCTGATAATTTTAAAGCTATCAAGCCAATTAAGGATTGACCGATAAAGACGTCTCTTCCCTGCTGGACAGGATACAAAGCGTAATCCAACAGAATCTAAAGCCGCTTGATTGTAGGGTTCAGGGCCAATATAAATAAGATCGCTCTCTTCGTTGGACGCGCGGTCACGTTCGCGCACCGCTTCAGCGACCGCAATCAGCGGATAAAAATGTCCTCCCGTTCCCCCACCAACAAATACAACACGCATGTTTCAATTCTAACCCAGACTTACTAGATACCGCTATAATACCCACCCTTTGAAGTGGGGATGAATGGCGACAATAAACAAGGGTCGGCGGAGCCGACACCTTATCTAGCAAAACCGCCCTGATTCCGTCCGTGAACACATCACCTTAAGTGTAGTGATGTGTTCACGGACGGACGGTTTTACTTTGTTTTTTGGTACTTAGACACATTAAGTACAATACCTACCGCCGCCAAAGAAGTAAGCATCGCGGTACCGCCGTGACTAATGAAAGGCAGCGGCAAACCAAGCACCGGCGCAAATTGCACCATTGCGGCAATATGAAGGAAAGCTTGTGCCGCTATTATTGTGATCAGGCCAAGTGTCAACAACATTCCAAAATCGTCGGGCGCGCGTGCGGCCAGTCGATAACCTCTAAAAATAAAGGCGGTGAAAAGCGCTATCAATAAGAAGCTACCAATAAAACCAAATTCTTCTGCATAAACTGCAAATATTGAGTCTCCGATTGGTTCCGGTAGATATTCAAATTTTTGTACACTCTGGCCAAAACCACGCCCGTGTAAGCCGCCACTTCCGACCGCGATCAATGATTGCTTCACCTGCCAGCCGGCACCTTGTGGGTCTAGATCAGGATTTGCAAACGAAACAAGTCGGCTTTTAATATAAGGGTGAACAAATGACAAGACTACAACCAGCAAAAGACCAGCGACCGCCATCGTTAAAAATTCACGCCAACGGCCCGTCTGCACTAAAAACATTATCGCCCCAGCCCCCACCATTAATAGAAAAGTATCCGTGTCGCGTTGCAAAAGCATCACTACACCCACAACTAAGGTCGTGACAGCAAATGGTGTGGCCGCCTGGAGCAACGAGAGTTTGCGTTCGTGTAATCCAGAAAACCAAGTTGCCATGTAAATAATAAAAGCGATTTTCAAAAATTCTGAAGGTTGAATAGAGAAACCTAAGATGTTTACCCATCTACGCGCACCGCCATGCTCCATTCCCAATCCAGGTACAAACACCAAACAGGAAAATAATATAGCCGCCACAAAGATATAAAAGGCGGTGCGACGCCATATCCTGTAATGAATGCGGCTCGCCAAAAAAAGCGCTCCGAGACCGCCGCCGATACCCAGCGCAATCTGCGTAAAGGCTACCGACGAAAAACTGGCGCTCTCTCGTGCCAATAGACCAAGTGAGGCTGAAGAAAATATAAAGAAACCAACCACCACCAACGTCAGCACTATGCCTAGCAAAATACGATCAATAGTCTTTGGATTGCTAGACATAGGTATTTTAAATTCCGATCGTGACAAGCATTCCGATTACGGCAAATACAAAACCGAGAATCCAATATCGCATTGTCACTTTAGAGGCTGGCCAACCGACTGCTTCGAAATGGTGATGTAATGGCGCAATCAGGAAAAGTTTTTTGCCAAAGATTTTTTTCCACGCAATCTGCAAAACATTGGCCGCCACGGTTGCTACCAATAAAAATCCAACTATCGGTAGCACCGAAACTCCTTCCCCTTCTCCAAGAACATCGGTCATAAAAGCAATGACTGTGAGCGACATTGTAAGTGCCATGACACCTGTCTCCGTCATATAGAAACGCGCCGGTGGAATATTGAACCACAAGAAAGCGAGTATTCCT
>MFMS01000002.1:1047-18140 GCA_001783525.1 Candidatus Kaiserbacteria bacterium RIFOXYB1_FULL_46_14 | reverse complement strand
CGTGGCACACAAGGCCGCAATATCGTATTGACCTTGATAAAAAGCGATGCCGGCATACGCGGTAAATACAAACATGAAGACTCCACCCGCGAGGCCATCAAGTCCATCGATCACACTCGACATATATACACAAAGCGCAACGAACACGAAGAACGGAATAAACCATGAGCCTAGTGCAAGTTCGCCCCAGCCGAGTATAGACACGCTAGAAATACCAAGCTTTTCATAAAACCACCAACCAGAAACAACGGCAGTGAGCCCAACTACGACCAAGCGTTGTGAAAGAGGAAGCCCTCCAGCAAAATGTTTACCGGTTCCTTTAACGGTCAAGAAGTCATCGACAGCGCCGACTGCTGCACCGATCGCTAGAGCCATCAATGGTAGCCATGTCTGCGACCTTGAAAGAAAGTTTAATTTACCAAAGATCGAATCCGGCAAAAAATATTGCAGTATAAATACCAAGAAGACTGTCAAAAAGACACTGCCCCAAATAACGATACCACCGAGACGCGGCGTATTGGTATCACGATCACTATGGAGTTGATCAAAAAGCGGTGTACCTCCCCCACCATAGCCATTACCTTTTCCTGCCTTTGGTTTCCAGAGTCGGAATTTGTACAAGTAATGTGTAACCAGCGGAGTAATCGCTAGACCTAGCAAGAATGCGAGCGCAGTCGGTAGAAAAACTTTTATCAGTGTCAGTTCCATAAATTTATATTCTAGATTTCAAGTTATAGCTTACTGTATTACTCGGCGCGCCACGACAAATTACTATTCAGCTCCGATTAACTTTTGTTTGGTCGCATCAACCAAACGTAAGATGTCGGTAAAGCGGCCACTGTGCGAGGAAGCCAACACCACCGCCACAACTCCCCTGTCGGCGCCAGCATTCCAAGCGATAGCTAAGTTTCCACCCGACAAGGTTGTGTAGCCTGTCTTTGAACCAATCAACCCCGGCACAGCATCCACCACCGGGTTAGTATTACTGGCCTTATGCAGACCGCCGTTAATGTCTCCGTAAGTAGCCTCCGCTTTAGTAGTTTCTTCGAGGATAGCTGGCTCGTTTTCAACAATATATTGAAGTAGTTTTGCCACATCGCGCGCTGTGCCGTAAGCACCAGCCTCACTCTCGGTGAGGTCGAGTCCGGTCGGATTGCGGAAAGACAAAGAAGTAAGCCCGAGCTCTTTGGCGCGAATGTTCATAGACTGAACAAAAGCTTCCGCTGGGGCGTCTTTGTCTATGGTGCGGCCAGCGGCAGTAGCTAATGCAAAAGCACCGTCGTTAGAAGACGTTAGTAAAATAAGATCGACAAGGCGAGAAAGTGTGAAGCGCTCGCCTTCCTTCAAACCACTATCTCCAGACTGCACAACCGCTTCTTCAGTAATCGGGACCACCATCCCTTCTTCTACCACCTCATAAGCAACAAGCGCGGTCATTAACTTTGTAATCGAAGCAAGTGGCAGTTTTTGATCGGCGGCTTTTTCATATAAAACTTCACCGGTTTTGAGATCAATTACAATCGCCGACTTTGCAGAGATGGAAATATTCGAAAACGGATTACTGGATACTTGATTGAGTGGTGCAACCGCTTCGGCTGAGACAGCCGGCGTGGCGGGCTGTGATGATCGCCAAGTTCCTAATTGTTCAGCAAAAAACGGCCACGCCCCGATCCCGAATATAAAAACGAGCAGGGTTGATAGTAGAGCCAGCTGTCTCACTACTGGCATCTTAGGGGGCACACTTACAGGTGCGTCAGCAAAAACCTCGTTCAGTGGGTTTTCTGCCCCGCCATCTTCACTCCCTGATGTTTTTGCTCTTAGCTCATCCATTTCATTTTTTGCTTCTTTTTTGTTCATTTTAGTCTATCTCTTGTTGTTGCTTCTCAAAATTTTCCAACGCGTTCATTACGTTAGCATAATCTGCCAATTCGGTCTTTTCCTGAATCCCCAAGTGACGTAACAATTCGGTCGTTGGACGAAACTCACTTCCCCGGCCGCGAGTGTCACGCTCCACGAGACCACGTGTCTCTAAGTTGCGTAATATATATGAGGAGTTAACGCCGCGAATCCTGTCTATCTCTCCGCGCGACACCGGACTGCGATAAAGCACGATCGCCAACGTCTCTGCCCCAGCCTTTCCAATGTCGCGTCGAAGCTCCTCTTTACGCAAACTCTCGATCAACTGGTCAAACTCTGATGACACAGCCAATTCCACTTCATCCTCCGCAATAACAAGAGCCGTAGCGCCACCCTGAAGGCGCTCCTTCAAAATAGCCAAGGCACTTTCTAGCTCTGTCTGTTCGACTCCTAAAAGCTTGGATAATGTTGGTTTCTTTATCGGTTCCGCCTTATAAAACAGTACCGCTTCGATCTGACGGTCTAGTGCCATGGGGATTATTATAACACTGTAAATAGGGTGGCGCGGCTTCGCCGCGCCACCCTATCCCCACTATCCACTTCATCCCCAATTGCCCGAAAGCGCGCGGATCTGACCAAAATGATAAACTGTGGAGATGACAGCAACCTCTCGCCAGCTCCGCGTTCCGCCACACAACACTGAAGCTGAACAAGCACTACTCGGCGCCATCATGTTGAAGCCTGAAGCAATGCACGACGTTTCTGCTGATATTCGTCCTGAGAGTTTTTATGCAGACAAACACCGCGAAATCTACCGCGCGATTTTCGAAACTTTTATAAAAGGCGATCCGATCGATCTCCTGTCTGTTTCAACTCGTCTCAAGACAAACAGCCAGCTAGAACGTGTCGGGGGCGCTGCCTATTTAACCGAACTGATTGAGAATGTTCCCGCCGCCAGTAACGCGCTTTATTACGCGACTCAAGTACACAATAAGTCGATGCTTCGTGGACTCATCCACGCTGGTGATGATATTGCCGAACTCGGATTTTCCAATCCAGAGAATATAGACGCCACCCTCGACCAAGCCGAGAAGAAGGTTTATGAGGTAACCAACCAAACGACCGTCCAAAAATTCGTCACCATTGGTTCAGCACTGACCGAAGCTTGGGATCGCTTCGAACACCTCTCCGCCAATCAAGAAGAAATCCGTGGCGTACCGACCGGCTTTGCTGCCCTCGACAACCTGCTTGCCGGTTTGCAAAGATCAGACTTAGTGATATTGGCGGCCCGTCCTTCGATGGGTAAAACGACCTTTGCTCTCGACCTAGCCCGCAACGCCGCCGTGCAGTACAAAAAATCAGTTGGTATCTTCTCACTAGAAATGAGCGCCGGTCAGCTGGTAGATCGTATGCTCGCTTCAGAAGCCGGCGTTGATTCTTGGAAACTACGCACCGGAAAGCTTAAGAGCGATCAAGAGTTTGAAGCAGTACAGGCGGCAATGACACGCCTTTCTGAAGCATCGATCCACATCGACGATCAACCAGGAACCAACATTCTGAAGATGCGTTCATCGGCGCGCCGACTCCATCACGAACACGGTCTCGACCTACTTATCGTGGACTACCTCCAGCTGATGTCCCCTACAAACACCAAAGCTGGTGACTCGATGGTTCAGCAAGTAACAGAGATATCACGATCCTTGAAGATACTTGCTCGTGAGCTTAATGTACCAGTTTTGGCATTGTCCCAACTCTCCCGTGCTGTTGAACAACGTGGTGGACGACCCCGTCTTTCTGACCTTCGTGATTCTGGTTCTATCGAACAAGATGCTGACGTGGTGATGTTTATTCACCGTGAAGATAAGATCAATAAAGAATCTGATCGACCAAACATTGCTGAGATATTGATTGAAAAACACCGCAATGGCCCGGTTGGTAAAGCTGAGCTTTATTTCGATGAAAAGCACGTGCGCTTCCTTTCGATTGACACCCAACATGGTGGAAACGCCGCCATGGCCTCGGCAGAAGACTTTTAATCCACCTAGTCAGGCTAGACGAAAAATTTTATGAATCCCTTGGATAAACTAACTGGCTATTTTGAGCACTTCCCTGGCATCGGCGCCAGACAAGCGAAGCGTTTTGCTTTTCATATTTTGACGATGCAAAAAGAAGAGTCGGAAGAACTCGCCTCTCTTATCAGCGGTATTCAAGATAATGTGATTGAGTGCGCCTCCTGCCGCCGTTTTTTTTCAAAAAACGGCGGCAGCGCTGACGTCTGCGACATTTGTATGGACGGTTCACGCGATCGCAGCAAACTCTTGGTAGTTGAACGCGATACCGACATTCGTTCGATTGAACGCTCCGGAGTGTATGAAGGTCTTTACTTTGTCCTCGGTGGTACTGTTCCCTTACTCGAATCACGAGAAAATAATAAACTGCGTGGCGGTGGATTAAAGAGGGTTGTAGAAGCACGACTGGCAGAAAACCTATCGGAAGTAATACTCGGGTTTTCTGTTAATCCAGATGGAGAAAATACCGGTCGCTTTGTGGAGTCTGTCTTAAAAGAGATCACCGGTGCTGACAAACTCAAAATCTCCCATCTCGGCCGCGGTCTATCGACTGGTAGCGAGCTTGAGTACGCTGACCCTGAGACCCTCAAGAACGCCTTGCAAAATCGTTACTAGTGTGCTATAATAAAAAAAGGTAAACGGGGACAAGTTCAACAAAATTAGGAGTGGCAAATGCGGAAAGTTTATGAACTACCAAGAACGCAATATGCGTTCTTGATGGAAGTAAAGGAAAGACTGGGGTGGATCACTCATTCCGCCGTATCCAACGCTCTGTGTAATGACAGTCACCGGATTGACCGATCTCTTCTCCGCATCAGCGGCGAAGAGAAGGCAATCCAAGAGATTGCCAAAAAACACAGTGTCCTGATTTCCTTTTATTAAAGCAACACCCGCCGATTCCTCACGGAACCGGCGGTTTTCATTTACCAAACAAAAACTCCCTTTCGGGAGTTTTTTCGTAAGCGGACAAGCAACATAAGGTGAGTGGGACAAAGGTAGTCCAGCGTGCATTATGTTGCGTAGTCCAACGTAGCAGGTCGCGGTTTTCAGATCAATTAGATCTTTGCAATCTCAACGCGTGAGTACTTCTGACGATGACCCTGTTTGCGGTCACGGTTACTCTTGGCCTTGTAGCGGATGATAGTGATCTTCTTCCCTTTCTTGAGACCTAGGTACTTGGCAGTAACCTTGGCGCCGTCGATGTATGGAGTGCCGATAGTGGCAGACTTGCCGTCGTCGGAGAGTAGAACTTTATCGAAAATAATCTCATCTCCCTCGTTGTATTCACCAAGAAGCTCAACATCAACAATATCGCCTACCGAGACGGTATATTGCTTGCCGCCAGTCTCGATGACTGCGAAGTCGCTCATTTCCTTTTTTTCAGCCGCTTTCTTAGGCATAGTGGCGCCCATATTACCCGAAATAGTCTGATTTGGCAATAGAGCAGCCCGAGGGCCAGTTTCTCTACTCATCCTCGGCACGCGTCGGTTTATCTATTGTTAGTACATCCACCCCGACTGCCTCGCCAGTAATGCGGGTGACGTCCTTGTCCATCTTGGCTAGTTCTTTGTAGCCGGCATTGTAGTGATTGACCGTAGTCGCGAGTGTATTGCCGAGCTTCTGGTAATAGTCTTCGTATTTACCGATATGTATTCCAAGCTTCTCGACATTTTTAATAATGTCTTTCGCTTTCTCCTCAATCTCAAGCGCCTTGAGTCCTTGAAGCACAGTTTGGAGATAGGCCAAGAAAGATGTCGGTGACACAATAATCACCTTGTACTTCCCTGCCGCCCGCTGGATCAAGTTCTCTTCGCCACCAGTAATATGGTTTGAAAGTAGGTCGTAATAAACTCCCTCCGACGGGATAAACATAAACGCGAAATCAGTAGTCCTTTCGGTCGGACGAATGTATTTAGCTGTTTCAGTGATGCGAAGTTTGAGGTCGTTGATGAAGACCTTCTCGATACTCGCTCGCTCTACTGGGTCATGAGTTTCGACCAGACGGTTGTAATTCTCAAGAGAAAATTTGGAGTCAACTGGAATCACTTTGTCTTTCACAAAAACTGCGGCGTCTACAATCTCGCCGTTATCAAAAGCGTACTGCATCTGAAAACTACCAGGTGGCAAAACGTTTTGTAAAACAGTTTCCAAATAATATTCACCGAGAATACCGCGCTGTTTCGGATTCTTAAGTACATCTTGGAGTTGTCGCAACTGTTCAGCAAAGCCGATCACTTGGCGATTGGTCTCGCCTAGCTTGGTCAGACCTTCAGTCACTTCGCGAACTATTTTGGTAGATTCGCCCAATTGGGTCTTAACTGTTTCTCTGATGTCGCGATTACTTTCTCCGAGTCGGCGATCCATCGTATCGCGCAATGTCTCCATCTGTTTTTGAAGAAAAAGTAAGCCATCGCGCTCGCCTACACCCTCCTCCTTACGACGAAAGAAAGTGGCGTAGAGTTGAATCAATAAAACCGCTCCTAATATAAGTATTACAGCTATTTGAATGACATCCATTAATCCATTTTAGCACGGCGGACTTGGTGCTATAATCGCCTATATGTCACTACATTCAGATATCAAGAGCGAGCTCAAGGAATCACTGAAGGCCAAGGATGAAGTTCGTCTCCGTACCGTACGAGGTATGCTAACAGCCTTTACCAACGAACTGGTTGCCACTGGCAAAAAGCCTCAGGACGAACTCGATGATGCCGGAGTATTAGGGGTAATCAAGCGCCTAGCCAAACAGCGAAAGGAATCGATCGTGCAATTTGATGCGGCCGGACGTAACGATCTTTCTGATCCAGAGAAGGCCGAGTTGATCATCCTAGAAGGATATCTTCCGAAGTTGATGAGTCAGGAAGAGATCGAACCGATCGCTAAGGCCAAACTGGCAGAGATGGGTGTTACCGACAAATCAAAGATCGGTGTTGCTATCGGCGCACTAATGAAAGAATTTGCCGGAAAGGCTGACGGTGGCGACGTCAAGGCAGTGGTAGAAAAACTACTTACCTAAACTAACGAAGTGTCCTTAAAGGGCGGCCATTAAAATGGCCGCCCTTTAACAATCCCTAAACTTGTAAAATAGCACTTTTGTGGTATAGTAAAAACAGACAAATTCAACGCAACCAAGGAGGTGCTGTAATGTTTATTAACGCCGCCGAGTTTGAAAGTGCGTTTAGTTCGGTACAAAAAGAGTACCCGAAAATTTCCAAGCAACTTGCCGAGTCTTTTATTTCGAAACTCGGCGATGCGGTACAAGAGAATCGCAAAAGGCCTTTACCACAACATTTTGGTGAACTGCTGAGGCTCGCTCTCAACGACTCCCACGTCTGGGAACGCATCGATCGCGAACCGTACAAAGTCTTGGCAGGCAAATTTTTTGGACGCCGCGGTGGACACGCCTCCCATCGTGGACAGTCGAAGAAACCTGTCTCCAAAAAACAAGAGCCCGCACCAGTCTTGGTGATCGAGCGTTCAAACGGACAGCTCGCTTGGAAGATCTGAAATTTGAAGATACCGCCTCGCAACCATCCGGTTGCGAGGCATTTTCTTTTATAATTTTTCCGCATCTTCTACACAAAAGTCTCCAAGCTCTTGTTGCTTTTTCTCTATTTTTGTGGTATCATAAAGAATAGTATCAATGCCCAAAAGGAGACCTGTGTCATGGGCGAAGTGATCAATATGAAATTCGCGAGTCCGCAGACTCGCGAAAAAAATGGCGATGAGAAGTCATCGCCTCCGAAAGCACTTCTGGTTATGTCTGATTTCATTAGACATAACCAGAAGAGCCTCTTCTGGAAAATTCTGGTTGTCCTTGGTGTCATGATGATTGTCAGCCTATTGTGGGCTGACAACATTCTCTACGGATTGTTAATATTCGTAGTCGTCGGAATTATCAGCACAACAACAGCCGTTCTTCTGGTGTTATGGGCTGAGAAGTACTCGCCGGACTGGGATCATCAATGATCTCCTAGCCGTCGCAGAGATTTATCTCTTGCGACGGCTTTTATTATTTCTGCTCCAAACGCCACAGACATCTCCCCAAACGAATCAACTCATAATCGTACTTTTCATCAAGGTATTCAAAAATCGGTTTTAGTTTTTCGTCCCCAACTTTATTTATAGCAGTCTCGATCTCTGGCCAAATTACTGACCAATTATCCGGCAGGATATGTTCAATATCGCCCCAGACTAATTGCTCAGACTGGAGCAGATCTTCGACATGGCTAAGCACGGTATTTGAAGCAAGTTTTCTCTCTTTGACTATTTCCGACAAAGTCTTCTTCTCCTGCAACAGACGCTTCGTAGTTTCGTAAGTACTTTCTTTGGCAATTCTCGCTTCTGGCTTTTGTCTTTGTATTTCACCTGTTGGCAACCTGCCTCCCACCGCTGTGACAAACTGTTCGTGCATTCGCGCAATATCGGAAGACTCCATCTCGGTAAAAGTTTCTTCAGCGGTCGCGCTTTCTTCTCTGAAGCGCTCGTCCTGACGAATCACTCGAGGATCAACAGCGAGTGCGTTCGGATTCATTCCAGAAAGTTTCAATCCTTGAAGTGAACGAACGCGCGAAAGCGCTACGTATCCTTGTCCATAGACAAAGGCGCGCGAAAGATCTATCTCAGCGGCATCAAGCGACATCCCCTGACTCTTGTGAATTGTGATTGCCCATGCCAGACGAAGTGGCACTTGATCGATCGATGCACGCACTCGCCCGTCTTCAACCACTTCCCAACTGACGGGCTCTAGCTTGAGTGTTCTGCCGTCGGTTAGTCTGACCAGCGGCCAGCCTTCTTTTTGATCAAAACCAATCACGCGACCGAGTGTGCCGTTGACATAGCCTTTTTCAAAATTGTTTTTTGTACACATCACCATTGCCTCCTCCTTGAGTTCGAGCACTTCTGGTGAAAGACAGTTGCGGACCAAGTTTTCAACCAACGGTCGTCCGCCCTGCCCTGCCATTTTGAAAGTACGAGAAGAACTCTTCAATGAATGAAGCTTCTCCGTGTTGTAGGCATCCACATCGGCATTGTGTGTGTAGAGCTTAGTCGGCTCGATGTTTTCGTAACCAATATCTGTCTGCTCAGAAAGTAAGGTGAAATGGTCTTCTTCTACACTTCCCTTTCGAATCGACTGGAGCAGGCTGAGAAACATCTCGTCTTCTTGTCGGTGCTGTTCATCGAGATAACAGATAAGTGGGCGAGCTTCCTGCCAAGCAATTGAATCAAAAGCGTAACGCATAATGTCTCCCCGCTTAGTAACTGGTGGCAACTGAAAAAAGTCGCCGACAAAAACCACTTGTAGGCCGCCGAAGGAATCGGGGTTTTGTCTAACCGTTTTACACACAGCATTCACCATATCGAGTGTCTTGCCGTCGAGCATAGACACTTCGTCAATCACTATGACTTTGGCTTTTTTGATTCGCTTCACTGTTTTTTCTGTTGAAGCAATCTTATCGAGATCATATGGCGTGAGAGTGTCACGCACTCCAATACCACTCCAAGAATGAATAGTCATTCCACCAATGTGTGTCGCCGCAATTCCCGTCGAAGCTGTTATTGCCGCACTTACCTCGGCGGCATCGAGCCAATCAATGTAACGATTGATAACATAAGTCTTACCTGCGCCTGGCTCACCGGTCAAAAAAACATTACCGCCGGTTTTCAGAATATCGAGTGCTTGCGTTTGAGTCATTGGTGATAAGTGTACCATCCGACTTAATCGGCGGGATATAATCAATATAAATGAGTTCCAAAACGCTTGTTAAAAGCAAGAAGGTAACAACCAAAAGCGCAAAGCGTCGTAAGGTCTCCGACCTGCCAACAGGCAGATCATCTCGTCCTGCCACCCCTTCACCAATCCAACGATTGACTCGTGCTGAGACAGCCAGGAAACGCGAACCACTTGGTCATCTCGTAGTCGAGAAGCTTCTTCGTGAGTCTGGCTTCAAGGGAATAGTCTCGAGTGCACCCGAACTTTTAGAAAAATACGCCACTGACGAAAGTATCTTTCATATCAAGCCACAGATTGTGCTTCAACCAGAAGATAAACGTTCGGTTGAGATTGCCGTCAAAGTTCTTGGTAAAGAAACCAAGCGCTTCCCTTCTCTTTCCCTCACTCCGCGCGCGGCCGGTACTGGTTTGGGTGGCGGTTCACTAACTGATTCGATCGTTATCGACATAGCAGCACATTTAAATAACATCAAAGAGGTGCGAGAGAAGGATGGGTTTGCTTATATAACCTGCGAACCTGGTACACCTTGGCGTGAAGCCGAAGCTCTACTCAAGACCAAGGGCTATTACCTTCCTTCTTATCCCGCTTCCAAACAAATCTGTACTATCGGCGGGGCTGTCGCCAACAATGCCGCCGGCCCCGACTCGCTTCGCTATGGTCACACTGCTGATTCGGTCATGACACTAGACGTCGTACTTCAAGATGGCAAGACCTACACCGTACGGCCGCTTTCATACAAAGATTTCAAACAACTTATCAAAGGCCAAGATGCACTGTCTAAAGCAGCGAAGACAATATTTAACCTAATTGAAAAAAACGAAGACGTTATAAAAAAAGCCAAGCCTAAGACAACTAAGAATAGTTCTGGCTATCCTCTTTGGAGTGTCATCAGTACATCGGTGGCAGAATTCAAGAAAGGCAACGGGACTTTCGACCTTACTCGCCTGATCTCAGGTAGCCAAGGCACAGTCGGCATCATTACTTCTGTAACACTTCGTGCCATCCCTATTGCCAAAAATACCTCTCTTATAGCCGTACCCGTATTCGATCTGTCGTCGGCCAGCCGCGTAGTACTTGAAGCGATCAAGCATGATCCTATAAACGTGGAGATCTTCGATTCCCTTACGTATGACTCTGCGATGAAGAATCCTCAATTCTTCCGTTCGCGTCTGCCAAGCCTCAATTACTATCGGGTGCTTTTGTCTATGTACACCACCTATCACGCTAGGTGGAACCGGCGTCTGCCGGAGTTTGTGCTTCTTATTACCCTAGACGAGAAGGCCATCGCGGAGAAGGGCGCCAAACTTTCTGACATAGTAAACATTCTGCAAGTAAAGGGTGGTCGTGGTACACGCGTCATTACAAACCCTTATGAGCGAGAAATGTTTTGGCAAATTCGTGACGCTAGCTACTCGCTCTCCAAGTTACTCGATCCAAAGAAAAGACCAGCCGCTTTTCTAGAAGATATGACCGTTCCGCCAGAACATTTGGCCAAGTTCTTTACTGATATAAAATATTTGCTTAAAAAATACAACGTTATCGCCGCCGTGCATGGACACGGTGGCAACGCGCACTTTCACTTCTATCCCCTACTCGATTTCACTAGTCGCTCCACGCCAGCCCTCATCCTCAAGATGGCTGAAGAATTTTTTGCCACCGCAATCAAGTATCACGGCAACATCTGCGGCGAGCATAACGACGGTATCATCCGTACACCATATCTTTCAAAGATGTACTCGAAGCAAGTCTTAGAATTATTCCGCACTGTCGAGCACACTTTTGATCCGGACGATATTTTCAACCCTGGGAAGAAAGTAAACCCTCGTTTTGACATACTTTCCTCGATCCGAAAAACCAATTGATTGGTGGCCACAAATTTGTTATAAATAGCGGCGCATACCCATGCACCATATTGGCCCTATCGTCTAACGGTTAGGACGGGACCTTCTCAAGGTTCAAATCAGAGTTCGATTCTCTGTAGGGTCACCACGACATAATAAAAACCAATTGGCCTAAGCCAATTGGTTTTTATTATGTCGTGGTTACAAGGCTGGTTCTGGAGCCGGTGGTTCTTCTGCTGGAGGTGTCTCCGCTGGTACTTCCTCAGTAACTGGTAGCTCTTGAATTACTTCCTCGACGACAGGCTCTGTAGTCGATCCACCATTTTCAATTACCGGATCAGTAGAAGTCGCGGTAGTATCCCCTCCTCCTGTGCTTGTAGACCCACCGCCACTTGCCTCTACTGGAGGTGTTTCTAATGCATAAGCGCCGTTTGCACTCTGTACCATTTCTAAGAAAGTATTTTCATTGACACAAACATTACCAACACAGAGCTCGTTGGTTTTTATCTGTTCACTTTGCACATATTCAATATGCGCGCCCGTGATAGTAAGCACCCCATCAACAAACCCTTGTGCTAGAGCCGTCAAGCGACTCCAGAAAGTTTGTGAGTCTCCATCAAATGACGCCACGGTTGATGACGCTCCTTCTAGGAATTGTGTGCGTACATTAAGTTCGTTGATTGCCACCGTGTTGTACATCGAGAGTGTTCCGTAATCGAGTGTTTTATATCCTTCTTCGTTTGTATATACCAATTCAGGGAAAACTGCCTCAACATCTTGGGCGATAAATCCAGTGTTCAGGATAGTGGTTGAAGCATTGGTTACGTCGTGTGCTGTTTGGTTCCAGTAGAAATTGACCAGCTTCAGTGTCGAGAGCCCTTCCAGTGCAGAGTCAATCTCACCAGTTACGGTTTTGAGTCGAGAGTCTGAGAAACAGCTTCCTCCACTTGCCGCTCCCGTCATAGAACAAGTTCCTCCTGTACCACCAATAGTGACGTTTCCAGCATCACTAAGTATATACATGTTCGCATTGGCACCCGAACCATCACCCACGTAGCCTGTTCGAGTACCGTTGTTTGAATAAATTTCAAGAAGTGCAGCTACTGAGTCCCCGTTTACGGTATCTTGCAAACGTATGTGTGGAGTTGCGTCATATATATGCAGCATTCGTTCAGGGGCAGCCGTACCGATACCAACAAAGCCACCTGTTAGGATTGTCATCTGATCGGTGTTATTCTCCCTGAAACGTATATCTCCACCTGTCGGACGGTTTATAAAGAGATTTTGGCCGCTACCACCACGAGAGGAAAGGAGGTTGTAATCGAACCCAATATTGGTACTTCCGTTCAGTGATATGAAGTTGTAGCTAGCATTACTCCAGTTTCCAAGGTATATCTCACCAGCCGTGGAGTTACCACCATAGATAGAAAGCTTGGCGATTGATGTGCTGGTACCGATGCCGACGTTGCCTGCAGAAGTAACCGTCAGATATCTCTCATTTGAGGAAGATGCGACTGCGAAGATATCACCGGCGCTTCCGGAAGTACCAGCGATAGCCAATTTGGCGGAAGGAGTGGTAGTACCGATACCGATAGAATCCGCGCTGTAATCGCCATAAAGCAAATTGGTCTTATAACTAAGGTCTCCACCACTTATGACATTTAGAGTAGCACCAGATGAACCAACCTGAAGTGTTCCATCAGTACGGAAAATACCGGTGTTTGCATATATACCAGAAGAAAATGCGTTAGTTGGATTTAGGCGCAACCAAGTGTCTGAGTATTGGACTATCGGCTTACTATCGCCATAATAGTATGTTCCATTGGCTGCGACATCATTCGTCACTGTCAAGGACGTACTGACTGTTGTGGTACCTAGAGTCACATCTCCAGTGGAATTATTAATAGAAAGTGGGCGTAAGTCATTCCAGGCTCCCAACTGGTTTCCTGAAGCTGTGAGAAGGTAGTAAACGGTTGTTCCATCATTACGGAACATCGCTCCGTAATTGCCGCTGACCATACGAATATTGGCATTGGCTGTGCCGCGCATACTGATGATCTCTTCACCCGCATAGATGTCTTCTGCTACTGTGAGATTGTAACTTGGTGTCGTCGAGCCAATGCCGACGTTGCCAGCAGAAGTGACCGTCATATATCTCGCATTTGAGGAAGATGCGACTGCGAAGATATCGTTAGTGCTTCCAGATACACCCGCCACGGATAATTTGGCGGAAGGAGTGGTAGTGCCGATGCCAATATTACCTCCAGAATGGATGACCATCCAGATAGAAGATGAGTTCATGTTAGTGAAGTACAAACTAGCGGCCGAGCCGGTCGTGTTTGCTGCGGCGGATTGGATGTAGTTGATGCCACTGGCGTTGGCAAAACGAAGCAGAGAACTGTTATTGCTAAAGAACACGTTATTTGTTGAGGCTCCGTTATCGACATGAAGTTTTCCTAAAATCGTACTGGTACCAATACCGACATTACCATCACCATTGATACGCATATATTCTGTTGCGTTTTCACCAAAGGTAACTAGGTCGCCGGTAATGCTTCCGAATTGCATATAACCCATCGGAGTAGCGTCAACCTGACGTTGAATACGTTGCGCGGCTGACGTCCAATCCGTCCCAGTGGACAGACGTTCTGTCGTAAACAGAAGATAGTCAGCATTAGAACTAACTGAATGAAGAGTAAGCAAGTCGAGATCATTGCCAGCAGTACCGCCCAAACTGTTGCTCGCACTACCGATATGCAAGAAGGCTGCAGGAGTGGTATTACCGATACCGACCAAGCCGCCGGCCGAGGTGTCGACGAACAGATCGTCACCGTTTATTGAGAAATCTCCATCAGTCGCACCAGTGAAGGTGATATTCAAGTCACCATCGCTACCAAAACCAGAGAGCGTTCGACCACCATCGGAAGCGATAGTGTCTGACCAATAGACAGAGGAACTATACGCAAGACGGAGCTGTTCAGTTGTAGATAGAACATTTAATTTTGCGACAGGAGTGGTGGTACCGATGCCGACATTACCTGACGTATCGATAAGCATTTGAGTAGAATTGTTTGTCCGAAGTGCAAGCGGATGATTGCTGTCAGTTCCTACAATTCCCTGACCGAGGGATGTGTGCCCGAACATCTCCAAACGTACTGTGCCATCCTGAGAGATACCTACGCCGGACGATCCGTACACATCAAGTGCGTATGCGGGGGTGGTAGTACCAATGCCGAGGTAACCATTCGTCTGATCTAGAGTTAGCCTGACCGCAGAGCCGGAACCAGCGTGACTAATACCTGATATTTTTAGAAAACCATCAACCGAACTAATGAGTGTTCCACCTGTATAGGACGTACCAGTACTGTTTGAGTCGATAATTGTAAATTGGTTTTGAGAGTTTGCTATAGACAATGTGGTCAATGGGCTAGTAGTCCCAATACCAACATAGCCTGTTGAGCCATCTACAGTGAGACGATATGCACCGCCAGTGGCAAGGACAGTATCTCCTGTCCCTGTTCCTGAATCTAGGATCAGATTCTGACTTGAGCCGAGACCGCGGACAGTGTTGTATCCAATACCAACACCCGCAGTAAGGTTATTGGAACGAACTCCAAAAATATTTGTGTTTGCTGAATTGTCAGTTGAAAGTATCGATAGCTTTTCTGCTGGAGTCGTAGTCCCAATACCAACATAGCCTGTTGAGCCATCTATTGTAAGACGATCTGCGCCACCAGTTTGAAATGTCACATCCCCAGATACATAATTTGTAAAATCAGTATCGCCAGTGCTGTTATCCTGGATAATTTCGAAGCTGCGCGGGGTAGTGGCACCACCTAATGACAAGTAGGAACCGTAAGCATCTCCTGTTACAACGCTTATCATAGAATTTGTTGAGCGCTCTACGATAAGCGCAGCGGCAGGAGCAGGTATTGTAGACAATACTCCGCCATCTTTTGTGATATGAAGCGTAGTCAAAGGACTTGTGGTGCCAATACCAACGAGACCAGCATTTGTTAAGCGCATTCTTTCAGCACCTCCTGACGAGAGAAGAATGTCACCACCAGAAACGTTACCCGCCTGTAAATCAAGGTCCCCTGTATTGGTATGTTCGTTACCATACAAGAATATCGACGCTCCACGTGCCCACGAACTACCTCCGCCTCCGCTTATTGCGAGACGTTCGTTGTCACTACCATCAGTCGAATCGAGAGTAATGTCGGAGTCACTGGCGCCAAAGGTCAGTTCTGAAGACGGACTCGTCGTCCCAATACCAACATAGCCTGTTGAAGTATCGACGAACAGATCATCACTGTTTATTGAAAAGTCTCCGTCTGTCGCTCCAGTGAGATTAATGTTGAGATCAGCGTCTGAACCAAAGCCCGCCGTAGTTCTGCCACCATCGGAAGCAATGGTGTCTGACCAATAGACGGAAGTGTTGTAACCTAGACGAAATTGTTCAGAAGTAGACATAACATGGAGACGCACAGCCGGCGCGGCAGTACCGATACCGAAGTATCCTGCGTTGATATAACTATCTTCACCACTCCATGCCGCAAGATTAACGTTTTTAGACCCAGACATATAGAGCTCTAATTGACCATGACCATTAAAATCAGAGCGGAGGATGAATGCTGTATTTGGTCCACCGTCGGTCTCTAACCCCTGAATCATTGCCATATCTGCGCCACCTGAATGTGCGAGTGTTAATTTTGACGAGGCCGAAAGTGTCGTAGTGCCAATACCGACATTCCCACTACTATCTACAAACACTCCCTCATCCCCACCATCACCACTTAGGAAGTTGGAACCGAGCGCGATGTTGGCGGCTGTACCAGAGAAAGTAAGGCCACCACTCATTGTGTCCCCTGCTTTTTCTACCCAAATATCTCCATCTCCGCCCGCCACCAAGCCAAGTGAAGTCCGTACCGTAGCACCGCTTTCATAAGCAAATGTACCAGCACCAGTCGCGACAATAAATTCTCCATCGGCAGCAGCCGGACCTAGAGTGTTGAGGTCTTCGAGTACACCAGTAGTGGTTAGACCGCCAGTGGTTTGTGCAAGACCACCAGCCGCAGTGACAGAAAGCACATCGCCCGTGAGTGTGATGCCGTTACTGACTGAGAGATTGGAGTAATCACTGATATCAATATCAGTACCATTCCATGTTCCTGATAGAACTACTCCAGAAGAATTAACTTGAAAGGCATCGCCAGCTCCAACAGTTAGAAGTGAGACGGGAGTTGTATCACCAATACCAACAAAACCGGCTGAGGTAATACGCATCCGTTCTACTCCTTCACTAGCTGCAGTGTCAGACGTACCAAGAGAAATGGCGACAGACTGTCCGTCCACATCTTCAGCCAATGCTTGTAGCCAAGCCTTCTCACCAGTACCGTTGGCCGAGGCATCAGATGGATAGAAAGCCAATCGGCCCACTGTTTGGTCTGTAACAAGTGTGGTGTCGGTGTTGGTGATACGAATTGTGGTAGCTCCTGCCGACGCTACATCAAGGCGTGAACCCGGAGCACTATTACCAACTCCCACGTTGCCACTTCCATCCACATACACTCCCTCATCATCCCCATCACC
>MFMS01000002.1:0-1006 GCA_001783525.1 Candidatus Kaiserbacteria bacterium RIFOXYB1_FULL_46_14 | reverse complement strand
TCTTCTATATATGAAGCAGAGAGTGTGGTGGTAGCAGTGAAGGCGCTGGTGCCGTTACCAAGAAGGAGGCCAGTGAGGGTGGTGGCGCCGGTGCCACCATAAGCGACGCTAAGAGTTGAACCATTCCAAGTACCGCTTCTAACTGTACCTAAATAGCTGTTGGTAGATACAGTGAGGTCGGTAGTAGAAGCGTTAGTAAGAGTAGTGGCTCCGGAAACAGCTAATGTACCGGTTGCGGTTACATTACCGCCGAGGTGAGAGTCGCCGTTTACGGTAAATCGAGCAGTTGGTGAGGTAGTGCCAATTCCGACGTTGCCATTAGTATCGATGGTCATTGCGGTGCCTGATCCAAAAGTCGTATTATTGACTCCAAACTGAATGCCGTTACTTGCACCACCCTGGATTCGTGCATAGCCAGCTGAGTCATAACCGAAGAAAGCACGCGGCGCGGCATTTCCTGAATCGTAAGCGATACCAATATATGTAGCGGTATTAGAATTATCACCGAGTCTAGTCACTTCTCCAGATCCGTACACTTCCAACTTGGTGGCTGGTGAGCTGGTTCCGATACTAACAAATCCATTAGTCTCTTGAATATTTACAAGCGATAGACCAGATCGATCATTTATATCGAGTGAGGCATTATTATCATTGTAGGTTAAGCTCATTCTCTCTGTGTTGCTGGAGTTGCGAAGTAAAAGGACTGGGCTAGCAATCGAATTCTGTGCAGTGATAGCAATTCCCTTTTGATAAATATCTAAACCACTGGTCGGTGAATTTGTACCAATACCCACATTCCCTGTTGAAGACACATACACTCCCTCATCATCCCCATCACCAGAGAGATAGTTGGAACCGAGGGCGATGTTGGCGGTAGAACCAGAGAAAGTAAGGTTACCTGAGATAGAGTCTCCTGTGTTGCGAACGTAAGCGTCTTCTATATATGAAGCAGAGAGTGTGGTGGTAGCAGTGAAGGCGCTGGTGCCGTTACCAAGAAGGAGGCCAG
>MFMS01000001.1 GCA_001783525.1 Candidatus Kaiserbacteria bacterium RIFOXYB1_FULL_46_14 | reverse complement strand
CTTTCAGCAGTTCAGCAGTTATCCATTCCCAACATAGCTACTCGGCAGTGCCACTGGCGTGACAGCCGACAGACCAGAGGTCAGTTCATCCCGGTCCTCTCGTCGTGTATCCCCCTGTTTCCAGGAGCACAGACTATATCTTCATCCTTCGCAAGGCGCGGGAGGATGATGGCATGTTACCCATATGAGCAGTCATTTTCTAAGAAATGATTCCTCTACATATGAGTCCACGTATCTTTCAACGTAAGTCGTTACGGGGTCAATTCAGCACTAAGCTGAACGACTTCCCACGGTATTACCTTAAAGCGGTTTTAATCGTCAATAAATATATAGCGCGAGGACTAGTCGCTTTATATATTCTCGAATCAAAACATATGAAGGCTTCACCGTTATAAGCCATATTGTCATTACGAATCTCTTCGTAAAGTAGCAATCACTTACTAGGGACAAATCTCTTCAAAAATCGACGCCTGCAGTAGATAGGAGACCAACCTGTCTCACGCATGTTCAGTTTGAAGTTATCACGTGTGTGTGCGATAACAACAAGTTTTTCACGTATTACTACGTGCATTGGACTGTAGCTTCATCGGTTCTCGATGACTAACGTTCAGTCTCTAGGGGCGGTATTATCCTTCCCTCGGTATTGCCCTTGCTTTCGCAGTCGGGTTCTACCGATATTAGTTAGTTTGACCATATATATTCCTATATATGACCGCCGTGTTGGTTGGATCTATCTTTATTTCATTTACGAAAAGTAAAAACAATCTTCGAAGGGGTTTAGACTGTCCAGAGTCCGAAATTTCAGAATCTGAACGGTCTAAACCCAGCTCGCGTATCTTTTTAATTGGCGAACAGCCAAACCCTTGGGACCTCATTTGCTGTTAACTATGCGTTCCCGCATAGATCAGACTATTCCATCACCATATTACATATGTCACCATATGCACTTTAGGTGCAAGCCGTGTGATACCCAGCATAGCTGGTATATCTCATAACGTACCCAACGTACGTTAATCAGTCGTTAGAGGAGATGTGTCCTTGGATCATTGTCACAAAATTCTTTCGTCGGTTGTTGGACCGGACGTTGAATCGAGACAATGCATCTGCTGATTTGCTTACATCAAATCAACTTCAGAACACATCTTTCCTACGGAATTAGCTCTCATACCTCAAGTTTATCCTAAACTTGGGACCTCCGAAACCAGAGGTTGTGGTCACCCTTGACCGTATGAATCAGCCTTCTCCGTTTTGAGCTTGTTTCCCATCACGCGCCGGGTAGACGCATTGTGATGGCCACCGCACACAAAGTGTGCGATATAACCCTACCGTTTCCGATAGGGAGAGCAGATATAGGTTTGCTCCAGCCCCAGGATAAGATGAGCCGACATCGCTGTCATTTCACCCCGTAATACGGGGTTTCTCCAATTACTTGGAGGATCGGACTATATCTTCATCCAACGTAATTAACGTTGGAGACTGGCGTGTAGTCTCTACGGATTCTAAACCAATTTTGTAGTACATGGACGGAATGATATGAGATTTAATAAGCTCAAAAAGCCTTGGGATACTTTTCTTGAGGAAACGTATTCTTTGATACTCTTTGTCTTTGTTGAGAGTTGCATCCAATCCAAGCTTTTTAAGTGCTTGTATCAGAATTAACTGACTTTTTGTATCAAATTGCTGTGTATTAAGATACACATCAGATTCTCTACACCTACTTCCATCGTCCATAAACCATACTGCTAATGCAACAGGATCAAGTGGTAAATCGTCAGGAATTACTTTTACGCCATTGTTATAAAACAATGAATGCATTTTGGTAAGTTCTGACGATTGTCTGGTGTAGAAACGAATTGCAAGACGCTTTCCATTTCCATTTCGTACTTTTGGTACGCCAGCCCTGATTCCTTTGAGTTTGTCATATGTCCACATAACAAACTCACGCTGACTAAGCGCATGATTTATTTCCAGAAATGCATTTTGGCGACCTGGGACGATACGAATGTATCCATCACCAAGTATTGTTCCAATAATTACTGATTTCTGAAATTGGTTTAGCCTTTCCACGGTATTGTCCATATGCTTATTCTATCGCATTTGCGATAGTGGCTGCTATGGAGTTCACCGTTATAGCCAATTTGTTTTTGTACGGCATTACTGCCATAGGCACCCCGATGTATGTTCATTTTTTGTATGCCTAACGGCATACAGATTTCACTCATTCGATCGTGAAATAAATTATTACATTTTCTTTCACGACACTCATTCGTTCATCTGTAACTAACATAAGTTAAGGTGCCGAACCGTGCCGTCGCTTTGGACGCTTGGGCACGACTAGCCTGTTATCCCCAGGGTAACTTTTATCGGGTAATCTCCGGCGGCATCTAAAGCCAACCATCGGTTCACTATGCTCCACTTTCGTGTCTGCTTGGCATCTACGCCTTGCAGTCAAGCCAACTTTTGCCATTGCACTATCGGCACGGTTTCCATTCGCGCCTAGTTGACCTTGAGACCCCTCCGTTACAATTTGGGCATGTTGTTCTCCAACTTATACAACATTGAAGGAATTTTCTTCATCAATTTGAAGACTAAGGTGCTAAATAACTCAGCACTCTTACTTGGTATATACAGACGCCAAGTTTTATTCCTTTGTTTGTGTATCGTGACTTCTAGACCAAAAACTTTATTAAGTCCCTTACAGACTCTCTCTAGGTCAGAAAAGTTGTACCCTAATGTATGAATGATGAAAGTCTTATGTTTAGAAGATTTTCTCGAACCGTCGTCCATAAACCAAATTGCCAATACTTCATCACTTATCATTCTGTTAAACAACAGAGGTATGCGCTTTTTCTTGCCAACATAAAACTGTTGAGCATAGAAACGAAACGCTCCGTGATAGCAAGTAACCATTTCGTAGGAAACACGCCCATCTGCGCGCACTTTCCTTTTTGGTTCGACAGCTGTCATCCATTCTTTAAATTGGTTAAATAACCAATTTAGGTACTCTTTCTGACTTTCACTATGTTCGACTCGCAAACGATATGTTCTCCCGTTAGTTGTCTCTAGGTGACCATCACCAAGCAACAAACCAACAAGTAACCGTTTTTGAAGGTCGTTTAGTTTAAGTTTTTCTTTTTGGTCTTTTGTCATTGTTGGATGTGTAATTAATTACACCTTTCCGTCGCCGAAAAGATCGGACTATGTCACCAATTGTATAATAATACAATTAATTGGTCAGCGTATAGTCTCTGAGGGGTCAATTACGACTTCCCTGCTCATTGTCCGCACTGTCAGATTTTTACACGTTAGTGTACTGACAGATTCTCGGGTTTTTAAGCATATAGCTGATTACCCATTCCTAATGGAATGCCCCCACAATTTATTTGTTTCGAGCGATGAGGTCTCACACTCATTTCCGATATTTGCTCTGGAGGCGCCACAGTTTGGCGTTACGATCAAATGATCACAACGCCAAGGGTAGCGCCCCACTAAAACTGCCTGCCACTCACTGTCCCCAACGCGTTTGTCGCGTCGGGTTAGGAACTGCCCGATTTAAGAATGGTATTTCACTGACGACTCCACGGTACCCGAAAGCCCGCTTCAAAGTCTCCCATCTATGCTACACATAAATCAAACAGCCCCAATAAGAAACTACAGTAAAGCTCCTGGGGTCTTTTCGTCTAACTGCAGGTAGGCTGCATCTTCACAGCCATTGTATTTTCACCGAGCAGGTCCTTGAGACAGTTTCCCAGTCGTTACGCCATTCGTGCACGTCGGAACTTCATATTGATTCATTACTTCCGTGCAACTAAAAGTAATGTTAATCCACTATTACTAGTGGCACAGACTATATCTTCATCTCAATGCAGCAAGCAATTCTACTTGCACGTATTTTCATACCCAGAAATATATTCGTACGTATTTCTGGTTTGCATTGAGCGCTGGCGTGTTATGGATTTCATATATAAGTAAATTATATATTGCCTCCATCTAATGCACTACTGTACGGTAGTGCATTAAGTCGTTACGGGGTCAATCCGTCATGCGTTGCATGATTAGGACGACTTCCCACGGTATTACCCACTCAGTATTGTATCCACCCTTGAAGTGGATACACTGGTTAGGGCTTCACCGTTATAAGCCAGTGGCAAATACTTTATTGCTAAGGTATTTGCCTGTATGGAGGAATACCATACTAGGACAGCATCACTGCTGAACCGGGCAGTTCATCTACCCGACAAGGAATTGCGCTCTATTATTCCTTCTTTTGTGAACAGGCCTTGACCTGTTCGTACACAATAGGACTCTATCTTCACCCTCTATTGCTAGGTGGGGTGTGCAACATTTGGTCTCTTGTTGGTTGCATTTTGGAATATTAATGATTACTCACTAATAAGGTAACTATGGCTCGGGCTGTTTAACTCTATAATCGTTCTAATCCGTAGAGCGAACTTCCCGAAGGAAGCACGCTCTACCTTAGAACGATTATAGTTATCGCTGACATTGACGGGGGCTTACACAGTCCAGCAAAGCATCCGAAGACACTTCACCCCCCGTGCTTAACCTTCCCGCATTGGTCAGGCGTCACCCTCTATACATGGACTTACGTCTTCGCAGAGAGCTGTGTTTTTGTTAAACAGTCGCCAGGAAATCTTTCGCTGCGGCCTCTCCTTGCGGAGAGGCAGGCCTTATCCCGAAGTTACGGCCGCTTTTTTGCCGAGTTCCTTAAGGACCCCTCACTCGTTCGCCTTGGTCTTCTCGACCTTACCACCTGTGTCGGTTTGCGGTACGGAACCGCTACGTTTAACCCAAACGAAGTTTTTCTTGGAAGCGTGCTCCTTAAATTTCTTTGGCCGTAGCCGCAGATTCAGACTCTACTTGGGTTTGTGCTGCCCGGATTTACCTAAGCAACGCCCTCATAGCTCCAGCACCAATCCAGTAAGATGCTTTAAGTACAACCCTCCGTCCCTCCATAGAAACGTAGTGGTGTGCAGGAATATTAACCTGCTATCCATCGCCTTCGGCATTCGCCATCGGCTTAGGACCGACTAACCCTTCGCTGATCACCATAGCAAAGGAAACCTCGGTATTTCGGCGGACGGGGTTCTCACCCGTCTTGCGGTTACTTGTGCCGGCATTCTCACTTCGCATCGCTCCAAATCGGGTCTCCCCGACCATTCATCGCAGATACGAACGCTCTCCTACCACTCATACTTTCCGAAGAAAGTACAAATCCGCAGTTTCGGTAATATGCTTGAGCCCCGATCATCTTCGGCGCAAGGACTCTCGACCAGTGAGCTGTTACGCTTTCTTTAAAG